>CANPNZ010000017.1 GCA_947575605.1 uncultured Clostridium sp.
GTTTCAGCATTGATTGGATGAGCTATATCTTTGAATTCTCCGTTTGGAGTTTTTCTGCTTGGCATAGCTATGAATAATCCATTTTGGCTTTCGATAACTTTGATATCGTGTACTGCGAATTCGTTATCGAATGTTACAGAAGCAACAGCTTTCATTCTGTTCTCTGAATTTACTTTTCTTAAACGTACATCTGTGATTTGCATTTTGCAATAGCACCTACCTTCCTTAAGTTTTATAATATTATTTTGTACATATAGCTTGTATCTTATGTACAATTATATAATTCTTCATAAAAAAAGTTTTTCCTTCTTTTTTTTACAAAAAAATTAAAATTTATTTTTGTCACAAAAAATTAATTTATCCAATAAAATATAGAAGTTTCAAATTTTTCTTTAAATTTCAAGCAAACTATTGAATTTTTGCCCATAAAATTATATAATTTATCCGTTGAAGGAGTGTTTACAAATGCCAAATATTGATACCTTAAAAAAATATAAAAATATACATATGATTGGAATTGGTGGCGTTAGCATGAGTGGTATTGCAGCCATTTTAAAAAACTGGGGATTTACCATTACTGGTTCCGATGCTTCCCATTCTGAAAATGTCAAAACCTTAACCCAAAAAGGATTTAAAGTTACTGTTGGACACAATTTAGAAGATGTTGCTAATTCTGACATTGTCGTGTATTCTGCCGCTGTCAAGCAAGATGATCCAGAAATGTTAGAAGCCAAAAGACTAAATATTCCTACCATTGAAAGAGCAGACTTTTTAGGAGAAATTACTCGTTGTTATCAAGATACGATTTGTATCTCTGGTACTCACGGAAAAACTACTACTACTTCTATGGTTGCTTTATGTTTCAAAGAAGCCTTGAAAGATCCAAGCATTCAAGTTGGTGCTTACTTAAAACAATTAGGCGGAAATTATATGGTAGGAAATAGTGAGCATTTCATTATTGAAGCTTGCGAATACGTCGAAAGCTTTTTAAAATTTAGTCCAAAAGCACAAATTATTTTAAACATTGACAATGACCATTTAGACTATTTTAAAACTTTTGAAAATATCAAAAATGCTTTTATGAAATACGTAAAACTTTTACCAGATGATGGCATTCTAGTTCTAAATGGAGATGATAGTAGTTGTTTGGAACTAGCTAAATGTACCAATGTAATACCCGTTACCTATGGTATTCAAAATAAAAATGCTAATTTTTATGCTGATAATATTATTTTTGATGAGGATGGCTTTCCTCAATTTGATGTATATTACAAAGGTACCTTATATGATACCATAAAGCTTTCTGTTCCTGGCCAACACAATGTATTAAATGCTTTATCTTGTATTGCCTTATGCCACGAATATAAGATTGAAAAATCAGCCATAAAAAATGCCTTATTACAATTTACTGGCGCTCATAGGAGATTTGAATTTAAAGGTAAAATAGATAATAAAATTAGTGTTTATGATGATTATGCTCATCATCCTACTGAAATTTTAGCAACTGCTAAGTCACTTTCTCATAAAAAATATAATGATTCTTGGGTTGTTTTTCAACCTCATACTTATAGTAGAACCAAAAATTTGCTAGAAGATTTTGCTAATGCTTTATTGAATTTTGATCATATCATCATTTTAGACATTTATGCGGCTAGAGAAAAAAACACCTATGGTATTAGCTCTAAAGATTTAGTTAATCAATTAAACGTCATTGGAAAAGAAGCAAAATATATTCCTGATTTTAACGATTGTGTTTCTTACATAAAAGAACATGTACAAGAAAATGACGTCGTGATTACTCTTGGTGCTGGTACAGTAACAGAGATTGGACCTATGTTAATTTCATAAAATAAAATTTATTTTCCCTCAGATAGTATCTCTGAGGGATTTTTTATATAAATTGTGCGTTAGTAATTTTTAGGCTCGGTTTTTTTATTTATTTTCAGTATTTTATTATTACGCATATTTTATATTATGCCCTTTTTCGTTTAATTCTATAATGATTTTTATTTCTTTTTTTACTTCGCTAACTGCTTGATTTAATTTACTACTCATATGTCGTGATACTTCGTGAATTTCTTGTGCTATTTCTTGTGTGCTTTTATCAAATCTTTCATGCACTTCATCTGTAAATTTGTACATCTCATCTTTGAAGTCGTGCATTTCATCTCTGAACTCATACATTTCGTTTTTGAAGTCGTGCATTTCATCTTTGAACTCATACATTTCGTCTTTAAATTCTGCAAATTCTTTTTCGTTTTTGTCAAACCTTGCATTGACTTCATCTCTAAATTCATACATTTCATTTTTGAAGTCGTGCATTTCATCTCTAAACTCATACATTTCGTTTTTAAATTCTGCAAATTCTTTTTCGTTTTTGTCAAATCTTGCATTGACTTCGTCTCTAAATTTGTACATCTCATTTCTAAACTCTGAAAATTCTCTCTCGTTTTTGTCAAATCTTTCGTTCACTTCATTTCTGAACTCATACATCTCCTCTTTAAATTCTGTCAAGTCTGTTCCAATTTTTTCTACTTGTGTTAATATCTTATTTAGTATTTCTGTTTCCATTCTTATGTACCTCCTTTTTAAATTTTTTGTGGTAACGGAATTGATTAGTTGAATTATATGACAAAGTAAAAAAATATGCAATAGTTTTTGCATATTTTTTGTAAATTTTTACTTAAAAGGTTAATAGTAACAAATGAAAAATATAGGACTTTATTCCAAAAAATTATTGAATTTCTTTGGATTGTTTTAGCATAATATCACCAAAAACAGCATATCCTTCTTGTGGATTATTCACTAAAACATGGGTTACAGCTCCTACGAATTTACCATTTTGGATCACTGGTGAACCAGACATTCCTTGTATAATTCCTCCTGTTTTTTCTAATAGCCTTTTATCTGTTATTTTTATTTGCATACTTTTATTATCATAATTATTTTCTTTATAAATCTTTTCGATTTCGATTTCGTATTCTTCTACTTTTTGATTATCTAAACTACATAAAATTTTCGCTTTTCCTAGTTGTATTTCATCTCTTAGGGCAACTTCCATTTCTTTTGAAGTGTCTATGTTTAGACTTGCTAAATTTTCAACTGTTCCATAAATTCCAAATTTACTATTTTTATAGATTTTTCCAATATTTCTTTGATTCTCAACTGTTCCTTGTATTTTACCTGGTTGCCCACTTTCTCCTTTTGTAATATTTAAAATTCTAGTTGTGACAAATTCACCAGATGCAATGTTGATTAACTCTTCTGTGTCTATATCTGTAATCCCATGTCCTAATGCCCCAAATGTCTTAGTGGATGGCTCATAAAATGTTACCGTTCCTACACCAGCTGCACTGTCTCGTACCCATAACCCAAGTTTATATTCATTGTTACTGGTCTTGACTGGTTCAATACTACATTCTTTGGTTTCTTCGGATTGAATATATTTGATGGTAACTGCTTTTCCCTGTGCTTGATTTACGGTTTCCATTAGTTCTTCTGTGGAACTAATTTCCCTATTATTAATTTGTGTGATGGTATCTCCTTCTTTTATTCCTGTGTTTTCATAGGGTTTATGTTTTTTATTGTCAATTCCTTCTATTTCTGACATGCCAACTACTAATACTCCACTTGTGTATAACTTGACTCCTGCTATGTTTCCGACTGGTATGATTTTACTTCTTGGCAAGATGTCAACTTTAACGTCTTTTAAGGTAATGTTATCAAATAAGCTCACTTGTATGGT
This sequence comes from uncultured Clostridium sp., assembly GCA_947575605.1. Taxonomy (GTDB): domain Bacteria; phylum Bacillota; class Clostridia; order TANB77; family CAG-508; genus CAG-269. The sequence continues at coordinate 3,746 of CANPNZ010000017.1, forward strand.
TGCCTTTCCTGATTTTTCACTAATGGTATTGGTATTGTAATTGGATATCGTTTCCATTGTTTCTGTGTCTGTTTTGATTTGCATTCCTAATAGTGTTTTTAAGGCAATGTTTTCTCCTTCCAATATAATGATATTGTTTGGTATGCTTTCTATGGCTAACGTGTACGCATAGATTACCATTAAAAAAAATACTAATAATAGCTTTGTTATTGTTTTTTTCATAAAAAACTCCTTACTTTTTTGCTATTATTAGTATTTACTTAAAAAATTTTTTTATTCATTTTGACGGCTTGGTTAAAAAAGCAACTATTATTCTCTTTTTCTAGATCTTACCATGCTTTATCTTTTAATATTTCTTGGATTTCTTCTAATTTATTCATTACTCGATACATACTAAATCTTTCTCTTCCTAGAGCTGTATAATATATTTGTGCTAATTTATATTTAGGCGTACCTTCATTAACATCTTTAAAATATTCGTATATGCTTTTATTATTATTTTTATTTATATCAACAATTGAACGATAACTAGCCTTGTCTTCTCTCGGATAATAATAAATAGTTTTACTATATTCTTCCGTATCATTTATTTTTTCGGTCACGGTTGCATTTCTTCTTTCAAAGTCAATATTAAATACTCCAATTGCCCCATCCAAATTGTTGTTCTCTAGTCCTTCTTCTGTTACTCTATGATATTCTCCATTATTTAATATATAAATAGAATCTTCTGAAACATAATCTTCATTATTATTATTAGAAACGATAGAATATCCATTATAAATTTTTCCTCCTATATTTAATCCTTGCAAAAATGTTATCATAGATATATTTTGTGTTATCTGTTCCCATTCGTACTCTTGCAATTTTGGCATAGCAAAATTTACTTCTGATGTTGATATACTGTTATAATTAGATATTGCAGGTATCAAATTACTCTCAATAGCATTTTTAATTACTTTTAATTTATGAGCATTAAAATTTGAATTTTCGTCTTCAATATAAATTCCTGATGTGTCAAATAATTCAGCAAATATCTCATAATCACTTCCTTCATAAGGATTATTTTGTACATAGTCACTATATTTTTTCCCATAAGCATCCACAGCATCAGAAACTTTTAAATTTTTTAATATATCTCCATATTTAACATTATTTCCTATTACATCATTTTTAAGCTCATTGGCTTTTTTATAATATCTTATACCATTGTTATTTGTTGTTATTCCCTGTACTTCTTTTTGATTATATATTGTATCATTCACAATTGAAAATACTTTTCCATCATTTTGCACATAATATTTTACACCATTTATCTTTTTACATGGATATTGCGCTATACTTCCTAATACTTTTCCTCCTGGATTTATCGATATTTTTTTTGTTCCTGAACCTGTCGTATCTCCTTCTACATATACGTATTGTTCTAATGTCTTTTCTTCTTCCATAATATCAATTCCTCTATAAGAATATCCTCCACCAGGTTCTTTCTCTACTCCTGTTAATAAATATCCAGATTCATTAATCGGATTTCCATTTACTGTTCCTTGTATTGTTATATAGCTGTCCAAAGAATAAGTTATTACAAAATCACTATTTTCTTTTGGCTTATATCTACAACTATAATATACATATGGTTTTAATCCATCAATTTTTTCTCCATCTTGATAGGTTGCTTTATCATCAAATTTATCATTTTTTAAATCTAATTTATTATCATAAGTAGAATAAATATAATACCCATCATAAAGAGTGTATACAATAGCTGGTACATAGTTTTTCAAAACATCTTTTCCATATCCAGACATGTTAAAATTACTTGACAATGAATTATAAAAAGTATTTACAGATGCTTTAATATCACGCATTTTAGAATTTGCTAATTCCGATGTACTGCTATTTGACATATTTAATTGAAATGCTTTTATGGCATCATAAGTAGCATTATTTAATTTAGAGTCATATTGCACTTGTAAATCTAATGTTTTGACTTGACTTTGTGCATATGAATTCAAAATAATGCTCATAGGTAAAATGATAATAATTGCTATAATGGCTAATCCTTGTATTTTCATTGTATTACCTTTCTTTCGCTTCTAACATTTAATAGCTTGCAATATTTTCTATATCACAAGCTATCCCCCTTTTTTCATTTTTCTATTTTCCATTTGCTGTTACAATTCCAGCGTGTTCAGCTGCAACTGTATAAGCATCGTTTCCTGTCACAGTATAAAAGAAATTCTTTAATTGTTGTGATACTGTTTGATTAGTATTTTTAGCACTCACTGAAACAATATCTCCTTCTTTACAATAATATGCTTTCTTACTTCCATTCAGTTCATCTTCTATTTGTGAAGTATAAATAGAATAGTATACGTTTTCTCCTATTTTATCTGATGTGGCTTGTGAAACCTTCTTCCCTAAATTTTCATCTTTAACTTGCACTTCCATTTCAACATTATAAGTATTACCAGTTGAAGTTATTGTTTCTAAGAATTGATCATAATTGGCTTTTGTAATTTTTCCGGTAGTACGTATGGTATCAACAAATTCAGTTGTTGCTGTTTCAACTGTTAATTGTGCTACATCATCTGTTCTATCCGATATTGTCATTAGTGGGAATACGAACATTAATACTGCTGCTAAAGCTATTGCTATGATTGTTATTAAAGTATCGCTCATTTCTTTTCCTCCTTTTTTATATCCTACTTATAATGTAAAATATAATATTTTTTAATTATTTGGGTATAAATCTATAAGTTATTACTCTTTTTTCTTGTTTATTGGTATCTGCTTGTCTTACTGATTCTATTGTTCCATCTGGGTTCTTCTGATCTACATAGGGGGTACCACCCAAATCTTCTATATAAAAAGTTCCTAAAGATTCTTCTATTTTATAAGTTCCCTCTTTTTCTTTTTTAGTAAGATATTCATATAAACTTATTGAATTAGGCTTTATTTTAAAATATTGTTTATAATCTTCCTCATTTTTTCCAGGTTCATATTCAAAATCACGATATAAAATTCCATTTAAAAATTGTCTACTAGCTAAGTCAGAACCAATGTTTTGCTCCTTTAAGTCTATAATTACTATTTCTTTATCCCTTTCAAATTGTCCTGTTTGCTCATTTTTAACATCTTGTGTAAACAAATAATGATCATCATTTGGAAATTCAAATACAATTTTATAACTTTCTTTATAAGCTCTATATATGGCTGGAATAATTGTCTCTTTACCTACATATCTTTTGGTGTCTTTACTATTTGCCATATAATAAAATCTATCATCATTTTCTATTGTTAAGGATTCTCGGTCTGAATAGGCTAATACTAAATCAATTGACTCTCTTGCTTGCGAAAAAGATAATATAGATATAGAAAGTCCCATAACAAATAATAAGACGGATCCTGCTATTTTTAAGGCATCTGCTATGTTCTCTTCCATATTTTCCTCCTATAAAATTCACATTTTATATTAATTATCCTGTTATTTTTATATTGCTAACTCGTCCGTTTATTATACTCTAATTCAATTGTATATGTTTTTGAAGTACTAATTCCAGAAGTCGTTATTGTACTCATTTTAGTACCATTCAATGTAACTGTAACCGTAGCTCCATTACTTGAATGGTTAGAATCTGAGTTACTTGCAATTACTTCATTAATCATAGACTTTACAACAGAACCCTTTTGACTTCCTTCATATTTCAAAAATTGATTATTAAAAGTTGATATTTCTGCTTGTGACATTCCGCTATTATTTACTGTATCTTGTGCCTGGTTAAAAATCATAATTCCCAATGATATTAATAAAATTGACAATAATATTGCTCCCGCAATAATTAATGCTTTTGATGCATTCTCCATAATTTTTTCCTCCTTAGTATTGGTTTTGTTTTTATATTTTATAAAAATTAATAACTATTATTGTGTAATTTGTTCAATTAGCATATAACTTATTTTATTGGTAGCACTATGATATTGAACTTTTTTACATTTAAACTTAATATCCCTATAATAGGATAAAAATAAATTCATTCCTTTTTGATAAATTCTTTCTATATTATAAGTAATATCATCATCTATAAATTTAATATCCATATTTAATGAATTTGTTCCATTATCTATATATTGTCCTTTATTGTCTTGTTTAACATCATTTTGCTTGTTATAATCTATCACTTTATTAATTAAAGTTGTTATTTCCGCACCTGTCATTTCTTGCTCTTGATATATTTGAAATTGCCTATTGTTTTTCTGTGCATTATTATAATTTGCTATATAGTTTAAATATAGATATGCCATTGTAGATACAATAGCAATTATGGTTAATAAAAATATTGCTATTCTTTTCATTCCAATTCCTTTTAATTATATCACTTTTTTGTTTTTTTTTCAAGTTTTTTGTCAATTCTAACAAATGTTATTGTTGTATTTTTACTTTCTTTACTCTTCCAGATGGATAATATTCTATACTTGTACATTTAAATTTATGTATCAAATCGCCCTGAGCATTTACAACATTATATTTATCAATTAAATCCTGATTTTCTTTTCCTGTCATTTCACTTGGTAATTCAATTTGTACTTTATAATCTGTATTATTCTTATATTCTGTATAATCTGCATAATATATATTATTTTCTTCTGCTAAATTTCGTAAAGTAATAATTTGATATATTGTAATATCGCTTCTTCCTTCATACACAGTATATTGGGCATTATATTGTGTCAACTGTTTTTCTTCCATTTTTTCATAAATTCCCTTTGAAGTCGCCCCAAAATCAATGAATAGAAAAACTGCTAATGATAAAATTAAAATTCCTATTAGTACTCCTGCTGCCATAATTAATGCTTTTGAAGCATTCTCCATTGTTTTCCTCCTTCTTTCCTATTCACTGTAAATATTATTTAACTCGTTCAAATTCCATTTTGTTTATTTTCCCATTCGAAGCATATCCTACCCCTTTACAAGAAAATACAGCAGTTTGTTTCTGTTCCTCATCTAGTTGTTTAAAATCTTTTTCTATATCTAAATAAATATCTTTTATATTAGTATTTATTATTTCATCTGGATTTCTTTTATTGTGACTTGCTATTTTATTATATATACTTTTTAATTCCATCAACGTCAGATCTGGTTTATCATATGGCGTAAATTCATTATTAAAATCTGTTGTTTGCATTTGTTTGGTTGTTGCATCATTTTGGTTTTGATAACTCGACAAATTATTAAACATTAATATAAGAGCTCCCAATATCATTAATGCAATAAAAATTCCTCCCGCAATTGTTAATGCTTTTGCTGCATTTTCCATTCTGCCTACCTCCTAAAAACTATTTATTTCATGTTACTCATTGTAGTAAATGAATTTGACATACTCGTCAATCCAATAAATACTAGCGGAATAATCAAATATCCTACAAACATACACACCATTGGAGCGAAACCAATTGCTTTTCCAATCATACCCTTTCTTTTAATCAATCTTTCATTTGACTCTTTTCGTTTTTCTTGATAATAATCTCTTTCTGAATCTAATTCATCAAAAGCATCGGTAATTGGTATTTTCTCAACAGCTGCCTGTAAACTTTCAATAATTCGAATAAACTGGGTATAGCTAACTTCTTCTTTCATGGCTTCCAAAGCTTCCCAAGCACCAGCCTCATAATTGTTCACACATTTGGTAATAGGAGCTTTAAAAATATTCGAATATCTTTCTAGCCATTCTAATATAATTTCAACATTTACTCTTTCAATTCTCATCAGCATTAATATAATCGTTTGGAATTGCATAATTTCATCTTCCATCTCCAATTGTCTCATTTTCACTTGGAAAATTAACAACCAAATTGGTGCCATATAAGCTACTACCGCAAATACAAAAGCTAATAACAACTCAAACCATTGCATATACTCACTATTAATAATTTTTAGTTTTCCTTCAATTCTTTCAACCGCTTTATCAATTTCAGCCTCTTCTGCGTCTTGATAATATTTTAATCTTTGTACTGCTAATTTTATTTGTGCCGTCGTTGTTTTTGTTTTTCCCTTAAACTGATCGAGTACTTTATTATCCTGTTCGGTAATTTCCATTGCCTTTTTCTTATCTTTTTCCGATAGACCACCAATCAAGTCATAATCTGTGGTTGGCTCTGTATAGATATAATTAATAGCAATCATATGTAATTGTGTAAATATCACAATCGAAGCAATACAAGTTGCAATTGCCATCGCAATTCGATTGATATAAAGCCATTCCATTTTTAAATGAGAGGCTGCATCTTTTAAGTATTGTTGTACTTTTCTATATTCTTTAGAATCCTCTTTTGGAATAAATAAATCCACTACTTTTTTAATTGGTTTTTTCTTATATAATCTAGCTTGCCAAGGATTTTCTGTATTTTTCATATTCATTCCTGTGGAACCATTGTCTTTTAATTTTCTAACTAATATATAAGAAGCAAACGTGATAATTAAAATTAAAATTTGCACAATCATTCCAGGTTTTCCTTGATACCAACTCGCTGTGAATGAGAAATTACCAATAGCCCAATTTTTCAAAGGTTCTAATAACAAGACTGGTGCAATCGAAATAGCAGATAAACTTTGAAATACATAATTTAATTTGTCCCTCTTTAAAATTTCCAATTGCATTTCTTGGGTTATATTATTTACATTTTTTAAATATAAAGAGGCTCCATTTACTTTTCTATCCCCAAATTCTTTCGTTAAATAGGAAACTCCTGCAAATTCTTTCAAAAAACTATTGGGTGCAATATCGTAATATTTTTCTAATTCTGTTTCTGGATCATTTGAAATTAATATTTCGTATATTTTTTCTCCTTGTCTGGATACACTCATTTCATCATCTTGTGATACTTGATAAATGGCTTCTTCTACCATATTAAATTCATGATAAGCATGTCTAATTTCTGAGAAGAAATCTATTTGTTCTTTTAAGATTTTATTGTCCATTTTATCAACAGAACCATCAATTAAAGTATCTACCATGAATATTTCAAAAATAAGTAGAATACACATTAAAAGATAGTTAGAAGAGGTAATCATCATGGTAGCAATAAGAATTGGTACTACAATAACAAGTGCTTTTGTCAATATTTTAGCAGTTCCTTTTCTCGTATTGTATTCATCTTCTATATTTATAATTTCTAATCTTCTTCTTATTTTTAAGGCATATCTTTTTATAAATGGTATTTTTATATAGGCTAAATATAATTTTTGGAACAATACTTCTGTTGAAAACTTGTTTTGTTTGGTTCCTTGTTGCAATTTTTGTATTTTCTTATATTCGGACTTTTGCATTTTTTTAGATAGTATTATATAGGCTAATACAATAATCACAAATGCTGCTGCTGAACCACCCATCAAATAAAATATTACATTATTACTCACTTGTTACTCACCCCTTTCTCTTGTCATGGGACACATCTATTCTTCTTGTCTATCCATTTGGAATAAGAACTTTCCCTTCTCTTATGAAGCATTATTTCACAACGCAAGTAAGTTCTTTACACTTCTTGTGTATCTGCTTTTGGTTTTCTTCCTCTTCTTTTTGGTTGTGGTGCTTCTACTGTACTACTAACTGGTACCGTTTGTCTATTCGTATTTCCCCAATGTCTTTCTACAAATTTGTCAAATTTCTCCATATCTGTTTCATCCATATTCATTCTCATATCTTTTAAATTTGTTTCTGAAATTGGATTGGTTATGATATATTCTCCATCTACATATTCTAATATATTTCTGTATGTATATAATTGTCTATCGGTTATTTTTTCAAAATAACGAGTTGCATTATCAAAAAATTTATCAAATTTTCCTTCTAATGTCTTTTCCTTTCTGTGGTCAAAAGTATATTCATTTTTTTCTTCTACTGGTATACATTCTGTAATTCTTTCTACATATCTTTTTCCTTTAAAATCTTTGGTTAAGTGAATATCAAAATTTAATACTTGTACAACTTGTTCTTCTGCTGTTTTTTCATTTTTGAAAACCCCAGCTCTTAACATGGAGTTTCTAAGTGCTGTTACTAAGTTTGGAAAAGTTTTTGCGTGGTGGGTAAATAACGTAAACTTAGAAGCAACTTGGGCTGCTTGTATCATCCAAGATGCTACGGGGTCTGTTGCAACCTCTCCAATGATATTAACAGAACCATCGGTTTTCTTTTGTACGTCCAAACCTTCTTGTCCTGATATCGTCTCTGTTTCTCTAAAGGTCAAAATGTTTCTCGTTGGATAAATCTTTCTTAAGTGAAGCTCGAAAGCTGTTTCCTGAACACGAATATTCATTGTTTCGTAAATATTTTCAATCATTCCCATCAGCATAGTGGTTTTACCACAACCTTGTTCACCTGTGATAGAGATAATTCTAGCTCCTTTTACTAAATATTTTAATAGTTCAATGGATTCGTCACATCCTGGTTCTCCTTTAAACCATTGCTCTAGTGTAGAACGCTTTACGTCGAATTTTCTTACAAAAAATGCCCATGTTTCTGAAAAGCTTGGTCTTACAACAACGACACGAGAACCATCTTTCATTTCATTAATTTTATAACCATTGGTATCTGATAATTGTCCTGGATTGTTGTATTTATAAATGTTTTGACAGACTCTCTTTAGTTCAGCTTCGGTTCCAAAAGATAAGAATTCCAAACGAATGGATTTACCTTGAAAGAAAATCCATATACTATCACAGGCTCTTGGTACTTTGTGTTCTGTTACTTGTTCTAAATAGTCCCCATCTGCTTGTGCTACTTGGCTTAAGAAACTCTCTGGAAGTCCTGATACACCTCCTGATACACCATCTATATTCATGTCTCTTACTTCATCAATACTACTATATCCTTTATAGTGTTGATAAATTCTTTGTACGACAACTGATAATTTGTCTGAAAAAGATAAAATAATATTTTCTTTTTCATAGATTTCTTCTATTTCATTACTGGTTATCACATAAGAAGGTTTGGTTTCTCCTTCTACATATTTTAATGTCGCTAAATTATATTTTTTAATTAATTCGGTCAATGCTTCATAACCAAATTCTTTTTTATAACTATAAATTAAAACATCGAATTTGTCTTGTGCTGTTAAAAGAGAAGGGATATCAAACGGAATCGCTTTTGATATATTACTTTCTGTTACACCATATTCTTTTTCTAATAAATCATAAATCAATTCTTTTACGTATTTTTTATCATTTACGTCACCATAGGTACATCCTTTTAATGCCTTTTTTAATTCGTACTTTTTATTTTTTCTTCTTTTCAATTCTTCTTCAGAAAGTCCGATGTCATATAAGTTGATTTTTGTAATTTCATCCAATCTTCTTTTGACAAATTCTATCATTTTTTCAATGGTATAGGTTTTATCATCTACATCAACTTGAACTTCTACTTCTGCGTTTTTCTTTTTTTGTATGTTATGAAAAACAACATAAGTCGCAATTCCTATGACTACTACTATTAATATGATGTTGGTTATTGTCATTTAGTTTTCCCTCCTTATCTCTCTATCGTAAGTCCTCTAATCGATATATAATATTATCTACGGTTCTTTTTACTTCTGCTAAAAAAAATCCATTTCTATCATCTTCGCCAGTCTTTCTAATGCTTAAGAATAAATCTGGCACTTTTGCTTCTTCACACGCTTCAAAAAATAATGTATTATAAGGAATGGTAGAAACTTTGTTTCTTTCTCCTAAATATCTTGAAATATTTTTCACATTATATTTTGAATATTTATCATATCTTCCGATTAATAATAATGTTTTTTTGGTTTTTAAAATTGGTTTTTCTTCTCTTAATTCTACAAATGTATTAATACTGGTTAGCCTTTGACTTAAATTGGCAACAATTAAATGGGAATTTTCTAAAATGGTATCTGCTATATCGTCTTGTACTTGTTTGTCTAAATCCACAAATACTAAATCATAGTAACTATTCGCTAAGGTAATGATTTCTGGATAATAGCTTCTAATTTCATTATATTCGTTTTTATCTCCTTTGAAGGTTGGTAATATTTCTAGTCTATCTTTAAAAATAATTCTAGTATAATTGGTAATGTGTTCTGGAGATAGCTTATTACTTTTCATAATTCTAGTTAATCCAGATATTCCTTCTTGCATCGCTACATTGGTATTGGGTCCAAATAGTCCTATATTTTTTTTCACTTTTTTGGGTTGCCAAAAACAATTGTCTAAATTCTCATCCTGATATCCTGTTGAAATAACTAATATTCGATAATTGTGTTCGATGGCTAAATGGGTACAAATAGCTGCTAATGATAATGTTTTACCAGTTTGTTCTCTTCCATTATTCCAAAAAGTTACAATTGACATTTCCTTTCATTCCTTCCTATGCCACAAATTAATTATGACATTTTTTACATCCATGTGGCTTTTTCAATGGCCTTGATTGCTTTTCTTACATTAGCTTCGCTTACATTTCCTAATATTTCTTCTGCTAAATAGGCTAGTCCATCTTTATATTGCACACTTAATTTTTTTAATTTTATCTTAGCTAATCTTTGATTTTCATAAATAACGCTTAAATCTCCATTTTCAATGGGAAAATAAATTCTATATTCATTCCATACTACCTTATGACCTAAAGCCAAGAAATTTAAGTAATCGTCTTCTTCTTTCAACATTTCTTTGGAAAACAAAACTTTTGTTAGACTTACTACATTAGGTATGCCGATTAATATTTCTAGTCCCTTTTTTAGTGAATAGTTATCAAAGGATGTGACAAAATAATTTTTTTGTGCTACATCTAATTCAAAGTTTGTAAAGCCTGCTAAATTATCGGTATCCACTAAAATAATGTCATATTCTAGTTCTTGTTCCTCTGATAATCCTAGATATTGCTTTATGTGTTCTATATTCGAAAACCCTACTGCTATATCCATATCTTCAAAGTCTGTTACATAAGTAGTAGTAGGGTTTATAGCTGGCACAATGTATCTGGCTTTTTGATTAACAGTCGCATCAATTACTAACACTTTTTGGTCTAATGTTGTTAATATTTTCGCTACATATACAATTAAATCAGTTTTATCATAGGCTCCTATAAACCCTATTTTTTTCATTGGTGTTCCTCTCCTTTTTTATCTCCTAGTAAAACTTTTTATTCTACCACTCCTGCTAAAGAATCTAAGTATTCTTTTCTTGAATTTTTAGAATTAGTCGTACTTTCTTGCATATTGGTCTCTATGTTACTTTGTGCTTGTTCTCCTTGATTACTAATAACTGGATTGATATAATTATTTCTTAAATCTGCTGCATTGGTATTATTATATCTGTTGGCAATGGCATTCATTGCTCTTTCTAATATGTTTGGATCTGATTGTAATAATTTAGATGTACTTTCATTTAAAGGATAGGTTGGTATCGCTGCTTCTTGCATTCCTGCTTCGGTGTACTTAGTTGCATAGATTTTAGAACCTCTAATTTGGTAAGCCTCAATGATAGCACAACTCATATGTAAAATTTCGTCTTCTGATAAATTGATCCAAATAGTATCGTCTGAATCCACCCCATTGATATTTGGTATTTCTACTTCTTTTTTGGCTACTATAATATAATCTTGTCCAGATGGCAACATAACTCTAACATCAATATAATCGCCTGTTACTAAGTCCATTGGTAATATAATCATATTGTATTCTTGTTTTCTAATGTCATTTTGTACAGGATTATCACTCTTGGTTACTAATTCTGTTGTTACTAATGTATTTTTCTTCATGGTTACCTTAGCTACTAATGGTACCGTATTTAATTCTAAATATTCTTTATCATTGTTTTTTTCAATATAATAGTTGTCTGTTTCATCTTCTTTTTTGACTTCATATTCTTTGTTGTCTTTTCTTATGTATAAAGTTGCATTATTGTTTTTATCATATTTGGTATAAATGTCATTTCCTTCTTTGTCTTGTAAAGCATAGTTTTCAATAATACTAATATCACTTGTTGCATTACTTGGTACAAGATTTTTATTTACTGTTTGCATGGTTAACATGTCTGTTGTAATAACTTGTCCAGAACTTACGTCTTGATTTAAAACATAAGCTTTTACACTTGCTTTTAATTCTTCTTGTTCCTTTTTCGTTTTATTCATTAATTGCATAAATAATAATGCAATTATAATTCCTGCTATTAATAACATTACTAACATTCCTAATAAAAATGAGTTTCTTGCTTTTCTTTGCATTGGATTTGTTGCCATGACAAATTCCTCCCTTAATATTTATTTTTCTATATTTTTTCACAAAATATCCATCTATTTTATTTTATCGCAAATAGACTTCAAAATCAATAAATTAAATCGTTGTTATAGAAAGTTAATATGGTTGTAATATTTTTGTAATATTTACTGTAAAAATCAGTTAATTTTCCATATTCTAAGGTTGCTATATAACTATTTTTCGAAAAAACATAGCTAGGGTCTACCTATCGGTCTTTTCTTCAAAATAGTTATATAGCAACCTTTTCTTATCGCTTTTATAATAAGACTGCTAATAGCAAATTTTTTAACAAAATTTTTCTAATGCTTTTGCCACTCCTTCTTCATTATTAGAATCTGTTACATAATCGGCTATTTGCGTCACTTCTGGTGTGCTTTTTGCCATGATGATTCCTAACCCTGCTTCCTGTATCATTTTTTTGTCATTCACATTATCTCCTATGGCTATCACTTCTTCTCTTGCAATATTTAATTTTTCCATCAAATATTGAATCGCTCCCCATTTGTCAACATTTTTCATCGTTATTTCTGTATAATAATATTCTATCGTTTTTTCTTCTGTCCCTTGTTTTATCGTTTTCCTAGACATATGCGAAACATCCAATACTTCTATCCCATCTATTTTCCTTAGTTTTCTAATAATGGATTGAAATACGGTTTGATTGTCGTCACAAATGGTTATTTTTAAAAATTTGTCTTCTTTTTTGTTTTTTACATATTCATATATGTTTTCGATAATACTAATTTTAGTTTGTTTACTTTCTTCTTTTTTTAAATTTTCTTTTTGATAGTATAAAACATTATATTTCAACGCAGTTGCTAATATCGTTTGGTCTGTATAGACATTATAAGATATGCTATTTTCTTCACATATTTTTATGATTTCTAATACTTTTTGTCTTGGTAAAAATTTATCATAAATAATTTCTTCTTTTTGGATATCATAAATAAGAGCTCCATTTCCTGCTATAAAATATTTTTCGCTTCCAATTTCTTTGGCTATGGTTTTTATGGAATCAATTGGTCTTCCCGATGCTATAATTACTTCTGTGCCTTTTTGTATGGTTTTTTTTATTACTTCTTTGGTGTTTTCTGTCACAACCCCATATTGATTTAACATCGTTCCATCTAAATCAATAGCTACTAATTTATACATTTCTATTTTCATTCCTTTCTAAGCTACATCTTTTTTATTATAACTTTAAAAATTTTAATTTGCAATATATTTTTTAGTTTTGGTTTTTATTTTTATATTACTGGAAAAAATTACTTGTTTATTTTTATCCTTTTTGGCAAATGATAGTATTAGAAAAAGCAAAGGTTTTTTCTGATATGTAATATTACAGGAGGTGAAAAAACGATGGCAACAAATTCAAACAAAAAATTAGTTCCAGAAGCTATGTCTGCTTTAGATAAATTCAAATATGAAGTAGCTAGTGAAGTTGGTGTTAATTTAAAAGACGGATATAATGGAGATATCTCAGCTAAAGATGCTGGTAGAATCGGTGGTAACATGGTTAGAAAAATGATACAACAAGCTGAACAACAAATGAAATAGTTTCATTTTTATTAGTTACTAATCTTCATTTTGGTAGGAAGTTAAATTTTGTTTTTATTTATTTTATTTTAAAATACATAAAGGCAGGATTTGATTTCCTGCCTTTTCTATTTTTTATACAAAATTAGATTATTAAGAGGAGAACTAACACCAGTTCTCCTCTTAATAGTTATGATATACTCTATCATTTTGGAAAACAAGTCTGCTTATCGAAATGACATTACCTCTTGCATGCAATCATAAATCTTTTTAGCCCAATTAGGATCTGGAGGGCAATAAATAGGTCCTATATCTATCAATGTTCCACCCTTATAATACTTGCCTTCTGGATTTATGTAACATCTATAAAGCAAGTCCACACAGGCTCTAATTCCCTCTTCATCTGTTTCATAAGTTTTAAGGGTTTGGGTGTCTGGAATCATAATTGATCCATAATTATGTTTTTGTATTTGTTCCTCAATATTTCCGCCCCAGCCTAATTCGTTTCCCATCAATCCACATACAAAGATTTCATTGATACTTAATTCTTTGCATAAATCCCAGATGAATTCTGCATTTCTTTCATAGAGTCCTTCTGGATCATGCTTCTCATCAAAATTTAACAACCATTCAACAAAATCTTCTTTGGCTATCCCTATTGTTTGATTCAATTTCATGTCCATTGAAATCTCAATTTCTTTGGGATTCTTATAAGGTGATGATACTTCCACAACTTCTTCTACAACTTTTACAATCTCTGCCCTTTTCTGCTCTTTTAGCCTATCTTTCACTTTTTGCACGAAGTCGTAGTTTTTTATGGCTCCCAATTGTACTTCAGCTATCATTCCTTTTGGTTTAAGCAGTATGTTCGAACTGTTGGAGTACACTCCTGTTCCTAGAGCAATTGCACTTAATAGTACAACTCCACCTTCTATAAACCGCTTTTTCCTTTGCTGTTTTTTCATTTTTGTTTCCTCCTAATGTGTTTATCTTCTATATTATAACATTTTTTACATAATTTTGCAAAAATCGGATTTAAAGATTGATTTTATCTTTAAATCCGATTTTAATTTCAAATATTTTTCTATTTTTATGCTTCTGGTTCCACTAAACCATAATTTTTTCCATCTTTTAATTTGTGAATAGCATTTACCTTACCTGTTTCCACATTAATAAATACTAAGAAATTGTGACTTGGTTTTTCTTTTAATTTTAAAACAGCATCTTCTGGTAACATAGGTTTAATCTCATAATAAGATGTTTTTACTATTTCGTCAGCAATTTCAGCAATTGGATCGGTTACTGTTTCCAATGTTCTGATAGAAGCATCTTTCATCATTTTTTCTTTTTTTGTTTTTGCTTTTCTAATTTGTCCTTCTAGTATATCAATATCTTTATCAATAGAAGCATACATATCTTTGTCTTCTGTTACTGCTCTATATTTTTCGCCATTGGCTATTACATAAATCTCTGCAACTTGCTCATTTTTTTCTGTTTTTAAGGTAACCTCTGCTTCTGCTTCCTCAAAATATTTATCGATTCTGTCTAATTTTCTTTCTACATAATCATTGATTGCTTCTGTTATTTTTAGCTCTTTTCCTGTTATTTTTATTTTCATAATAATCGCTCCCTTCTCTTTTATGGCTTTATTATATACATTATTTTTTTAGTTGTCAAGAAAAGTTGCCACTGGGGACGGACCTTTTTGGCAACTAATGTAGTTACTATTATTTAGATTGTATGGTATATAAAAAATAAATAAAAGATTGCCAAAAAGGTCCGTCCCCAGTGGCAACTTTTAAAACAAGTCTTCTAATTTATATTCTTTTTCTAATTTCTCATTAAAATAAAGTTTGGTCACTAATTTAAATTCTTCCAAAGCCTCATCCTTTAGATTAAAGGAATACAATTTTTTAGGAGGAGCTGTTACCGTATACTTAATCGCATTTAATGTACTTTCCTTAATGGCAATCGTACTGGTATCTTGTTGTCCACATATCTTACATTTTAACCCATTGTCTCTTATACTAAAATAAGTTAATTTTTCTTCTTCCTTACAAGCTGTACATCTTATGACTTGCGGGGTAAAACCTAAAATACATAACAATCGTAATTTAAATATTCCCAATACCATATCTAAATCTTTGTCCGTTTCTGATATGGTATAAAGCGTATTTAATAACAATTGTAATATTTTATAACAATTTTGATTTTCATGTGTCACATCTTGCACAATCTTATTTATATGTACTGCATATTTTAATTTGTCCAAATCAATTCTAAGATTATAAAAAACTTCAATCGGTTCCACTGAATTGATATGATACGTTTGAGAGCCTTTAAATACCAAATATTCTCCAAAACAAAATATTTGTGTTCCAGCCAAAAGAGCACTTTTCGGTCTTCTTGCTCCTTTGGCTACACACGAAATTTTTCCGTACATTTGGCGTTAAAATCGTAAGCATTTTATCAAAATCTCCCATATTGCTTTCTGCCAATACAATTCCATTTATTTTTACATTTGCCATTTTCTATTATCCTTTTTATTTATTTCTTTATTCTCTTTTTGTTCCTTTATGATTACGATATCTATTCGTTGTTATTTTCATTGCCATTAAATTTATTGTTCCTTATAAAAGGAGTGTCCCTCAATCCCTCTTTTAGGGATTTTGAAGAACGTCCCTCTATCCCTTTTTCGATATTTTCGATTTGTTTCAATTCCATAAATGTATTAATATCTCCTGTATTTTTAAAGGTTTCCCATGCTATTTTTTTAATCATAAGCTCACTTCCTTCATTCATTTAAAGTTTTACCTTTAATTTTATCTTTTGCACTTTTACTGTTTTTTATACAATTTTTGGTTATTAATTAGCTATCATAAGTATCTAATTATTTTAATTTAAATTTATTAACAATAGAATCATTCGATTGCCAATCTTCTTTGACTTTTACCCAAGTTTTTAAATTTACTTTTATACCAAAATTCTGCTCCATGTCAATTCTAGCACTTTTTCCAATTCTTTTTAGCATTTCGCCATTTTTTCCAATAATAATACCTTTATGTGATTCTCTTAAACAATAGATAATAGCCTCTATATCATAAATTTCTTCTCCTTGCTTATTTTTTCTTTGTTTCATTTTTTCTACTTCTATATAAATTCCATGTGGTACTTCATCTTGTAACATTTTTAATGCCTTTTCACGAATGGTTTCTTCTGCTAACTGTCTTAATGTCTGATCGGTATATTCCTCTATATCATAATATGCTGGACCTGGTTTTAAGTTCTTTTCAATTTCATCTAATATAATTTCTTTATATTTAGAATTGGTTGCAGAAATAGGAATTACAGCCTCAAAATCATATTCCTTACTATAAATAGTAATCAAATTTAAAAGACTCTCTCTTTTTACCATATCAATCTTATTAATTATTAAAATCGTTTTCCTTTTTGCTTCCTTTATTTTTTCTAATATAATACGATCTCCTCTTCCTATCTCCTTACTGGTTGCTTCTATTAAAAATAAAACCACATCACTGTCTGGTATACTAGAAAAAGAAGTTTCTACCATCGTTTCATTCAATTTAGTCTTTGGCTTATGAATACCTGGTGTATCAATAAAAATAATCTGACTCTTCTCTCTATTTACAATTCCTTTAATTGCTGTTCTCGTTGTTTGTACTTTATTAGCAATAGCAGCCACTTTTTCTCCTACTAATAAATTTAATAACGTAGACTTTCCTACATTTGTTCTTCCAATTAGTGTTACAAATCCTGATTTAAACATTTATTTTTCTCCTTTTTTGGCAAGTTTGGGACAGGCACGACTTATCCCTTTTGGTGTATTCTGGGATAGGCACAAACTCGTCAGATTAGTTGTGGCGGGTTTGGGACAGGCACAAACTCGCCATTTCTATTTTTACTTTTCTATTATACACTATTTTTTCGCTAAATTTGTAGAATTTGAAAATTTTTTTGAAATTTATTTTTTCTTTTTAATTAAATAAAAATAAATTCAATTTGGCGAGTTTGGGACAGGTACCGATTGACCATTTTTGAATAATTTGGGACAGGTTTAAATTACAGAATTAAGTTTTTTAAATTACTTCTTATATTATAAAACAAAAAACAAAACTTACCTAACTAAGCCATGTTAAAAAGCCCACATCGCGGGCTTTGGCTTTTATGGTTCTAATTCTTATTTTTAATAAATGGTATGTTTTATTATGATTTCATTGTCACGCATAGGCTTGACGCTTTTTAAAGCTAAGTAAATTGGTAATTTCGTTTTCTGTATTTTTTGCTTTTTTCGTTTTTCTGGCTCTTTCTTGTTCCAACTCTCTTTTTTGTTTTTCTGCCATAGATTGACAAATTGCTTTTTGGTAAGTGAAGTGTGTATCTTGTGCAATTTTACTCCAGTTATACTGATTTCTTACTTTATTTTTTGCCTTTTTGGTTATTTCGCTACAAAGTTTATAATCATATAATAATTCTAAGATAGAATCTGCTAACGAATTGGCATTTCCACAATATGCTTTCATTCCATTTACTTTATGTTCTACTATTTCGTTTAATCCTCCAATGTCTGAAACAACTACTGGATTTTCTGATAACATGGCTTCTAATGCTACAATTCCAAATGGTTCATAGGTACTTGGAAATACTGATATATCAGCTGCTTTATACATTTTTTGTACATCTTTTCCATTCATATATCCTGCAAAATATACTTTGTTTCCTATTCCCATCGCTTCTACTTGTTGTTTTAATTCATCTATCATGCCACCTTTTCCACAAATGACAAGCTTGGCATCGTGATAACCTGCTAATATTTTAGGCATCGCCGAAATGAGATGTTGTACTCCTTTTTCATAAACTAATCTTCCCATAAATAATATAATTTTTTCATTGTCCATTGCATATTTTCTTCTGAAGTCATAGTCTCTTTCGATTCCATTAAATAAATTTAAGTTGACACCATTTGGTACAACATTGATTTTTTCATAGGGAAGTCCAAATAGTCGTTGTAATTCATTTTTCATGTAATTACTATTAACAATTACTTCTGCTGATTCATAGGTTAACATCCATTCTGTATCATTGATATATCTTTGTTGTTCATCATGAATTCCACTATTTCTTCCTGCTTCTGTTGCATGAATGGTAGATACAATTGGTATGTTGTATGAATTTTTTAACGTTTTTGCACTGTAAGCTACCAACCAATCATGGGCATGAATGACATCAAATTTTCCTTGTTCTGCTATAATTTCATTCGCTTTCGCAAGCATGCTAAAATTCATTTGCATAACCCAATCAATAAAATTATTGGGATTTATCATATAATTGTCTACTCGATATACTTTTACTCCTTTGTCATCTTCAAAATAAGGTGCTTCACCATCACGATAGGTTATAACGGTTACATCATGACCATCTTTTAATAATGTTCTTGATAAGTCATACACAACTCTTGCAATCCCTCCTAC
This sequence comes from uncultured Clostridium sp., assembly GCA_947575605.1. Lineage (GTDB taxonomy): Bacteria > Bacillota > Clostridia > TANB77 > CAG-508 > CAG-269. The sequence continues at coordinate 23,032 of CANPNZ010000017.1, forward strand.
CACTCTTGGTGGATATTCCCATGTTAGCATCAATATTTTCATGGTTTTTCTTCCTTTCTTCCTTATTTTCTTTTGTTCCTTTTGTTTTTTGACATTTTTCTTTTTCTATATTGTATACAACTTTTTCTAAATTGTAAACGCTTTTTGAAAATTTCTTTGTATTTTTAATAATTCTAAACTTTCACTTAGAAATATAAAAGGACTCAAGCTCTTATAGCCTAAATCCTCTTTTACCTTAATACTTTCCTTATTTTCTGATATTACTCTTCTTGATTATCATTATTATCGCCATTGTCGTTATTGTCGTAATGATTATCACTATTATCTCCATTATCATAATCATTATCGTTATTGTCGCCATTATCATTGTTGTTATCGTTCTCTTGTCTTTCTTCTTCGTTGTTATTTTCATTTTCTGAGTCAGAATTATTATCATTGTTGTTATTTCTTCTATTATCATCGTTTGCATTGTTAGAATTTTCCGTATTTCTTGTTTGATTGTTAGTTCCTGATTTTGCTGTTATCCCGTTTAAGTCCATCCATTCTTCTGCATCGATTTTTTGATCATTTATCGCAATATAATAATGTCTTTCTCCTCCACTAATTTCCATATAAATGTCATCTGCCACTATCGCAAATAATTCTACTCCTGATGCATTAATTAGCGTATATTTTTTGTCCTTACAAGCTACTAATACATTATAATTTGGAATGACCAATAAATTTAGTGCATCTTTATTGTTAGAAGCAATGTACCCTAAACTATCGTATTTGTATTCTGTTAGCTGATTTCCATTTTTATCATATAAACTCCAATATTTATCTTTTCTAACTGGTATTAAACCATCTGCTAATAGATATCGATTTTTTATGTTATTTTGCGAAAATTTTGAAATATCAATTCCAATGGCATCATTTTCTATATAAATTTTAGTATTACCTCTAATGTCTATCACACCATATTTATTATCCTGTGTTACTACATATAAGCCTGAATCACTATCCATCAACTCAATACTATCATATCTGATTTGAATTTTCGTTTCTCGATTGGTTGACATGATTCCTACTTTTTTATTATTTTCTACTAAGAAATCTCCTGTATTGACAAGATATGTTATACTATCATATTTAGGCTCTAAGATTGTATTTCCATCGACTCCTATTACTCCATATTGTTTTTTGTCTTTTAATACAATTAACATATTATTTAAAATAGCTTTTTGATTGACAAAATTACTATCTAATTCTGTATAGCCATAATCTAATATTTTACTTGCATAATATTCGTATAAATATGGCATAGTATAAATCGTAATTCTATTTGCTTCTTGTTCGTAACTAAAGCTAATATTAAATGCTTTTTCTAATCCTTCTGTTGATACATATAATACACCATTAATTGCTTTTACTGGTTTTTTAATATAGACATATTCATAATCGGCATCTTTTTGTGTCAAGTCTAATTTATATATTTTATTTTCCCCTAATTCAAAGTTGGCAATTTCATTTTCATTTTGTACATAACATTTACTTTGCTGTTCTGATTTTTCACTATATTCCCCATTAAAGCTATCATAACCAAAGTAAGTCGCAATTTCTTTAATTGGTGCATAAATCGTGCCATCACTTTCAAATACTAACATATTTTTTAGCTTTTCATTGGCTTGTCCATCCATTGTTAATCTCATAATGGTACTTTGAATATAGGCTAAATAAGATATAATTGCTATGATAATAATAACTACCAAAATAATAGCAACTAAAATAATTTTAGTTGTTCTTTTTTTCTTTTTTTCTTCTTTATTTTGAAAGCTCTCTTCAATTAAATTCATCCTATATACCTCCATTTATTTGATATATCCATATTTTCGATAAAATTCTTCTCGAAAATTCCCCAGATTATCATTCTCTATTTCTATTTTAACCCTTTCCATTAAATTAGTCAAGAATCTCAAATTATGAATAGACAATAATCTGTCTCCTAAAATTTCATTTGTTTTTACAAGATGTCTAATATAGGCTCTTGTGTAATTTTTACAAGTATAACAATCACATTCTGGATCCAATGGTCCCCAATCTCGTTCATAGGTTGCATTTCGAACTACTACTTTTCCCTGTGATGTCATGGCTGTTCCATTTCTAGCAATTCTAGTTGGTAATACACAATCACACATATCAATTCCAGCTATGGCTGCTTCGATTAAATAATCTGGTGTTCCTACTCCCATTAGATATCTTGGTTTGTCTTTTGGCATCTTTGGAGCTGTATATCGCAAAATGTCTAAAAATTCTTCTTTTGGTTCACCTACGCTAATTCCACCAATGGCGTATCCTGGTAAGTCTAATGCCATTAAATCTTGTAGACTTTTATCTCTTAAATCTTTATAAAATCCGCCTTGTATAATGCCAAATAAGGCTTGCTTGTTCACTGTCGTATGTGCTTCTTTACATCTTTTCGCCCATCTAGTCGTTCTTTCCATCGATTGTTTAGTATATTCATAGCTTGCTCCATATTCTACACATTCGTCAAATGCCATCATGATGTCACTTCCCAAATCTTCTTCTATTCCCATAACACTTTCTGGGGAAAAGAAATGTTTGCTTCCATCTAAATGAGATTTGAATTCTACCCCTTCTTCTGAAATAGTTCTTAAATCACCTAAACTAAATACTTGGAATCCACCGCTATCTGTCAAGATAGGTTTGTCCCAATTCATAAAGCTATGTAATCCTCCCGCTTCTTTAACAATTTTGCTACCTGGTCTTAGGTATAAATGATATGTGTTGGATAATATAATTTCTGCTTTAATTTCTTCTTTCAATTCTTCTGGCGTAATCGATTTTACCGTAGCTTGTGTTCCCACTGGCATAAATACTGGTGTTTGTATGTCTCCATGTGGTGTATGAATAACGCCTCTTCTTGCTCCTGTTTGTTTACATTCGTGTATTAATTCATAGGTTACTGCTGGTTTCATCATTTTATTTTTTCTCCTTTTTTGGGTATGTTTGGTATGTTTTGGGACAGGTACAACCTATCCATTTTGATGTTTTTTGGGACAGGTTAAAACACGCTACTCTTAGGTTTCTATAAACATGGCATCTCCAAAACTAAAAAAGCGATATTTCTGTTTGACAGCTTCTTGATAGGCTTTCATGATATAATCTTTTCCGGCCAATGCTGATACTAACATTAATAGAGTAGATTGTGGTAAATGAAAATTCGTAATTAACCCATCTAGTATTTTAAATTGATAACCTGGATAGATAAATATTTGAGTATCCCCTTCTGTTGCTTTCACATAACCATTTTCATCTGCAATGGTTTCTAGCACTCTACAAGAAGTAGTCCCCACTGCTATTATTCTTTTACCGTTTTTCTTTGCCTGATTGATTTTATCGACGTCCTCTTGTTTGATATAAAAATGTTCTGCGTGCATTTGATGGGCTTCTACGGTCTCTTCTTTTACTGGTCGAAATGTTCCAATTCCAACGTGCAAAGTTACATTGGCTATTACAATTCCTTTTTGTTGCAATTTTTCTAATAGTTCTTCTGTAAAATGCAATCCTGCCGTTGGTGCTGCTGCTGATCCATTATATTTAGCATATATGGTTTGATATCTGTCTTTTTCTTTTAATTCTTCATGAATATAAGGTGGTAATGGCATAAGACCAATTTGATCTAAAATTTCATTAAAAATTCCTTCGTAATGGAATTCTACTTTCCTGGTTCCTCCTGGCATTACTTCTAATATTTCTGCATTTAATAAACCATCACCAAAAATCACATTGGTTCCAATGTGAAGCTTATTTCCTGGTCTGACAATACATTCCCAAATATCTTTTTCTATATTATTTAATAGTAAAAATTCAACTTTAGCTCCCGTTTCTTTTTTTCCATATAAACGTGCTGGTATTACTTTCGTATTGTTTCTGACTAATACATCGCCTGGTTTTAAATATTCTAGGATATCTTTAAATATTTTGTGTTCTATGGTTTGCTTTTTTTTGTTTAATACCATTAATCTGGATGTATCTCTTTTTTCTATTGGTGTTTGTGCAATTAATTCTTCTGGTAGTTCATAATTAAATTCTGATACTTTCACGATTTCTCCTATCTTTTTTCTTAATTTTAGGGAATAAAGAAAAGTCCTAGTAAGAGTGTCCCCTAATCCCTGTTCCTAATCCTCTGCTATAAATGCTCCCAAAATTTCATTTATTTTGTTGGCTATATTACTAAATAGCTCTAATATTTCCTCTATTATATTTTCTGGTTCCTTAAAGATTCCTTCCACCTTATAAGAATAAATAAAGTTACTATTTTTGGCTGGCTTTAATGTATATATTTCTGATGGTAATCCTATTTTTCCTTTTGTTGAATCGATATTTTGATTCATATAATCAGTATACCATCTTTTTTGTCCTATTAATCTTTCATCTTCATAACCATAAACGCGATAATCATGTAATTCTGGTCTTTCGTATCCATATTCTTCCGCATTTTTTTCTAATGAATGTAAAAATTCATGTAAAAATACTTCTTCTGGGAAGGTATTAATACGTGGATTATATTTATAAATATAACTTTTTGAGTCGTTTGGTAATCGTATGTTAGAAAATCCAATTCCATAATAATCCATCGAACCAAGTCCTATCCAATCGTTCACTTGAATATCGTTTTCATGTTCTTCATCTCCGAAGCTTCACAATGGCAAAGATATGGTCATAGTCATGTGCTGCTATGGTGTCTTTGATTTGATCTTCTATGTCTTCAGCTCCTACAAAGTAACCAAATTCATTATCATAGGATAATTTAGATAAGGGTGTGTCTATCTGATAAATGTCACAATCTGCTGTCATTTTTCCATTGGACAAATTGTTACAAGAAGTTTCAAATAAATTTATGGTATTGGTAATATCTCGTACATCATTTCCTGTTACTTGTAATTTTATCTGTTTTTGATTAATGGTTACATCCGTTGTTCTAAAGATAAAACATGCAAATTTCCAATTATTATTTTGTTCTGGAATCCCTTCTTCTATGGTAAAATCAGAAAACCAGGCTTCTCCCGTTGCTTCTCCTAAATACCCTCCTAACCTAAATCCTACATGTACTTCTTCTCTATCTTTACTATTAAAGATTAACTCTATTTTTTGCCAATCTTGCGTTCCTGCTATGGCAACTGACCTTTCTGTTGTTCCTTCAATGGCTATTTGTGCTCCTACTCCTGACACTTCTTCTTTCGATTGCACATTATTGGTTTTTACCATACAGGTTACTTTATATGGTTGATTTTTTTCTACTTTGATCTTTTTATAAAACATCGCATCATTGTATTCTTCTGTTTCTATTTTATAGCTTTTTTGATTGCTATATTTTACTTTTTCGTCTCTTGTGAAATGTGAGGTATATATTTTCGTTTCACTTCTTATAAAGTTATTAAAGTTGTTTTTTTGGTAAAACTGATACGCAAAATATAAGATAACAAGTAATATGGCTAATGAGATGAAATAACTTATTTTTTTCGTTTTTTTGTTTGCTTCCATATGATACCTCCAGACTCTATTATATATGATTTTCTGTTAAATGGCAATATATTGCTTTATTTAAGTTTCGGTTTTTTCATAAGATTTGCTCCCACTCTTGGCATAATAGACACTATTTTATTCCTACCGCTTGATTGGAACGAGAAATAGAAATTATTAAGTAAGAAAATGAGAGATGTTCAAGGCAAGATAGTATGCTATCTTTTTCATAAATTTAGCGAGTTTCCAAATAGAAACTCGCCAACTATTATATTATTCTTCTGATTTTACTTCATTAAAATCTTTCATACTCAAATTAATTCTATCTTGATCGTCAATATTAATCACTTTAACCGTAACTTTATCGCCAACATGAAGAACATCTTCAATATTTTTAATTCTTTCTTTTGATATCTTAGAAATGTGTAGTAAACCTTCTTTTCCTCCACAACCTAAGTCAACAAAAGCTCCAAAGTTCATTAAACGAACTACTTCTCCATAATAAATTCCACCAACTTCTACTTCTCTTACGATGTCTTCTACCATTTCTAATGCTTGTATTGCTTTTTCATTATCTGTTGAATAAATGAATACTTGTCCATCTTCTTCAATATCAATTTTTACGCCTGTTTCTTCAATGATTTTGTTAATCATTTTTCCACCAGGTCCGATTACATCTTTTATTTTGTCTACTTTAATTTGTGTACTTACAATTCTTGGCGCATAAGGAGAAATTTCCTTATTTGGCTCACTGATAACTGGTGCCATAACGTCATCTAAAATATATTGTCTAGCTTTTCTAGTTCTTTCAAAAGCTTCTTTGATAATATCATAAGTTAAACCATCACATTTGATATCGACTTGAATGGCGGTAATTCCTTTTTCAGTTCCTCCGACTTTAAAGTCCATATCCCCAAAGAAATCTTCTAGGCCTTGTATATCTACTAACATTACATAGTCATCGTCATTATCTGGATTGGTTACTAATCCTGTTGAAATTCCTGCGACTGGTCTTTTAATTGGTACTCCTGCTTGCATTAGTGATAAGGTACTTCCACAAATACTAGCTTGTGAGGTAGAACCATTGGAAGATAATACTTCTGATACGACTCGAATCGCATAAGGAAATTCTTCTTTGGATGGTAATACTGGTACTAATGCTTTTTCTGCTAAGGCTCCATGTCCTACTTCTCTTCTTCCTGGTCCTCTACTAGGTCTAGCTTCTCCTACGGAATAACTTGGGAAGTTATAATGGTGCATATATCTTTTGGATTCCTCTGTATCAATTCCATCTAATACTTGTTCTTCACTTATCATACCAAGTGTAGCGATGGATAATACTTGTGTTTGACCTCTTGTGAATAAAGCACTTCCATGTACTCTTGGCAATAATCCTACTTCACATGATAAGGGTCTTATTTCATCTAGTTTTCTTCCATCTACTCTTTTATGTTCAAAGTAAATCATTTCTCTTACACATTTTTTCTCTAATTTGTAGATAGCTTCTCCTAAATCTCCCTTGTGTTCTTCCAATGCTTCTTCCCCAAATTTCTTTGTGTATGCCTCTTCTATTTTTTCCGTTAAAGCATCGATATTTTTGTCTCTTGTTTCTTTGTCCTCTTCTTGTACTTTTTCTTTCATTTCTTCTTTGAAATTAGTTTCTACAAATTCATATACATCCTGATCCACTTCAAAAGATTTATATTCAAATTTTGGTTTTCCAATGTCTTTTTGTATTTTGTTGATGAATTTACAGATTTTTTTGATTTCCTTATGTGCTTCTTTGATAGCTTTTAGCATGACATCGTCTGGCACTTCATTGGCTCCCGCTTCAATCATGGTAATTTTCTTTTCGGTTGCTGCAACTGTTAAGGTTAAATCACTTTTTTCTCTTTCTTCTACGGTTGGATTAATGATGATTTTTCCTTCTACTAATCCTACATTGACAGCTGCTGTTGGTCCATGAAATGGTATGTCAGAAATGGCTAATGCTGATGCTGCTCCTATCATAGCAGCTACTTCTGGCGAATTGTCTTGTTCGACACAAAGTACGGTTCCTACTACTACGACATCATTTCTAAAATCTTTTGGGAATAGTGGTCTTAATGGTCTGTCAATGGCTCTTGATGTTAAAATTGCTTTGTCGGTTGGTTTCCCTTCTCTTTTTAAAAACCCTCCTGGTATTTTTCCTACGGAATATAATTTTTCTTCAAAATCAACGGATAGTGGAAAGAAATCAATTCCTTCTCTTGGTTCTTTGGATGCTGTTACATTGACTAATACACAAGTATCTCCATAACGTACTAGCACACTTCCATTTGCTAAACCTGCCATTTTTCCTGTTTCAATTACAAGTTTTCTCCCTGCTAATTCTGTTTCATAAGTTTTAAACATATCTTTTTTCCTCCTTTGTTGATACTGTTAATACTTGTATGTTACAGTATCAGTACACTAATAAAGCTATGGGCTTTATTTCTAATTCTTATTTTTTTCAAGCAAGTTTAGATTGTAACCTCTATAATATGTTATTTATCTTAGCATATTATACAAGCTACTTACCTAAATACTTGCTTGGTTTGGCTTGTTCTATTAGAAAATCTTATAGAACAAAAATGTTTTCCACAATTGGACTAAATAACTAACAAAAAGCCCTCGCCAAAAAGCTACGGGCTTTTTAAAATTATTTTCTTAATCCTAATTTTTCAACTATTTCTCTATATCTGTTAATGTCTTTTTTAGCTAAGTAGTTTAAAAGGTTTCTTCTTTTTCCTACCATTTTTAAAAGACCTCTTCTTGAGTGATTGTCTTTTTTGTGGATTTTTAAGTGTTCGGTTAATTCATTAATTCTTTCTGTTAAAAGAGCAATTTGTACTTCTGGTGAACCAGTATCGTTTTCTTCTCTTTTATGCGTATTAATGACTTCTTGCTTTCTTTCCTTTGTCATAGTTTTTTCTCCTTTCTCAAGGCACAAAACAGTTTGATTTTATCAAACTTACACCTTCTATTTTGGTTTTCCCTTTAACTGAGCTTAAAGTCTAGGTGCTTTGCTGAAAGCTAAGTAAAAGGTATGTCTTTTTTGACATACCTAGTATACTATATTTTGGAATAAATTTCAAGTGTTTTTTTTGCTTTTCTATTTCTTTTTTTCATTTTTTATAATATAATTTCTATATAATAAAAATGTAAGTACATTTTTATGACTACACTCTTTTTAGAGGTGATTTAAGAATGAAAAAAATTTTATTCAAAGGCTGTGGTACAGCCATTAGTACTCCTTTCGATGAAAATGGGGTTAATTTAAAAGAATTTGAAAAACTAATCGAAAATCAAATTCAAAACAAAGTAGATGCTATCATTGTTTGTGGAACAACTGGCGAAGCTTCTACCATGACAACCGAAGAAAAAATAGCAACCATCGAATGTGCTGTCAAAATTTCGAATGGAAGAATTCCCATTATAGCAGGAACAGGAGGCAATAATACAAAACAAGTAATAGAATATTCCAAAAAAATTGAGAGTTTAGGTGTGGATGGTCTCCTAATTGTTACTCCTTATTACAACAAATGCACACAAGCTGGCTTAATCCAACATTATCAAGAAATCGCTAAACATGTTACGTTACCAATTATTCTTTATAGTGTACCTAGTAGAACTGGCGTTAATATAGAACCAAAAACTTGTCTAGAACTTTCTAAAATAGAAAATATTGTAGCTATCAAAGAAGCCAGTGGTAATCTATCACAAGTAGCAGAAATAGCTCACTTATGTGGTGATGCTTTATCTATTTATTCTGGTAATGATGATCAGATTTTACCGGTTCTTTCTGTTGGTGGAATTGGTGTTATCTCTGTTTTATCAAATGTAATGCCAGAATATACCCATAACCTTGTTCAAAATTTCTTAGATGGAAATATAAATTTGGCAACAAAAATGCAATTAGATGCACTTCCTTTGATTAAAGCTTTATTTAGTGAAGTCAATCCTATTCCTGTAAAAGCAGCTTTAAATATCTTAGGTTATGATTTCGGAATTCCTAGATTACCCTTAACTAAGATGAGTGAGGAAAAAGAAAAAGTATTAAATTCTGAATTAATAAATTTACAAAAAAATAGATAAATTACAAGAATATAAAAAAACAAAGAATATAGAAAATCGTAGAAAGGATTGTAAAAAAATATGTTAGAAGTAATGGTAAATGGATGTAGTGGAAAAATGGGACAAATCGTTTGTGATTTAGTGGAACAAAATCCTGATTTGGTTTTAAAATGTGGTTTTGATCGCGATGTCACTGGAGAATTTGCGTTTCCTGTTTTTAATCATATAGAAAATATTACAGAAAAGCCAGATGTGATTATTGATTTTTCTGTCCCTGTCGCTACTTTCAAAATCTTAGAATATGCTACTAAAAATCATGTACCAATTGTTATTGCTACTACTGGTTTTTCAAATGAAGAAGAAAAAAAGATAGAAGCTTATAGTAGGGAAATCCCTATCTTCAAATCTGCTAATATGTCTTATGATATTATGATTATGAAAAAATTAGTACAATGGCTTGCTCCTTTACTAAAAGATACGGATATTGAAGTAACGGAAACACATCATAATCGAAAAATAGATAGCCCAAGTGGAACCGCTCAAATGCTTGCCGATTCCATTAATACTTCTCTTGGAAATAGTCTTCATTGTGAATATAACAGACACGATAAACGTGAAAAAAGAGATAAAAATGAAATTGGCATGAATTCCATTCGTGGCGGAAATATTGTTGGTGAACATGTTGTTCAATTTTTTGGTGAGTTTGAAACGTTTGAATTAAAACATACTTCTTACTCTCGCAACGTTTTTGCTGAGGGTGCTTTGAAAGCTGCTAAGTTTCTTGTGACTATGCCAAATGGTTTGTATAGCATGGAAGATATGTGTTCGATTTAGATATCGTTAGAAAGAGATACAATGGAAAATAATGTATCTCTTTTTTCTTATTTTAGAAAAGATGATTAACTCTATTACTATCTAAGCTACTTTTTGAATTATAGTAGAAATACCCATAAATATTATTGCAAACGCCATAAGAAAATATCCTGTATAGTTTATACTTTTACTTTTATAGTCTGATGGATCTTCAGGATTATAATAAATTGTTACTTTCTGACCTTCTCGCATTCTACTATAATATTCTCCTAATTCTCCGTTATACTCTTTATCTCTTACTTTATAAGTTATATACACATTATAATCTTTTTCATTATCATCAGTTCCACTAAAATATGAATCAATTTTTGTAATTGTCGCTTCTGTTGTTAATGCTGTTTTTGCATATTTTACATTGTTTATTTGTATAACAATTCCAATTATCATTAATATAAGTCCGAATATTAAAGGTACTATTATTTTAGATTTCTTCACTCTTACCTTTACTCCTCCATATTTATTATTTTTTCTTTATACAATAAAATTGCCAAAAAGTACTGTCCCTTTTGGCAATAATTTATTATTCCGCTTTTTTATCTTCTTCTACTGGTTCTTCCTTCACTTCTTCAACTGCTTCTTCTTTCACAGTATCCACTGTTTCTTGAACCGTAACATTTTCTGTTTGTACAGCTGGTGCTTCTTCTGGAGCATCTTCTGCTTTTTCTTCTACTACTGGAGTTTCTGCAACTTCTTCTACTGCTGGTGTTTCAGTAGTATTTTCTACAACCTCAGTTGTAGCTTCTGTTGCAACATTTTCTGTTGTTTCTTCTGTTGCTGGTTCTTCTGCTAAATCTTCTTTGATGATAATTTCTCTATCTTCAATTCTTGCACCTACTTGTTCTTTTGTCTTAGCCGCTTTACCTACTCTATCTCTTAGGTAGAATAATCTAGCTCTTCTTGCTTTACCAACTCTTACTAATTCAACTTTTTCAACTAATGGTGAGTGTACTAAGAAAGTTTTTTCTACGCCTACACCATAAGAAATCTTTCTAACAGTAAATGTTTGGTTTACTCCTCCCCCTTGTACTTTAATAATAATTCCTTCAAATACTTGGATTCTTTCTTTATTTCCTTCTTTTATTCTTACGTGTACTTTAACGGTATTACCAACTTTTAATTCTGGTATTTTGTTTTTTAATTGTTCGTGTTCAATAGATTTAATAATATCCATTTTGAATTCCCTCCTTCTTTTTTTCTATTGTCAGGGCACACACCTTACCATAGGTCTATCCATTTGAGATAAGGTATCTCTTCTTTATGAATTTGTGTTTACCCTTAAAACAACTTTTTATTTCTTTCCTTTTAATAAATCTGGTCTTTTCTTTTTCGTCATTTCTATTGATTTTTCTTTACGCCATCTTTCTATTTTTTCGTGATGCCCTGATAATAATATTTCTGGAACTGCTTCTCCTTCAAATACTTCTGGTCTCGTATATTGAGGATATTCTAAAAGGCCATTTGAGAAACTTTCTTCCTGAATGGAATCTTGCTTCAAAACTCCTTCTACATATCGACTGACACTATCTATTAAAACCATAGCTGGAATTTCTCCACCTGTTAATACATAATCTCCAATTGATATTTCCTCATCTACAATTTTATCTAACACTCTTTGATCCATTCCCTCATAGTGTCCACAAAGTATCACTAGATGACTTTCTTTACTTAAATCTTCGACCATTTTTTGGTTTAATGTTTTTCCTTGTGGTGACATATAAATTACTTTAGCTTCTTTTTCTGGTATGGATTGATAGGCTCTATATACAACGTCTGGCTTCATTACCATACCGGCACCACCACCATAGGGAGTATCATCTACTTTTTTATGTTTATCTTCTGAAAAATCTCTGATATTAATTAGATTCATATCAATTTGTTTCTTTTCTATTGCTCTTCCTATCACACTCATTTTAAGTGGTTCAAACATTTCTGGAAAAAGAGTTAAAACATCAAATTTCATTTTTCCCTTCACTCCATATTATTCGTATTTGTTTGGTAAAGAATTGTTATTTGCCAAACCTTACATTAAACCTGCTATCAGATGAACCGTTATTTTTCTTTCTTCCAAATCGACATTTTTTAAAACATCTGGTATTCCTGGCAAAAGAATTTGCTTTCCTAATTCATCTTTTACAACATATATATCGTTACTTCCCGTATTAAAGATATCTTCTACTTTTCCCAGTAATTGTCCCTCATCGGTATAAACTTCTAAGCCTAGCAAATCTACTATGTAGTAAACCCCCTCTTCTAAGGGTTCTTCTTTTTCTCGATCTACTAATAAATAGCTTTGGCGTAATAATTCTGCTTCTTCTATGGTATTAACACCTTTTAGTTGCATTAATACCATATTTTTATGATATTTTACTTCTTCGACTTCATATTCTTTTCTACTTTTTTTGTTTTCAATATATATGGTTTCTAATTTGTCAAATCTTCTAATATCATCGGTAAAAGGTCTAATTTTTACCATTCCTTTGATTCCAAATGTATTGACAATTTGACCTATTTCAAGATATTTTGTCATAATTTAAACTCCAATTATCCAATAAATTCAACAGAAATTCTTTTTTGTTCTTTCATTGCTACGGCTTTCATGACCGTTCTAATAGATTTAGCAAGTCTTCCTTGTTTTCCTATTATTTTTCCCATATCACCATCTGCTACTTTTACTTCAAAAACAATTGACTTTTCACCTTGTAGTTCTTTGATTTCTACTGCTTCCTTATTGTCTACTAAGTTTAATATAATGGTTTCTAAGATATCTTTCATCTTTTAAGTTCCTCCATTTTTAGCTAAATTTGGCTATGGCTACTTTGTACCTGTCCCAACCCCGCCATTATGCTTTTTCGATTAAAGCTTTTACGGTATCTGTTGGTTTTGCCCCATTTTTAATCCATTTTTCTACTTTTTCTTTGTCTAATTTGATAGTTGCTGGTTCTGTCATTGGATCATAAGTTCCTAATTGCTCGATTATTTTACCATCTCTTGGGCTTCTTGAGTCCGCTACTACAATATGATAAAATGGCGCTCTTTTCTTTCCTTGTCTTTGTAATCTGATTTTTACCATTTTTTTCACCTCCGAATTTTTTTATCTATTATATCAGATACAAAATCATTTTATGATTTTGTACAAGTTATCTGTAACGATTGCTTATTTTTCGCTAACAGCTAACTTAAAAGTTAATAACATATTAATTAAAATTTAAAGTTCTTTAAGGCATTTTCGTCCATTCCATTTAATAGCTTTTTCATGCCTCCTTTATTATTTTTCATTTGTTTCATCATTTTTTGTGTCATTTCAAAGGATTTGATAAATTTGTTGATGTCTTGTACAGTGGTTCCACTTCCTTTTGCAATACGTTGTCTTCGACTCGCATTTAAAATCCTAGTGTCTCTTTTTTCTTTTTTAGTCATGGAACAAATAATCGCTTCTATTTTTTCAAATTCTTTGTCATCTACTTTTAAATCTTTAATTTGATTCATACCTGGTATCATTTTTAAAAGAGATGAAAATGACCCCATCTTTTTTACTTGTCTAAGTTGTGCTAAGTAATCGTCTAAGTCTAATTCTTTTTTCTTGAATTGCTTTTCTAGTTTTTCTGCTTCTTCTAAATCAAAGGCCTCTTCTGCTTTTTCTATGACAGATAAGATGTCTCCCATTCCTAAAATTCTTCCTGCCATTCTTTCTGGATGGAATACTTCCATGTCACTTAGTTTTTCTCCTGTTGCTGCAAATTTGATTGGCTTTCCTGTTACTTTTTTTACCGATAATGCCGCTCCGCCTCTTGTGTCACCATCTAATTTGGTTAGTACCACACCATCGATTCCAATGGTTTCCTTGAATTTTTCCGCTACATTGACAGCGTCTTGACCTGTCATACTATCTACTACTAATAGTATTTCATGTGGTTTGACATTGGCTTTTAGATTTTTTAGTTCTTCCATGAGTGCTTCATCTATGTGTAAACGTCCTGCGGTATCTAGTATAATGACATCATTTAGTTTGGATATAGCAGTTGACATAGCTTGTTTTGCTATATGAACGACATCTTTTGAGCTTTCATTCGCAAATACTGGTATGTTTAATTGTTTTCCTACTACTTGTAATTGCTGAATCGCTGCTGGTCTATATATGTCACAGGCTACTAATAATGGATTTTTTCCTTGTTTTCTTAATAAGTTGGCTAGTTTTCCTGCTGTTGTTGTTTTACCCGATCCTTGCAATCCTACTAACATAATAACGGTTGGTGGATTGGGTGTGAAATTGATTTTGCTTTCCGTCCCTCCGAAGTAGTTCTACTAATTCATCTTTTACAATTTTAATGACTTGTTGTCCTGGCGTTAACGATTTTAATACGTCTTGACCTAGTGCCTTTTCTTGTATAACACTTATAAAGTCTTTTACGATTTTATAGTTTACGTCAGCTTCTAAAAGGGCAAGTTTTACTTCTCTTAGCATTTCTTTTAAGTCAGATTCTGTTATTCTTGCTTTTCCTCTGATTTTTCTCGTTATTTCTTGTAACCTAGATGATAGTCCTTCAAAAGCCATATATTTCACTCCTTTAAATCAAAGTTTTTAACTCTTTTTCTATTTTTTCTATTATGTCGGTAATTTCTTTATTGGTATGCTTTTGGGGAATTCCTTGTAATTCTTGTAAGACTTTTTTTATTTGTTTTTCTTGGTGTCTTGTTTTTTTATAGTATTCTAATTTTTTTTCGTATGTAAATAGTTTTTTTTCCCCTTTTTTTAGAATGTCTCTTACGGCTTGCCTGGTTATTTCGTTGTTTTCCGCTATTTCGGATAAGGATAAGTCGTTGTTATAGTAGTCGTCTATGATTTCATTTTGCTTTTGCGTTAATAGCTTTCCGTATATTTCGTTTAACATACTGATTTCTACATTTTTTTCCATAGTTACTACCTCTTTTATTTTGTAATGCTAATATACTTTACACTATTTTTTTTGTTTTGTCAAGGGGTTTTCCTTTATTTCTTGCTTTTTTATATAAAATAAGGTTACTTCTCAGCCTTATAAATTGTTTTTAAGTGAAAGAGGAAAAGAGCTATTGTGTTTGGCTCTTTTCCTCTTTTTTATATGGTAGGAAATTTCTCTTATTATTCTATGCACCTGTAATAATAAAATAGATCACTCTATATAATACAACAGCAAGTGCTGATGCTCCTATGGTAAGTAATACGGTTGCATCTGGGGATAATCTCTTTTTTTCTACTACTTTTACTTCTTCTTCCATTTTCATTTCCTCCTTTGTAGATTACTAATTATGTTTGTATCATATTACATTTTTCTTGTTTTGTCTACATTTTTTACCATTGTAACAAACTTTTAATATAATTGTCATATTTTAGCTATTATTTAATTAATGCTGTCAACCTAGTGTATCTTCAAGCTTCGACTTTTGGCAAGTGGGGC
>CANPNZ010000018.1 GCA_947575605.1 uncultured Clostridium sp.
TGAACTTTTCATCAGATATTCTCTTAGGGTGATCTTATCATAAATTAATCACAAAACTTAAAAAAAAGTATTGACAAAAATATGAAAAACATATATAATTTATAATTGTTAGGAGGAAAACTTTGCAGGTGTAGTTCAATGGTAGAACCTCAGCCTTCCAAGCTGATGACGTGGGTTCGATTCCCACTACCTGCTCCACATCCTAACAATTATATTTTTTACGCAGGTGTAGTTCAATGGTAGAACCTCAGCCTTCCAAGCTGATGACGTGGGTTCGATTCCCACTACCTGCTCCAATTTATAGCAACTTACGAACTTATAAAGTTTGTAGGTTGTTTTTTAATATATAAACCTTTAGATGTTTTCTTTCCAGAAAGGAGGGCATTTTTTATGTTTGAGTTTGAAATAATACAAGATTTAAAGCCAAATGATGAAATACTAGAAATTATTAAAACCTATGGGTACACAGTTAAAAATGGCAAAATTAAGCATCTAAAGGCTACTAATTTACAATTTATTGAACCTACTGAATATTTAATTGTATCTCCCTCTACTCTTACTATTTATGAATATAAAGTAAATGAAATAGCTAATAAGCCATTCTATATTAAAGAACATAAACAAAAGTATAATCTTAAAGAAATAAAACAAATTCTCATAAAATTAAAAATTTAATCTTCTATTTTGTAATTTTATAAAAAATTTGAAAATTAGCTTGCAAAAATGCGTTTTAGTTAGGAAACATATAAGAAAATAAAAAATTTTTCCTAAACTAGGGGTGCGAAAATGTACTTTTTTGAGCAAACATATGAGAGGGTAAAAAATTTTTAAGTTTTTTTACAATTTTACTATACAAAACCTTAAAAAATTCACAGGTAAAGTAGGAGGTAATATTTTATGAGATGTGGAGTTTATGTAAGAGTATCAACAGATGACCAAAGAGATAATGGTTATTCTATTGATTCACAGTTACGAATGATAAAAGAATATTGTGAGAAAAACAGTTATGATATTGTAGATGTATATAATGATGCAGGGCATTCTGGAAAAGATTTAATGAGACCAGAAATGCAAAGACTTTTAAAAGATATTAAAGCACATAAAATCGAAGTAATAGTTGCTATTAAAGTAGATAGATTAACTAGAAATAACTATGATGGTTTCTGGCTTTTAAACTATTGTGAAGAACATGATGTTAAAATAGAACTAATATTAGAGCCTTATGATGTATCTACTGCTAATGGTGAAATGATATTTGGGATGAATTTAGTATTTGGACAAAGAGAAAGAAAAGAAATTGGAGCAAGAACAAAGCGAGCTATGGAAGAAATGGCATTAGAACATATCCATCCTAGTAAAGCACCTTATGGCTATATTAGAAATAGTGAAACAGGTCATTTAGAAGTAGAGCTTGTTGAATCACAAGTAGTTAAAGAAATATTTAAGTTTTGTAAGCAAGGTAAATCAATTAGAAGTATTGCAATCACACTGAAGGATAATAATGCTTATTTAAAAACAGGAAAATGGTCAAGTGATAGAGTTTATAAAATACTTACTAATTCTATTTATATTGGTATATTTGAATATGGTAAATATTGCAGAAAACCACAAGATATATTAAGAGTTGAAAACTACTGTGAGCCAATTATAGATATGGAAACATGGAATATAACAAGAAAAGTTTTGGAAAGAAACAAACACTCAAATTATGGAGAGCATATCCACTTATTTACTGGTATTGTAAGATGTCCTACTTGTGGTAAAGTACTGTCTTCTACCAATTCTTTTAAATATAGTGGAACACCAAAAGAAAAAGTATATTATCATTTAACTTGCAAAAATCCTAATTGTAAATCAAAAGGAATACATTATAGTTCAGATAAAATAGAAGAAAAATTAACACGAATTTTGAATGAATTAACAAGATATATGTATGATATGGATAATGAAATTATTGTATGCAATTCTACAAAAACAAAAGATATTAAAGACATAGAAAAAGCTATTGAAAAACTAGAAATGCAAGAGAAAAAATTAATAGATCTATATTTAAGTTCTACCTTAAATGTAGAAGCAATTAACTGTAAAAATGATGTAATCAAAAAGGAAATTGAAAACTTAAATAAGAAAAAGCAACAGATTGATCCTAACAATGATTATAAAGAATATACAATAGAACTATTGAAAAAGTTAAATTGTGATATTGAAAATGATGAGATTGTCTTTCAAAACAGATTAGGTTTTACATTTGTTTTTGATAGCTTAAATAGAAAATCGAAAAAAGAATTGATTAAAAGATTAATTGACACAATAGAGATTCAAAGAGATAAAAACTACGATATTGAAATAACAAATATTAAATTTACAGAAGAGTTTATTTCGAAAAGTAGTAAAGATTATATTGAATATTTATATG
Organism: uncultured Clostridium sp.; assembly: GCA_947575605.1. Lineage (GTDB taxonomy): Bacteria > Bacillota > Clostridia > TANB77 > CAG-508 > CAG-269. Next base: position 2,417 of record CANPNZ010000018.1, read on the forward strand.
AAATATTACAAAACAATAATGTTGGCTTTATTTATAAAGAAGCAATTACTAAACAAGAATTAGAAAAGTTACAAGAAGATTATTTTGTGTTTTCTAATAATAAAATTGCTAATAATGAGTACGACAATTCTACTTTAACAATATATAATGAACTACTAAAACAAAATTTTTATGATAATGGAATTATAAATTGTCCTTATATTGAAAACGAAAATATAGTAGATTACTTAACATTAATACCAAGAATTCCATCAGAAATTGCATAAATTATTTTAAAAATTTCACAAAAAATAAAGTAAAAATTAACACAAGAAAAAATGCGATTTTTTAGAATTTAAAAATTCGTGTCCTAGCAAGCACTGAATTTGTACTCCCGCACAAATTCAAAAATGGGTTTTGCACCCCATACCCCAAAAATTAATAAAAAATTTAAAATTGAAAGGAAGAAAAAATATGAGCGATGAAAAATTAAATTATGTAATAGATATAATAAAAGATATGGACTTAGAAAATAAATTAAGATTAGCAATATGTATGTGTGATAATTACAGTCATACTAATTTACAATATGATAAAAAAGAAATGTGTAAATACTTTGATAATCTGCTAAAAGAAATTAATATAGAATACAGAACAGCTACTGTCAATTTTGCAAATTACCCTTATACAATTTTTGTATCAAGTAAAATTATGGAAATGGATTCAGCACAGCAAAATAAAGTTGCATTGTATTTATTTAATAGTATAAATTTTAAGATTAAAAATCACAAAAGTCTTGACAGTAAAGAACAAATGTTTTAGAATATATGAAAAAAGAAAAGGATGTGAACCTATGGAAGAAAATAAATTAGCAATTCAAAATGAATTAACAAATGAAGATATAAAAAATTTAATATACACAATAAGAGGAAAACAAGTCATGTTAGATAGTGATGTTGCAATGTTGTATAATTATGAAACTAAAAAAGTTAATCAAGCTGTAAAAAGAAATATAGATAGATTTCCAGAAAGATTTTGTTTTCAATTAACAGAAAAAGAATTAGAAATTATGTGGTCACAAATTGTGACCACCTCAAAATTAGAAGATAATAAATATAGAAGCAAAAAATATTTGCCATATGTTTTTACAGAGCAAGGAATAGCTATGTTGTCTGGAATATTAAAGAGTGAAGTTGCTATACAAGTTAGTATTAAAATAATGGACGCATTTGTGGAAATGAGAAAATTCATAAATGGAAATAAGAGTTTATTTGAAAAAGTAGTTACTATTGAAAATAAAATGGATAAAAAATTCATTGAGCAAGATAAAAAATTCGATATAATATTTGATCAATTACAACTGGAAGAAAATATCAAACAGAGAATATTTTTTGATGGTCAAATATATGATGCATATAGCATCATTGTAGACATTATAAAAAGAGCAAATAACAAGATTTTAATTATAGACAATTATATTGATGATAGTGTTTTGAAAATGTTAGCTAAAAAGAAAAACAATGTAGAAGTTGTTATTTTAACATCAGATAAAAGTAATATTGAAAAATTAGATGTTAAAAAATTCAATAAAGAATATCCTATTCTTAAAGTTGCTAAAACTAACAAATTTCATGATAGATTTATTATAATAGACAATAAAGAAATGTATCATCTAGGAGCTTCAATAAAAGACTTAGGAAAGAAATGCTTTGCAATTAATAGAATTGAAGATGTAGAAATTATAGAAAAAATAGTTAGTTTATAAACATAATGAAAATATTAATATTTCACAGCAAAAAATAAATGATATATTTAATAAAAAAGCTTTATTAACTGTAAATTTACAATTAATAAAGCTTTAATTGCTTAAATGAACCCAAAATCAATTACTTGTTTACGTTTGCCAGATTTTAGTGTTCCTTTTCCTCCATTATTACTGTTGCCCATATGCGTGGAATGTCAACCAGAGAATCAACACTGTCATCTCCAGTATCTTTCAATCTCTGGACGGTGTCAATATTAATCTTAAAAATACTTTTTACATCATAATTCGGATAAGCCGAAATGAGTTCATTTAGCTTTTCATCAAATCCGTCTCTTCCTACACCAACAACTGTTTCTGCGAAACATGGTTCTGTATGTTGCTTGCCAAATATCATATAAATTCCTCCTATTAGAGGTTCAATTAAGCATTTATATTATATCATTATTTTATACCTTTGTAAATAGTAAACATAATAATTAAATGTTAAGCAAAATACATAATCTTACTATTGCAATTTTATATTAAGTTATGTATAATAATTTTATAATTTAGAAAGAGAACAAGAAAGTTCGTAACTTGTCAGAATATCGCTCCATTAAGTAAAATCGTCGCACCAGACGAAAACATTGATAAATCAACTGTAAAAGGTTGATTTTTTTGTCGCCTTTATCTTGAAAAAGGAAGGATGGTGTGGTATGATTAGCATTGTAAAGAAGAAAAACAAGATTAAAAGAGAATTGCTCTCTAAAATTGAATGGGCTTGCAGTTTGAATGCTATAAAACTTGAACACAAAATGATATTTGAAGGTTGTTTAAGAATTGTAGAACATACAAACTTAGCGTATGTAGAACCACATAGAGTAATTATTAAAGATAAGTTATTTTTATTCTTTAATGAACACGATTACTTTTATGTGGGAGATTTAAGGTATAAATACCCTTTATCTCAACTAAAAGACTACATAGAAAGGCTACTTTAATTTTAGAGTTTTTTTGTGCCTTTCCATTCAATAGTGAAAGGAGAGATTTATAAAATGAACAATGAAAGAAAAATTGCAGGAATTTATATTAGAGTGAGTACAGAAGATCAAGTTAGAGAACGGATTTAGTTTAGCAGAACAAAAAGAAAAACTGTTACAACTCTGTAAATTCAAAGAATATGAAGTATTTAATGTCTATGAAGATGCTGGAATATCAGCAAAAAATATTAAAGATAGACCAGCATTTCAAGAAATGTTATCAGATATGAAACAAGGAAAAATCAATTATATTGTAGCTTATAAGTTAGATAGAGTTACTCGTTCAGTTCGTGATTTAGAAGAACTAATTGCACAATTAGAATTACACAATACTTATCTAGTATGTGATAAAGATGATGTAAATACTAGCACAGCTAATCGGTAGATTTTTTGTGCGTATGCTAACAGTATTATCACAATTAGAAATAGAGATAGTTAGTGAAAGAACAAAATTTGGTTTAAATGGTGCTATTAAGTCTGGGCATTTGCCGGGAATTGTACCATTAGGCTATAAAAAAGATAGTAATAAGAAAACTGTAATTGATGAAACTACAAAAGATGTAGTAATTAGAATATTCAATATGTATCTTGAAGGAAAAAGCTATCAACAAATTAGCAATACATTAAATAAAGAAAAAGTGCTATTTCCAAAACATTGGAGAGATACAACAATTATGAAAATGATAGACAATAAAGTATATATGGGAGATTATGAAAAAGGAAAGTCCAATAATAAAGATACTCTAGTTTATATGAATGTAGTAGAGCCAATAATTAGTCGTGCTATGTGGAATGAAGCACAATACCAAAAAGAGAAAAATCAAAGAAGTTATACAAGAGATAGAGTTTATATATTCTTTCAAAAACTAAAATGTCCAAAATGCAATAGAATAATGAAGTGTAAAGGCTCTGGAGGAACAAAGAAAAAATATATGTACTATACTTGTGAACATTGCAAGACATATTATAGAGAAGATAAAATCGAAGAATGTTTACAAAGATTTATTCTTGAGTTAGTTGAATATGATATGGCAGTTAAAAAATATTTTTTACCAATACTAGCTGATAAAAAAGAAACAAAAACGGAAAAGTTAAACCAAGAAATTGATACATTACAAAAGCAAAAAGAAAGAATAAAGAAAGCTTATGTAAGTGGTATAGTAGAGATGGAAGATTTTTCAGAAGATTATAAAATTATTGAAGAAAAAATAAATATTTTAGAAACAAAAAGATATGAAAATTTGAATATGAACAATCTATCATTTACTCCACAACAACTAATGGCTGACAGAGATATTGAAAGAGAAAAATTAATAAAAGATAACAAATTAAATGAAATTTTAAAACAAGAATGGAACAAAAAATCTAAAGAAGAAAAGCAAGAATTTATTTCAAAATTTATTGAATCAATGATATTATTGAAGAACAAAAAACGGAGACTTTTACATTGATAAAATAAATTTTAGAAGTAGTTATATTGAACAATTAACAAAATTTTTTGCATTAGGAATAGCAGATGTTTATGTACCTATTGAAATAAATGAAGAAGAAAAAGAAATTAGAACAAGTGTTAATATAAATCAACAACAATTAGATGATTATATTACAACTCTTAACAAAGAATTTGAAATAGAATTTTATGAATTATTTTCAAAAAATGTGAACGAAAACGAAGAAGAAATTGAAATAAAATTGAACAAAGAAAAACAAAAATTAATCAGATTAGTTGCTGTAAAAGATAACAAAACTTTTTCGAAATCTGAGAAAGAAAATTATAAAATTGGAGCAGTAATTAGTATTCAAAAATGAAAAAATTAGAGGAAAAATTTAAGCTAAATACAATTTTTGTACTCCTATATATTTCCTAACAAGCACTGAATTTTTCCTCCCTAGTCAAAATTCGAATTTTGGGACTAAGTCCCAAGCCCTTTATAAAATAGCTTAAAAAATATTATTTTTATATTGTGAAATAAAAATATATATGATATTATTTAGTCACATAAATATTACTTACATAAGAATATAAAAATAGAAATTTAGAAGGGAATTTAAAAATGAAAAACATTATAGTTGGTGTATGTATAAAAAAAGATGGAAAAATTTTGATGGTTCAAGAAGCAAGAAAAAAAGTATATAAAATGTGGAATTTTCCTATGGGACATTTAGATGATGGAGAAACAATTTTTGAAGGAGCAAAACGAGAAGTAAAAGAAGAAACTGGCTATGAAGTGGAACTGACAAGTATAATTTCAATACAAAATTATCCTAATAAAGAGAATATAAAAATAACATTTAATGCTAATATAATAGATGGAGATATTTCGTATGATAAGAATGAAGTATTAGATGTAAAATGGATTTCTATAGAAGAATTAGAAAATATGACTAGCAAAGAATTAAGAGCATACAATTCAAGTAGAGATATAATAAAAGATGCAAAAGAAAATAAAGAATATCCTTTAGAAATTATTAAAAAGTTAGTGTATTAATTATGTTTAATATATTACAAAGATTATCATTTATATAATTTAAAAAAGGAGAATGAAAAAAAGTGGAGATTAGTAAAGATTATAATAAATATTATGAAAAGGTAGGCAATGAATATAATAATATTCGTTTAGATGTTAAAAATGACAGAGAAAATGTTATTAGAATCATAAAAAAATATTCAAACTCTAAAAATGCAAAAATTCTAGACATTGGTTGTGGTACAGGAAAATATGGAGAAATGATGCAAGAAAATGGATATAAAGTTGTTGGAATAGACAAATCTGAAACTCAAATTAATCAAGCAAAGCAACTAATTGAAGCTTATGAAGGAGATGCTACAAACTTACCATTTAAAGATGAGTCATTTGATATTTGCACAATGATTATAATGATTCAACAATTATCAAAAAAAGATAGAATAAAGGCATTTAAAGAAGCACATAGAGTTTTAAAAACAAATGGCATATTGCTCATAAAAACTTGTTCTCATGAAGATTTACAATATAGATTTACAGCTAAATTTTTCCCGAAAACTCTTGAAATAGATAAAACAAGATATCCAGATATAACTGAATTAATAAATGAATTATCAATTTTTCCAAAAATAGAAATAGAAAACTCATCTATCATTGTTGAAAAAAGCAAAGAAAAATATTTAGACCAATATAAAAAAAGAGGTACTTCAAACTTTAGTTTTCTTACAGATAAAGAAATTTGCGAAGGAATAAAAGAATTTGAAAAAACTTATAAAGAACAAGATATAATTCAAAAAATTACAAAAAATACTTTTGTAATTGCAAGGAAGGATTAATTTTATGAAAAAAATTTTTATAATTACTGGTAGAACTGGAGCAGGGAAATCAACTTTATGTCAAAAACTAGAAGAATATTTTAATTATCCACTTCTTAGTTTTGCTAGTATGGGAAGGAAATTTGCTAATGCAAATGGTTATAACCGTATTAGAGAATGTCATTTATCAATGGGGTTAAATGAATTTAAAACGAAAATATCTCAACATATTTTAAATATAATTAATGAACAATTAAGTAATAGTGATGTTGTTATTGTTGATGGACTTTATATAGATGATGTGGTAAGAGTACTGAAAGAAAATTATAATTGTAAGATGATGTATTTAGAAACAGATAATAATATTCGTTATGAAAGAATATCTAAGAGATTATCTATTACAATAGAACAGGCTAAAAAAGAAAATGAAATTAAAGAGCGATTAAAAGATGAGGTTGGAATAGATAGATTAATTGAAAGTGCTGATTATGTTATTGATGGCAATAAATCAATAAATGAAGTTTTTGAAGATGCAAAACAATTTATAGAACAATAAAATTTTCAAAAAGATTATACTGAAAATCAGAAGACAATACTACTAAGCAGAAGTATTGTCTTTTGATTTTGCCTTATTGATTGCCTTTTGAAAAAATTCGTAATAAGTGTCTAATTCTTCTTTTGCGAAATCCAAAGAAAGAATATTATGTTTTTCATTCAACTTAAAATTCAATTGTTCAAGTTCTTTATCAAAATTATGAAATCTACGACCTAACATAGAAGAGTAATAAAGAACACCTTTTGGATGAATAAATTTATAGCAATCACTATTTGATACTACTTCGGCTTCTAAACTAAAGAATTTTTCTGCACCGTGATGTTGTTCAACACATTTAATAATATTTTCTTTAGTGTCTTCATCTAAAAAATCAACTTCTTTAAGTATTTCCTTTGTTGCATCAGATGACATTAATATATGTTGTTTTGGTGTTCCTAAATGGGAAGCTTCAGGAAGTTTACAATCCACATTAATGATATACCAATTTTTACAATATTTTCATCTGCACCATATTTTTTAGCTAATCTAATTCCTGCATCTAAGGAAATATCATGTAGAAATTCCATATCGGGATTATATTTTTTGATTTCAGCTCTATTAAAATCATCAGCTATTTTAACTAAGTTTTCCATATTCATAATATATCACCTTACCTTAATAAAATTTGATAATTGTATTATATACTATAACATCAATATTTTTCAACTTATATTTCAAAAAATACAGAATAAAGAGAATTGAAATTGATATATACAAATTATAAAATGTATGCTATACTAATTTTAACAGTTGATTAGTCAATTATTTTTTGAGCAAAAAATGGGAGGAACACTACGAAAAATAGGCGATTTTTTCGCAAATAACCTCTTAAAACGCTCCATTTCATAAATTTTAGAAAAAACCAGATAATTATCTCTAATTATTTGGTTTTTTAATTTTATTAACATATCAGATAGTACAACAACTGACATTTTAAATAAGTTCTATTGTTTCATATATTCAATATCTTCTTTATCATACATGGTAGGACTTAATCCAAATCTTTTCTTCATATACTTTAATATCAGTAAAATAACCAATAAACCAACAGTACCAAGAATTAAATAAGCTTGACTGGTAGGATAAAATTCAAGAAGTAGCCCACCTAGAAAACTCATAATAATTCGTCCCATACCAGTTATCAAATTAGAAGTTGATATAATTTTAGCTCGGATAGAATCGTTTGTAAAATTAGTAACATATCTATTTTGCAAAACCCAATAAGGAGCCCTTAAAAAGTGTTGTATAAAAAAGGCAAACATAACAAAAACAATTGTAAAAATATAGTTCAAATTTAAACTAGTCACAATGCCAACCAAGATAAAGGAAATAAACATTGGTACCGATAAAAAAGCAAATGTTTTATTTTTAAAAATATTGTGTATCTTATCTTGATAACGTACAGCAAAACATTGTACTAAAATAAAAAAGGCATAAATCATACCAAAATATTCTGGAGATATATGTAAGTCCTTTTGTAAGCTATTTTCATAGGTAGAAATCATCATTAATACACCAACAAAAAAAGATATAAAAACAAATAAAGCTCTTAATCTTTTAGACTTAAAAATAAATTGAAAGCCTTGTTTGAAATCATCCAAAGATTCTAAAAAAGGTGTCTTTTCTTTCTTTTCAATGGTAACTTCTTCAAATCTATAAGATAGAATAATGGTTAAAAATGATACGAAACTAGATAAGATAAGAGGAAGGTAGGCATTCATAACAAATAAAAAACCTGTAAATAAAGATGTAATTGCTTGTATAATATAACTTAGTGAAGAACCTTGTGCATCTAAACTTCCAAAAGAATTTTTACCTTTACATATTTTAGTGGCATCATACAATAAAGTGTATTGGGCAATATTTTTTAGAGCATTTCCAAAGGCTGACATAGAATAAGCAATAATTAAGTAAATAAAATTATTAGAAAATAACATTAGTGTAGTTTGCGCTGTTATTAAAGCACAACCAATTACTAAAGATAATCTATTTCCGATTTTCTCAATTAAAATGGTAGCAGGTACCTGGAATAATACTAAAAATAAAGCATAGAAGGATTCAGCATACATAACTTTTGCGGGATCAATCCCTTTAATTTCTGTTAAGAATAAGAAAATGATAGCAGAGTAGAATAAGGGATCCCATCCAATACCTTTATATAGAGGAAATATTCTACGATTATATTTCATTGCTATGTCTGGTTTCATATTCTTTCTCCTTTGTATTTTGCTACTTTATACTGTATGTCATTCCTATGGTTAATCCATCTTCATAAATTAATTTTTCATTATTAGTATCATTGATATCAATATTGGTTAATTCTAATTTATTATTGTTAATTATTTTAAAAGTAAATATAACATTGGTGTTTTTTTGTCCATAATCTCCACTTTCCCATTCCAATAAAGTGGATTTACAAATTAATGAATTATCTGTAATTTCATATTTTCCAGAATGCCAAGTTCCCCATCCCATATAAATTTTGAATTCGTTATTTTCTTTTATTTCAACTCCACATTCTTCATTAGAAACACCATTTTCATCTGATTGTATTTCATTAACAGTATATGTGCCCATTTTCAATTTTATATTATTATTGTTTTTTGTAGAAGTAGAATCTTTTAAGGTGTTCATAGTCGTGTTGGTTAAATCATTTGAATTGGAAATATTATGTGTTGATGATTGTAAATTACCAATGGTATTTTCTTTTAGATTTCTAATTTCATTATTTAATTGAGTTACATCATTTTTCACAATGGAGTTTTCATTATAAAGTTTAAATATAAAAAATGCCATAATGATAATAACTATTATAGCTAATATTAAAAAAAATGTAGATAGGCCTATTTTTAAAGTTTCTTTTTCTTTCATTTTATAGTATCATTCCTTTCCTATTAATATAAAAGAATTGTATCATACTTATTATTTGATTAGCAAGTTAAAAAATTTGATTTTTAAACAAAGGTTACCATAATGATCTTTATTTGCGAAAGTTAAAACTTGAAATAGAACCAAAGAAAAGGACTTTACTTTTTTGAAAGCGTAAGATAAAATAGGAAACAGAAAATGAAAAAATGGAGAGTGAATTTATGATATACACAGATTATCATTTACATACAACCTTTTCTCATGATGGGATTTCTACAATGGAACAACAAATACAAAATGCTATCCAGAAAAGATTAAAAGAGATATGTTTTACAGAACATTATGACATATATGACGGATTAGAAAACAATACATTAGAAACAATAGAGGTAAGCAATTATGTAGAAAAATTCGAACGATACAAAGAAAAATATAAAAATCAAATTTCGTTAAAATTAGGAATAGAAATAGGATTACAGCCAGACATAAAAGAAACCATTACCAATATGGTAAAACAATATCCTTTTGACTTTATCATAGGATCTTCCCATATAACTTGCAAAAAAGATATTGCTATGGATGCTAGCTTTTTTGAAGGATTAACACAAAAAGAAGCCTATACTAAATATTTTAGAGAAGTATTAGAAAATGTACAATTGTATGATGAATTTGATGTTTATGGTCATATAGATTATGTGATTAGATATGGAGGTTATGGGGAGAAAATAATAAAATATAATGATTACAAGGAGATTTTAGATGAAATATTAATTCATATTATAAACAAGGGAAAGGGAATCGAAATAAATACGTCTGGCTATCGTTATGGACTTGGTTCGCCTCATCCTAATAAAGAAATATTAACGAGATACAAAGAATTAGGAGGCAAAATTATAACGATAGGTTCGGATGCACACAAAATTGAAGATATGTGTTCTGATTTTGATAAGGTAACGGAGTTATTGAAACAGATTGGATATAAAAATTATACAATATTTGAAAAGAGAGAACCTAAGTTTATACAATTATAAAGTTATAATTTGTAAAGATATAGATGAAATATTAGCAGAGTACAAATTAATTTTTAAGTTTCGGTTTTTTTCAAAAGATTAGCCTCCCTCTCTTGGCATAAATATCATCTATTTTATTCGTATCTTGTTCATTCCACTTGAAAAGAAATTGTAAAGTAAGAAAATACGCCTCTTTCAGGTTCAACTCTTAATGGTTATTTTGAATAAATGATGAATGTGACTGGAATAAGATTAGGAATTAAGAGTTGCCCTGAACATCCCTCATTTTCTTACTTAACAATTTCTATTTCTCGTTCCAATCAAGCGATAGGAATAAAATAGATGATATTTATGCCAAGAGGGGGAGGCTAATCTTTTGAAAAAAACCGAAACTTAAAAAATTAATTGACTTGTAAATTTTTTTAATTTAGTGTAAAATACCAATATAATGTAAATAATGATAAAAGAACGAAAATTGAAGATGTGTCCCAAAAACGGCAGAAATGTCGTTTAAGAAACGTCCCCAATTGGACAAGGAGAAAAAATGAGATTTGTAGATAGTGAAGAATCAAAAAAAGAATATAAAAAATTTTTAGAAGGACATGAGAGATGTAACTTTCAACAATCGTTAGAATGGGCAGAAGTAAAGAAGCCAAATTGGAAACCAGAGATTATTTTAGCAGAAGGAAAAAATGGCGAGATTATAGGTTCTCTTTGTGTATTAATCCGTAAAATTCCGATTTTTGGAAATATCATGTATTCTTCCAGAGGACCAGTATGTGATATCCATAATATGGAAGTTATGAAACAATTGACAGATGGAGCAAAAGAGTTAGCTAAAAAGTATAAGGCGATTGTATTAAGAATAGAACCAGATATTGTAAGTGATGATCAAGATTTTAGAAAAGTAGTAACCAATTTAGGATATCGTATCAAAGATGATGCTAAAGATTTTAAAGATGAAATTCAACCAAGATATGTATTTAGATTAGATATCAAAGGAAAGACAGAAGATGAAATTATGGCAGGATGCAAACAAAAATGGAGATATAATATTCGTTTAGCAACCAAAAAAGGAGTTACGGTAAAAGAAGGAACCAAAGAAGATTTAAAAGATTTCCATAGAATTATGATAGAAACAGGGGCAAGAGATGGATTTATCATTCGACCTTTGGCTTATTTTGAAAAAATGTATGACTGTTTAGGTCCAGAGCATATGAAAATTCTTATGGCTTATTATGAAGGAAAGCCAATATCAGGAGTAATCCCTATTTTTTATGGAAATAAAACTTGGTATTTATATGGAGCGAGCAGTAATGAACATCGTAACTTGATGCCAAATTATTTATTACAATGGGAAATGATAAAAATGGCGATTCAAAGGAAAGATGATGTATATGACTTTCGAGGCGTATCTGGAGTGGTAGACGAAAACCATCCTCAATATGGATTATATCGTTTTAAGCAAGGATTTGGAGCGACCTTTACAGAATTTATTGGAGAAGTTTATATGCCATTTAAACCTCTTACTTATAAATTATATCGTTTTTCAGAAAAAGCATTTCGAACCATGAGACAACTAAAAAGAAAAATAAAATAATGTGCCAATGGGGACGGACCTTTTTGGCAATCATTGCTGATGATTTATTTGATGACTAACAAATTAAAGGGAAAAGATAATTTTAGAAAAAAGTGGTAAAGTGGAGGAAAAAGGTGAATACTTTAGTAATAGAAAAAGAAGATTTAAGGCATAATATAGAACAAATCAAAAAGTTTGCTAACAAAACAGGAAAAGATGATAATGGGAATCCAGTAAAAATCATAGCAGTGGTAAAAGGAAATGGCTATGGATTAGGGCTGGTAGAATACACCAAGTTTTTAATCGATAATGGTATTTCATTTTTCGCAGTAGCGACCTTAGAAGAAGCAATACAATTAAGGAAAGCAGGCATTAAAGAAGACATTTTGATGTTATCTTCCACAGCCGTAAAAAAAGATGTGGAAACTTTAATACAAAACAATATTATCCTAACCATTGGTTCAAAAGCTGATGTAGAAGTTGTAAGCAAAATAGCGATGGAACAAAATAAGGAAATAAGAGTTCATCTAAAGATTGATACTGGATTTGGAAGATATGGATTTGTTTATAACAATCGTAATGAAATGATAGAAACACTAAAAGAAATGAAAAACATAAAAATAGAAGGGACTTTTTCCCATTTTTCCATTAGCTTTTATGATGATAACTATACTAAAAAGCAATTTGAAAGATTTATAGATTGTATTGAAGTTTTAAAAATGAATCAAATAGAAACAGGAATGCTTCATATTTGTAATTCTTCTGCCTTTTTGAAATTTCCGAATATGCACTTAAATGCTGTTAGAGTGGGATCTGCTTTTTTAGGAAGAATATCTTGTCAAAATACGATTGGCTTAAAGAAAATTGCACAGTTGGAGTCACAAGTGGCAGAAGTAAAAGTATTGCCAAAAGGATTTAATATTGGATATTCCAATGTATATACAACACCAAAAGAAATGAAAGTAGCTATTATTCCATGTGGCTATATGAATGGTATTCATGTGAAAAATGATAGAGATATGTTTCGAACGGTTGATAAAATGAGATATTTATTAGAAAGTATCAAGTTATTTTTCAAAAAGCAAGACAGTTATGTAAAAATACGTGGAAAGAATTGTAAGATTTTAGGAAGGATTGGAACTTACCATGTAGTATGTGATATAAATGAAACGAATATAAAAGTCGGAGATATAGCAATTTTTAATATCAACACAAAATTTGTAGATTCCAACATAAGAAGGGAGTATAGAGGATGAACGACGAAAAAGAAGAAAAAAATAAAATCGGTTTTTTTCAAAAAGTATGGAATTCCATTACAAAAATTGAGAAATATCCAGATATGGCAGCAGAAGGATTAGGAAGAGCTTTTACGTATATTTGTAAAATAGTTGCTCTTCTTGCTATTGTTCTTTGTTTGGGAATGGTCTATCAAACTCACCAAATATTGCAAGAGGGAATTCAATACTTACAAAATGAGTTTCCCGATTTTTCATACAAGGAAGGAATTTTGGATGTCGTTACAGAAAAAAGACTTACGATTTCAGAAGATGATTCTTATGTAGGAAGAACCATTATAGATACCAAAACAGAAGACGAACAAATCATTAATCAATATATAAACGAGGTTAATAAAGCAGGTAGTGGACTAATCGTTTTAAAAGATAAAGTCATTTTAAAAAATGGAGCCGTAGCTGGTACCATTAATTATCAGTATAATGAATTATTAACGCAAATGGGAATTCATGAATTTACCAAACAAAATGTAATTGATTATGCCAATAGTTCTCAAGTAATAACTTTGTATGTTAGTATATTTATTACCATATTTATTTATAGTTTTATTATGTATTTATTAACCACATTATCAAATGCAGTATTTTTAAGTATCTTTGGGTATTTGACAACATGGGTTGCACGAATTAAAATGAGATTTTTGGCTGTGTTTAATATGTCAGTATATGCACTTACATTATCTATCTTTTTAAATATGCTATACATTGCCGTTAATATATTTATTGATTTTAATATGGAATATTTCCAAGTTATGTATATTTCAGTAGCGGCAATTTATTTGGTGGCATCTATCTTTTTATTAAAAACGGAATTCATGAAAAGACAAATAGAGCTGATGAAAATTGCAGAGGCACAAGAGATTGTAAGAAAAGAGATGCAAGAACAAGAAGAAAAAGAAAAACGTGAAAAAGAGAAAAAAGAAAGACAGGAAAAGGATAAAAAAGAAGAGCAGAAAGATAAGGAACCAAAAGACGATAAATCGAAAAAAGAAAAGGAAGATGTTGGAGGTAGTGGGGAAGAACCACAAGGTTCCAATGCCTAAATTCGAAAACGAATTGCTATTTAGTTTAGCAAGAAAGATTTTATCTATTAATTTTTTAGGATCCTCCAAGTAATGCCTACTCGTATTCTCCTAAAAACCTTAATAGATAAAATCTTTTAGGTCTAAAATATAGTTGAAATAGCAAAATGTAAGAGTAAAGAAAGGAAGCGTAGAGATGAGTAAAAACAAGAATGACAAGAAGAAAGAACAAAAGCTTTGGATTTATCTGATAAGCTTACTAATATTAGTTATCGTGTTAGCAGGAATTACATTAGTTTACATGAATAAAAAAGATAAAGAAGAGGAAAAGACATTAGCTTATACAGATTTAATCAAAGAATTATCCTATGGAAACATAGAAAAAGTGGAAATGACAGTAGGAAGCACTACTGTTAAAGTAAAACAAAAAAATACAGAAGAGGAAAAAACAGCAATTGTACCAAATACTGAAAGTTTTATTGGGTTAGTGCAAGAAAAAGTGGCGGAAGGAAATGAAATTGAATTAGTACAAAAACCAAGAAGTGTATTTGCACAAATTCCATCTTTTTTAATCTCGTTTTTACCAACTTTAATCATGCTTGCTTTATTTATTATGATATTTAAAATGCAAGGCTTAGGAGAAAAAGGAAAGGTATATGATGATACCGAAAGAAAAACGAAAATAAAATTTGATGATGTAGCCGGTTTAGATGAAGAGAAAGAAGAATTAGTGGAAATTGTAGAGTTCCTAAAGAAACCAGAAAAATTTACGAGAATGGGAGCTAAAATTCCAAAAGGAGTGCTATTGTATGGAAAACCGGGAACTGGTAAAACATTAATAGCCAAAGCGATTGCAGGGGAAGCTGATGTGCCATTTATTTCTATGAGTGGATCGGAATTTATTGAAATGTTTGCAGGACTGGGAGCCTCTCGTGTTAGAAAATTATTTGACAAAGCAAGAAAATTATCACCATGTATTGTATTTATTGATGAAATAGATGCCATAGGAGCTAGAAGAAGTTCTAACAGTGGAGCAGAAACAGAAAATAATCAAACTTTGAATCAATTATTAGTAGAAATGGATGGATTTGGTTCAGAAGAAACCATTATTGTATTAGCCGCAACCAATCGACCAGAAATGTTAGATAAAGCCTTATTAAGACCAGGAAGATTTGACCGTCAAATTACCATTCCAACGCCTGACTTAAAAGGTAGATTAGAGATTTTAAAAATACACGCAAAAGATAAAAAAATAGCAGACAATGTAAATTTAGAAAGTATAGCAGAAGATACAGCAGGATTTACAGGAGCAGAGCTTGCTAATATTTTAAATGAAGCAGCTATCATAGCTACTAAAAATGGTCATGAAGATATTGAAAATGGAGATATTGAAGAAGCGGTAAAAAAAGTAACGGTAGGAATCGAAAAACGTACAAGAGTTTATTCAGAAAAAGATAAAAAATTAACAGCTTATCATGAAGCGGGACATGCAGTAGTTAGTAGATACTTACCAACACAAACCGATGTCAAAGAAGTATCCATTATTCCAAGAGGTGTGGCAGGTGGCTATACCATGTACAAATCAGATGAAGACAAATACTATATATCAAAAACAGAAATGCAAGAAAAACTAATTGCTTTATTAGGAGGAAGAGCCGCCGAAAAATTAGTATTAGACGATATTTCAACAGGAGCAAGCAATGACATTGAAGTAGCAACTAAAATAGCAAGAGATATGGTAACCAAATATGGAATGAGTGATACTTTAGGACCAATTGATTTTCAAGGAAAAGAACCCTATGAAATGCAAATGTTTGGAGAAAACATAGGAGACAAGATAGGTCAAGAAGTAAAAACATTAATTGATACAGCTTATAATGATGCACAAACATTGTTAAACCAACATAGAGACAAATTAGATAGAATAGCAGAAACACTATTACAAAAAGAAAAAATTAATGAACAAGATTTTAAAGAATTTTTTAATGATTAATTTCCATTGATGTCCATTGGGGACGGTTCTAAATGGACATCCCAATTTTATTTCCTTTACATTGTCAGCGATGGAATTAGGTGTTTATTTTTAAAAAGATAATGAATTATTGTAATTCAAAAAGCCCAATATATTTGAGAAAATATATTGGGCTTTTTGGATTTATTAGTAATATAAGCTAAGAGCCATAATTACACCTAAAATAGAATTAATTAGTGTTATGCCAAGTGTAATAGAGGATAAGATGATACCAGCAAGAGAGAAGCCATTTTTCTCATTTTTTCTTGCTATACATCCTAATACAAGTCCTGTAATTGTGACTGGATAACCAAATAAAGGTATAATCCAAGCAATAATTCCAACAAGACCTAATACAAAGGAAGCAATGGATTTGCCACCAACTTTTTTTATTTCTTGTGTTTGATTTTCTTCCATGTTATTTCCACCCCTTTTATAATTTATGATAAATTTAGTATACTAGAACACTTAGAAATTGTCAATTCTTAGTATTTCATTGTAAATTAGGAAGGGCTATGATATAATCACGACAGAAGAAAACTTAAAGTAAGAAAGAAGGTGTGAATATGACAATAAGAGAAGCCATCAACAAAGCAACCATAAAACTAAAAACTGAAAAAATAGACAATCCTAAATTAAAAGCAAGACTATTAATGCAATTTATCTTAAATCAAACAAGGCAATATATCATGGTATATGACGAAAAAAAACTAGCGAGAGAACAAGAAGAAAAATATTTTAAAAAGGTAGAAAAGATAACAAAAGGGATTCCCTTACAACATATTACACACCAACAAGAATTCATGAAAATGAATTTCTATGTCAACAAAGACGTATTAATACCAAGACCAGATACCGAAATTCTAGTAGAAGAAGTCATACAAATTGCTGAAAAAATACAAGCAAAAAAAATACTAGACTTAGGCACAGGAAGTGGAGCCATAGCGATAGCACTAGCTAAATACATAAAAGACAGTCAAATTACGGCTACTGATATTAGTGGTAAGGCATTGGAAATTGCTGAACAAAATGCTCAAAAGAATGAGGTAGATAAAAAAATTGTTTTCCTTTCTTCTGATTTATTTGGAGAGATACCAAAAGAAAAATATGATATCATTGTATCCAATCCACCTTATATCAAAAGAGAAATCATAAGAACATTAGACGAGGAAGTACAACAAGAGCCTAATATAGCGTTAGATGGTGGGTGGAATGGTTTAGACTTTTATCGTAAAATTATCCATCAATCCTATGAATTTTTGAAATATGGAGGCTATCTATGTTTAGAAATAGGATATGATCAAAAAATAGATGTAATGGAATTAATAGAGCAGGAAGAAAGATATGTAGATACGTATGGAAAAAAAGACTTATATGGAAATGATAGAGTGATTGTAACAAAGGTAGGAGATTAGTAAAAGATTTTCAAATTAGATAAAAGAATAAGGAGGGAGTAAAATCATGTCATTTTCTTCTGATATCAAACAAGAATTGAATAAAAATAGTAATTTAGCCAATAAAGAGATAGTAAAAAATGAATTAATAGGATACCTTATATCTGGAAATACCAATGTAACCAATCATAAAGAAATCAAATTTTCAACAGAGAGTGATTATAATATTAACCGCTTTTCTAAACTTTTATCTAATTTAGACATGAATCATAAAATTGATATATCTGGGAAATCATTTATTATTACAGTAAAAATAAAAGATATCGACTTTATTGAAGTACAAGAAAAAGAAATCTATCTAAAAGAAGAAAATAATTCAAAAGAAGAAAATTTAAAAGCTATCATTCGAGGAGCTTTTATGGGGTCTGGTTCTGTTAATAATCCAGAAAAAGAATATCACTTAGAAGTAGATGTAGGAAACCAGCATAATTTAGAAAGATTAATAAAAATATTACAACAATTAGGAATTCATGTAAAAGTATTTCAATTAGCTATTTACATTAAGGAAGGAGAGGAAATTTCTAAATTTTTGGCATTAATAGGAGCTAACAAGGCAGTTATGCAATTTGAAGATATTAGGATTCAAAAAGAGATGAGAGGAAAAGTGAATCGATTGGTGAATTGCGAAACAGCTAATTTGAATAAGACGATTAATGCTTCTATTAGGCAAATTGCATCCATTAGAAAGTTACAAGAAACGGGAAAGTTTAAAAAATTAGATGATAACTTGAAAGAAATAGCTATCTTACGATTAGAAAATCCAGATATGCCATTGGTTGAATTAGGAAAATTATTAAAAGAACCAATCGGTAAATCAGGTGTTAATTATCGATTAAAAAAGATAATCGAAATAGCAGAAGAGGGATTTAGAGACGTGCCTTAAAATCCCTGTTAAGAAAGGAAGCAAAGTGAAGAAAGAAGAATTAGGAATTTATATTCATATACCATTTTGTAAAAGTAAATGTTATTATTGTGATTTTGTATCTTATACAAATAGATCTGATAAAATAGAAGAGTACATACAAGAAGTAATATATGAAATGAATCAATACGATCTTAGTAAATATCATGTTACAACCATTTATATAGGAGGTGGAACTCCTTCTTATATAGAACAGAAGTATATTAAGCAATTATTAGAAACACTAAAAGGAAAATTAACAAAAAATGACACAAAGTTTGAAAAATTAGAAATTACCATAGAAATTAATCCAGGAACCGTTAATAAGCAAAAATTGGAACAATATAAAAAGGTAGGTGTTAATCGAATTAGTATAGGACTACAAAGTACAAATGATAAACTGTTAAGACAAATAGGAAGAATTCATAATTATCAGGAATTTCTGGAAGCCTATCAATTGATTAAGGAAGTAGGATTTGAAAATGTTAATGTAGATTTAATAATAGGACTACCCAATCAGACAATTCAAGATATCAAACAAACATTACAAGAAATACAAAGATTAGCTCCAAACCATGTTAGTGTATATTCTTTGATTGTAGAGGAAGGAACCAAAATGGAACAATTCATCAACAAAGGAGAATGGCAATTACCAGATGAAGAATTAGAAAGGCAAATGTATTGGTATGTGAAAAATACATTAGAATTAAAAGGATATAAACACTATGAAATATCAAATTTTGCAAAAGAAGGAAAAGAATCTAAGCATAATAGAAATTGCTGGGAGCAAAAAGAGTATATAGGATTAGGAGCTGCGGCACATTCTTATTTAAATAATACGCGTTTTTCGAATTCAAATTTTACAGAGGCAGAACGATGGAGTTCTTCAAATAAGAAAATAGAAGAAAGGCAAACTTTAGAAGATAAGAAGAAAGAATATATGTTATTAGGTCTAAGAAAAATAGAGGGAGTGAGTATACAGAAGTTTAAAGAAAAGTATATAGATAATCCGATTTTTTTGTTTCGAGAGGAAATTGAAAAATTAGTAAATGATAAGCTATTAGAGGTAGATGGAGATTTTATTCGATTAACTAATAAAGGAATTGATTTAGCCAATTTAGTATGGGAAGAATTTGTTTAAAATAAAAGAAAAAATGTTCGTAAAAAGTATTGACAATTTTAAAAATTGAAGATACAATAAAAGCGAACATTTTTTTAGTAAAGAAGGAGGAAAAAATGATAACAACATTACACATAAAAAATATAGGAATTATAGAAGACATAACCATAGATTTTAATCAAGGATTAAACGTATTAACAGGAGAAACAGGAGCTGGTAAAACGTTAATTATAGACTCTTTGCAAATTATATCAGGAGGAAGATTTTGCAAAGAAATGATACGAAAAGGAGAAAATCAATCCTTTGTAGAATTATGTATGTATGAGCCAGAACATGAAAAGGCAATGGATGGTAATATTATAGTTTCCAGAGAAATCAATGTAAATGGAAAAAACATGTGTAAAATCAATGGAAGAATGGTAACTGTCAATGAATTAAAAGAATTTATGAATCAATTTATTGAAATACATGGGCAAAATGACAATCAAAATTTATTAGAAAATAAAATGCACTTAAATTATTTAGATGGTTTCATAGGCGAAAAAATACGAGATAAAAGGCAGAAATATGAAGAATTATACGAGCAATATTGTGAAATCAAACAAGAATTAAAAAATAATTTTGGTGATGAAAAAGAAAGACAAAGAAAATTAGATTTATTGCAGTATCAAATAAAAGAAATAGAAGAAGCCAATTTGAAAATAGAAGAAGAGGAAGCATTAGAAGAAAAAAGAAAAATTATGTTAAATGCAGAAAAGATAACAGAAAACTTGCAAGAAGCAGATACCTTAATAGCAGAAAATGGTATTGATAGTATTAGTATGGCAATACGAGCTTTAGAAAAAATTGAGCAGATTGATGATAAATACGAGAAAGCATCCAGTGACTTAAAAAATATTTATTATGAATTACAAGAATTAGCAAGGGACGTGAATAGTTATAAAACGGATATAGATTTTAATGAAGAGGAAAGAGATTTTATAGAAGAAAGATTAGATTTAATCTATGCTTTAAAAAGAAAATATGGAAATACAGTAGAAGAAATCTTAAAATATCAAGAGAACATCAAACAAGAAGTAGAACATATAGAAAATTTAGAAGAATACAATGAAAAACTAAGAAAAAGGCAAAAGGAAATAGAAGAGCAAATGAAAGTATTAGCAGACCAAATGCACCAAGAAAGAGAAAAGAAAGCAAAAGATTTAAGTGAGAAAATTAATCAAGAATTAAAAGAACTAGAAATGAAAAATGCTAACATACATGTTAAGGTAACATATTTAGAAAAGGAATATTTAAAAACAGGGAAGAACCATGTTACTTTTTATATCACAACCAATAGAGGAGAAGAAGAAAAAGAACTATCAAAAATTGCATCAGGAGGAGAAATGTCAAGAACCATGTTAGCTATTAAAAAAGTATTAGCTGATACAGACGAAATGCCAATTCTGATATTTGATGAAATCGATACAGGAATTAGTGGAAAAGCAGCTAATGCAGTAGCAAACAAACTAAAAACCATTGCTAATAATCATCAAGTTATGTGTATTTCCCATTTACCTAATATAGCAGCTATGGCAGATTATAATTATTTTATTAGCAAAGAAGTTGAGCAAGACAGAACAAAAACACAAATTAGATTATTACAAGAAAAAGAAGTAATTGAAGAAATTGCTAGAATTTCTGCTGGTGAAATTAATGAGGTAAGTTTGCAGTATGCAAATGAATTAAGGAATAAAAAAGCTTCTTAACAAGGCAGTCAAGGTAGATGTTATTTCAAGTTTTACCTACCAAAAGTTGAAACTTGAAATAACATCTACCTTGACAGTTTTTAATATTGCATAAAATAGAAAAAAATGGATAAAATAGAAATAAGAAGGGAGCGTTGTTAGAAGTGAAAGATTTTTTAGAAATTGTAGACGTGCAAGCGATGGAAATTTTAGATTCAAGAGGGAACCCAACCATACAAGTAGAAGTAGTATTGGAACGGTGGGTTTAGAGGAATTGCATCTGTACCATCAGGAGCATCAACAGGAAGTTTTGAAGCAGTAGAATTACGAGATGGTGATAAAAATAGATATTTAGGAAAAGGGGTACAGAAAGCAGTAGAAAACGTAAACAAAAAAATAGCCAAAAAGATAATAGGAATGAATGTATATGAACAAAGAAAAATAGATCAAGAATTAGTAAAATTAGATGACACACCCAATAAATCCAATTTAGGGGCTAATAGTTTACTAGGTGTATCTTTAGCAGTGGCAAAAGCGGCGGCAGAATCATTGAATATGGAATTATATCAATACATGGGAGGAATACAAGCAAAAGAGTTACCAGTTCCTATGATGAATATTTTAAATGGTGGAA
Organism: uncultured Clostridium sp.; assembly: GCA_947575605.1. Taxonomy (GTDB): domain Bacteria; phylum Bacillota; class Clostridia; order TANB77; family CAG-508; genus CAG-269. The sequence continues at coordinate 24,673 of CANPNZ010000018.1, forward strand.
AACACTCTGAGAATAATATTAGTATTCAGGAATTTATGATTATGCCAGTGGGAGAAATAACCTTTCAAGAAAGATTAAAAAGAGGAGTAGAAGTATATCATACCTTAAAAAAAGTTTTAAAAGAGAAAGGATATGCGGTAGGTGTTGGAGACGAAGGAGGATTTGCACCTAACCTAGAAAATGAAGAACAAGCTTTAGAACTTATTATAGAAGCTATAAAAAAAGCTGGGTATGAACCAGGAAAAGACATTGTGTTAGCACTAGATATTGCTAGTACAGAAATGTATGATGAAGCCCAAAAAATTGGAAAAGAAGGTTACTATTTCTGGAAAACAAAACAATTAAAAACCAAAGAAGAAATGATACAATATGTCATTGAATTATGTGAGAAATATCCAATTGTTTCTGTTGAGGACGGTTTAGCAGAAGAAGATTGGGAAAGTTGGAAAGAGTTAACGAATAAGATAGGAGATAAAGTACAATTAGTAGGAGATGACCTATTTGTTACCAATCCAAAACGATTAAGAAATGGAATTGAAAAAAAGATTGCAAATGCTATCTTAATCAAACCAAACCAAATTGGAACACTAACCGAAACTTTAGATACCATTTACATGGCTAAAAGTAATGGATATAAAACCGTTATATCTCACCGTTCAGGAGAAACAGAGGATACAACGATTGCAGATATAGCAGTTGCCGTAAATGCTGGACAAATAAAAACAGGAGCACCATGTAGAATTGATCGAGTTGCTAAATATAATAGACTTTTAAAAATTGAAGCGGAATTAAATATTATACAATAAAAAACAAAGGAGACATGATTGGAGATCCAAAAAATTTTAATCATGTCATCTTTGTTTTTGTGTATCATGATAGAAACAAAAAAAGGTTACCATTTAAACCTAGAACTCTTGGCAAGTTGGTAAGATGGCAACCTTTAAAATTTATTTCATTTTATGATGAATCATTGTTAATTTTATAACAGAGTAGATAAATAGTATACTAGCTAAAACAGAAAAGCCAATTAAAGTAGTTGTTCCTGCTTTAGGCAATACAACAGGTGGTTCGGTTAATTTGATTTTTGGTGAAATATCAGATGTTTTGGTTTGTTTTACATCATCAAAATCAGTATAATCAATATCTACTTTTTGATTTGTATTTAATATTTTATCAACAATATTACTATCAAAATTTTCTTTTAATTTTAATTTGTATTGAACAGTAGCAGTTTGTCCACTTGTTAATTCAGGAATTGTCCAAGTAATAGAATTATTGGTGGTATCTACTGTTGCAGAAATGGTACCAATATTAGCTTTTGAAACATAAGCAAAGTCAAAGTTTTTAACAATTTCTGAAGGGAAGTAATCCACAACGGTAATGTTTTTTAATGACTTTTCAATTGGTACTAAGTCATTATAAATGTTATTAGTAATGGTTTGTTCTATTTCAGAGTCTTTAATGAAATAGAATTTTCCAGCGGTTGGGTTACTTGCTGTTCCAAATACTTCTGTAATAATTTGTCCGAAGTTTTTAGTCGTACCATTAGGAACAGAAGTTTCGTCTTTAATTCCTGTTAACATTGTGATAACATCAATTCCTTTTTCTTCTAAAGTTTTTAATTGTTGATTGGTTTTTGTAATTACTTCGTCAGAATAATAATTAATAGAATCAATTGCAACATTAGGAACACCATCTGTTAAAACGATCATGTATTTGTGATTATCTTCGTTTGTAAATTGTTGGCTAGCTAATAATAGTCCTGATTGTAAGTTGGTTCTAGGTCCGTTGGTTTCGATAGCAGAAATAGAACTTTTTAAGGCAGATGCATTATTACTTAATGGTGAAACAAGTGAGGCATCCTTATTCGTTCCTTCATCTGTTACAGAAAGGGTAGAAAATTTAACGATTCCTATTTTTAATTGTGTATTGTCTTGTAAAAGATTACTAACTAATGTATTAGCAGAATTAAAGATTAAGTCTTTTCTAGTGGTATTGGCAGAAACTTCATCTGTCATACTTAGCGAATCATCTAATACTAACATAATTTCCCCAGTTGGTTTATTTGCTATTTCTTCATTGGTAACTTGTAATTGTAAAGTTACTTCTTTATTGGCTAAATCTTTACTAATTAATTTCTTCTCGAATTTTGAATGTTCTCCGATTGGAATGGTACAAATTGGCTCTTCTACTACACTCATAGTAACTGTTTTATAAGAAGCAAAAGAAACATTTGCTATTAAAATCATAAGTAAAAAAACTCCCACAAAAATTTTATTTTTCATATAAAAACACTCCTTAACTAATAATTTCCATAACATTATAACATGAAATCTCAGCTATGTAAACAATATTTGACAAAATCTTGCATGTTTCTTACATTATAGTATGGATTGTTTAGCTTAAAATATTCGATGAAGTTAATTCTTAAATCGAAAGTAAAAGTGGTAATATAATTTTGCATTGAAATTTTTGTTACAATTCACAGTAAAAATAAATTTTGTATATACAAGTAAATCTAGTTGTGAATTGTAACAAATTTTTTTATTAAAAATAAAAAATTCATAAAAAACTATTGACAAAAAGTAAAATAGTAGATAAAATAAAAACAACAAAAACGAACAACAATTCGAAGAACGAAAATTTGATTATAATAGATTTAGGAGTGATAAAAATGAATTTAGTAAAAAGAAAAATCAATATAAAAACAACGGGAAACAATTTTAAGGAAAGACATCCAGTTCCAGTATTAGGCATTGATTATAAAGTAAGAATTAGTTATAAAAATATAAAAATTACAGAATTAAATATGGCAAATAAAATCATAGAAATTTCACTTCCAAATCGTTATAAAAAAATAAATGATAAGGAAATATTAGATTTAGCCATTGCTAAAATGTATGAACAAATTGCTAAAGTAGAAATTGAAAGAGCAATGGAAAAAACAAGAATTATAGTAGGATTTGCACCAGAAGAATATGAGATAAAGAAAATAAAAAATTTAGGGATTTGTGAAGATAAGAAAATAACCATACATCCAGAAATTGTTAAATATAGTAGAAAGGTAATTGATTATGTGATATTACATCAATATTGCCATTTGAAATATAAAAATCATACCAAAGCATTTTTTAAAATGTTAGAAAAATATTTGCCAGATTATAAAAAATGTGAAGAAATATTATTAAATTTATAGGAAGCTTTTTTCTTTAGAAGTTAGATGAACTTAGATTTTTATACTATCATTTTTAGTAAGAAGTCTAAGTTCTATTTTTTTAAATCTTTTTGTTGAAAACCTCGACAAAAAGCAAATAAAGTGATAAGATAATACAAACAAACATATTGGGGTATCGCCAAGCGGTAAGGCATCGGACTCTGACTCCGACATTCCTAGGTTCGAATCCTAGTACCCCAGCCAAAAAGTTTTATACACAGACTATTTTGTGATAGTTAAGTATATAGTAGTGCCAAATATCATCTGACGCAAGGAGGGAACGAATGAAAAATAAAAAAGGAATTACATTGGTATCGTTAATTATTACCATTGTTATACTATTGATTTTAGCTTCCATAGCAACGTATAGTGGAATTAGTGTAATTAAATCATCCAGATTAACAGCTTTTGTAACAGAATTAAAAATAATGCAAACACAAGTAAATGCCATGTATGAAGAAAATGGTGGAAAAGATCCACTTGGGGAAGAGATTATAAAGGGTAATAGCGAAGAAGTAGCAAAAAAAGCATTAATAGTATTTACAAATTTAGCAAAATGGTGGAACCAACAAAACGGGGAAAGTAAAAATGCAGCAGAAATTATGGAAGAATACAAATACTGGTCAAAGGAAAAGATACAAGAATTAGGAATTGATGTAGAACAATCTTTTTTTGTTAATCTTAAAAAAAGAAGTGTTGTAAGTTCGGAAGGATTCGAATATGAAGGAGTGGTATATTATACATTAGAACAATTTGAAGATAGTAGTTTATACAGTTTATATAATGTAGAATATAAACAACCCAATGAAGGGGAACCAACTTTTACAGTAGAAAAAGAATATATTGGTAGTGATAAATGGAGAATTACCATATCTAAAATTAATTATAATGATGGATATATTGACAAGTGGGAAGTAAAATATAAGTTGCTAGAACAAGAAAATTGGAATACAAGTCGAGATTTAAGTTTTGTTATAAACCAGCAAGGAACCTATGAAATTAAAATAGAAAATAATGATATAACATCGGAACCAATAAAACAAACGATAACAAAAGAATATGCAAAAAACGGATTATTACTTCACTATGATGCAATTAACAATATAGGAGAAGGAGATGACAAACATAGTACAACAACGAATGTGTGGAAAGACCTAAGCGGAAATGAAAATGACGCACAATTAAAAAATTTTGATGATAATAGCAATAAATGGGGCGATAATTGTTTACAATTAGATGGAATCAATGATTATGCAGAAGTGGCAGATAATAGTACCATTACGCCAACAGCACAAACAATCGAAGTTGTATTTAATCGAACAGGCAATACAGAGCATTTAGGTAGAGGAATTATATTTGTAAAATGGAATGGATATACAGTAGAATTAAATCCAATTAATTCGAATAATCAATTTACAGTAGCATATGGACGAAATAATGGGTATCTAAATTCTAATAAAATGTTATCACTTAATCGACCTTATGCATTGACATTAACACATGAACAAAATCTATCCAAAATGTATATTGATACGAACTATGAAAATCAACAAGAAGTTGTACCGATGAACTATACTTCAACAAATTTATTAATAGGAAAATATAATGATACCACTTTAACAAAAGGAAATATTTATGCCATTCGTATGTATAATAGAGCATTGACACAAGACGAAATAAAATCGAATTATGAAATAGATAAAATTAGATTTGAGCTAGAAAATGAATAATTTTTGCTTTTTACCAATATTTGTTATATAATAGCAAAAAATTAAAACCAAGCCAATAAAAAGGAGAGATAACCATGCAACAAAACAACAATCAAAACAGTGAAGTAGAAGAATTAGACATCAATCATTTGATGAAAATAAGAAGAGACAAATTAGCAGAATTACAACAAGAAGGAAAAGATCCTTATGAAATAACAAAATTTAATAGAACGAATACAGCAGGTGAAATCAAAGCAAACTACGAGCAATTCGAACAAAAAGACGTAACGGTTGCAGGAAGAATTATTGCCAAAAGAATTATGGGAAAAGCATCTTTTTGTACCATTCAAGACAGTGACGAAAAAATACAAAGCTATGTAAGTATCAATGACTTAGGAGAAGAAAGTTACAAAGCTTTCAAAACATGGGATATAGGGGATATTATTGGAATTACTGGATTTGTATTTAAAACCAGAACAGAAGAAATCTCAATTCATGCCAAAGAAGTAACATTATTATCGAAATCTTTAAGACCACTACCAGAGAAATTTCATGGATTGAAAGATGTAGATTTACGTTATCGTCAAAGATATGTAGATTTAATTATGAATCCAGAAGTAAAGAAAACATTTGAGATGAGAAGTCAAATTATTACGGAAATTAGGAGAATATTAGATGAAAAAGGATATTTAGAAGTTGATACACCTATGTTAAATACCATATCAGGAGGAGCAACTGCTAAGCCATTTATTACCCATCATAATGCCTTAAATATAGACATGTATTTAAGAATTGCTACCGAATTAAACTTAAAAAGATTAATTGTAGGTGGTTATGATAAAGTCTATGAAATGGGAAGAATATTCAGAAATGAAGGAATGGACATTCGTCATAATCCAGAATTTACGACGATTGAATTATATGAAGCTTATGCAGATTATCATGACATGATGGAAATGGTAGAAGAATTGTTTTCAAAATGTGCTATGAAAGTAAAAGGAAGCACGAAAGTAAATTATCAAGGGCAAGAAATCGATTTAACACCTGGTTGGAAAAGAATTAGTATGATTGATTCTATTAAAGAAGCTTGTGGGGTTGATTTTAATGAAATCAAAACAGATGAAGAAGCCGTAGCACTTGCCAAAGAAAGAAAAATAGAAATACCAGACAAAACCAAAGAAACCAGAGGAGATGTCATCAGCTTATTTTTTGATGAATATGTAGAAAAAACATTAGTACAACCAACCTTTATCTATGATTATCCAATCGAGATATCACCACTTGCTAAGAAAAAGAAAGAAGACCCACGCTTAACAGAAAGATTTGAAGTTTTCATTGGCGGACGTGAATATGGAAATGCTTTTTCTGAATTAAACGATCCAATTGACCAATACGAAAGATTTAAAAAACAGGTAGAAGCAAGAGAAGCAGGAGACGAAGAAGCGGGAATGATGGATGAAGATTTCATTCAAGCTTTAGAAATTGGAATGCCTCCAACAGGGGGACTAGGAATTGGAATTGATAGACTTATTATGCTATTAACCGATAGTACTTCTATTAGAGATGTATTGTTATTTCCAACTATGAAACCACTTGGAACCATAAATGAAAGCAAATCAAGGAAAACAGAAAAATAGAAAAAACAAATAATGATATCTAGACTATGCCATAAGAAAGATTACCGAAAATGCAAGTAATGTACAACAAACCAAAAGGATAATAACCAAGCAAATTATTAAACAGTGCTTAAGAAAGCTAGGAGATAAAAATGATTTTAGAAAATAAATTAAATATTACAAATCAAGTAGAACTAGCAAGAGAAGAAGAAAAAATTAGTAAAAAATGTGCAAAAGAAATGTTCGAAACAGGATATTTGAATACATTAGAACCAGGAACATGGAAGACATTAAAGAAAATTCATGAATTTTTATTTGGTGAAATATATGAATTCGCAGGAAGTTTAAGAAAAGTAAATGTAGCAAAAGGAAATTTTAGATTTACACCTCTTGCTTATTTGGAAGAATCAATTAAAAATATTGAAAAAATGCCGCAATCAACCTATGAAGAAATCATCGAAAAATATGTGGAAATGAATATTGCCCATCCATTTAGAGAAGGAAATGGAAGAAGTGCAAGAATTTGGCTGGATTTAATTTTAAAAAAAGAGTTAAATTTAGTAGTTGATTGGAGCAAAGTGGATAAAACAGATTATTTACTTGCTATGGAGCGTAGCCCTATAAAAGATACAGAAATTAAGGAATTATTAAAACAAAGCTTAACCAATAAGATAAATGATAGAGAAGTATATATGAAAGGCATAGACAATAGCTATTTATATGAAGGCTATTTATCATTTAAGACAGATGACTTATAGATTATACAAACAGGAGATATAAAGGAGATAGAAATAATGTTTAATTTTTCATTTGACAAAAGAATGATATATGTCATAATAGCCATTATGGTATTATCAACAATATCTGGTTATATGAGAAATCCAGGAGAATTATTTTTCTTATTGGTGAGTATACCAGGTGTTTTAGTAGCCATTACCTTCCATGAATTTGCACATGGATTAGCAGCTTACAAATTAGGAGACAATACAGCCAAAAATGAAGGAAGACTAAGTTTGAATCCATTCGATCATTTAGACCCAATAGGAACTCTTATGCTATTATTTGCAGGTTTTGGATGGGGAAAGCCAGTTCATGTTAATCCGACACAATATACTAGAAAAATATCAATGGAAAAAGGAGAAGCTATTGTATCTTTTGCAGGACCATTAACTAATATTATTTTAGCCTTTGTATTTGCTTTAGTATATGGAGCTATGATTAAATTTGCAAGTGTAGAATTTCTGTGGTCAAATGTTGGAAAGATTGTTCAGTTAATAGTAACTTCTACTATATCAATTAATATTGGATTAGGCGTATTTAACTTAATACCATTACCACCATTAGATGGTTCTAAAATTATTATGCCATTTTTACCATATAATGCAAAACAGTGGTTCAGAAATAATGAGCAAATATTTTATATTATATTTGTTGTAATATGGATCACCAATATAGCAAGTATTATAATATCCCCAGCAATCAATGGAATTGCATCAGGAATTATGACCATAACCAAAATGATTTTTGGCATTTAGAAGTATGATTTAATGTTGTTTAGAAGGAGTAAACATGAAAAAAGACATACTAACATTGGGAATTGAATCAAGTTGCGATGAAACCTCTGTATCCATTGTAAAAAATGGTAGGGAGGTTCTTTCCAATATCATAGACACACAAATACCAATTCATGAAAAATATGGGGGAGTTGTGCCAGAAATCGCTTCTCGTAACCATATTGAAGCAATTTCAAGAGTTACCCAAAAAGCATTAGAAGAAGCAAAAGTAAAACTTACTGACATTGATGTTATAACACCAACCTATGGACCAGGTTTAGTAGGGGCTCTGTTGGTAGGACTATCTTATGCGAAAGCCTTAGCATTTGCCAATCAAATTCCTCTAGTAGGAGTGAATCATATTCAAGGACATATTGCGGCTAATTATATTACGTATCAAGAATTAGAACCACCTTTTATATGTATTATGATGTCAGGAGGAAACACACAAATTATACAGGTAAAAAGCTATACAGAATTTGAAGTATTAGGGAAAACAAGAGATGATGCTATTGGAGAAGCTTTTGACAAGGTAGCCAGAGTAATAGGCTTAGGTTATCCAGGAGGACCAAAGGTAGACAAGCTTGCCAGAGAAGGAGAAGCTAATATAGAGTTACCAAAAACAAATTTTGATGAAGACACATTAGATTTTAGTTTTAGTGGTATTAAAACAGCAGTTATTAATTTACACCATAAGTCACCAGATATCAATAAAGCTAATTTATGTGCTAGTTTTCAAAAAACGGTAACAGAAACATTAATGGAAAACGTCGAAAAAGCAATACAAAGAACGGGAATCAAAACAGTTGCCTTAGCGGGAGGGGTATCTAGTAATTCCTATATTCGAAAGGAATTTCTAGCACTTGAAAAAACAGGAATTAAAGTTTATAGACCAGAATTGAAACTATGTACCGATAATGCCGCCATGATAGCATCTGCTGGTTATTATAATTATATAGCAGGAAATAGAGATACATTAGAATTAAATGCTATACCAAATCTAAAATTAAAGGAAGCAAGGAGATAGTAATGGCAATTTATACCATAGGAGATCTTCATTTATCCTTTCATGAAAATAAACCGATGGATATATTTGGAGAAAACTGGAAGGGACATGAAGAAAAAATAAAGAAAGATTGGATAGAAAAAGTGAAAGAAAATGACCTAGTAGTAATACCAGGTGATTTTTCATGGTCGATGTATTTAAAAGACATGTATGAGGATTTTTCTTATTTAAATACTTTGCCAGGAAAAAAGTTACTATTAAAAGGAAACCATGACTATTGGTGGACAACCCTAACCAGCATGAGAAAGTTTTTAAAAGAAAATCATTTTGATAACATAGATTTTGTTTATAATACAGCTTATGAATTTGAAAATTATATCATAGCGGGAACGAGAGGATGGGGGCAAAATGAAGAAGGAGAAGATAAAAAATTATTAAAAAGAGAAATAGCAAGATTGGAATTATCGTTAGAAGAAGCTAAAAAATTAAATGAAAAAGAAGAAAAAGAAATTTTAGTATTTCTTCACTATCCGCCAATTATTCAAAGTAATATTGTTCATAACGAAATGAGCGGATTTATAAAAGTCATGAAGGAATATGGTATAAAAAAATGTTATTATGGACATTTACACAGTACTTCTATTAAAGAAGCAGTAGAAGGACAATATTATGGAATTGATTTTAAATTAGTTAGTGCAGATGGTTTAGATTTCAAACTACTAGAAATTAAGGAGTAATAAATGGATTTAGAAAAAGATGTAAAATATATAAAAGGAGTAGGACCCAATCGAGTTCAATTACTAAACAAACTAGGAATTTTTACATTAAAAGATTTAATTACCTATTATCCAAGAATGTATGAAGATAGAAGTAAACCTAAAAATATTGCGGAATGTAGGAATGGTGATGAAGTATTAATTGAAGCCATTGCTTGTGGTAGAGTTTCTGATGTTCGATTACAGGGAAAGACCATGCAAAGATTACTGGTTAGAGATGAATCAGCAAGTTGTACGATTACGTGGTTTAATCAAAGCTATTTGAAGAATAAGTTTGAAATAGGAAAAACCTATAAATTTTATGGGAAAATAAGTAATAATTTTGGAAAAATAACCATGACTTCACCTGTATTTGATGAAAACCAAAAAAATTTTAATACAGGAAAGATAATTCCTTTATATCCATTGACCTATCAACTATCACAAAATGTTTTAAGAAGAATTATGGAGAATGGATTAGCAGAAGTAGAAGGAAAGTTGAAAGAAACTTTACCACAATATCTATTAGAAGAGTATGATTTACAAGGGATTAACGAAGCTACTAGACAGATTCATTTCCCAACGGAATTAAAAGATTTTGATAGAGCAAGAAGAAGGTTGGTTTTTGAAGAGTTATTATCGACTCAATTGGCTCTATTACAATTAAAAAATAGTTATAGAAATGATGAAAAAGGAATCTCATTTGATAAAAGTGTGAAAATGTCAGATGTGATTAATCAATTGCCATTTAAATTAACGAAGGCACAGCTAAGAGTATTAGAAGAAATAGACAACAATATGGAAGCGGAAAATTCTATGAATCGTTTATTACAAGGTGATGTTGGTTCTGGGAAAACGGTAGTTGCCATGTGTGCAGCTTATAAAGCGGTAAAATGCGGATATCAAGCAGCAATTATGGCACCAACAGCAATTCTTGCGACACAACATTTAGAAAATTTTCAAACAATATTAAAAAAGTTACACATTAAATGTGAATTGCTAATTTCAGGAATTTCTAAGAAGAAGAAAGAGGATTTATTAGAAAGATTGGCTAAGGGAGAGGTTGATATTCTAATAGGTACCCATGCCATAATAGAAGAAAATGTGGTATTTAAAAATTTAGGATTAGTAGTAACTGATGAGCAACATAGATTTGGCGTAAAGCAGAGAACTAAGATAGCCGAAAAAGGAAAAAATCCAGATGTATTAGTTATGACAGCTACTCCCATCCCACGAACCTTAGCATTGATTCTATATGGAGATTTGGATATTTCTATTATTGATGAATTGCCTCCTAATAGAAAAAAAGTAGAGACTTTTGCCGTTAATAAAAAAATGACAGAACGAGTAAATGGCTTTATTGGACAGCAAATACAACAAGGACGTCAAGCTTATATTGTGTGTCCGTTGGTAGAAGAAAATGAGGAATTAGATTTAAAATCGGTAGAGGAACTTTATGAGACTTATCAGAAGGAAGTTTTTCCACAATATAAAATAGAATATATTCATGGCAAAATGAGACCTAAACAAAAAGACGATATTATGGAAAGATTTAAATTAGGAGAAATAGATATTTTAATATCAACAACTGTAATTGAAGTTGGTGTTGATGTACCAAATAGTAATATTATGGTAATTGAGAATGCAGAGAGATTTGGTTTGGCACAATTACATCAATTAAGAGGAAGAGTAGGAAGAGGAGATTATCAGTCTTATTGTGTTCTAAAATATGAGGGGAAAAGTGAAACTGTAAGAGAACGAATGAAGGTAATGTGTAGTACCAATGATGGTTTTATTATCTCAGAAAAAGATTTGGAATTAAGAGGTTCTGGAGATTTTTTTGGTACGATGCAACATGGGCTACCAGAGTTTAAAATTGCAAATTTGTTTGAAGATATGCCAATTCTAAAGTCAGTTCAAAGTATAGCTACAAAGATATTACAAGAGGATCCGACATTAGAGAAAATAGAGAATCTTTTACTAAAAGATTTAGTAAAAGATAAGTTTATGAAAAGAATTGAGATTTGATTGAATTTTAATAAATTATTACAACGATTTTGTATATAAAAAATGACATTATATGGATAAATTTGAAATATTATGTAAAATGTGCTATAATTTAACTAAGTCTAAGTGACCAAAAGTAGCTATAAATAGCCAGAGATATTATCTGAGAGAAAACAGGAGGTGCGTGTATGTGCACAAAATTACTAAAAGGATTAAAAGAGAGTACGGTATATGATGAGGTTAGATATCTCATGCGGGAATCGTTTAAAGGACAAGCAGACCAGATCGGTTATGAATTGTTAGAGATAGCAATTCTGCTTAAGCTGAAGGAACCGGAGATGAAGTTAGAGGAATTACTTCATGAGATATTAGTCAGTTCGACGATAACGTTACCAAGTGAGCATGAAGTCTTTGAGTTTATGCAAGATGCCGTTCAGGGACTTCATACAAGACATGTACAGCAGTTAGAAGATGACAGAGCGGTTTTCAGATTTATTGAAAATGTTGAATCTGAAGTCCGGATGCGTCAGTTAATCCGGCAAAGGGTCATTGCGCAGGAGCTCAAAGATGTCAATGAGGAAGTTATTGACATTTTTTGCAAAGTAGCAATGAAAAGAATTATAAAGCAAGGTGATATGTTCAAGGAAATTCTTAATCATATGGCCGGCCGCTGTAAGTATCATGAGGTAGAGGATTTGCTTATAGAACTCTATAAAATCGTAAAGAACAGTGATTATGAAGAACAGTTGGCTAACTACAAAAGGAATTCCAAACAGAGGGAGGAAGAAAAGAAAAAAATCGCCGATGAAGTGCTGCACGAAGTAGAAGATTATATTAATCTTCTGATTAGGGAAAGGAATCAAATCATCTTTTAATCTTTTTCTCAAAGGGGCGGAAATTGCTTTTTCAAGTAATATCCGCCCTTTTGGGTGTTTTTTGTTCTTGACTTTTTTTACAGAAAATAGTATGATTAAAAAGGAAAAAGAAAAAGGATGTTGATAATATGTTACAAATAATTGTTAAATTAATTGGAGTATTGTTGGTATTATGTGGAATTATTCTAATATATGATGCACGAATTATAACTAAGAAATTTTTTGGTTTTGGCGATCAAAATGATGGAGCTTGCGGTTTAAAAATATTAGGATTTATTATTTCAATTGCTGGTGGATTAATTGTATATTTTGTGTAAATTTGCTTGACAAATAAGAGAGAAATATGCTAATATAAATAGCGTAATTATATGCGGATGTGGCGGAATTGGTAGACGCGCTGGTCTTAGGAACCAGTGTCAACGACGTGGGGGTTCGAGTCCCTTCATCCGCACCAACGACGTATCTGTTCGAACTTTTTACAGAACAGAGATACAAAAATCAATC
>CANPNZ010000019.1 GCA_947575605.1 uncultured Clostridium sp.
AATATTGTTTTTAAGCAACAAAAAAATCAACCAGATTTTATTTTCTGATTGATTTCTGTATCAATTCTGTTCAATTTAGTTCGAACAGATACGTCATTGGAGGCGTTGGGCGGATTCGAACCGCCGAATCAGAGTTTTGCAGACTCGTGCCTTACCACTTGGCTACAACGCCGTATATTAAAATTATGGAACTTCAATAACTTTGGAGCGGGAAACGGGGCTCAAACCCGCGACCTCTGCCTTGGCAAGGCAGCGCTCTATCAACTGAGCTATTCCCGCGTTTCCTATTTAATTCTATTCGCCTCAATGCCAATTTATTCCTAAGGCATTACTAATAATAACAAATTTATAATGGATTGTCAAGGAAAATGAGCTTTAAGTTTCGGTTTTTTTCGTAAGATTAGCTCCCACGTCTGGGCGTAAAATATAAAAAATAACCATATTTTACGCCCAGACGTGGGAGCTAATCTCACTTATTCTATTTTTTCTTTTTCGTTGTCTTCTTGGTAGTCTTTTTCGTTGTTTTTGTTTTAGTTGACTTTTTAGCTGTTTCCTTTTTAACCTCTTCTGCTTCTTCTGGATTCCACTTTTCACCTTCTTTTGGTTTATTCCAAGAGATGTAATCACAAGAAGCTGGATTATTTTCACATATATAGTAATTTCTTTTTCGTTTCGTCTTTCTCACTTGTACAGTTGCTCCACATTTTGGACATGGTACATCTATTGTTTCTATAATTGGTTTTGCATTTTTACATTCTGGATATCCAGGACATGCTAAAAATTTCCCATATCTACCATATTTATATACCATCATTCTTCCACACTTTTCACATTGTACGTCTGATACTTCATCTACTAATTCGACATGTTCTAATTCTTTTTCTACCTTTTGTATTTCCTTTTCAAAAGGTCCATAGAATTCTCGAATCATTTTTTTCCATTCTTCTTTTCCGGTTTGCAATCTCATCAAATTCATTTTCTATTTTAGCTGTAAATTCTACATTGATTACATCGGTAAAGTTTTCTGTTAGCAATTTATTAACAATTCTACCTAATTCCGTAGGTGACAATTGTTTTTGAATCTTTTCAATATATCTTCTATCTAAAATAGTGGTAATGGTCGGAGAATAGGTACTTGGCCTTCCAATTTCTTTTTCTTCTAATGCTTTTACAAGACTTGCTTCTGTATATCTTGGTGGTGGCTCTGTAAAGCTTTGTTTTGGATTTAACTTTTTCAATTTCAATTCTTGTTTTTCCTTTAGGTCTGGTAACATCCCCTCTTCTTCTTGTTCTTTTTGATCCGTTCCTTCTACATATAAAGTCATAAATCCTTTAAATTTAATCATTTGTCCATTTGCTTTAAATGTATATTTATTAGCATCAATCGTAACTGCCATCGTGTCATAAATAGCAGTTGCCATCTGACTTGCCATGAAACGATTATAAATTAATTTATATAATTTATATTGATCTTTGGTTAGATAATCTTTGATGTCTTCCGGATCCAAGTCTGCATAAGTAGGTCTAATACCTTCGTGAGCATCTTGTGCTTCTTTATTGGTCTTATAGTATCTATTTTCGTAATATTTTTCACCATAAGTTGCTACAATATGTTCTTTAGCAGCTGCTCTTGCCTCCTCCGAAATTCTAGTGGAGTCTGTTCTCATATAAGTGATTAAACCGATGGTACCTTTTTCAGGTATTTTTACTCCTTCATATAGTCCTTGTGCAATAGACATGGTTTTCTTTAAGGTAAATCCTAATTTTCTGGAAGCTTCTTGTTGCATGGTACTAGTCGTAAATGGTGGTGCTGGATTTCTTTTCTTTTCTCCTCTTTTTACTTCTGTTACTTGATATTTTGCCTTATCTATTGCTTTTAAAATCTGATTCATTTCTTCTTCAGAATGGACTTCTTGCTTTTTTCCTTCTTTGCCATAAAATTTTGCTTCCAATTCTTTTTTGCTTTCTACATCTTGTAAATTAGCATATAAATTCCAATATTCTTCTGGTATAAATTTTTCAATTTCTTCTTCTCGATCTACTATTAATTTAACGGCTACTGATTGCACTCTTCCTGCCGATAATCCTCTTTTTACTTTTTTCCACAATACAGGACTCATTTTATATCCTACAATTCTGTCCAAAACTCGTCTTGCTTGTTGGGCATCTACTAAGCTTAAGTCGATTTCTCTTGGCTCTTTGATTGCTTTTTGTACCGCTCCTTTTGTGATTTCATTAAAGGTTACTCTGGTTATTTTACTTTTTTCTTCGTTTAATATCGTGGCTAAATGCCAGGCAATTGCTTCTCCTTCGCGGTCAGGGTCAGTTGCAATATATATTTTCTTCGCCTGTTTGGCTTCCTTTTTTAATGATTTGATTAAATCTCCTTTTCCCCTTATGTTTATATATTCTGGTTCAAAATCATGTTCTATATCAATTCCCATTTTGGATTTTGGTAAATCTCTAATATGACCCATAGAAGCTACTACTTTTGTGCTTCCTCCTAAGAATTTTTTTATGGTATTTGCTTTTGCTGGTGATTCCACTATTACTAATTTATCAGCCATATATTCCTCCTTACCTTTTACTTACTTATGTATTCTAGCTTAATTCTTTATAATTTGCAAGCTTTTGTTTAAAATTTGTTCTCGTTTTCAACCGCTTTCCATCGCAAATTTCTTTATCCTTTTATTTCTTTTTACAAAATAGAACAAAAGGAGCATGATAAAAATTTTCTGACCTCTTAGACAACTTATATGCCCCGTTTTGTTCGCTCGCCAAATTTGCCTTAGCAAATTTGTTTGAAATTTATTTATGTTATAGGAAAATCTTCGATTCTTCCTATAACATAAAACAACACCTTTTAAGTGTTGTTTCCTTCCTTTTGCTTTTTTAATACAACATACAATTCCGCTATGGTTGCTGCATTATATGGATTTACATATAATATGCTCAATAGACCAAATGTTAAAACAGACAAAAAGTTCCATCCAAAAAAAGACATATCTAAAATAAAAGTTTTCCATTTGTTTCCCTTCATCATCTGTTTAGATAATTGAAAAGCTTCTTTTCTCTTTATCTTAGGATTTTCAGCTAACAGATAAGGTATCATTCTATATTCATAGGTCTTTATAATGCCCCCTACTATTGTTAAATACCAAAGTGCATTATAAATATTTCGTAAAAACATGATAAGTGCTACATTAAACCAATGCTCTTTTTGAAAGATTTGCTTCATGACTCCTATTTTGGTATTGGTTCCTTCTCTTGCTTCTAAAAAATATTTTTTTCCACTTACAATTAAAGGATCTGCTATAAATATCGTAAAAGCAAATGCTAAAACTGCCGTTATAGAAAGCATAACTCCCAATCTTACTTCATGGATATTAAAGGAAGTAATGGCATCCCATATTTTAAATATATATTTTTGTGATTTCATCGCACTGTTTAAATTAGCTTCTGTTGCTTCCCATATTTTTATTTGTGTTTCGTTTAATGTTTCCTTTATATTTCTCTCTGTAAAAAAATTGTCTATTTCATCTTCTTCTAATTTCCCCTTGTCTGTCTCACGTCTGACAATGTAATTGGGATCCATCGAATCTCCTGATTGCCATACTCCTACAATAGATGTTCCAAATTCTCCTGTGAATAAAGCAATTAAAAAACATACCACAACAGCTGTCCAATAATTTTTATGGACAACTTTTTTGGCTCTATCTTTTAATTCTTTTCTTTTCCACATTCTTTTTCTCCTAACTATTATTTTTATTATTATAAAACAAATGGATTGTATTAGCAAGTAAAATAAAGATAATTTTAAAAAATAATATACTAAACTTTTATATATCTTTCAATTTTAATATATCGTCTACCTTCATTTTTCCTGCTCGTGTAATTTTTTGATAACCATACTTTTCTTTTAATGCATCAATTGTCTTATCTAGCTTTTGCTGTCTTTCATTTTCCTCATTTTTAAAGAATGACAACTGTTGTTCTTCTTTTTTGACTAAATTGTCCACTCTTATTCCTATTAATCGAATTGCCATTCCTTTTTGATACATCTGTTCTAACAATTCTTTTGCTTTTTGATAAATTTCTTTTGTTGTTGAGGTTGCTGCTAATAATTTCCCTTGATGAGATGTATCTTGAAAATCGTTTGTTCTTAATTGTACATTTACAGTATTGGCTAATAAATCATATCTTCTTAGTCGATATGTCACCTGTTCTGTTAACGCAAGTAAAATTTCTTCTAATTTTTTAATATCTGAAATATTTTGTGGTAAGGTAATAGAATTTCCAATACCCTTTGGATCTTCTTTTTTATATTTCACTTCTGAACTATCTATACCGTTGGCATATTCCCACATCATAATACCATGTTTCCCAAATTTTTTTTCTAATATTTCTTTTTCTGTTTTGGCTAAATCTCCAATGGTTTTTATTTGCATATTGTATAATTTGGGTACTGTTTTTTTCCCTAGCATGAATAACTCTGAAACTGGCAATGGCCACATTTTCTCAGCTATTTCTTCTTGGTATAATGTGTGTATCTTATCTGGTTTGGTAAAGTCTGATGCCATTTTGGCTAATAACTTATTGTTAGCAACTCCTATATTTACGGTAAAACCCAATTCCTGTTTTACTCTCTTACTAATCTCTTTTGCTTTCCCCAATAAAGTATCTTTCATTAAATAATTTGTCATGTCTAAAAAACATTCATCAATACTAAATCTTTCTATTTTGTCAGTATATTGTAGTAATAAATGATATAGCCCTTCTGAATATTTTTTATAAATTTTAAAATTAGATTCAAATATTTGTAAATTTGGACATTTTATCTTGGCTTGATAAATGGTTTCTGCTGTTTTAATTCCACACTCTTTTGCCTTCATACTCTTGGCTAATACAATTCCTGATCTTTTGGATTCGTCTCCTCCTATGATGGATGGTATCTCTCGAATATCAATTTGACTTCCTTGTTTTAATTTTTCTACTGCTGTCCAACTTAAAAAAGCATTGTTGACGTCTATGTGTAATATTTGTTTTTTCATAGTATCACCAATGTTATTATAGAATGTTTGTTTGTTTTTGTCAACTGAAACTTTTCTATACTATAAAAGGAAGGCTACAAGCCCTCCTCTACTCGGTGATATGAGACCAAATAAATTTTGCAATATTCTTACTTTTTTATCGACTTTTACTTTTCTATTTTCCTTTTTTGCACTCTATATGTAATTTTACTAATCCAAGAAGTAGGAACTAATTTAGCTCCTAATCTTGCTAATTTTACATCTAAACCTGGAACAATATAAAACTTTCCCTGTTCCAATTTTTTAATCGCATATTGAGAAACTTTCATACTATTAGCTTCTCTCATATGAAATTTAACATTTGCCACTTGATTAAAATTGGTTTCTACTGGTCCTGGACATAGTATGCTAATTTGTACTTTTGACTTTTCTTTTTTTAATTCTTCTCTTATACTTTCTGAAATTCTCACAATATAGGCTTTTGTTGCATAATATGTAGACATCAATGGTCCTGGCATAAAACCAGCTATTGAAGCTACATTTAGTATTTTCCCTGTTCCCCTTTGTTTCATGTCTATTAAATATAATTTCATTAATGTATGATACGCTACTATATTCGTATTTATCATACTAATTTCCTTTTCTAATGCTGTTTTGGTAAAATTCCCACAATCTCCAAAACCTGCATTATTAATTAAAATATCAATATCTTTTACTTTTTTATGGATTTCTTTACCATTCTCTATATTTGATAAGTCTGTTGCTATTACTTCTACTTCTATTTGATTTTTCTCTTCTAATTCTTTTGCTAATCTTTTTAATTCTTCTTCGTTTCTGGCTACTAATACCAAATGATATCCTTTATTAGCCAGTACTCTTGCCATATCTCTCCCAATTCCTGATGATGCTCCTGTAATCAATGCTTTCATAAAATCACCTACTTAATTCTTCTTAAATTTATTTAAAATAATTCCAACAGCATGTACAATTTGTGTAGACTTACTATTGGCAATTCCTTTTCCTAATGCTTTTCCTCCTACTGTTAAAGCTGCCACTAAGGCACTTAGCAAAAACTGCAAGTCAAAATTTAATCCAAATTGTTCTGTAATTTTCATGGCAATTAATGCACTAATTGCCCCACTTAATACACCACAAATGTCTCCTATAACATCAGCACAAATATTGGCTACTTTAGGTGCATTTCTAATTAACTTAATAGAATCTTTCGAACCTTTTACTTTCTTTGTCGCTTTGGCATGGAATTCATGCTCATTAGCAACTGTTACTGCTACCCCTATTATATCAAAAAATATACCTACACCAATTACTAATATTAAAATTAATATGGCTGATACTAAGTTTAGATGTGATACGCCATTGGCTGATATATAAGAAAATATCATGGATAATATAAAAGTCATGATGAATACTTGAATAAACCACTTGATATTTGAGTTTTCTTTCTTATTTTTTCGCTTTTCTTTACTTTCTTGTGTATTTGTATTATTGCTCATTTTGTTTCTTTTCTCCTTTTTCTATTTTATATTCTCAATGTTTCCTATACTTTAAGTTTTGACTTTTTGTAAGTACAGGTTGTAATATATAATTTTTGCAACACTGCGTAAGCGACCAAACGAGCGAAACGAGTGCGATTGGAGCAACCAACAGATAAAATCTTTATTTTGTAGGTTGCGACACACAAAGTGTAAAAAAATTATATATTACAACCTGTACTTACAAAAAGTCAAAACTTAAATTTCTATACAATAACAAAGTGATAGGTTTTCCCATCACTTTGTATCTTATTTCGATTTTTAGATGGTAAAAGCCTAAGTAAATTTTACAGTTTAGGTCTGGTTGAATTTCTCTATTTCCCGCTTAGCATTACTGCTATAGCCGTTTCCGTTTAAGGGAAATATCTATTAGACACAATAGACACCAGATCGCCACTTAAATCTGTACCTTAATCCCTAGACCTCCTAGCTATTTTTCATAGCAAACATTCTAGAAGTTTTCCTTAACATACTATTTCACTTTACTAGTCTTTTTTGCAAAAGCAATTTCATAATCTAAAAATAAAATTGATTTGGCCAAAATAAATTTTATTTTTGTTTCAGATAATCCCAATACTTTCACTCAAGACAGGCTACACTATGTATTTTGTGTCTTGGCACGCAACATAGGTTTCACTTAAATTTTGTACTAAAGGCTAGTTAATTTAACATTTAGAACTACATTTAAGCCTCCGCGAAACTAGGGAATCCTATGTATGCCATTACATATTACCCTAATTTCTTTACTCCCTGAATACACACAAAACTGGCATTTCGCGCATAAACAAGAAACTTCAACGATGTGCCCTTTAGTGGATTTTTAGCCCCACCCTCGTAAAGTTTGTATGACTAGAATAATGCACCATCAATATATATTATACTTTCTTTGGTTAAATATTCCAAATTTACTTTAAGTTAATTTTTGTCTTATTTTTACTTTACTGGATAGATTTGTTTCTTTTGTTTATTCTTATTCTTAATTTTTCTCTTTTTATCTCACTTTTTCTTTTATTTTTATCTATATGTGTTTTTTCACTTCTTGATAGACTTCTTCATGAATATCTTCAATTGACCTAATTTTATCATCTTCTATACAATTTACTTCATACCAATGGTATTCTTTTGCTACTTCACAAGCCGCATGATAAGCATCTATTAAATGATTTTTATCGCTTTCGTGTATATCCTTTTGTGTGTTATGTGTAAATTTATTTTCTCTATTTTTAATTAACTCTAATGACTTTTCAACTGGCATATTTAGGAAGAATACTTCCGTTGGGATTGGCAAACCATATAGATTAAATTCAAAATCCCATAACCAATCTAAAAACTTTTTACGTTCTTCTTTATCTTCTATTTTTCCTGCTTGATGTACCATATTCGCTGTTGTGTATCGATCCGCTAATATAATGCCTCCCTTTTCATAGTATTCTTTATATCCTGTTTGGAAGGTAGCATATCGATCTGCTGCATAAAAAGTCGATGCAATATAAGGACTTATCTTTTTAGCATTTTTCCCAAATTCACCTGATAAGTACATTTTTACTAAAGAAGAACTTGAACTATTATAATTAGGAAAACTTACTACTTTATAGGTTATTCCCTCTTTTATTAGTCTTTCTTTTAATTTTTCAAATTGCGTTTGTTTTCCACTTCCATCTGTTCCATCTATTACAAATAATTTTCCCATTTTTTCTTACATTCCTTCCTATGGTTCTAATTTACCTGAAAAAGAATTAAATTTGACAGAGTCGAAATTGTAATTCTTTTTCAACCTTATTCTTTCTTACTTATTTTCTTTATCTTCCTTTTTCTCTTTTTCTTCTTTGTTTTTTGCTATCATTTTATTAACACTTTCTAAAATATCTTCTGAATTTTCATCAAATTCATCTTTTATTAAATTGAACATGTTTCCTTCTCCCTTCGATTTCGATTATACTATTTTATCTTTCTAAATTCAACTAATTTTGAAAATGATTCTCGGATACCCTTAGATGTGCAGTTACATCACAGCTAGATTTAATTTTATAAACAAAATTTATTATATTTTTATAAAGTAACAATTCGAAAATATTGGACTTTTCTTGACATTTGGTATATATTATATGATGTGAGGTGACAAGATGAAGAATTCATTTAAAAATTATGCTGCTACTAAAAATAATCTAAAATGGGACAACATGATCGCTAGGGAATTTCCTCTATATCATAGAGATACTGACATTCGAAGTGAATTTGAAAGAGATTATACTAGAATTATTCATTCTAATAGTTATAGAAGATTAAAACATAAAACCCAAGTATTTTTTTCTCCTAATAATGACCATATTTGTACAAGAATTGAACATGTTACTCATGTAGAATCCATTAGCTATTCTATTGCCAATTATCTAGGACTTAACACAGAATTAACTAAGGCAATTGCTGTTAGTCATGATTTAGGTCATAGTCCTTTTGGACATAGTGGAGAAAGAATTTTGTCTAATTTTTCAAAAAATGATTTGGGTGTTCCTTTTTGGCACGAAAAAAATGGTTTGAATTTAGTTGATTCTCTAGAATCGTTAGAGGATAGCGAAAAAAATAGGCAAAATCTAAATCTTACTTATGCCGTAAGAGATGGTATTATTTCTCACTGTGGTGAAATTGATGAAAATGGAATTAAACCAAGAGATTCCTTTATTAATTTGTCCCAATATACTTACCCAAACCAGTTTTCTCCTTATACTTGGGAAGCTTGTGTTGTTAAAATTGCAGATAAAATTTCCTATATTGGCCGCGATATTGAGGATGCTATTACTCTTGGTATTTTAGATGATCATTTGAATGAACTTTATCGATTATTAAATGATAATAGTAAAAATAGAAAGTTGAATAATTCTAATATTATCCACTATTTGATTGATGATCTATGCCAAAATTCCTCTCCTGAAAATGGTTTGCTCTTTTCTGATGAGGCTTATAATTTGATTCATAAAATTAAAGAGTTTAATTATAAAAATATTTATTTTTCTGATAGACTTAGTGCTTCTAATAGATATTTTGAACTTGTTTTGAACGAAATTTATTGTACTATCAAGTCTTGCTTTGATGGCAAAAGTGCTTTTTCTTCTGTTAAATCTTTACAGAAGTTTTACCCAAAGTTGTATGATGGATTTCTCAATTTTTTATATAGCTACTATGATTATCCAGATCGAGAGTGTTCTGTTTTTAAAAATAGAGTTCTTTTTGAAGATTGCTCCCAGTCTCATTTTTATCAGGCTATCTTGTTTTTTATTTCTGGTATGACAGATAATTATGCTATGGAAATTTATGATGAAATTGTTGGATTCTGAATACTTTTTGTATTTTATTTTTTTAATAGAATGAAGATACTTTTTTCTTTATTCTATTTTTTTCTATTATACTTATATTAAAATAATCAGAGTTTGTGCTGTCACTATGTGAGCAACTTATATTCACATTCTACTATATTTAAATTAAAACGGTATTCTTAAGCTATAAATGATAAATACTACACAAAATTTACATTCTACTATATTTAAATTAAAACAGTTGGAGATAGCTACGCAGAAGGCTATACTCCATCATTTACATTCTACTATATTTAAATTAAAACAAACGGAAAAACATTCAAACATTACAAAGTATATAAATTTACATTCTACTATATTTAAATTAAAACTTTCTAATGATTCGGTATCTTTTGCGTGGCTCTTATTTACATTCTACTATATTTAAATTAAAACCTTTATTTATTGAAAAATATATACTTTGTCAAAGTAATTTACATTCTACTATATTTAAATTAAAACATATAATACTAATATAATTTCTAATTTTGATATTTTATTTACATTCTACTATATTTAAATTAAAACAAATATTACTATCAACAGAATGGCTACTACAAACTCATTTACATTCTACTATATTTAAATTAAAACTCCAAAACGTTGTCCACCAAATTGTGCTTTACCTCCTATTTACATTCTACTATATTTAAATTAAAACTGAGAGGAGCAAACTTGGAAGGAGCATACTTGAGATTTACATTCTACTATATTTAAATTAAAACTAGAAATAAAAGTTTGGAATTAATAGTTGACAACAAATTTACATTCTACTATATTTAAATTAAAACCTAGTAAGTTCCTATTTTTTTATATAAAAATAGAAGGATTTACATTCTACTATATTTAAATTAAAACATACGATTGTCCGTTTAGTTTTGAACTAAGAGTATTATTTACATTCTACTATATTTAAATTAAAACATCTACCGTACGGTATGTTACAATTATAATTGTTGGGATTTACATTCTACTATATTTAAATTAAAACAGATTGTTTCGCTTTTAGAGAGAGAAACGAACACAATTTACATTCTACTATATTTAAATTAAAACTGGGTCATCTCTACAAATTAACTCAGATACTCCACAATTTACATTCTACTATATTTAAATTAAAACTAAGTTGGTTGATTTTAATACTTTAACCCTTTTATTATTTACATTCTACTATATTTAAATTAAAACTCAATCTTCTACTAAATTAATTAAACCTTTTGTGAAATTTACATTCTACTATATTTAAATTAAAACCTAATTTCTCTTATTATTTCTGTTTCTTTTAATGATTTACATTCTACTATATTTAAATTAAAACTAGTTGATTTATTACCAGAGAGTGAAAACAAACAAGTATTTACATTCTACTATATTTAAATTAAAACTGTTCCATTACTTAATCCACCAACTCTACTTCCATTATTTACATTCTACTATATTTAAATTAAAACTCTTTCTGTTTCCCATTCAATACCTTCCTCAACAACATTTACATTCTACTATATTTAAATTAAAACGATTTTATGGCAGAGAATTATGTACTAGAAAACTTAATTTACATTCTACTATATTTAAATTAAAACAACAATCAACTAAACTAACAGAAGTATTATCTTTTAATTTACATTCTACTATATTTAAATTAAAACCAAATGATAGGACTAAACAACTTAGCAAAAGTAGATTTACATTCTACTATATTTAAATTAAAACAGGAGGCGCAAAAGTGCTAATAATTCCAACTATTTCACACTTCAATCTGTCGACATCCAAAAATCACACTGCCATAAATTCATAAAATTAAAAACTAAGTATAAAAGTATAGCTAAATAACGAAAAATCCAATCTGTCATACTTCTAGACTTTTTGCAGAACATCAGATCGACAGACAAAAAATCATTACAAAAAATTAGAAGTTTTATCCTCCTCTAATATTCCCAAAAACTCTTTATCTAACCATCGTTGACTTCGACTTTTAAAAACAATCACACTATCTTTATCCTCGCGAATATAACGATTTAATTCGATCTTTAATTTCAACATTTGAGACTCTAAAAGTTCGCCCTCAAAAACAGAATTCTGTATATGTACAAGATATTTTTTGCATATTTTATACACATTTCTTAAAACTCTTTGGCCTTCTTTTTCTTCTAAATTAATATCATAAACTAAAATTACATACATATTACCACCACATTTTAAACCCTTCATATACAACATCTTCTGTTAAACACTTTATTAGTTTATAAATTTCTAATCTAATTAAATATTCGTAACTCACTTCTCTTTTTAAAGACTTGTGCATAATTGTAGTTTGTAATCTGCTATCTACTTGCTTTGTAATTTCTTTTCTAACCTTATCTTTTATATAAAGAAAATTCAAATTTCTCTCAAAATCTTTTTCTGTAATTTGTTTTTTATTTAGCATTGAAAAAATCAATCTATCTACAATGATTGGTTTAAATATCTCTGCCACATCTAGACATAAAGAAAATCGTCGTTCAGATGGTTCATGTAAATAACTAATAGTTGGATTTAATTGTGTTTTATAAATTTCGCTTAAAACTCTTGTATAAATAATTGTATTAATGTAAGAAATCAAGGAATTAATGGCATTATCTGGAGGATTTTTGACCCTTTTTTCAAATTCAATGTCTTGATTAATTATAATATTCCAAGTATCATAATAAACTTTTCTAATATTACCTTCTATTCCCATTAATTCTTGTACATCTTTACACAATTTAATTTGATTCCTTAAAAAATCAATTTCTTTCATAAAATCCTTTACATCTTTTCCTCTATTGTTATAATAAGTTAAATTTCTATAAATATTATAAGAGGCTGCTTCAATAAATGCTTTTGCTATTTCTAATCTTTTTTCTGAATTTGTATAAGCTTCTACTTGTTTAATTAATAATTTAATGCTTCTTTTGGATAATAGGTACCTGTATAAAATCCATAATAATTAAAAAAATGTACTGATATTCCATACTTACCTAAAAAGTTAAGTAATGTTGTATTAAAATCAAACTCTGTCATTACATAAATATCATCTACTCGTTCAATTGGAATTGATTTTTTGGTATTATCTTTATATACAATTTCTAGCGTATTATCTTTTCTTTGTATTCTTCCACTTTTATATAAATAATAGGATTGTTTCATCTTCTATTTTCCTTCCTAATATATCATATTTTAGCAAACATAGCATAAATCATAATAAGCACATTTTTTACATATTTTTTGTTCGATTGGTTTGGGAGGCTTGTCTCTTTTATTAATATCTTCTATGTTTTTAATAACATTTTCTAATATTTTCTTATCTTCTTGTTCTAATATAATTTCTTTTGTTTCTCTTAATAAGGGAAAATCTATTTTAGCTGTTACATTTTTTACACCTTTATTTTCTAAATAATACATATAGTATTTTACTTGCCAAATTCCTGCTTCTTCTATTGCTTTTGTCTTTTTTACTTCATGTAAAACAGCTCCCTTTTTAATAAAGTCTATATTAATCGTATTATCAATCAATATATTCTTATTTTCTCTTGTATAACTACCTTCCTCTAATGCTGTTCCAATAGCTACTAATTCGCTGTTTTGCTCCATATTAATTTCATTTGTAAAATACCATAGTTTTCTTTCGCAAATAAAATAATAGTATACCATTAGTCCTGTTATCTTTCTCATTTTTTCACCTACTCATCAAAATAACCTGATTGCTTCATTTTAATAATATTGTCCATAATTAGTCCCTCTCCTTGTAAAGTTCCCTCATCAAAATTATATTCATATTGTGTACGATAGATATTACTTCCTTTATAGAATAATTCTTCCTCATCATGAAGTACGATAGGACTATATCTTACTCCAATTATATAGTTTTTTATTTCATTTTTTGTTTCTATTTTTTTACTTACTGGTACATCTCTATTTTTTAGAGTTTCTATCCATTTTTCTATTTTTCCTTCTGCTTCTAATTGATTAAAAATTTTATCTGGTATCAAATTAATATTTTGAACATCTCTAAACTTATCGTCAATTAATTTCTTAGGTAGCTCATTGGGTATGATATCTTTTAAAAGACTGATTTCTTCTTTAATTGTTTTATAATATTCAGAATTTTTTAATTCTGGATTTTTTTCTAAGTCAAATATATTATTTATCATTTTTTGTTTATCTTGTTCGGTTAAATTTTTATTATTATGATTTTTAATTTGTTCTATACTATAATCATAAATTTTTGCATCAATAATATAAGGCACTCCATTTCGATTGTCTAAAATATATATATTGGGTTCTTCTTCTTTAAAAATTCTTTTTCGAAATATTCTTCCCATTCTTTGAAAAAGACTATCAATGGAGCACATTTCAGTAAATAATACATCAAAATCAATATCCAAACTTGCTTCTACAATTTGCGTCGAAATCCATATACCACTTTCTTGGTTTTTTTCTCTATCTCCAAATTCTACTATTTGTTTTTCTATGTTGTTTCTGTCATTTTTGATATAATGGCTATGTAATAAATGAACATTTTTTAATTTCTTATACAACTCTTGTGCTCTTTTTACAGTATTTACAATGATTAATACTTTCTTTTTCTGCCCTAATTCTTGTATTTTCTGTAAATCAAATTCCTTTTGTTCTAATATCTTTACTTTGTGTCTATTTGAAATATGTGGTGTGAATTCTTTTTCCTGTTTTTTATAAGGTATTTTTAGGTCATCCATTATGTTATATAAAAGTGGTGGAAAAGTTGCTGTAATAATAGCAAATTTTCCTCCTACTTCTGTTATCATCTTTAATCCTAATAAAATATAAGCTAACATCTGTGGCGAATACATTTGAATTTCATCTAAAATCACTTTAGAATAGCTTAGCGTTGCTAAGATTTCCTCATATCCTTGATAACGAAATGCTATTTTAAATAATTGATCTACTGTGGTTATAATTAGTGGAGAAGATAATCTTCTTGCTCTATCATAACTATTAATATCTACGTCTGGTTGTTCTTGATAGTAAGAATAAGCGTCTCCATGCAGTAGTAATGCCTTTTTGTATTGAATTTTATTGATAACTCTTTGATACATCGCATTAATAGATACTTTTAAAGGAAGAGTATAAAATGCTTTTTGTTCCCCTATCCATAATAAAGCTGCTTCTGTTTTTCCACTTCCTGTATAGGAAATAACAACTAAATTTTCATTCTGCCTTTCCATCATATATTCTTGCACTTCTCGATAGATACCTTTATGTTTTGTTTTTGTTATTTCTTGAATTTTGTCGCTTACTGTTTGCCCATTATCTCTACATGTTTCTTCTATATTGACTCCTTCTTTATCTAAACTAGCTATATAGTCTAATTTATTTAAAATTCCTTTTATTAAAATATATCTTCTGTCCTTTAATATTTCTTCGTCTTTTTCTCCTAATATATATCTACCAATAGAATCTTCTACTTGACTTAAATCTAAATCAAAAAAATTTCCTAAGGCTTCTTTTTGTTTTCTTAAATCTTCTAAGGCTTCTTCTGTTACTTCTCTTTTTTCTCTTGCATGATGGTAATATACACTACTTATTAAGATTCTAGTATTTTCTCTTCCAAATTTTTCTTCCATCTTATCTATGTTAATTAAATGTGGACTTAAAAAATTATGAGGTATTTCTTCTGCTTTTATATTGTCTTCTAGCAGTTTCTTTTTTAATTTTTGATATAGCTTATTTTGAAATTTTGTATTAATCTTCCCTATATCATGATATTTTGAGGCATAGTTTAATAATTCCCATTCTTCTTTTTCTAAGATAGAAGGATAAATTGTCTCTAAAATTTTTAATTGATTTAATAAGTCTTGTGTATGTTCTTTTATTGTTTTTTCTGGATTACTTTTGGCTAAACCTTGATTTTCCATTATTTTCTCCTATGCTAAAAATATGAAGTCTTTTCCATCTGTTTTTATTTTTGTTCGTTTATAAATTGTAGATTCTTTACTAAAATATCTAGCTAATATCTGTTCTTCCCAAAATCTAATATTAGTCTTAGGATGAACACCATATTTTTTATTTAATTTATAAATGGTAGAAATATCATCACTATCTCCATTTTGTTGTGTGTTTATACAATCTAATGGTACATAAGCATCTTGTTTTAGCTTACAGTCTTTTTGCAACATAATTTCTTCAACTTCTACTTCTTCTATCTTTTCGATTACTAGCAAATCTTCTCTTCTTCCTAAACTCAAATATTCTTTTGGCTTTTTTAATCCTTCATATATTTCTTGCCTTTTTTCTTCTTGTTTTGGCACAATATGAATGATTAATTCCACTTTTGTTAATAGTTCCACATTGGCAGGTCCTACTGTTAATCCTGTACTTTTTCCTTCTTTACTGGTAATTTCTATGGAATGCCTTTTTTTATCATAAAAACCTGGTTTAAATTCATACCTTGTATATAATTCATTTACTTTAGAATGATAACTTCCTTGTATGCTGATGCCCATATCTACATATTCTAAAAATCCACAAGCATTGTGTATCATTCCTATTACAGTAGAATAAGGTGGTAGCGGATAACTTTCTTTGATTTGCATACTACTTGGCTTTCGATAAGATGCTAGTGTTTGTCTGGCAATTAGCTTAATTGCTTTCACTTAGCATTCCTCCTCTACTTTTTTAATTATTTCATTGAAAAATTCATTTACTTTCATAGCCTTTAAATCTTCTTTGATTTCGTCATTATTTTGGAAAATTCCTTCTACAAAACCTACTTTTGTATTATTTTTAATGTCTTCGTCTGCTTCCATAATATCTTTTAATATTTTTGTTTCTATTTTATTTTTATTTACTTTTATTCTGTTTTCAAAAAATGGATTTTTCCTATCATAAATTCCACCAATGACAAATATTGGTGTCAAATTTTCTCTCCTTCCTTTAATGTCTCTATATAAAAATTGAATTGTTTTTAATAATTCTTTTATTCTTGCTTTCTTTTCTTCTTCTGGTATTTCTATTTTTCTATCCACTCCTACTTGATCTAAGTCAATGGCTACTGTATAAGAATAGTAAGATTTGTGTATTTCACTTTGCGCAATTGAATTGTTTTTATTGATTCTTTTTGACATTCCTGCATTTGTTAAAAAGTCTGTGTTTGCTTCAAATTCTTCTAGCGAAATTGCATTACTTAGTCTTACTACTGCATTTCTAGTAGCTGCTCCGTCTTTTTCTTTCGTTTTCATATAACCGAAAAGATCAATTTCTGGATATTCGTCAATTTTCGTATCTGGACTAAATTGAATTACTTTTTTGTCTCCTTTTCCTATTTGTTCTACTGGTGTGTTATTACATTTCATTTGTTCTACTATGTTGTATCTTAATGCTTGTCTTGAAATATAAGAATAGGTATTTCCATCTCCTCTTGTTAATTTTTTTAGAGTTGTTATGTTTTGATACCCTTCTCCATAGTTAGCACTTTCTGCTTCAAATATAATTGTCATTGTTAATCCTTTATTTTTCATTTTTACCTCATTCCTTTCTTAATTTGTAAATTTGGTTAGATTTGACAACGCAAATGCCAATTATTTTTCAACCTTTTCTACTTCTTCTTTTTTCTCTAATCTTACGCCTAATCCATATAAATACGCATATCCTAATAATTTAAAATATTCTGGTTCTTTTAACAAAACTTTTATTGCTTCACAATTTGGCATTGGAATTTTTAAGCTTCCATAAAATAATGTAAAAAATTTCATAAATTTCTCAATACTACTTGCATTTAGTGCTTCTTGTAAATTGTGTCCATAAGCAGTTAGCTTATTTTCGTTTTCTCCATTAGCAAAAAAATACTTTTTCAGTTTTTGTCCTTCTTCTATCATCTCGTCAATTCTTTTTTCTCTTTCTTTCAAATTTATCCCTCCCATACAATTTAATTGAATTAATAAAATACTTCTGATAACCTCTATGTTTTTATTTTCTTTGAATATCCTAGCGATTAAATAATATTGTTTTCTTCCTTCGATTAAATTTGTTAATACTTCTTGATATAAACTACTACCTAACAACTTTTTAAAATAGGGAGTAGTTTTTTTAAGTATCTCTAACTTGTCTTTTGATAACATATTAAATTCATATTTTTGATTTTCCTTTTCTCCTATCCTTTTGATGACTTGTATATTTCGTGGCTCATATTCTTCCATTTTCTCATTGGCTAATTGATTCGTTTGGTTAATAAAATGAGATATTACTTTTCCATATACTTTTTCAAAGATTTCCTCTTTTGCATTTTCTTCTATAATTAAAATATCATTATATTGTTTTAATTTTTTTATACTTTCATTATTATTAACAAATATTCCATTGGAGCCTATCATTTTAAATCCCAGAGGAATACAAGAATAAATTAAATTGCAGATTGGACACAAAAACATGTCTTCTTTAAAATTCCAGAATCCTGATTTTTTTCTATTAAAGTCTACTCCTGTATCGTTTAACCAACTCATTCCACTAGCTTCTTTTTTGCTGATTATATTTCCACATTGTGTACAAGTAATATTACTTTTTCGATTGTTTGCTAGATACTGTAATGCTGGTTCTACAAATACTTTTTGATATTCTTCTTCCATATCATTTTTATTAGCATTTCGGTTTAAAAAAGCAACATTACTCCAAAAGCAATTAATCTTTGTGTATACAATATCTTTCATACAGTAAACTCTTTTATTGGTTTCTATATACTCGACTATTTTTAAGATTATTTCTTTTCTTTTTTCTGGTTCTTTTTCATCTTTTAGTTGTTCGATGTATTCATAAGGATTTTCTTTTACTTTTTTACTTTTTAAAATTTCGTACCCTGCTTTATAACTTGCACTTTCTACACTTTTTTTGATAAATTTGTATTGTTCTTCTAATTGCTTAACTTTTTCTGTTTCTTCTAATTTTAAATTTTTTATCCATTCTTTTTTATTGGTAATTGTATACCATTTTGTATCTTTTTCGTATTTATCTATCATACAATTGAAATAATCACTTGTGAAACTTTCTAGGACTTGTTTTGTGATTTTTATGGTGTTTCCTTCTATTTGCATTAATTCTGTTTTGTCAGCATTTTCTAATATACGATAAAATCCTAATACACCACTATTAAAAAGAAAATCATTTAGTCTCATTGTTATTTCTTCCATGTTATATTACTTCCTCCTTCCTTATACTATTTCCATTAGTCCAAATCCCATAGCCTTTTTAGCTCCTATTCCAGCTTTATACAAATAATCTAGTAGCTGTTTATTTCCCTCTAATTGAAATTGTCCAATTGATGTTTCAATTTTCTTTTCATATAATTTCACGATTGCTTTTTTGCTACTAATTGGCATTATTTTAAATCCTTCTAATAAACTACTGTCTAAATTTTCTTGTTTCATTTGTTCTTCTATATTAATTCTTATGTATTTTTCAAATTCTGGTCTCTCAAAAGAATAATACATGTCCTTTAATGTCTCTCGATTATGGTTTCTACAAATAATGGGACTTGCCATTTTTACTTGTATTTTATTACTATTGATTGTTTTCTCTGGTATCATAACGATATTCTTAAGTATCATAGAATTTTGATTTAAAGAAAATTTCTTTTGTTGTTGAGCTAAAAACGCATTATAAATGTGTAAAGCATATAAATAGTTGTATGCTGAAAATAAAATGGAAAAATTGCTGTCTTGCAATTCAATGGTTTCTTGTCCAAATTTTGGTCTAGCTAGTATCGGTGCCCATGTAAATGTTTTTTTGCTATTCCTTGCATAGATTTCTTGATATAAGTTTTCATCATAATCTTGTATGGCATGCTTAATATAACTGATTATACTTTTTCTGTATTGGATGTCTATTTGTGGTTGCTCTAATTCAAAGTACATTTTAAATCTCACTTTATCACCTCCACTTCTTATATAATTTTATAGGATGTAAAATTTTTATAGCTACATTATATATCCATTTTTCAATTAATGTTGTCGTTTTTTGTCGAAGGCAATGTATTTTTGTAATATTTTCCTATTATTAACTTTTTTCTTATTCTTATTCGTACATAATTTTGAATTTTTTTCCTATTAGGATAATTAAAAGTCGCTTTCTTTTACTGAAAACGACCTTTTAATACTCTAATTATCTTAATACCCGACACTTTTTTGAAATGTGTAACAAAATATAAAAATTAGCTTGACCGAGCGTTTTGATAATTTTTATATTTTCTTACACCTATAAAATTAAAAAGTATCTGGTATTAAGTCTAATTATTTACTTGTAACTAACAATCTCACAAAATCTGTTTCATATGATTAATTTTACAGCCATGCTTTTGAATATAAACCTCTATTACATCAATTCTAATAGCCAAATGATAAATTTGTTTTCTATAAATATAATAATTTGCCACTTGTTTTATGTGTCGTTGTTTTGATTGATTTACTGCTTCTGCTGGATTTCCATACCTCAAATTAGAGCGCGTTTTCACTTCCACAAACACCATTTCCTTTTTTGCCACATCTTTAGCGATAATATCAATCTCACCTTGTCGACACAAAAAATTTCTCTCTATTATTTTATAATTGTTATCCTCCAAATATTGACAAGCCAAATTTTCTCCCCACTTACCTATTTCTTGTCTAAAATACATACATACCCTCCTACTACCTTTTTAATCAAACCTTGTATTTCTAGCATCAATAAAATGCTATTAATTTCTGCTATTGTTTTATGTGATTTTTTATAGATTTCATTTAAAGAAATTGGTTCTTCTGTAATCCATTGATAAATCTCATTATACTTTGGATTATCACATATCTTTCTGACATTTTGTGGTTTTTCTTGTTTTTCTTTTGGAGGAATTTTGTATGGTAAAAAGGGGAATTCTTTTATAATGTCCTCTGTATTAGTTACTATTTTAGCTCCTCTACTAATTAATCGATTCGTCCCTACTCCATGTATATCATTAACTTCATGTGGC
The DNA here is from genome assembly GCA_947575605.1 of uncultured Clostridium sp. Lineage (GTDB taxonomy): Bacteria > Bacillota > Clostridia > TANB77 > CAG-508 > CAG-269. The sequence continues at coordinate 20,924 of CANPNZ010000019.1, forward strand.
AAGGCAAAAACCTCTTTTCCTTGTTCCTTAGCTAATTTAGCAGTAACACTTGTTCCACTCCTATAAGCTGCTTCTATTACTAAAATGCCTAATGCCAACCCACTAACAATTCTATTTCTTGCCAAAAAATTACTTGATTTTGCTTTTTCTTCTGGTGGATATTCTGTTACTACCAATCCTCCGCTTTTAATAATTTGTTGATACAATTCCTTGTTTTCTATGGGAAAGATTCGATTTAATCCATTTCCCAGTACAGCTATTGTTTCTCCTTTTTCTCGTAGTGTTGTTTCATGAGCTATGGTATCGATGCCTAATGCCATGCCACTTGCAATTGTAATATTTTGATATACTAATTCTTTGGTAAACTTCTTGGCCAATTCTTTTCCATTTTGCGAACAAGACCTAGAACCAATAATTGAGATAATATTATTTTTTAATAATGCTACGTTCCCCTCTGTATATAATTGTTTGGGCGGATTTTTTATCTTTCTTAATGTATCTGGATATCTATTGTCTTCTATTGTTATAATTTCTAATTTCACTACCTCTTTTCTTTTTTATTTTTCAAATTTCGACTTTTTGTAAGTGCAGGTTGTAATATATAATTTTTGCAACGCTGCGTAAGCGACCAAACGAGTAAAACGAGTGCGATTGGAGCAACCGACAGATAAAAATTTAATTTTGTAGGTTGCTTTCGCACTAAGCGTAAAAAAATTATATATTACAACCTGCACTTACAAAAAGTGAAACTTGAATTTTTATTCCTATTAATTACTCCAATATTTTCGATCTAAACTTCTATATTGAATCGCCTCTGCCAAATGGCTTTCCTGTATGTTTTCGCTATTTTCTAAATCAGCAATCGTTCTAGCTACTTTTAAAATTCGATTATAAGCTCTTGCACTTAATCCTAATTTATCAAATGCCATTTCCAATATTTGCTTACATTTACTATTCAATTTACAAAACTTTTCTATTAATGGGGGCGTTAATTCAGAATTTGAAAATATATGATATTCTTGATATCGCTCTAATTGAATTTTTCTTGCCTGATTGACTCGATTTCTAATTTCCTGTGAAGTTTCTATTTTCTGTTTTTGCTCTAATTGACTATATTTAATCGGATTGACTTCAATATGAATATCAATTCTATCTAAAAGAGGACCACTAACTCGGCTAATATATTTTTTAACTTGTTCTGGCTTACAAGTACAAACTTTCTCTGAACTTCCATAATAACCACATTGGCATGGATTCATACTAGTAATTAGCATAAATTCACATGGATAGGTAACGGTTGTATTCAGTCTACTAATGGTTACTTTTCTATCTTCTAAAGGGACACGTAGAGATTCTAAAGCATTTCGATTAAATTCAGGCAATTCATCTAAAAATAATACTCCTAAATGAGATAAACTAATTTCTCCTGGTTTTGGATTTCTTCCACCTCCTATTAAGGATACTGGCGTAATGGTATGATGAGGACTTCGAAAAGGCCTTTTTACCATTAGAGGATTTTCGTTTGATGTTAATCCTAATATACTATATATTTTGGTAACTTCTAATGCTTGTTCTAATTTCATATCTGGTAATATAGTTGGCAATCTTCTTGCTAACATCGTCTTCCCTGAACCAGGTGAACCGAATTAAAAGACAGTTATGTCCTCCACTGGCTGCGACTTCTAATGCTCTTTTTACCTCTTCTTGTCCTTTTACTTCTGAAAAGTCAAAGTCATATTCCTTATTTTTATTTTTTTCAACTTTCGTACATTTTTCTTGTTTCATTTTCTTTTTTCCATTTAAGTAGTCTATTACTTCTTTTAAATTGGTAACTGAAAGAATTTCAACTCCTTCTAATAAGTTGGCTTCTTCTTCATTTTGCTTTGGTATTATGATTCTTTTAATACCTAATCTTTTAGCTTCTATACAAATGGGCAAAATGCCATTTGTTTTTTCTATATTTCCATTTAAAGATAATTCGCCGATAAAAATAGTTTCTACCAATATTTTCCCTAAATTTGGATTCCTTATGTTCCTATTGGCAATTAAAATTCCAATAGCAATTGGTAAATCAAACATAGAACCTTCTTTTCTGGTATTGGCTGGCGATAGATTAATAACAATTTTTCTACTTAAAAATTCGATATTGCAATTTCTGATGGCTGTTTTTACTCTCTCTTTTGATTCTTTTACGCTGACATCTGGTAAGCCAACGATTTGAAAGTCTGGCATTCCATTCGATATATCTACTTGAATAGATACTAAGTATCCATCTAAACCTTGTAATGCCATACTTTTAGTAATTGCTAACATGCTTTCCTTTCTACTTACATAGCTTAAATATCTGAGGCCATTTTTAATAATAAAATTTGGAGTTGTAGGATGTTTTTCATATATCATTTATAAAAATATAGTTTTTTGGGGAATGATTAATTCTTTTGGAAAGAATCGAAATTATACTTCTAATTTGGGATCACAATGATAATGACCTCAGATATTTAAACTATGTAAGATTTTTGAAAATTTGATTTAATTCCTGATAAAAATATTTGAATTAATTTTTTTGAATTGTAATTGATTGTTATTATAAACCTGTTTCCATTTTTTGTCAACCCCTTTTTTTGGAAATTTTTGTATTTTTTACTAAAATAGTATAATGAATAGTAATACTTTTGTTAAAAATCATATTTTAAAAGAAAAAAGTTACTATATAAAATTTATATAGTAATTTCTTTATGGATCTTAAATAGCTCATAGATTTTATTCTTTTCTTAAACGATAGATCGGATCAATTGTAAAAACATATCTTTATTCTGTTGGCTTTCCATTTTTATTACAGAATTTTTCCATTTCATTTTCTACAAACTCCTCTACGGCTTTTTCTTCTGTTCCCAGATTTATATCATATTCTTTTACCGTGATACGATTAGGATTTGTTTCTTTCGTAAAACAAGCTTTATAGTGATTTTGTCTATCTAATTTGATGGATATTGCTAATTGTCGTTGTCTATCAATAAAACAACTTAATACCACAGAAAATGGATTTTTTGTTCTTCCCTCCCATACATTAAAATGATATTTCTTTGCTATCCAACATAAACTTCCAACTAAGGAATCAAATTTTTGTTCCTTTTTTCTAATACTTTGCGTTTTTGCCTTTTTTTTCCATACTTTTTGTCATATTCTTCTAATCTCATTCTTAAAAGACCTGCATTGGTTGAATCATTTTTCCAAGGATGTGCAAAATGATTCACACTTCTTACCATTGGTATGGTAACGAATTTTTCTAAATCTCTTGGGGTTAACATATCTCTTTCTTGTAATTCCTGTCTGAAACTCTTTTTATAAATAAATTCATACTCTTTGGCTGCCCTTGTTTGCCAAAAGGTATCATAAAAACTCGTTCCATTTGCTCTTATCCAATCCCACATAAAACTTTTACTTTCTATGTTTGGTGCATCAATATGACATCTTTCACGTAATAATACTAAATTAGAAGGCTCGTCTTTTCCGCCTAAACTATCTGGAATAATATGACATCTTTGCAATCTTGCTTTATAACCACATCTCCAACATCTTTCCTCCGCTTCTTCCCAATCTACACTAAGACCACATTCCTCTTCTATTCCACACCAATAATCGACAATCTGCTTTTTGGTTGTTTTGATTGGTTTTCTTCTATTTCTGTGCTTTTTCTTTTTTTACTTTCTATTTTCTTCTTCTAATTCTATAATTTTGTTGATTAATTCTTCTTTACTTAGATTTTCCATATATTTTTCTTGACCTCTTTCTTTTAAATTCTCCGTTTTTGTATTTACTGCTCTTTCTTCTTATTGCGATTATATCATAGCTTTCTTATTTTTCCAATGTCACGCATATTTTTCTTCTTTTTTCATATACTATATTAGTTACTGTTTTTATTAATTTTAATAGATATACCAAAAATTTAAGTTTCGTTTTTTTGCAATGGGCGCTTATAATATATAATTTTTGAAACACTGCGTAAGCGACCAAACGAGCTATGCGAGTGCGATTGGAGCAACCGACAGATAAAATCTTTATTTTGTGGGTTGCGACACACAAAGTGTGAAAAAATTATATATTATAAGCACCCATTGCAAAAAAACGAAACTTAAAACCAAAAATGCTTGACAAGTCACTTTTATCGTAGTACAATAAGTATCGTTAGTAATTTATATCGCGGGGTGGAGCAGTTGGCAGCTCGTCGGGCTCATAAACAGAGTAGCACCGAAGAATTGCTAAAGTCCAAAACCGTTGATAAGACACTAAAACATTGAAAATTATATATTTTGCTCAAACCTTTAATAAAACTTTTAAGCTTATTAAAACTTAATAAAAATGATTAAAATTTAAATGATAAAGGGACATTAAAGGGACAAAAAAAGCACAATATTTAATTAAACATCGCGGAGTGGAGCAGTTGGCAGCTCGTTGGGCTCATAACCCAAAGGTCGGTAGTTCGAGTCTACCCTCCGCAACCAATTCGGAAGTTTTTACCTAAAGGGATGTCCCTTTAAATGTAATTTTTAATACAGAGATTTTACTATAAAAAGTAAAGTCTCTTTTTTTATATTGTAGGAAAGTTCTCCCAGTGGGAGGAATTTCCGTACAAGATAAATATGGGAATTTCTAGAATTTCTTTGTGGTTGCCACCACTTAGAAATTCTCAAATTCGTTTTTTCGTTTATAAACACTTTCATACTTTATAAATTTGCCCTTCAGCAAAATTTAAAGATATGGAGGTGCATAATATGAGTCAAAAAGAACAACCAAATTATTATGCAATCATACCAGCAACAGTTAGGTATGACACTAATTTAAAATATGCAGAAAAATTATTATATGGAGAAATTACAGCATTAGCCAATAAAAATGGTTATTGCTATGCTCAAAATAAATATTTTGCAGATTTATATAACGTAACAGCTGTCTCAGTTAGTAGATGGATTTCACATTTACAAGAACTTGGCTATATAGAAACAGAAATTATAAGAAATGAAAATAAAGAAATAGTATCAAGAAATATTTATATTGCAGATATACCCTATTATCAAAAAAATCAATACCCCTATATACCAAAAAGTAAAGAGGGTATTAACAAAATTGTTAAAGATAATAATATAAAATATAATATAGATGATTTATTTTATTTAATTATAAATAATAGTAACGAAATTCCAAAAGAATTTTTTGAAATCATTGACAGATTAGATTTTAATTATGATTCTTATATGCTTGAATATATGAAACAAGATAAAATTAATATGATAAAAAATATTGTATATGTTTTATATGATTTGTATAATAGTAATTTTCAATTTATATTACAAAATGTAAATCGAGAGCATTTAATAAATTTATATTTTCTAGCAGAAGATAATAATCCAGATAACTTATTAAATTATTATAAAAAATCTATCATAAATGGTAGTACAAACTGCAAAAAAATGTAAATTTTACAGTAACAAAAAGTATAGCAAAATTAACTTTTTTTAAGAAAGAATTTTGGCATATTTCACATCACGAGAAAATGCACATATTTCAAGCATTTTGTGAGGTTAATGATATAGTTTTTGTAGTGGAGGTAAGTAGGCGATGGCGTAGCTATCGACTATCTTACCAACGGACAATTTATTGGTAAATTATTAGTTAGTATTGGAGGTGATAAGTGTGAGTTATTTTCCGACAAATAAAGAGGAGATTTCTTTGATAAAATTTATTGCAAAATATCAATACTTAAATGTAAGTGATGCAAAATACTTCTTTAATAGTAGTAGGTATTATAGAAATAGAATTAAAAATTTAATAGATAAAAACTTCTTAAGAAAAATTAGATGGATGTTAGTATTGGGTAAATCAGGAATCCAATATGTAAAATTATTAAACTTTGAATATAACAAGTCAAATAAAAATGCAAAATATAGAGAAAGATTATTAAAATTAAGTAACATAGCTGCTTTTTATCATAATTGTAAAACTGTTGATTTTACCCCATCGTTTGCAATAAAAGATAAAAGAGTATTCACAACAACAGGCAGAAGATTTATAGGAATATTTGATATAAACGGATTTGAATACCTAGCTTATCAAATTCTTAAAGACCATGATAGTAAATATATCGAATCTGTAATTTATGATATACAAAAAGAAATGAAATATAAAAATATTATTATTTTAATAGATGATATAAATAGAATAAATTTAAACAGTTTTGCTTTTGGGCTAAACCAAACATTAATTATTGAAGATAATGCTATTAATAGAGAAAAATTAAGATATTTACATAGTATAAGATGGAAAGAAATTGTAGATAAATGCTATAAAGGAGCTTATTTGTCCGAATATAGTTTTTGTGAATATACAAACAATAAAGATAAATTTATTAATACCTTTTATTTTATAGATACTGAAAAGATTACGAGACTTAAATATTTTATAGGGGAGAGTTCTACTAAAAGAGCTTATATTATTTGTAATTCAGAAATAGAAACAAAATTACAAAAAGAACTACCTGAAGCTAATTATTGTGTGGTTGATTTGGAAAAATATATTGATAAAGAGAGAAGATGCTATTATGCAGTTGATGAATAATAATTTTATTAATAATGCAAGGTAAAAGTAAATTATTATAAAATACACAAATAATGCAAGCCCCATTTATGTTTCAATGGGGCCAAATTTTGGAGTTTTTAAATAAGCCTTAATAATATCATTACGATAATGACAAAGTATACTACTATCAAAACAAACGCTAAAAACTTGTACACTCTGCATAAGAGTGAATGAATAAAAATTTGTTCAAACAAATTTAAGTCTTTTTTTAAAATCCGTTCAAACAAGCTAAGTAATTCTTTAAAAATCTTCAATTTTGAAAATCTCCTTTCTGCATTATGATAATATATTATATGCTATTGTTAAATAAATATTATTACTGTATTACATATTCCTTCTTTTAACTATTTTAGTTTATATTTATAATGGTTAAGCTCTGTAACATCTGTCTGTTTAAAAAATTCAATTGGATAATAATACATATATTTTATTGCACAAGATTTTTCATCGTTTTCTTCTAACTCTTCTTCAACATAAAAAGCGATTGCATATTCATTATATTCATAGATTAATTTATATTCTATATCAAAATTATCATCTAATGTTATTTGTCCTAAATCTTCATTTGCAACAATATAAGTAGGTGAACCTAAATTATCAATTATTGCATCTAAAGTATTTGAAGCATTTTCTTTATCTTCATTTTGGACATTAAGACCAATCTGGTTAGCTGATATATTAAAACTGCCTGTGGTTATATCTCCTTGAGTTTTAATTAAAAATTTCCCTTGTTCTATACATTCTTTAAACGATAAACCTTCTCCATATAGTTCTATATTAAATAAAAAAGAGTCGTATTTATCTGTAGCAGAAACTGTCGATACAGCACTATCATTTATATTATTTAATTCTGATATTTTTATACTGTCTGATAATTTATACGGATTATATTTATATGTAGCAACAAATTCATTAAGTTGTTCTAATTCAATAGGAGCTACTAGTCCTTTAGTATGTTCGCTTCCAAATAAATTTAATGTACATTTTGTTTTTTGAGCTGGCATATTCTTATAGTTGCTGAGCCACAACATTGAGTCTACTATTTTATCATTTTTTGTAGTATTATTAGTTGAGTTTGATACATTTGTGCTACTATTTATTTCATTGCTCTGAATATTTTTCTCATTTAATACTATATTAAATTTAATTATAGTTACTATCAGATTTAAAATAATTGGAATGATAATGATAATTAATCCAATAATAATTTTCTTTGCTATCGTTTTTTTACTCTTTATTATATATAGAATACCAACTATTAAACCTACTATAATTAATAAAAAACAAACGACTTGCATAATTCCTAATATTTTAACACTCATCATACTTTTACTAATCTCACCTGTATTAATTGCAGATTGCATTGTTGTTGTAGATGATTGTAGATCATTTATTGACATTATAATACCTCCTCGTATAATAAGTTTATAAAATGATTGTATAATAAAATGATTTTTTTGTCTATATTTTTTCTTGACTAATATTTTTTAAAGTATTATATTAAATAAAATAAATATGTGAGGAAATTTTATGAATATAGAAAAAGATTTTAATGAATTTTATAACAAATTTACAAACGAAAACCAAAATATTTTTGATGAAATTGAGTTGTCTCGCCATAAAGCTGTAGAAGAAAGAAAACTAAATAAAAAAATTATTTTCATTTCTGAAATATTTTTATTATCTATTGCTATTATTCTTATTTTCATTAATAAAGACAAAAATAGTGAAACAATAACAACTTTTGGAGTTTTCTCTGTGAATCTTATGTGGATAATTCCAATGATTATAGCTTTAACCAGAAGAAAAGAATTAGATAAATATGATAGTAGTATATATAAGGAAAAAGTAATAAAAAAATTAATAGAGTCGTTCTATTCAAATTTAAAATATATTCCAAATGGAGCTATAGATTACAACCAATTCAAAAAAATAGATTCTGAATATTTTAATAGGTTTTGCTCTTCAGATGTAATTAAAGGTGTTTATGACTCTTGTGAAATAACTATTGCAAAGATTATAACTGACTATGATTATTATGATTTCTCAGCTAATAGTAATGGAACTGGACATTATGAAACTTTTGATGGTTTATTTGCTCAAATAAAATTACCTGATACTTCTAATGTTCAACTATATTTAAAACAAAAAATTTCAGTATTCAAATATTTATTTAATATTTTTTTAGGAGATTTATTTCAGGTTTCTAAAAGTAACTCTGAAGAAAAATTTTTAGAAAACAATTATAATAAAGTAAAAGTAAAAGAATTAAAAAATATTTTTAATGTATACTCCTCAAATTCAAATAGTGCTGAATACATACTAGATTCAGAAATAAGTAAAATTTTAATTGATATATATAATACAGAAAAATTTGAAATTGCTATTAAAGATAATATCATATATATAAAATTTTGGATATCTGGTCTCTTTTCAAGTCCACCATTAGAAAAAGACACATTTGATAAAACAACTATATATAAAAATTATAAAATGTTATACTTAATATTCTACTTATCAACTAAATTAAAAGAAAGAATATTACAAAGTCAACAATAAGATGTTTGAAAAATATTTGACTTTTTAAAATTATTCAAGTCTAATAATTATAGAAGATGAGCGACCAAAGAAATGTGACGTGTCGCTAAAGTATATATTTTATGGATACATCTCTACAGCTAGACAGAGATGTGTTTTTTTTGTTGTCTAATCTTCTTGTACTATTCTACTTATTTGTTCAATGTAAATTAAGCAAACAAATTCGTTTTTTTGAGAAAACAATTACATTTTTAAATAAATATTTAAATCTCATAACTTAAAAATTAAACTTCATAATTTTTTTTAATGAGAACAAATACAATAGGCTATAATAAAAAAATTTTCTAAAGAATTCAAAATTCCATATTAAAAGTGCCTAAAAATCCTTAAATATCAACGAAAAAAATTTTTCAGCCGTGCTTATTGAAATTAATCGTAAAAGGTTATAAAATAATGTAAAAGAAAGGATGTGATTGGAAAAAAGATTAACAAAAATATAATATAGTGTTTCCAAAAAAGTTGCCCTTCCATAAGGCAGTTTATGATAAATGTGCCTAATCTATATATGGAAGTGATATAAATGAATGAGAATTTTAATGAAAAAATAGGCTTGAATGTTAGCGAGGCAGCTAATATGTTAGGCATTAGTAAAAACTTAATGAGTGAATTAATAAAGTACCCTGATTTTCCTTGCATTAAGTTTAAAAGAAGAATTGTTATTAACAAGAAAAAATTACAAGACTGGTTTGATCAAAATTCTGGAAGATTTTTTGTTTAACATTGCTTTCCGATGAAATTTGCCCTATAATAGAGAATATTAAATATTGTGCTTTTACTTTTAATGTTCTCTATATTGAATGGAGGCAAAGTTATGGTAAAAACTTCACAAAATCAGTCTGTAAAGAAAAAAAGAAACACCAGAGGAATGGGCTCTATTAGGGCAAAAAATGGTGGATATGAAGGTAGAATAACAATAAAAGTAAATGGCAAATCAAAACAAATATCTTTATTTAATAAAGATAAGAGAATTCTAGTACAAGAAATGATAAAAACAAAACAAGAAGCAAACGATAATGAATATGTAGAAAAGGATAAAATAACCTTAGAAGAATGGCTAAAGAAATGGATTCGTATTCATAAAAAACCGTTTGTCAAACCTAGAACTCTACAAGGGTACATTGAAAAAATAAAAACAAACATTATTCCCTATTTAGGAAATTTTTCTATGCAATCTTTAGATAGGTTAATTCTTCAAGAATATTTCTCTGACTTAACGACAGGCAACGAAACGAAAGGAATAAAAAAATATTCTCCTAAAACTATAAAGGAGATAAAAAGCATTTTAAATATGGCATTTGCAGATGCAGAAATCGATAAAATAGTAAAATTTAATCCGATTCCAACAATTCGTACACCAAAAGTTCAAAGACAGAAAAAGAAACCTACAATATCTCCAGCAGAACAACAACAATTAATAGAAATATTACTTTCTGAAACAAATGGACTATGCTACATTTTTATAATGAATACAGGTGTTAGACCAGGAGAAAATGGTGGTATGAAATGGAAACATTACAGCTATGAACATGCTAATGTAAAAGTAAGAGATAATTATGGTAAAATAACCTATTATGATGATAATTTTGAAAAAATCGAATCTAAATTTGAAGAAAAAGACTTAAAAACACCATCTAGTTATAGAAACATACCATTGCAAAAATGGTTAAATAATTTAATGTATACATATATGTTATATATTATGCAACAAAAGGGTTATACAAGCAAAGAACAATTAGATGATGAGTATATTTTTATGAATAGTCTAGGACATGCTTTAAGTAGTGATTATTTATGGGACACACTTGATAAGATTTTAAAAAGACATAATTTTAAACATTTAAGTGTCTATCAATTAAGACATCTATTTGCAACAAGATGTATTGATGTAAATATACCTGTAAATCAAATAAAACAGTACTTAGGTCATGCCCTAGCTAGTACTACAATGGATTACTATGTTGAATATGATGAGGATACAAATAAAGCTGAAATTGAAAAACTAGAACCTATCAATAATATTCAAATAGTGCCTGAAATTTTAAAGGGAATGAAATGTAATGTCTGTACTTAAAATACACTTTAAGGGACATTAAAGGGACATTGATAAATTTATATAAAAAATCGAAGTGTTAAATACTTCCGAAATGGTTGAAAGAGTAAGAATATGTAATATTATAAAAAGATAAAAATAATGGGAAATGGTCGGGCTCATAACCCGAAGGTCGTAAGTTCGAGTCTTACCCCCGCAACCAAATTTTTTATTAGAGTCACAAGAGATTGTGGACTCTTTTATTTTTACCCATAACAAGTTACATAAAAAATATTGGTAAAATATTTAATGTTAATCTTCAAGTTTCGACTTTTTGTAAGTGCAGGTTGTAATATATAATTTTTGCAACGCTGCGTAAGCGACCAAATGAGTGAAACGAGTGTGATTGGCGCAACCGACA
>CANPNZ010000020.1 GCA_947575605.1 uncultured Clostridium sp.
TATGTATAATCGATATGGAAAAGATTATTGTACAAGAATGGCAGTAAGAGAAAGTATTTTGAATGAATTTGTAGTACAAGATTTAAGAAAAATTTTGCAAGAAAAAGTAGATAAAGAAAAACTAATTAATTCAATTGATAAAACTAAAATTAACAATGATAAGAAGAAATTACAAAAGAAAATAATTGATAATAATAGAAGGATAGAAGAAATAACAAAAATCATAAAAACAGCATATGAAGATAGAGTAAAAGGCTTATTAGATACAGATGAATTTGTTTCTTTCACAGAAAGCTATAAAAAGGAAAAACAAGAATTAATGGAGAAAACAGAAAAGCTAAATACCAAACTAAGTGACTATGAAAACAATAGAGAAAATGAACTCATGAAATACATTAGAGAAATTGTTAGCTTTAAAGAAATTAATAGAAACATAATTCTTAATTTAGTTGATACGATAGAAATTATCGACAAAGAAAATATAAAAATAAATTACAAATTTGCTGTATAAAAATAGGTTGTTTTTTTGAAACTTGAAAAAGTGTGATGGAAATATAAAAAATACTTGCAAAAATGTGATAAAAATGTGGAATAGGCTTGCAAAAATGTGATTGACTTAGGAAATAGCGTAAGTAGATAAAATCTGCTTTTAATTTTTAGAGTAATCTATCACAAAAGGAATTGCTACTGGAACGCAGATGATATAGACAGTATTCTAAAAACATTACAAGAAAACAACGTAAAAATAACATTTTTCATGGTAGGAGATTGGATTGAAAAATTCCCAGAGGCAGTAAAAAAGATACATGAAGCAGGACATGAAATAGCAAGTCATAGTGATACACATCCACATGTAAACAATTTAAGTTATGAGAAAAATATAGAAGAAATCGAAAAAAGTAATGACAAAATCGAAAAAGTAACAGGGAAACGAACAACAATTTATAGAGCACCCTATGGGGAATACAACGATACTGTCATAAAAGCGGCACAAGACAAAGGATACCATACGATACAATGGAATTTAGACACCCTAGATTATACAGGATTAACAGGAGAAGAAATGTGGAAGCGATTAGATAGTAAGCTAAAAGCAGGAGACATCATTTTGAGCCATAATGGAACCAAGCATACAGCAGATAGCCTAGATATGTTGCTAAAAAATATCAAGAAAAAAGGTTTAGAAGTAGTTAACGTATCTGATTTAATTTATTTAGAAAATTATACCATCAATAGCAATGGCACACAAGTAAAAAAATAATTTCAAGTTTCGACTTTTTGTAAGGGTGATTATCCTATATAATTTTTTTTACGCTTTGTGCGAAAGCAACCTACAAAATGAAAGTTTTATTTGTTGGTTGCTCAATTGCACTCGCATAGCTCGTTTGCTCGCTTACGCAGTGTTTCAAAAATTATATAGGATAATAACTATTACAAAAAGTCGAAACTTGAAAAAAAATAATGTATAAAATTACCAAAAAAGGAAATAATGATACTATAATTTTAGTTTAAAATAGGGGATAGAAGATGTCATTGATTGGTATAATTGCAGGTAAAAAATGTTTTGAAAACATAAAAAAGAAAATAGTAGAAAAGATAGATGATGAAACCATTCATTTCATTCAGATCAACCTTAGAAGTATAGAAAATATAAAAAATATAAAATTTGAAACCATTATAGTAGAAGACAATTTAGACAAATTTAAAAATCACAAAGAAATTTTAGAAAAGATTTTTGAAAACACAGAATATTTGATGATAAACACAGATCAAAATCCAGAAAAAGATAAAATATCAGACAAACCAAGTCGAATCACATATGGATTAAATCAAAAAGCAAATGTTACAGTATCTAGTATTAGTGAAGCAGATATTCTAGTATATTGGCAAAAGGACTTAAAAGATAAAGAAGGAAAAAAAGTAGAAATAGAAGAAAGAAGGATAAAAAGAGAAGAAGTACGTGCTTTAAAAACCTATGAAATATTAATTATTTATACCCTTTTTAAAATATATCATAAAAGCATAATTAAGGAAATATAGGAAAAAACTGACTTTTTTGAATAAAATTAACTTTTTATGTAGACAAAACCAAAAAAATAGTGTATAATAATAACTGTAATAATCGTGCGTAAGGAAAAAAATACTAATGCAAAATCACCAAAACAACGATTTTGTAGATGATGAAAGATCAAAATAGGGAGGAAGAAAAATTGGATACTAATTATTTAGAAAACAACTATTTAACATTAGTTGGAAAAGTTACAGGAGAAAAAGAATTTAGTCATGAAATATATGGAGAGAGGTTTTATATCTTTAAATTAGGAATACCACGTTTAAGTGGAAATCAAGATATCATACCAATTACCATATCAGAAAGAATAATTGGAGAAGATACCTTGCAAGAAGGGAAAAAACTATTAGTAAAAGGTCAATTCAGATCCTATAATAGTTATGAAAATGAGAAAAATAGACTTATCCTAACAGTATTTGCCAAAGACGTTATGGAAGTGGAAGAAAAAGAAGAGGAAGAAGAAAACGAGATTGTTAGAAAAGATACGATTACAAACGAAGTAGTATTAGTAGGGTATATATGTAAAAAACCAATTTACAGACAAACCCCATTTGGAAGAGAAATATCAGACATATTACTTGCCGTAAATAGAGCTTACAACAAATCAGATTATATTCCATGTATTGCTTGGGGAAGAAATGCTAGATTTTGCCAAAATCTTGAAGTTGGTTCACAAGTAAAAATAGTAGGAAGAGTTCAATCAAGAACGTATGAGAAAAAATATGAAGATGGAACCGTTCAAACAAGAATTGCTTATGAAGTCTCAGTAGGAAGTTTAGAAGTAATCGAAGAGAAAATGGTTGAAAAAGAAGAAGCAGCAGAAATAGAAAATCAAGAAGCTGTATAGGATTGTATAAATAATATATAGATTTAATTAAAAAGGTTGCTATATAACTATTTTTTGAAAAAACATAGCTGGGGTCTACCTATTGGTTTTTTCTTCAAAATATTTATATAGAAACCTTTTATATAAAATATTGTAACAAAATATTAACCAATTTATGGTAAAAAAGTTTTAAAAGACTGGTCTTTTAAAACTTTTTTTGGTATAATCTAAAAAACAGAAACAAAAAAGGAGTTTTATTCATGAAGGAAAAAGAGAAAACTGTAAAAATAAGCAAATCTGTAAGATTTACCATATTAGCCGTTATTTTAATTGTAATATTTAGTGTAGCAATTACACCCATAACCTTTCAAAATGATACTTATTACACCATAAAAGTAGGAGAACATATTGCACAGTATGGAATAGATGGAAAAGATCCATTTTCTTGGCATGAAGACTTAGCCTATACCTATCCACACTGGGGATATGACTTGATAACCTATTTTATTTATCATACTTTTGGATTTACTGGTATTTATGTAACAACCTGTATGTTATCTATCCTTTTAGGAATATCCCTTTATTGGGTAAATACAAAGTTAGCGAAAAATCAACTATTTTCATTTTTTATTACCATAGGAGTGATGTATGTCTTAAGAGGCTATATAGCAGCAAGAGCACAGTTAGTAACGTTTATTTTATTCATCTTAACTATCTATTTGATAGAAAAATTTATAGAAACCCAAAAGAAAAGGTATGCAGTAGGATTAATTGCGATACCAATTGCTATTGCCAATCTACATGTTGCCGTATTTCCATTCTATTTTGTATTATATTTACCATATATAGCAGAATACCTATTAGCTTGGTTAGGAGAAATTGTCATATATAGAAAAAGAGAAGAATTTTTCTTACAATTAAAGATAAAGCATAATAGGAAAAAACCAGGAAAAGAAGAAAAAGTAAAAGAATTAGAGCAAAAGCAAGCAGAATTAGAAGCAAAAATAGATAAAATCAAAATAAAAAGAACCAAAGAGTTACAAAATCCATACAAAATTCAATTAACCAAAAATCCTGCTATAAAATGGTTAATAGTAGTTATGATTATTTGCGTATTTACAGGATTTTTAACACCATTAGGAACCACACCTTATACCTATTTAATAAAAACCATGCAAGGAAATACACCGCAAAATATTAATGAACATTTGCCAATGACATTAGCAGGAGAAAGTGATGCACTTTGTATCATCATTATATTTTTAGCTATATTGACATTTACAAAAACGAAGATTCGATTATGTGATTTATTTATGATAGGTGGGCTATGCTATTTAATGTTAAGTTCCAGAAGACAAATAAGTATGTTGGTAATAGTGGGTTCTGTCATTTTAAATAGATTGTTAGTAAATCTAATAGAAATATATACCACAGAAAAAGCAAAAGATAAATTGCCAAATGTAATAGGGAGCATTGTAACGATTCTAATAGTATTGGTATTAAGTTATTATATGGCAAAAGATAAGTGGAATGCCCAATATGTAGATGAAAGTACCTATCCAACCAAAGCATCTGACTTTATCCTAGAAAATATAGATTTGGGAACAGCGAGATTTTATAATGAATATAACTATGGAAGTTATTTGCTATTTCGAGGGATACCAGTATTTATTGATTCTAGGGCTGACTTATATGCTCCAGAATTTAGTGGAAAAGAGGAAGATATTTTCTCAGACTTTATTGATGTTTCTAGTATTGGTAAATTTTATGGAGATATTTTTGAAAAATACAATATTACACATGTAATTGCATATGAAAACTCAAAAATAAATATGTTAATTACCAAGACAAAAGATGCAAGATACAAACAGCTATATCAAGATGACTATTTTGTAGTGTATGAACTTGTGAAATAAGTTGCCATTTAAACCTGGAACCATTGGCAAGTCTCCTAAAAAGAAAGAAGGATAAAAATGGATAGAAAAGAGAAAAAATTAAACAAAGAAGCTATTTTGTTAATGGCAATAATTGTACTTATCATTATAATAGACCAGTCGCTTAAAATTTGGATACAAAATGTAGGTGAAATCAATATAATACCTGGTATATTAAATTTTAAGGTAAGTGAAAATAGAAGTAGCGCTTATGGAATAGGATCCAATTCAACAATCATGTATGTTGCAACCAATATAGTGATTTTAGGGGTGATTTTTAAATTTATTACAACCCAAAATCAATTCGTAGATAAAAAATTAAAAATATTTCTAAGCTTTATTCTAGCAGGTGGTATATCGAATGTAATTGACAAAGTCATAAGAGGATATGTAACAGAGTTTATTGATTTTGGACAAGTTACTAATTTACCAGTATGGAATGTTGCAGATATAGTAGTATTAATTGGCTGGGTAGCAATTGCAGCTATATTTGCCAGTTTTACCGTTAAAGAATGGAGAAGTAAGAAAACACAAAGCAACTTACAAGATACCGATAAACAGAAAGTAGAAAAATAAAGATAAGATTTTATAAAGATAGAAGGGAATAGACAAAAATTGAAGAATTTTCTAGTAGAAAAAGGAGAAGAAAACAATCGAATTGATCGCTACTTAGTACTAAAAGCAGAAGAACTTTCAAGAGTTGCGATTCAAAGATTGATAGAAGAAGAAAAGATTTTAGTAAATGGAAAGAAAACAAAACCATCTTATAAGGTTCAAGAAAATGACAAAATAACCGTAGAAGAAGAAAAACCCAAAGAAATAGAACTAAAAGCACAAGATATTCCAATTGAAGTCATTTATGAAGATAGTGACATGATTGTTGTTAATAAACCAAAAGGAATGGTGGTACATCCAGCCAATGGAAATCCAGATGGTACATTAGTAAATGCTATCATGTCAATTTGTAAAGATTCCCTATCTGGTATTGGAGGAGAAATTAGACCAGGAATTGTTCATCGAATTGATAAAGACACATCTGGAATTTTAATGATTGCTAAAAATGATAAAACACATATTAATTTGAGTGAGCAAATTAAAAATCATGAAGTAAAGAAAACCTATATAGCATTAGTAAGAGGTATGGTGAAAGAAAATGAAGCCACTATTAACATGCCAATTGGAAGAAGTACAAGAGATAGAAAAAAAATGGCAGTAACCCAAAAAGGGAAAGAAGCAATCACACATTTTAAAGTGATAGAGCGATTTCCAAGACACAACTGTACCTTATTAGAAGTAAAAATAGAAACAGGAAGAACCCATCAAATTAGAGTTCACTTATCCCAAATAGGATATCCTATTATAGGAGATACCACCTATTCGAATGGAAAAAATGAATGGGGCATTCAAGGACAATGTTTACATGCCAAAAGTTTACAATTTAGTCATCCAATCACTGGAAAACAAATGCTTTTAGAAGCTAAATTTCCTTCCTATTTTCAAAAAATATGGGAACAATTGAAGAACGATTAGGGGATTCATTAATAAAGTAGGCTATCAATGAAAAAACAGAATCCTTGAAGGAGGAATTTGAATTGGAAAAAATAAGAATACAAAAGTATTTAGCAGAAGCGGGAGTAGCTTCCAGAAGAAAGGCTGAAGAGCTAATTCAGCAAGGGAAAATAAAAGTAAATGGGAAAATCACAACAGAAGTGGGAACTAAAATAAATCCCGAGAAAGACAAAATAGAATATGAAGGGAAGCTGGTAAAAACACAAAGTAAGAAAATATATATTTTGTTAAATAAACCAATTGGCTATGTGACAACAGCGAAGGATCAATTTAATAGAGATTCTGTATTAGATTTAGTAAAAGTAAAGAAGAGAGTAGTTCCAGTAGGAAGACTGGATATGTATACATCAGGGGCTTTATTATTAACCAATGATGGAGACTTTGTTTATCAAGTAACCCATCCAAAACATGAAATAGAAAAAACTTATACCGTTACGATAAAAGGAATGGTTCAAGAAGAAGCAGTAGAACAATTGAGAAAAGGGATAAATATAGAAGATTATACAACAAAGCCAGCAAAAGTTAAAATCTTAAAAATGGACAAAGAAAAAAGTGAATCCAGATTAGAAATTACCATTCATGAAGGAAAAAATAGACAAGTACGCAAAATGTGTGAGGCAATTGGCCACAAAGTATTAGCTTTGCATAGAAGTAAAATAGCGGGAATTGGTGTAAAAGATTTACCACTTGGCAAGTGGAGATATTTGAATGATAAAGAGAGAAATAAAATTTTAGCGGGAAGTATTGAAAATAAAAAATAAAAAAGATATAATAAAACAAACATAGGACAAAAAGGAGAAAAAAGAACCAATGAATTCATTAAAATTCAAGCCAGAAGGCTGGAACAATGAAATAACACAATTGAATACCAATAATATAGAAAATTATATTCATACAGACGAAGTCTTACAAGGACTGGTAAAAAAATGTGATGATAACTATAATTTGTATATTCAATTTCAAAATGGCCTAACGGGAATTATGCCAAGACAAGAAGTAGAAGCGATTAATATAGAAGAAACCGGTTTGCCAAAAACCAATCTATGTACTGGAAAAGTACATAAATTTGTCCAATTTAAAATAAAAGAAGCAAAAGATGGAAACAATGTTATTATATCCAGAAAAGAAGTACAAAAGGAAACGTTAGAATGGATAAAAAGCGAATTAAAAGAAGGCGATAAAGTACATGGCATTGTAAAAAATATAAAGCCATATGGAGCCTTTATAGAAATTGCAGGAGGAGTAGTAGGGTTAGTACATATTGAAGATTTATCCATTGCCAGAATAAAAACGCCATTTGAAAGATTAAATATTGGACAAAAAGTAGAAGTTGTGATAAAATCTATAAATAGAGAAACAGGAAAAGTGATTTTGTCCTATAAAGAGACATTAGGAACTTGGGAAGAAAATGCTAAAATGTTTATAACAGGCACACGAGCAAGAGGAATTGTCAGAGAAACGGAAAAAAACAAAAATGGCATTTTTATAGAATTGGCCCCCAATTTAGTAGGTATGGCAGAATATCAAGAAGGGCTAGCATATGGACAAGAAGTAGATGTTTATATAAAAAAAATAGATAACGAAAGAAAAAAAGTAAAATTATTAATTATATAAAATAATTTAGGAGACTATTGAGGTAGTAAAATAAATTATGTTATTACTATTATAATTGCTAATTATGATAGTAGTAAAAGGAGGGTATAAAAATGGTCCAAGATAATGAAATTAAAGCACAAGTATCACCTTTTGCAATTAGAGAAGGTGAAATCAAAACATTTGATGGGAAAGATGGTTATGTATCTATGAATCAAATTGTACACAAAATAGATATTGGTCATATTAATGAGATTCATTTTGCTATATTAGATTTAGTAAATGAATTTGAATTTATGACATCAAGACAATTGTATCAAATGTTAGAGATTAAAGGAATTGATCCAAAATCTCAAGACAAATTAAATAATAAATTGGATCAACTGGTTAAATCTAAAATATTAACAAGATATTACTTTACTTCTGATGAAGGAAAAGGAATTTATAGAATTTATTGTTTAGAAAAGATGGGAAAATATTTATTAAATTCGAAAGAAATTGATTGTAAATGGCAACCATCTGATAACACAAAACCAGTTCCTATGATAAAAAAGAGATTAGCAGGAAATCAAACATTAATTGCTTATTTAAGAAAAGTAAAAGCATTTGATAGTTATGTAGTAAAACCGGCTATTACGGCAAAAGTAGCAGGAAAGATATTTAAAGCAACAGGAGGAAGTGTAAAATTAACCAAAAATAAGAAATCCATTCAATTTGTTTTTGAAGTAATCAGAAGAGAAGCGGATTGGCAAAAGAAAACAGTAGATAAGATGAGATTATATAAAGAATTCTATGAAAACTTTCTACCAGGTGATTCTGGTTTTAGTGGCATGCCACAATTAATTCTAATTTGTGAAGATGAAAAGCACATGGCTGAGACATTTAAAGAAATTATAACCAACCAAGTAGAAATACCACAAATCAAATTGTATTTTACGACAGATTTAAGACAAAATAAAGAAACATTAGAAGATACATTAGTTGAATTTGTGTTAGTAGATGGTAAATATAAAGTGGAAAATATTGAATTAAAGCTACTAGGCATGTAAAATATAATTATTTTATTATTAAATACTTTTAGAATTAATTAAAATATATTATAATAGTAATGAAAATTGGCAAGTGTTTGAGTGTAATTTATAATTATAAAATATTTTAATGGAGGACATGCAAGATGAAAGAGAAAATTAAACAGATTTTAAAATGGGTAGAAAAATGTAAGGAGGATTTTTACACAGCGGTGGATGAGTTATTAGAAATTTATTGCGAAGAAACGAAGTCTACTGAGGTGATAGAAAACATAAATGGACTGGATGTTATCAATCTTAATTATGAATAAGGTCCATTAAAAGCTCAAACAAAAAGTAAAGCAAAGAAGGTTTTAGATAATTTCTAAAACCTTCTTTGCTTTATTAATATCTTCATCTTTAACATCTCTAGTATTTTTTAAAGGATAATCGAAGCCAAGTTTCTTCCACTTATACTTTCCCATATCGTGATAAGGTAAAAGTTCTATCTTTTGAACTGTCTTTAGAGTACTGATAAAATGCCTTAATTTTAACAAATCCTCTTTACTATCTGTAAGACCAGGAATTAAAACTTGTCGAATCCAAATAGGAATATCATGCTCACTCAGATATTCAGCAAAATCCAACTCTAACTTATTAGAAAAACCAACTAAATCTTTGCATTTTTCAGCATCAATATGTTTAATATCTAACAAAATTAAATCTGTTAAAGATAATAATTTTTTTATATCGTCTGTCAAAGCGACCATTCCGAGAAGTATCAATACAAGTATGAATATGTTGTTCTTTTAATTTACTAAAGAGTTCGATTAAAAATTTTACTTGTAAAAGAGGTTCGCCACCAGTAACCGTAACACCACCGATTAGGAGAAATATAATTTTTATAGCGCATAATTTTATCAAAAATATCTTCTAGTGATTTATAATCTCCGCCATTCATATCCCAAGTATCGCGATTATGACAATATTTACATTGTAAGTGACAGCCTTGTAAGAAAAGCACAAATCGAATACCAGGTCCATCAACAGTTCCAAATGATTCGATAGAATGAACTTTAGCGTAATATCTTAAATCTTTACCTTCCATAGTTACTCCTTTATTTGTTAGTGTCGATTGGGGATGTCCATCGGGGACGGTTCTTTTTGGACATTGCTTTCAAAAATTAATTCTTAATAAATGTGTTTGATCAGCAATGTCCAAAAAGAACCGTCCCCGATGGACATTTTTTTAATAAGACTAAATTTTTTCGTGAATGGTTCTATTAATAACGTCTAATTGTTGT
The DNA here is from genome assembly GCA_947575605.1 of uncultured Clostridium sp. Classification (GTDB taxonomy): domain Bacteria; phylum Bacillota; class Clostridia; order TANB77; family CAG-508; genus CAG-269. The sequence continues at coordinate 10,305 of CANPNZ010000020.1, forward strand.
TCTCTTGTTAATTTTGTAAAGTTTACAGCATAGCCAGAAACACGAATGGTTAATTGCGGATATTTTTCAGGGTGTTCCATAGCATCTTCTAACAAGCTTCGATCAAAGACATTGACATTGATGTGGTGTCCTGTTTGTGCAAAGTAGCCGTCTAACATGTTGACTAAATTGTTAATTCTATCTTCTTCTGATTTTCCCAGTGTTCCTGGTGTGATAGAGAAGGTATAGGAAATGCCATCTTCAGAGGAGTCAAAAGGTAATTTTGCGATGGAATTCATAACCGATAAAGCTCCATTCGTATCTCTTCCATGTAGTGGATTGGCACCAGGTCCAAATGGTTCGCCAGCTCTTCTTCCGTCTGGTGTATTGCCAGTTGCTTTACCATAAACTACATTGGATGTGATGGTTAAAATAGATAGAGTATGCTTAGCATCTCGATAAGTCTGATGTTTTCTTAATTTATTCATAAAAGTTTTTACAACTTCAACGGCAATTTGGTCAACTCTATCATCGTCATTTCCGTATTTTGGGAAGTCACCTTCTATTAAATAATCAGTAGCTAGACCAGTTTCATCACGAACTACTTTTACTTTGGCATATTTTATGGCTGATAGGGAGTCAGCTACTACGGACAAACCAGCAATTCCACAAGCCATCGTGCGAAGTATCTCTCTGTCATGTAATGCCATCTCGATTGCTTCATAAGAATATTTATCGTGCATATAATGAATGATATTTAAAGCTTTAATATAGATTTTTGCAACATAGTCCATCATTTGATCGAATTTTTGCATTACTTCATCATAATCTAGGTATTCAGAAGTGATAGGCTCATATTTGGGAGCTACTTGTTTTCCACTTATGGCATCTCTACCACCATTGATGGCATATAGTAATGTTTTGGCAAGGTTTGCTCTAGCACCAAAGAATTGCATTTGTTTTCCAATTTTCATAGGTGATACACAACATGCGATTCCATAATCATCTCCTAAAGTAATTCTCATTAAATCGTCATTTTCATATTGAATGGAAGAAGTATGGATAGATAATTTAGTTGTGAATTTTTTAAATCCTTCTGGTAGTCTTGTAGACCATAAAACGGTTAGGTTTGGCTCTGGAGCAGGTCCTAAAGTTTGTAAGGTGTGAAGAACTCGAAAGGAGTTTTTGGTAACTAAAGTTCTTCCGTCAATTCCCATACCTCCAATGCTTTCTGTTACCCATACAGGGTCACCACTGAATAGTTCATTATATTCAGGCGTTCTTAGGAAACGAACTAATCTTAATTTCATAACAAAGTGATCCATAATTTCTTGTGCTTCTGCTTCTGTTATGGTACCATTTTTTAAATCTCTTTCAAAGTAGATATCTAGGAAAGTAGAGGTTCTACCAATACTCATAGCAGCACCGTTTTGATCTTTGATGGCAGCTAAATAACCAAAGTATAACCATTGAACAGCTTCCTTTGCTGTGGTAGCAGGCATAGAAATATCAAAACCATATTTAGAAGCCATTACTTTTAATTCGTTTAAGGCTGCTATTTGTTCGCTAATTTCCTCTCTTTCACGAATGACATCTTCTGTTAGCTCGTCAATATCTAATACTTCTAATTCTTGTTTCTTTTCTTCAATTAAGGTATCAACTCCATATAAGGCAACTCTTCTGTAATCTCCAATGATTCTTCCACGACCATAACCGTCTGGAAGACCGGTTATTAGGTGGGAACTTCTAGCAGCTCTAATGTCTGGTGTATAAACACTAAATACACCATCATTATGAGTTTTTCTGTATTTATGGAAAATTTCATCTGTTTCCGGATCCACTTGCCTGCCATAGGCTTCACAAGATTTTTCTACAATTCTGATTCCGCCAAATGGCATAATGGCTCTTTTTAAGGGACGATCTGTTTGAAGTCCGACTATGTTCTCTAATTCTTTATGAATATATCCTGCGTCATGACTAGATACAGTGGATACGGTTTTTGTATCAATATCTAATACATTACCTGGCGCATCATGTTCCTTTTTATATAATTCTAAAACTTCTTTCCAAAGTTCTTGCGTTTTTTCACTAGCTCCTGATAGGAAACTATCATCTCCTTCATAAGGCGTATAGTTTTTTTGAATAAAGTCTCTTACGTTAATTTCGTTTTGCCAATCTCCTTTATGAAATCCATTCCATTGTTCAAATTTCATTTTTTTCCTCCTTTTATGTTTGTATATAGTATGAGCATTTTTAACAAATATTATCATAACATAGGTTAAAAATATTAGCAATATTTTATTTGTTCAAGTTTCAAAACCAAATAAAATTTAGATTTTAACTATATAAAAGTTTTCGAAAATATGCTGTTGCAAAAACAACAAAAAAGCCAGTATTTTTAATACTGGTTTTCTATACTATGACTTTAATCTTCTAAATCTGTTTCAGCGATAGCCTTTGCTACATTATAAATTAATTTTTGCTTATCTGGGGAACAACTTTTCATTAATTCAGAGAATTCCTTGTCTAAGTAATTTTTAGAACTACTAGAAGCCCCATTTAAAACATAACCTTCTGTAACATCTAATAAGCCACATAATTGGTTTAATCTTTTTAAATTTATATGAGAATTTCCTCTTTCTACTCTACTTAAAAAAGCAACGGAAATGTCAATTTGTTCTGCTAAGTCTTCTTGTGTTAGATTTTTGGCAAGTCTTGCTTGCTTGATTCTTTGACCGATTACTGTATAATCTAGTGCCATTTTTATCACCTTCCTATTCTATGTTTTTTAATATAGCATTTTATAGTTTAAATTTACAGAAACTACAAGCTACAAATGGAATATATGAGTTAAATAAAAAATATCGCATTTTTTAATAATAGAGGTGTTAATTTATCAGAATATCAATAAAATAAAAAACAGAAGAGAAGCATATAATTAAGGGGAGAAGTATGTTGCAATAGTAATAGGAAGAAAAATAGAGATAATAAAAGGAAAAAAGAGTAAAAAGTGGGAAAATCAGGAAATTAATGTGTTGAAGTTGTAAAAAAATAGACAAATTGGAACAAAAACGGTATACATAATTTGATTTTGAGCACAATATGTAGTATAATTAATTTTGTCATTTTTTAAAAGGAGCGTGAATTTTATTTTAAACAGAAAATTAAAATACTATACCAAACAAATTTTAAAGTATGTTATGGTGAATATTTCAGCTTGTGGTTTAATAGTGGGATTTGTTATTATTAGACATAAACCAATGTACAGAGTAACTATTTCTGGAACAGAGTTAGGATATGTACAAAACAAGGAAGCTTTTGAGGAAAAAGTGAAGATAGGTATTTTAGAAGAGGAAGAAAAAAATATAGATAATATTGATATGAAAATAGAGCCAGAATATACATTAGAATTTGTGGATAAAACAATTGAAACAAAGGAGGAAGAAATTGCTGAAACGGTTAGAAAAGATGTAATGGTTACTTATAAGTATTATGAACTTGCTGTAAATAATGAAGCAGTGGATTCTGTCAATACAATACAAGAAGCTGAAGATTTGGTGAACAAGATAAAACAAGATAATCCGAATCAAGAGTTGGAACTAAGTATTATAGAAAAATATACAGATAATAAAGCGGAAGTGACAACGACTGAATTTGAAATAGCTAAAAATGAGATTCAAACTAAAGTAACAGAAAAATTAGAACAAATCAGAGAACAAAAAGAAGAAGAAAAAAGAATGAATAGTATGCCAGAAATTAATGGTGTTAAATTAGCTTATGTGCCGGTATCTGGAACCATAACTTCCCGTTATGGGGTAAGTAGTAGAATTAGAAATTCAGATCATACAGGGCTAGATATTGCTACATCAAAGGGAACCCCAATTAAAGTAGTAGCATCTGGAACGGTAACTTGTGCAACTTACAGAGGTTCTTATGGTAATGTGGTAAAAGTCGATCATGGAAATGGCTTGGAAACGTGGTATGCTCACACAAGTGAAATGTATGTAACAGAGGGACAAAAAGTAGAAGCAGGCCAGGTGATTGCAACAGTTGGCTCAACCGGAAATTCCACAGGTCCTCATTTACATTTGGAGATTAGAATTAATGGGCAACATGTGAATCCACAAAATTATTTTTATCAATAAAGAAAAAACGAAATTTAAAAGAAAGAAGATGTTACAAAAGTAGCATCTTTTTAAAATATAGAAAGCTAAAAGTAATATGGTAGTTTAATAATGCAAAATAGAGAAAAAGGATATAATGACCCTTTTGGAATTTATGCTTTGTTAGACAATGAAATTGTAGGTGGAATGATAGCTCGTAAAAAAATGCAATGGTTAGATATCGATATATTATTTGTAAATCAAAATTATAGGAATCATAAAATTGGCTCTCATTTGATGAGTAAAGCGGTTGAATATTGTAAAAAAGAAAATCTAATTGGGATACATCTATATACATTAGATTTTCAAGCAAAAGGATTTTATGAAAAGCAAGGTTTTAAATTGATAGCTGAGATAGAGAATTGGCCAAAAGGAATTACAAGGTATGAATTCATAAAATATATTATGTAAAAGTAACACAAAAGTGGGGTTTTGAACTTTACTTTTGTGTTACTTTCTTAATTTTGTATTTAATATAAAAACATGTTCATTAACTGCACATTTATTATGTGAAAAACCATTCAAAGCCATTGAAACTTTGCTGGTATAATTTCTATTTGTTTTTGACAATTTCGCATAATTTTGGTATAGTACAGGTATCGGAGGGCAAGTATCTAAAGTAACAGCGATTAAAGAAGGAGGAAGAGCATATGAATAAAAACGAGTATTCAAATATCGCAAAAAAGGTGTTAACAAGTGTTAATGAAAAAGACCAACGGAGACTTGAACAAGTTGGGGAGGATTTTCTTAAAGCGTTAAGAGAAGAATTAGCCAACTGGAAAGGTCAGGAGAAAGAATGGCAGTTTGTAGAGAAAACCCAATTTAAACTAAATGGTAGATTTGCACCAGAAGATATTAGCAAAGTGTGTGCCAAACTTGGTTTCACATTTTGGGAACGCGGAAAATATAGTATAGTATTAAGTGTTCCCAAAAAGATTAAAGGGTCAAAAGAAACAGAGGCGCAAAGAATTTGCCGTGAATATAATGTTGACCTTAAAAAAGCTAGAAAAATTGCTGAAGAAAGTGCAAAAAACGCATGTGAAGAAGCGTTCACCAAATTAAACAACGGCGAATATGAGACGAAGTATATAGAGGAAGAAAGAGTATACCAAATCGAGTTAAGCGTGAGCATTGAGCCGACTAACGATATCTTTATAAAGAAAACCAAACAAACAATGGAAAGCTATGGATTCTCCAAGTTTTCAATAGGAAATACTAAGGAAACAAATAGACTGTGGACCTTTCAAGTAGATTTGGGCTAATAGGGAAGAATGCATTCTGTAAAAAGGATGCTTTTTTCCTATTTAAAAATCAAAAAAATCTTTAAGGCTCTATCATTCAGAACAATTTAAGATAAGCCTTTTTATTGTAAAAATAGTAAGAATAAATCTTGACAAATTTTTCTAATAATATATAATAATTGTGGTTAAACTAATACAAATGAGGAGGAATAATTTATGTCTGAAAACGTGAATCCAGAGGAAGAACAAAAAGTTCAAAACATGGTAAATGAATTAGTAGAAAAAGCAAAAATAGCATCTAAACAATACCTAGAATTAGATCAAGAAACGGTAGATAATATAACAAAAGCCATGTCAATGGCAGGACTAGAACATCATATGGAATTAGCTAAATTAGCAGTAGAAGAAACAGGAAGAGGAATTTATGAAGACAAAATAACCAAGAACATGTTTGCAACAGAATATGTGTATCATAGTATTAAATACGAAAAAACAGTAGGAATTATTAATGAAAATGAAGAAGAAGACTATGTAGAAATAGCAGAACCAGTCGGGATTATTGCAGGAGTAACGCCAGTAACCAATCCTACATCAACTACAATGTTTAAATCAATCATAGCAGCTAAAACAAGAAACGTTATCATATTTGGTTTCCATCCATCCGCTCAAAAAAGCAGTAGTGAAGCAGCTAGAATTGTAAGAGATGCAGCAATTCAGGCAGGAGCACCAGAAAATTGTATTTTATGGATTGAAGAACCAAGTGTATTAGCGACTAGACTATTAATGAACCATCCCGATGTTAATTTGATTTTAGCAACAGGGGGAACAGGAATGGTAAAAGCTGCTTATTCTTGTGGAAAACCAGCTTTAGGAGTAGGACCAGGAAATGTGCCATGTTACATTCATAAAAGTGCAAAATTAAAAACATCAGTTAATGACCTAGTATTATCTAAGGCATTTGATAATGGAATGATATGTGCGTCTGAACAAGCTGTTTTAGTGGATCGAGATATTTATCAAGAATTTGAAAGCCTAATGAAAGAAGCGGGTTGTTATTTTGTCAGTCCAGAAGAAAAAGAAAAATTAAAAAACAGTATGTTTGAATATAAGGAAGAATATGGCTATAAATTAAAATCTCATGTACCAGGTCAATCACCTTATGCCATAGCAAAAGAAGCAGGATTTGAAGTGCCAGAAGAGACGAAAGTTTTAGTGGTATATGAAGAAGGAATTGGAAGGGATTATCCATTTTCAAAAGAAAAATTAAGTCCAGTTCTAACTTACTATATTGTAGAAAATGCAGAAGAAGGAATTGAAAAAGCAGAAAGATTACTAGAGTTTGGAGGACTTGGACATTCAGCCGTTATTCATTCTGAAGATCAAGAAATCAATTTGAAATTTTCGGAAAGAATGAAAGCAGGAAGAATTATTGTAAATTCTCCATCCACTCACGGCGCAATTGGTGATATATACAATACCAACATGCCATCTTTAACATTGGGATGTGGTTCATTTGGTGGGAATTCAACAACAGCCAATGTATCATCTGTCAATTTAATTAATGTTAAGAGAGTTGCGAAAAGGAGAGTTAATATGCAATGGTTTAAAATTCCAGAAAAGATTTATTTTGAAGCTGGTTCTATTCAATATTTAGAAAAGATGCCAGAAATAGAAAGAGCCTTTATTGTAACCGATGAAGGTATGATAAAATTAGGATATGTAGATAAAATTTTATATCATTTGAGAAAAAGACATCAATATGTACATTCTGAAATATTTAGTGCAGTAGAATCAGACCCATCTTTTGAAACGGTGAAAAAAGGTGTGGAAGCAATGAAAAATTTCAATCCTGATGTGATTATTGCTGTTGGTGGAGGAAGTCCCATAGATGCTGCTAAGGGAATGTGGCTATTCTATGAGCATCCAGATGCTGATGTAGAAGGCTTAAAATTAAAATTCATGGATATTAGAAAACGTACCTATAAATTCCCAAAATTAGGAACGAAATGTAAAATGGTTGCCATTCCAACTACGTCTGGAACGGGATCAGAAGTAACATCTTTTGCCGTTATTACGGATAAAGAAAAAAATAAAAAGTATCCTTTAGCAGATTATGAGTTAACACCAGATGTAGCGATTATCGATCCAGATCTAGTTATGAGCTTGCCAAAATCAGTTACAGCAGATACAGGAATGGACGTATTAACACATGCGATAGAAGCTTATGTTTCTAATATGGCATCAGACTATACAGATGGTTTAGCAGAAAAAGCAGTGGAAATTGTTATGAAATATTTAGAAGTGGCCTATGAAGATGGAACTAATCGATTAGCTAGAGAAAAAATGCACAATAGCAGTACTTTAGCTGGTATGGCATTTACCAATGCCTTTTTGGGAATTAATCACTCTTTGGCTCATAAAGTGGGAGCAGAGTTCCATTTACCACATGGTAGAATAAATGCTATTATATTACCATATGTGATTAAATATAATAGCTCTAAACCAACAAAATTTGTGTCTTTCCCAAAATATGAATATTTTATCGCCGATGAAAAATATTATCAATTAGCTAAAAAAGTAGGATTGAAAGCAGATACAAAAGAAGAAGGTATTGCTAGTTTGATTGCAAAAGTACAAGAAATGAATGCCCATTTAGGTATGCCAAAGTCTTTGCAAGAAGCGGGCGTGGATGAACAAGAGTTTTTGGCAAAGGTTGATATGCTAGCTGATAGAGCTTTTGAGGATCAGTGTACAACGGCAAATCCAAGATTACCTTTAGTGTCAGAACTAAAACAGATTTTATTGGATAGTTATTATGGGAAAGGGATTTAAAAGCAATGAAGAGGTTGATAAATAGCAAAATATAGTGAAAAACTAATGCGAAAGAGAGAAAAACAGATTTGAGAATATTAGATGAAATTATTAAGGAACAAGAAAATGTACGTAAATTGCAAAAGGATATACATTTAAACTCTAAAAGATATAGTCCCAATATGTGTATTTATTTTGAACAATTGGAAAAAGATCCTAATTTTAACTATATTATTAATAGTAGTCCAATGCAATTATTTTATGATTATGAGAGAAATTTGAAACATATAGCAGAAATGATATATAATCCACAGTTTTCCAATAAACAAAATGTTTTAAATGTATTAGAATATATGAGAATTATGGCCATGTATGAAAATGTGAAGCAAAAAAAGGAAGCAGATTTTCAAATCATCGAATTGAGTAGATATCCTATTTTCTTATCTATGTTTGGGAAAGGTGTTTGCTACTCACAGGCAAAATTTACTAGAGACATTTTATTGCATATGGGAATTAATGCTGTCGACTTTTATATAGAAATAGATAATAACTATTACAAAAGAGGAATACCTCATCAACAAACATTACTTAATTTAGATAATAACTATTATTTTATAGATGCAACAGATTATAATGGCACTTTGGATGGTATACAGTTTGAATTACAACAACAAAACAAGAATAAACTTGAGAGCTCAGGAATAAGAACTGATTTCAGTGCTACTCAAGAAGAAATTAAGAAGAGCAGAGAATTCGTATTGTCGAAATTAATAAAAGAACTAGGGATAGATCAGATATCCAAACAATTAAGACTAGAAGATAAAGAAGAATTATACAAACAATGTGTGATAATGGCGTATGTAGAGACTAAAATTAATTTAACAAAGAATATAGAAACAAATATAGCAACAGCTAATATGAATGGAGTTAATATTGAAGTAGGTAAATTAATAGAATTATTTTTGCATCAAAATAATATTGAATATGATTTGAAATGTGGAGAAAATAGTGCTAGAAAAAATATAATATATAGAACTAAAATAGGAGAAAGTACAGTATGTTTATGTCCAGCACAGTTATACAATAGTGATGTTAACAATGCAGGGATTTTGATAAGGGGTACACATTATGTAGAAAAGAAGGAAGGTAATGTTTTAATAAGTTCATTAAATGCCAAAATGTATAAAACTTATCTTCATTTTATAAATCAAGCAAGAGTAGATGTATTGCAAGCAAGTATAAAAGAAATATGTAAAGTGAATCATATGGAAATCGATACATTTATGCAATCACCTATACAAAATATGAAGAAGTATGCACCTGAAATCAATATAGATCCAATTGCCATGAAAACATTAGTAAAAGATGCACAGGACAAAGTACAAAAAAATAGAGAAGAAAAAGTGGCTAAAATTAATGATAATAATGGAATGAAGTATGAAGAGAGAAAAATATCCGCACCATCATCAGAAGATTTTAGCGATGGAAGATAATAAAAATAACGATTAAGGATAAACTATGTCTTTAATCGTTATTTTTATAAAATTGCCAAAAAGGTCCGTCCCTTTTGGCACATTTTAGCAATTTAAAATTCACAATTTTTAGGTGTTCTAGGGAAAGGAATGACATCACGAATATTTTGCATACCAGTCAAATACATAATAGCCCTTTCAAAACCTAGACCAAAGCCAGCGTGATTACAACTTCCGTATTTTCTTAAATCTAAGTACCAATCATAGTTTTCAATTGGCATAGCTAACTCTTTCATTCGATTTAGTAATTTGTCGTAATCTTCTTCTCTTTGGCTACCACCAATAATTTCTCCAATACCAGGAACTAATAAGTCACTTGCTGCAACCGTTTTTCCATCTGGGTTTTGTTTCATATAAAAAGCTTTAATATCTTTTGGATAGTCTGTCACAAAAACAGGCTTTTTGAAAATATTTTCACATAGATATCGTTCATGTTCTGTTTGCAAATCAACGCCCCAAGAAACTTTATATTCAAAATTATCGTTATGTTTTTCGAGTTCCTTAATAGCATCTGTATAACTAATTCTTACAAAATCAGAAGAAATAACATGATGTAATCTTTCTAATAGACCAGTATCAATAAATTTATTGAAAAATTCCATTTCTTCTGGACAATTGTCTAATACATATTGAAAAATATATTTAATCATATCTTCTGCTAAATCCATATCATCGGATAGGTCAGCAAAGCAAATTTCAGGTTCTACCATCCAGAATTCTGCGGCATGTTTGACGGTATTTGAATTTTCAGCACGGAAAGTTGGTCCAAAAGTATAAACATTACAAAAACTTTGTGCAAAAGTTTCAGCATTTAATTGCCCACTTACGGTTAAATGAGTGGATTTTCCGAAAAAATCACGAGAAAAATCAACTTCGCCTTCTTTATTTTTGGGAATCTCTTTTAAGTCAAAAGAATTAACATTGAACATTTCTCCAGCACCTTCGGCGTCACTTCCTGTAAGGATAGGAGTGTTAACATAGACGAATCCTCTTTCTTGAAAGAATTTATGGATGGCATAAGCTAAGGCACTTCTTACACGAAATACGCTATTGAAAGTATTGGCTCTTGGACGTAAATGAGAAATCGTCCTTAAATATTCAAAAGAATGCTTTTTCTTTTGAAGGGGATAACTACTATCAGAAAGACTTTCTATTTCAATTTCATTAGCTTGTATTTCAAAGGGTTGTTTGGCATTTTCTGTTAAGATAAATTTTCCAACTACTTTAATAGAGGAACTAATGGTTAATTTACAGATTTCTGCAAATCCTTCTAAACTATCATTAAAAACGATTTGAACATTTTTAAAAAAAGTACCATCATTTAATTCAATAAAACCAAAGGTTTTGGAATCTCTTACCGTTTTTACCCAACCTTCTATGGTAATTTCCTTATTAACAAAACTATCAGTATTTTTATACAAATCTCTAACCGTTATTTTTTTCATATTTACATTCATTCCTTTTTTTTTCATTTTATCATAAACATATTATATGATATTATGTGGAAATTTTCAAGGGTTAAATTTTCTTTATGTATCGACTTTTTGCAAAATTTATGTGAATGTAGTATAATATAGAGTATAGGTCAGACCTAGAATAAATAGAAAGGAAAGTAATCTAAAGTGTATTTAGATGAAAAAGGAAAAATGGGAAGTTATGATTGTGAAGAAAGAGCAAAAAGAATTGTTGAGAAAGTACGAATGGGCATTATGGCATCTTTTATGATTGAAGAAGCTATTAACATGGATGCTTCTGTTCCCGAGTATGCTCGGGAAAAAGTAATAAAGTTAACCAAGGAAATGCTCTAAAAATGAGACAGCCATTCGCCACTGGACCGTGAGGTTCAGTGGCACTTCTCATTTTATACATCTAAGAAGTTAAAGAACAAAAATTCGCGAATCTATTGAAAATATGTTTGATATATGATATAAATAAGATAAATAAAAATTTGTTGTTTAGAAAAAATCTAATAAATGAAAGGAGAAATACGTATGGCAAGTGATTTAGTAAAAAAAACAGAGAAAGACTTTGAAAGTATTACACACTAAGATGAAAATGGAATTGAATTCTGGTATGCAAGAGAATTGATGATAATGTTAGAATATAGTAAGTGGGGAAACTTTAAGAATGTAATAAATAAAGCAAAAGAAGCATGTAAATGATGCTTGTATAACACATCACAAAGTAGGGCAAGCAGTAGACAAACAATTAAAAGAATTGGTGGAACTATGCCAGAAGATTTGCCAACACCAAGCAAAAGTGCGAAACAAATAGAGAATGAGAAAAGTAAAAAATTAAGAAAATAGTTATAATAAAGATAATATTCATTTATAACATATTCTAAATAAATTTATGATGAATTGTTTACTATACTAAGCAATTCATTTTTATCTATTCACTTTTTACGTAAAGAAAACATAATATATACAAATAAAAGTGAAAGGTGGTAGAAAAATGTCAGAATACATAATCAAAGGAGGAAAAAAAGCAGAAGGAGAAGTAAGCATATCAGGATCCAAAAATGCCTCCTTACCCATCATAGCAGCCAGTATCTTAAATCAGGGGAAAACCACACTATACAATGTGCCCCAAATACATGATACGCAAATGATGTATGAAATCTTAAAAAAATTAGGAGCAGAAGTCATCAAAAAGAAAAACAAAATCATAATAGACAGCAGTAAAATTTCAGAATATGTCATACCAGAAGACTTAATGAGGCAAATGCGTTCTTCTGTTATATTTGTAGGGGCGTTAATAGGAAGATATGGAAAAGTAACCTTTTCGTATCCAGGTGGATGTGACATAGGAACAAGACCCATAGACTTACACTTAAAAGCGTTTGAAAAATTAGGAATAAATATTAACAAAAACTATGGAAATATTACCTGTACTTGTGATAAAATAGTAGGAGAAAAAATAGACTTAGACTTTCCAAGTGTGGGAGCAACGGAAAATGCGATACTAGCTGCTGTTTTAGGAACACGGAAAAACAACCATAACCAACAGTGCAAGAGAGCCAGAAATCATTGACTTACAAGAATTTTTAAATAAAATGGGAGCTAAAATTAGAGGAGCTGGAACAGATGTCATAGAAATAGAAGGCGTAAAAAAACTAAGAGATGTCAGTTATAACATTATGCCAGACAGAATAGAAACAGGAACTTTTCTATGTATGGCAGCTATGACAGGAGGGAATATCAAGGTAAAAGAAGTGAATGCTAATCATATAACACCTGTGATTCATAAATTAGAAGAAACAGGATGTAAATTGGAAGTCAGAAAAAATGAAATAGAGATCCAAGCACCAAAAAGATTAAAAGCAGTAGACATTAAAACAATGCCATATCCAGGATTTCCAACTGATATGCAATCCATATTTGCCACTTCTTTAACCATAGCTAAAGGAACCTCTATGATTGTAGAAAACTTATTTGAAAATCGTTACAAATATACCCAAGAGTTAATTCGCATGGGAGCCAAAATCAATATAGAAGGAAAAACAGCAGTTATAAAAGGAGTTAGAAAGTTGTATGGGGCGAATGTAAAAGCAACTGATTTACGAGGCGGAGCCGCCTTAGTCATGGCAGCAATGGTAGCCAAAGGAAATACAAAAATAGAGAATGTAGAATACATTTTGAGAGGATATGAAAGATTTGACCAAAAATTAGAGAATTTGGGCATTGATATAAGATACGTTAACTAGCTTACACTTTGTGCGAAAGCAACCTACCAAATTAAAATTTATCTTTAGGTTGCTTCAATCGCACTCGCATAGCTCGCTTTTTATCAAAGAAGATAGACGAAGGAGGAATTATAAATGGTAAGAGATCCATTTGAAAATGATGGACAAGCATTTGACGAAGAATTTGATGAAAGAACCAAAAAAAGAAAAGCAAAAGAAAGAGAAAAAAGAATCAAAGAAAATAAAGCCAGAAGGGAACAAAACTTTGAGCTTGAAACAGAAGCAGTCATTCAAATGACAAATAAAAATAAACGAAAGCAAGAAGAAGTCAAAAGAAGAAAAGTAAGCCAAGAAGAAAAAAGAAGAAAAAAAAGAAACAAAAGAATAAAGGTAATTTTGCAAATTATCCTATTATTGGGTATCTTAGCAGGGGGGATAGCCTTTGCTATGATTTCGCCAATTTTCAACATCAAGAACATACAAGTCATGAACAATGAACAAATCAATAGTGAAACCATTATTAGTTTATCAGAATTAAAAACCGAAGAAAATATTTTTCGTTTTAGTGGAGTTATAACAGCCAATAAAATAAAAGAAAATGCCTATATCAAAAATGTAAAAATACATAGAAAATTACCAAGTACCATACAAATTGAAATAGAAGAGAGAAAACATAGTTATAGTGTAGACTTTTTAGGAAAATATGCGTATATTGATAAACAAGGCTATATTTTAGAAATAGCAGAAGAAAGTAAGCAAAAACTAATTATTCAAGGGATTATCACGCCAGAAGAACAAGTAGTAGCAGGAAATCGCTTAGTAGAAGAAGATTTGGAAAAATTAGAAGATATCATAAAAATAATGAATGTTAGTCAAGAATACGAATTAGATAATAAGATTACAAGTATTGACATTAGTGATAAAAATGAATATAGTATATACTTAGAAGAAGAAAGAAAGAAGATATATTTAGGAGATAATACTAATTTAAGTAATAAAATGTTATATGCCAATGCCATCATACAAGAAGAAAAAGAAAAGGCAGGAGAAATTTTTGCCAATGGAGACTTAAATAGCAAATTTAGAGTTTATTTTAGAGAAAGTTTAAATGTATAGAGGAAGAAGGAAAGAAAATGAAAAACAAGAAGATGATAAGCCTTATGCTAGGCGGCATGTGTTTTGCTCTAACATTAGGAATTTGTATACAAATAAAAACAGTAAAAGGTTCCAAAACGATCGCAGGGGAAAATAGCGGTAGAAATGATGAATTAAGAGCAGAAGTATTGCGTTATAAAGAAAGATATGATAATAAATACAAAGAATTAGAAAAGGCAGAAAAAGAACTAGAAAAAGAAAGACAGGATTCAACACAAAACAATAGTGATTTAGAGAAGAAAGAAGAAGACATCAAACAGGGAAATAAAATGATAGGAATGACAGAAGTAACCGGACCAGGCGTTATTGTTACTTTAAGTGATGGAAAAAAAGAGGCTAGTACTGTATTAAATGCCAGCGATTTAATTGTTCATGATGCAGATGTGTTAAGTGTTATTAACGAACTAAAAAATGCAGGAGCAGAAGCTATTTCCATTAATGGACAAAGAATAGTACCAACCACCAGTATTTCATGTGGAGGAAATATTATTGATATCAATGGAGAAAAAGTAGGAGCGCCTTTTGAAATAAGAGCCATTGGACTTCCAGAACAATTAGCAGCTTTGTCAAGACAAGGAGGCTATTTAGAAATATTAAAAGAGGCTAGTGTAGAAGTAGAATTAAAAAAATCAAACAATATAACGATACCTAAATATACAGGTGTTATTACTTACAAATATGCTCAAAATTCAAAATAAGTTACGTTCATAGCTTAAGTTTTTCAAAAGATAATGATTAAAAATACTCAAACAAGCTCGGACGAGCTAATCTTCACACAAATTCTAAATAAATTTTTTGGCACCCTTCCATCAATAGATGAACTCTTTCCAAAAAATTTATTAAGAATTTATAGTTCGATTACTCTACATCGCTTGATTTTCCTATTTTTAATGATTAGCTTTTGAAAAACGACTGTGAGTAGTAACTAAGGGAAGATGGGAGGTAACCATGAAAAAAAATAGAAAAAGAGGAAAAGTGACAATGGCAATCGCCATTAGTATGGCTTGTTTTGCATTAGTTTTAGTAATGTCTATGCAATTTAAAATGGTAAATCAGACAGACATTACAGCAATTGAAAATATGAGAGAAACCGAACTTAGAACAGAATTAGCCAATTGGAAAGCTAAATACGAAGAAACAGAAACCAAATATCAGGAGACAATGGCAACCATTCAAGATTATAAACAGACCAAGCAATCCAATGATGAAACGGAAAAATTGGTAAATACCGAATTAGAACAAGTAAATATGGCTTTAGGAAAAACAGATGTGGAAGGCGAAGGAATAGAGGTTATTTTAAAAGAAACCGAGAATTCAGAAGCTGGCTTAATAAAAGCAGATAATTTATTGTTGATTGTAAATGCTTTAAAGCAAGCAGGAGCAGAAGCTATCTCCATCAATGAGGAAAGAATCATTAATATGTCAGATATAGTAGATATTGCTACCATGAATAATGCTTTTATAAAAGTAAATGGACAAAGAATTTTAGCACCATACATTGTGAAGGCAATTGGAAACCAAACTTATTTGGAAAGTGCTTTGCTTGGAAATGGTGGTTGTGTAGATGAACTTAAAAAGCTGGGATATAATGTTACGATTGATAAAGAAAATAAGTTGAAAATAACGAAATATAATGACGAGATTAAAACTAAATATATGGAATAAAGGCTATTGTGTAAAAGTTTAATCTATAACTATTTTTCGAAAAAACATAGCTAGGGTCTACCTACGGGTCTTTTCTTTAAAATAGTTATAGATTAAACTCTTCATATAAATAGTCAAAGGAGGAATTAGAAATGATTATGATTGCGATTTTAATAGGATGTATTTTAGGAGTGGTTCTTGGAATCAATGCACCAATGATTTCCTATACCTATTCAAGTTATTTAGCCATTGCTATTATAGCAGCATTGGATTCTGTATTTGGAGGAATTACCTCTGTGATCAAAAAGAACTTTGATTTAAAAATATTTATCACAGGATTTTTTGGGAATGCTATATTATCAATTTTATTAACCATTTTAGGAGAAAAATTAAATGTAGATATTTATTTGGCAGCCATTGTAGTATTTGTAGGAAGAATGTTCACAAATTTAGCAATTATAAGAAGATACTATGTCGATAAATGGTCTGAGCGATTAAAAATAGGAAATAAAAAACAAGAAGAAAAATAGTTTAGACAAAAGATAGGATTTAGATTAAATATTGATATCAATTATTTTGTGTTGTGATAATTTTTGGCGGTACAAGGCTTATTTGTAAGAAAACACAAATAAAAGATATCAATATTTTAAATAGTAGCAATATTTTATTACAAAAATATTACAAAAATATTACAAAAATATAACAATTTCTATTGACAATTGTCTAAAAATGTAATATATATACAGTTAGAAAAATTATACTGAAAATGGAGGAATTAACTTGGCAATAGGAGATATCATTGTAGGTATAGACATAGGAACAAGTAAGGTTTGCACCGTTGTAGGAGAAGTCAATAACTTTGGTCAAATTGAAATCATATGTAATACCTCATATAAATGTAGTGGACTAAAGAAGGGGAAAATAATAAATGAAGATGACATCAGTTTAAGTATAGCAAAAACCATAAAAGATGCCGAAGATGAAACCAATTTAAAAATTAATTCAGCCTATGTAACAATTCCGGGGAAATATATAACCATTGTGCAAAATAGCATAACCAAAGAGATCAAAGATAAATATGCAGGAATCTCTGTAAGAGATGTACAAACAGCGTTAATCCAAGTAAAAGATATAGAAATTCCAGATGGTAAAACATTGATTGATATTGTTCCAGATAAAATAACCTTAGAAAATGGAACAGTAGTTGCTGATCCAGTAGGAAATTTAAGTTCCGAATTTACCATCAGTGCACAAGTTATCCTAGCAGATAGAGATTATGTAAGACAATTAAACAGTGTCTTTAAAAAAGCAGGATTAGAAATTGATGGAATTGTACCAATCACCTTAGCAGAAAGAAATCTAATTTTAGATAAAAATGAATTACATGACAATGTAATGCTTTTAGATATAGGAGCGGGAAATACAGACATAGGAGTTTTTGAAGGCTCAACCTTTGTATACACCAATTCAATACCATTGGGAGGAAATAACATTACACATGATATTGCCTTAGTATTAAACATATCAGAAGAAGAAGCGGACAAACTAAAAAGGCAATATGGACTAGCTTTAAAATCTTTTATTGATAATGACAATGACATTATATTAAACACTTCAAAAGATGCCAATAAAAATCGAATCATAAAAAGTTCAGAATTAATTGAAATTATTGAAGCAAGAATTGAAGAAATATTTACCATTATCAACAAAGACATTACCAATCATGGTGTAAAACACAGAATTAACAATGTTGTCTTAACAGGACAAGGAATTATTAATATTAATAAAAGCGATGTAGCAGGAAAAATCAATCTAAATATTCCCGTTAAAATATCAACAGGAAGAGCCATTAGTACGGTAAAAGCAGCCTATCGAACCAGTTATGCCTTAGTAAGATATGTAGCGGCAAGGCCTTTTGCCAAAACAGTATCCAGCAATATTGATACACAAAATGATGAAGGGGTATTCAGAAGTATCATGGAAAGAATCAAAGAATTTTTCTATTCGTAAGAGATGATTTAAGTTATTAATTTTAAAAATATATAAAGTAGTTAAAGGGAGGAAAAACTAAATGATGGATTACAATGATGATAGCAATATCACAATGATGGATGGAACAGCTACCATTAAAGTTATAGGAGTTGGAGGAGCAGGAAATAATGCGGTTAATAGAATGATTGACATAGGAATAAAAGGTGTTGATTTTATTGCCGTTAATACAGATAGACAAGCTTTGCAAACATCAAAAGCCAATACAAAAATACAAATTGGAGAAAAAATAACAAGAGGATTAGGAGCAGGAGCCAATCCTGACATTGGTTCTCAATCAGCAGAAGAAAGTAAATCTGAAATAGCAGAAGTATTAAGAGGAGCAGACATGGTATTTGTTACAGCCGGAATGGGTGGTGGAACAGGTACAGGAGCTGCACCAATCGTAGCTGCTACGGCAAAAGAAATGGGAATTTTAACCATAGGAGTTGTTACCAAACCATTTACTTTTGAAGGAAAGAAAAGACTTTCACAAGCAGAAAGAGGAATTGAAAGTTTAAAAGGAAAAGTAGACACATTAGTGGTAATTCCAAATGATAAACTATTACAAATTATTGACAGAAAAACATCTATTATCGAAGCCTTTAAAATGGCAGATGATATATTAAGACAAGGTGTACAAGGAATTTCAGACTTAATTGCTATACCAGGACTTGTAAACTTAGACTTTGCAGACGTAAAAACCATCATGTTAAATCAAGGAATGGCACATATGGGAGTAGGAAGAGCTGGAGGAGAAAACAGAGCAGAAGATGCAGCCAAAGAAGCAATCCAAAGTCCATTACTAGAAACATCAATTGAAGGAGCCAAAGGAGTTATTATTAATATTACTGGTGGAGAAGACTTAGGATTACACGAAGTAAATACAGCAGCTGAATTAGTACAAAGAAGTGTCGATCCAGAAGCAAACATTATCTTTGGTACCGTAACCGATCCAAACATGAGTGATGAAATTCAAATTACTGTTATTGCAACAGGATTTGAAAAGAACAATGCGCCAATTTCAAGTATTGGTGTAGATAACATTGTATCAAAAACATGGGAAAAGAAAATTAATTCTATACCAGCAAGTACAGAAACAAGTTCATCACAAAATGATTTAGATATACCATCTTTCTTAAGAAAGAACAAAAATAAAAATATGTAATGGAAATGTCGTATAGACCGTATTTACCTTACAATCGTAAAAGAAATAATCGAGAAAACTTGAAAAAGCTCGATTATTTCTTTTTTTCGCCAATAAGAAAAGACAGCTTTTTCAAAAGGAAGAGAATATAATAGTCATGCAGGTGATAGCATGACTATTTATATTGATGTGGTATTAATAGAAAATCTAATTATGAATTTTATTATTTTATTGGCAACAGGCCTCATTCTAAAAGAGGAAATAAAAGTAGTAAGATTATTATTTTCTAGTTTATTAGGAGCAATTTATTCTGTTGTATCCTATATGTCAATTTTAGAAATTTATTCCAGTATGATTTTAAAAATAATACTATCAATTGTGATGATATACATAGCTTTTAATCCACAAACTATGAAAAAAATGTGGAAAGATATTTTAATATTTTACTTAACCTCTTTTGTATTTGGAGGAGTGGCTTTTGCACTTATTTATTTTGTAAAACCACAAGAAATATTAATGAAAAATGGATTATTTCTAGGAACGTATCCATTAAAAACAATCATGCTAGGAGCCATTGTTGCTTTTCTTATCATCATGACAGCATTTACTGTTGTAAAATCAAAGATTACAAAAAAAGATATGTTCTGTGAAATAGAAATTCAATTAAACGGAAAGAACATAGAAACAACTGCCATGATAGATACCGGGAACTTGTTAAAAGAACCAATAACCAACACGCCTGTAATTGTAGTAGAACATACACTTTTATATGATTGTATACCAAAAGAAATCTTAAATCATTTAGAAGAATTACTAGGAGGTGATTTTGAAAACATACCAGAAGCCATAAAAGAAGAGTATAGGACAAAGCTAAAATTCATACCATTTTCTTCTTTGGGAAAACAAAATGGTATGTTATTAGGAATAAGAGCAGATGCGATTAAAATAAAAGGGATAGATAAGGAAGAAAAGAAAGAGGGCATTATTGTAGGAATTTACAATAAATCTTTAACAAAAAGAGGAGAATATCGAGCTTTGATAGGAATAGAGATGATAGAGGGGTAGGGGGACGTGCCACTGGTTCCGGGTTTTTTTGGCAACCTTTGTGCCACTGGGGACGGACCTTT
>CANPNZ010000021.1 GCA_947575605.1 uncultured Clostridium sp.
CAAAAAGAGTATATTCACCATTATAATCTCTATCTAACAATCCAATAATATTAAGCAATGAGCTTTTTCCTACTCCAGATTCGCCTACAATAGCAATTTTCTCGCCAGCATTAACTTCAAGATTAAAATTATTCAAGATTGAGATAAGACCATTTAATTTCAGATCCATATTTGCATTATTGATAAATGTCTCATTCACAGGAACAAGAATTGAAAAATTGTAGTATGTCTTGGAGTTGAGAGCTAATAGTTAGAATGGTAAGTATTTTGTTTCAAAACTCCCTAACTTTCAGAGTTACTGGTCGCCCCAAAACAGATTCTTCAATTTTAATTGTTGACCCAACAGGATATGTTTTACTTAACCCTTTTCCTAAAATTCATAATTTTTGCTAAAAATAATTTTAATCTTTCTTTCGAGTCAATATAATACCAATAATTGATATAATAAAAATAATTGGTGCTATCCTAACAAATAGCCATTCAAATGACTGAAAAGCAACAGCTAAAACAGCATATTCTGGATTATTATAATCCCAATTCAAATAAGGACTATTTAACAAAAATAAAGATATGAAAGTTATAATTGTAATAGCACATAATGAAATAAATAACCAGTGGGTCATTTTTCTTTTTGCATTATTCCTTTGTAATAGTTGTAAGTTTATTATTTCTAATTTTTCAGAAATTACTTTTAAATCATCTACTTTTGATTCTGAAATATTTTCTCCAAGCAAAGTGCTTACTGGTGTTTCAAAAACCTCTGCTATTGAAACTAACATTTCCGAATCAGGAACTGACAATCCTTGCTCCCATTTAGAAATTGTTTGTCTTACCACATTTAATTTGATAGCAAGTTCTTCTTGTGAAAGTCCTTTTGATTTTCTTAATTGTTTAATATTTTCTTTTAACATTTTGAACAACTCCTTTCTTTACAAACTATTATATAAAGAATAGTCCGTTGCTACAAGCAATGCTTATTAACATTTAAGATTTATAGGCAAAATTGCAATTTTTTATTCTAATACTAATGCTTTTTTAGGACAAAAATTTGAACATTTACCACATCTTATACACTTATCATAATCTATTTTTGGTGCATCAAAATCTTTCTGACTTAATGCCCCAACTGGACAAACACTTATAGCTGGGCATTTATGATTTTTAGGACAATTCTCTATTATTATTTTTAATTTCCTATCCATAAATTTATCTCCTTTCAAAATTGTAATTTACTTATCTTTTAAAGTAACCGATAATAGTTCCTTTTTGTAGAATATGTCCTTCTATTGCTTTTAATAATTTCTTTTTCATACTGTTAGATGATAAGTCTAAAGTATTATCTAACGAGTATATTGTGTATCTATAATTGTGTTTTTGAAATATTGGTGGTTTTGCTCCTGCATACTTATGAAATCCATAGGCAATACCCTGTATCACATTGTTCATACTACCAACATTTTCTGGAATTATAGATTCTGCCTTTATGTTCCAAGCGATCCAATGTGTAAAATTCTTAATAGGGTGGCTTAAATCTTCTAATATTATTACTAGACTTTTTGCATTAGGTGATAGATTTTTTATTTTAAATTCTGGAGATATATTTTTTCCATACCCAGTATATTCTATTGGAATTATATTTCCATCTTTAAAGACTGTTTCGATTTCTAATTTATCATAATCCATAATTGCACCTCTTATCATTAAATTGTAAGTTGTCGAGAAATTTTTTACAATAAATTAACCCAATTTCTTCTTCCATACATAACTCTAACTATTTCTATACTATCATTTTTTATTCTGTAAAAAACAATATAATTGTCTACAATTAATTTTCTTATTTCAAATTTCTTTATAAAGTCATCATCTATAATTGCATAGATTTCAGGATTGTTCTTTAAATTATTTATTTCTTTTCTTATTTTGTATATTAATTTTTGAGCTGTTTCTGGTTCCTGCAAATTATATTTAATATATTGCTTTATCCCTGTTAAATCTTGTCTAGCTTCTTTTGAATATTCTATATTATATTTTTCCACAAACAACCCTTCTTTCTAAATTTTATCTAATTCTTCATATACTTCCTCTTCGGAATATTTTTCTCCTTTTTCTAAAGAGTTGATACCTTTTTCTAATTCCTTATATAGCATGTACTTATCTGTTAAAAGTTCATATAATTCAATACTCATTACTGCTAAATCTCCTGCACCATTTTTCGTAATATATACTGGACTTTTAGTTTGATGACAAATTGTAGAAATTTCATTATAATTATTTCTTAAATCAGAACTTGGTCTTATAATTGGCATAATAAACACCTCCATCTATACTATATTATACACATATTTTATCAAAATATTGATATATAGTCAATATTTTTTATTAATTCTAAACAAAAAATTACTAGTTATCGCTCTCATTATAACATTATTTTAAAAAAAATATATATGAACTTTCCTAGAATATAAAAAACAGACAATTAAAATTTAATCATCTGCTTAAAAACTGTAAATTTTCTTAACTACTTTTAAATTTTATTATATTCTTCGTCAGATACTGCTTCTAACCATTCATTTTCGGTATTTTCTCCTGGTACTTCCACCGCTATATGGCTAAACCAAGAATCCTTTTTGGCACCATGCCAATGTTTTACATTGGCTGGTATGGTTACAATATCCCCTACTTTTAGACTTTGTGCTTCTTTTCCTTCTTCTTGATACCATCCTTCTCCTTCCACACAGATTAATATTTGTCCACCACCTTTAGTAGCCTTGTGAATATGCCAATTATTTCTACATTTTGGCTCAAATGTAACATTTGCTAAAAATACTGCTGATTCTCCTGGTTTATTCAGTGCTTTTAAATAAGAATTCCCAATAAAATATTGAGCAAAAGCTGTATTAGGTTCTCCCATTCCAAATATTCCACCATGTGTTTCTTTTACAGAATCTTCTTCATAAACTTCTTGATTATCTCTACCTGCTGTTTGTTTTTCCATTTTTATATCTCCTTATTTTCTTTATTTTAGACCATCTGTCCATTTTTTAATATCAGGCTAGATCAAAAAATATCTACACAACTAATTTTTTTATTTTTGTCATTGTTATAATACTAATGCTTTTTTAGGGCAAAAATTAGAACACTTGCCACATTTTATACATTTATCATAATCAATTTTAGGTGCTTCAAAATCTTTTTGTGTTAATGCTCCTACTGGACAAACACTCACAGCAGGACATTTATGATTTTGAGGACAATTCTCCACTATTATTTTTAATTTCTTTTCCATAAACACTCTCTCCTTATAAAAATTATAATTCACCTAATGAATCATTTCTGTGTAAATCTTATTTACATCTTTTTCTTCTTTGTACTTATTTTCCATTGGACACATTCCAGTTTTATCATTATTTTGAACATACTCTGTCAAATTTTTATATTCGTATTTCACATCGTTTTCTTCTAGTACAGGAATTGCATAGCGACTCATGACATCTGCATAAATTTCCTTTACTCCTGCCACCGTTAAAATAGAGCCAGCAACCTTTCCAATGACTTTATCAGCAATAATTGCATCTTTTAATGCCAATGGGTTTTCTTGTAAAATTTCTTTCATATCTTGGATTCGATTTTGATAATATGCCTTACATTCTCCATTCGCATACAAAACAACTAAACTAGCATTGGTTTCATATAATTTCTCTTTTACGATTTCTAAATTAGTCATTTTTTAACTTTAACCTTTCTTTCATTATTTTAGCTATGAATGGCACACATAACAATTGAAGGATAATTCCTGGCATACCAACTTTTATACTTTCTATCACAGAAATACCATAAGTTTGTAATCCCATACCATGAATGGCTACGAATAATATACCAGCATATAAAATTCTTCCTAAAATAATAGTTGCTATTAATGACACATACGAATTAAATTTCTTATTCAATATACTTAATAATACAGCATACAATAAAAGTTCTATTAACATATATGGCAATCTTGCTAACGTTGGCATACCTGTTAATAAATAGCTAAATACAATTGAACTTCCTGCTACTATGCTACTACTCAAACTACCAAATGTTAAAGCAGCAATTAATACCGCTAAGTGCATTGGTAAAAAAGTGGTCCCTGCTGTCGTTCCTGCTAATACATGGAATATTCTAGGTAAGGCAACTCCTATTGCACTTAATAAAAACGTTCCTATCACATATTTTGCTTTCCTAGTTGTCATGATTTCTAATAAACTTTTTTTGTTTTTAATACTTTCTACTCTTTCTATCATTTTATTCATTCCTCCTAAATTTTAATTATTATTTTAATAAATCTACAAAATTGGACATCGCTTCTGCTATTTTTAATTGTTGTGGACAAACAGCTTCACAACTCTTGCAACCAATACAAGCACTTGGTTTTTTATCATCAGGTAAAGCACTAATTGCCATTGGTGCAATAAATCCGCCCCCTGTAAATACATGTTCATTATAAAGAGCTAATATTTTCGGAATATCAATTCCTTTTGGACAATGTGCTGTACAATAGCGACAAGAAGTACATGGAAGTGTATTTCCTTTTACCATGTTATGTGCCATTTCTAATAATATTTTCATTTCTTGTTCCTTTAATGGTTTTTCTTCTTCATAAGTTTTTATATTTTCTTCTAATTGTTCTTTATTTGACATACCTGAAAGTACCATTGTAACTCCTGGTATGGATTGTAAAAATCGAAATGCCCACGCTGGAATTTTTTCCTCTGGTCTTAATGCTTTCAAAGTTTTTTCTTGTTCTTCGGAAAGTTTAGCAAGTTTTCCACCTCTTAATGGTTCCATTACCCAGATAGGAATGTTATATTGGTTCAATACTTCTATTTTTGCTTTGGCATCCTGAAATTCATAGTCTAAATAGTTAAGCTAAATTTGACCAAATTCCATATATTTTCCATACGCTTCTAAAAATTTTTTCATAACATCCAAACTACCATGAACGGAAAAGCCTAAATGTTTAATTCTTCCCTTTTCTTTTTGTTTTAACAAATACTCTAAAATTCCGTATTTTTCATCTAAGTAAGGATCCACATTTCTTTCATAAATATTATGAAACAAATAAAAATCGAAATAGTCAACTTGGCATTTTTCCAATTGTTTTTCAAATATTTCCTCTACCTTATCCATATTGGATACATCATAACCAGGAAATTTAGTAGCTAGATAAAAGCTTTCTCTTGGGTATTTTTTTAGCACTTTTCCCATTACTAATTCGGATTCTCCATTGTGATAGCCCCAAGCTGTATCAAAGTAATTAATTCCCTTGTTAATAGCATATTCTACCATCTTGGCAGTTTCTTCTTCATCAATTGGTGTATCGCCATTAATTCCTTTGTTTGGTAATCTCATGGTCCCTAATCCTAAATTCGATAACTTTAAATCTTGAAATTTTTTGTATATCATTTTCTTTCCTCCTTGACAAATTATTTTTTTCTTAGTATATTATTTATATATCACCTCAACCTAAGTAGAGGTCAAGAGAATTTAAAAAATTTTTCTTTTTAACTAATCTCTAGTTACAATTCACAGCTAGATTTACTTTTCTATACAAAATTTGATTTACAGTCTATTATGTGGTTGGAAGTTATTTTATAAAAATACTAATAAATTTTGTTAGTATTTTTAATAATCTTTATTAGTTTAAGATAATTTATATTATTTTTATACACTGGGTAAGCGACCAAACGAAAGGAGAGATTATATGGAAATAAGTATTGGAGAAGCCTCCAAATTAACCAATTTAAGCATATCTAAACTAAGATATTACGATGAACATGGATTAATACCTTTTTTAAAAAGAAACGCTGCTGGCATACGAAAATTTGATGAAAACTCATTAGATGCACTTCGTATGATTGAATGTTTAAAAAATTCTGGGATGAAATTAAAAGAAATCAAACAATTTATGGACTGGTGTTCAGAAGGTGACTCTACTTTACAAGACAGACTTAATATGTTTAACAACCAAGAAGAAAATGTTTTAGCACAAATAGAAGCACTACAAGCAACACTTCATCTGATTAAATTTAAACAATGGTATTATGAAACTGCTGTTAAAGATAAAACCGATCAATTTGTAAAAAATATGAAATATGAAGATATGCCTCCACATATTCAAGATTTATATAATAAATCGCATAAAAGCTAAGAACTTTCACGTTCTTAGCTCTCTTTTACATGGTTTCTATTAAATGAATTCCTGCTTGTTGCATTAGTTTAAAAGCAATTGCATTATATTCTTCCCTACTGTGATTCAATCCCTCATAAGTTTCTACTGCATTTTTGGGGATTGTAATCTTTACTTCTCTATCTTTTTCATCAAAATAATTTTGTAGTGGAATCGCTAAATTTAAAATACAAATATCGGTACAACATCCAACGATAATAACTTCTTTTAGATTTTCCATCTGCTCTACATCTTTTATAAAATTAGGCGCATATATGGTGCTAGTTGAATTTTTTTGATACATCAGGGCATCTTTTTCAAATACTTTTAATTCTTCTATCAATTCCGCTTCTTCTGTTCCTTCTATACAATGTGCTGGAAATCGATTAAACTCTCTACATTGTTTTTTATGGGTATCTTTGATAATTGCTATTCCTTCTTGTTCTGCTTTTATCTTTTCCATTAATCGTATCTGTTCTGGAATAATATGCTCAATATAAGGATCTGACATAGCTCCTTTTTTTACAAAACCATTTACCATGTCTACATTTACTAATAATTTTGTTATCTCTTTTAAATTTTTCATTTAACATCTTCTCCTTTTCCTTTAATCATCTTGTAATAATTTGTGCCAGCATTTTTTATTTTCTAATCCATACTGACAAATTTTAAAAATACCATACCCAATCACAGCTCCCAAAAGATTGGTTATGACGTCATCTATATCCGATGAACGCCCTATAAAATATTGAAAAAATTCAACACTAAAAGTCATCACAAAGGAAACCAAAGCCGTCTTATATAATCTTCTTTGACTCTTTACTACCACTGGTAGAAAAAATCCAAATGGAATAAATAACATGATATTGGGTATTTTTTCAACTATTACTTGCTGAAAACTATCTGTATTTCCTATCCAATTAAATGGTTTTATATTTAAAATATGTTCTTCTGGTTGAAAGGTAATTGGTACAAATAAAATAGTTGCAAATATAATAAGAAATATAGAACAAATCAAACCAATATAGCTTAATTGTCTCGTAACACTTTTTCCCCTTTTCTTTAATGTAAATAAAATGGGTAGATATAAAATACTAATTATTATAATAAATAGCACAGCCAATCTAATATATGCTTCTATTCTATGCAAAATATCATCTCCTCTTAATTTTTTTCTATCTTTATCGTAACACAAATGGTGTAACTATTAAATAGTTTTAAGAGAATCTTAATATCTTATTTTTCTTTCTTTTTTCTTGGCTTTGGAATAGGTGTTACTTTTTCCACTTCTGTTATAATTGTTTTACAAAATGTAACATCATCAATATCTAATATATAATGCTCTTTGGCTCCTTTATAAGGGTAACCTGTTTCTGCCTCTTTCATTTTTTCTTCTATACATTCTAATTTTTTTACAAATGGTATATTGTCACAAACAATAATGACTGGCTTGTCATTTACATATATCATATATTCTCCAAACATTTTCTTGTATCGGATTTCTCCTACTCCCTTTATTTGTTCACATACATATTCTATGTATTCATTGGTG
This sequence comes from uncultured Clostridium sp., assembly GCA_947575605.1. GTDB lineage: Bacteria > Bacillota > Clostridia > TANB77 > CAG-508 > CAG-269. The sequence continues at coordinate 7,764 of CANPNZ010000021.1, forward strand.
GTTGCCATTTTTTTATCCTCCTTTTTGGTTTACTTAAAAATCTCCTTCATGATTCCATTTTTCATATCTGAAATATTATAAATATTATCCATTTTATCAAATGTCTCTTTTAGATTTTTCTTTGCTGAAAACCATCCTATTCCATCAGTAAACCAAATTCAAAACCTACAACGTTTTGTGCTTCTTCTGCAATCATTTTATAACTTCTAGCTGTTTCATTAAGTTTAGACCCCTTAGAAGCATAGAAGTTAGTTTCAATTCCATAAATACAACGATTCGTTTTTATAACAAAATCAAATCTTTTGGTTGCTTGATTTTGATTACTAATAAAAGACATATCTAATTTCCACTTTTCTTCTATTTGTTGCAAGTACATTTCTTTAAAATACGTTTTATTTTTCTCAAATCCAGCTCTTTGAATAAATCGCTCTACGACATCTTCCATTAAATGTCCACCACGATTTTTTCTTGCATTTGAATTTAATCCAGATTCTACGCCTAAAACATAGTCATATAAATTATTTACTAAACGATTTTGAATTAAATCAAATAGACCTGTTTCTTTCATGAAAATTTTATATTGCTCTATGTCATAATTTTTTTCTTAAAATTATATTCAAATTTATTTCCCTCATCATCTAAAACAATTATTTCATATTGTCTTATTGCTAATAATATAGGAATACATTTTAAAACTTCAGGATATTGCTCCACTAAATTTACAAAGTCCTTTTCTATATTTTTGCTTCCAATTAAAGAATTCATCATATTTAATTCTAATTTATGTACTTCAGCATTTGTATATATTGTTTGAAAGTCTATGTAATATTTATAATCTGCTATACTATCTGTAAAAGTTAATAACCATTCTGCAAAATTTCTTTTCATATTTGTTTCTCCTTTAATTCCTTATATCTTTTTATGGATAAATCTAAATATTCTTTTTCATTATCAATTCCTATGTATTGTCTATTTAACTTTATTGCTGAAATACCTGTTGTACTACTTGCACAAAATGGATCTAAAATCAAATCATTTTCTTTGGTTGAAGCTAGTATGATTCTATCTAATATTTCTAAGGGTTTTTGAGTTGGATGTTTACCTTGTTTCTTTTCAGATGGCTTTGTCAAAGAAGTTGTCCAAACATCTATCCCATTTTCCTTTGTTAACACTTACCATTTTTCCAGCACTACAAGTTATGCCATCATTAGATAAAAAATAAGGTGGATCTGCAAAAATCATATCAAATTTTTTATCCTCAAATTCTTGTAATGATTTAAAAGTGTCATCATTTATTAAACTAAAGTTATTATCTTTATAGTAAAATTTTCTTGAAAATCCCATTTTGCCTACTCCTCATAATTAGTGATTAATAATTCAGAAATTTCTCCACGACCTTTGGCATTTGAATTAATCCTTCTTTTGGCAAAAATTTCATGAATAATAAATCCCTTATAAATATTTTCAAAGAAATCATCTTCCACATTAACATTCTTTGGGTTTGAATTACTGAGACATAATTTTGCTTTTTTTAAACTTAACATATGATAATATTTCGCTAATTCTTTTTGTTTTTCATCATCAAAACTTTCCTTTGTATAAGATGTAAAGTCAGAAGTAGCAGAAATTGGTCTATAAGGCGGATCCATGTAAACAAAAGTATTTTTATCTACAAAACTTTCGCTTTTTTTATAATCTCCATATTCAAAAGTAACATTTTTTATCAGTTCTGATACCTTTCTTAAATTATTAGAATCACATATGGTAGGATTTTTATACTTGGCCACAAGGCACATTAAATTTTCCCTCTTTATTAACTCTATATAATCCATTAAAACAGGTTCTATTTAAAAATATGAATTCAGAAGCACGCTTTATATTTATTTCATTTTCTATCACGTAAGAATTATATTCTGCTCTAATATCATAAAAATATTTTTGTCTTTCTTCTGTATCTAATACTAAAAATTCCTTTTCTTTCTTATCTAATTCTTGTATTAAATCTTCAACTTTATATTTTATTACTTGGTAGCAATTTATTAAGTCTTTGTTTATATCAAAAGCATAAGCTTCTTTTACCTTATAATTTTGTAAAATATCTATTAAAACAGCTCCAGCACCAACAAATGGTTCTATGTATTTTTCAATGCTACCATTTTTTAAGGCAAGAGGATAATATTTACTTATTTGCGGAATTAAACTATTTTTTTCACCCGACCATTTTACAAAAGGTTTTATTCTCTCCATTGTTTCCTCCAAATTTTCTCCTTAACTATATCATATAGTTCTAATTTTTAAAAGAAAATATGACAATGTTTTTAAAATTTTGGTAACTATTCAGACCTATTGTTTTTCTTAATAAAAGTTTATGTATTTTTTCTTCGTAACTCCCAGCTACGAACAGTCTGTAATTACATAACAGACTGTATTCTTGCTGGTCCCCTTAGACCTTGTTACTTCATAAAAAATACATAAACTTTTAAATTAAAAATAGGTACCTCTGAATAGTTCCAAATTTTGGTTACTAATTAATGATTTTCTATCATTCTTCTTAATCCCTATTCTTCTTTTTAGTAACTACATTGGTAAGTATAATAAATGCAATAGCAAACACTAAAATAACTGCCATATTCGTAAGGATTGGTTGCAAAGTTTCAAAATTCACCACTTCCAATTCCTTTAACAATTCATTACTTTTAATATAATAATAAGAAGGTAGTACATGAGCGATTTTTAACACAAAATCTGGTAACCATTCCATTGGTACAAAAGCACCACATAAGAAGGAAGAACCAAGAGCTACTACATTTACAATACCATTGATGGCATTCTTATTATTTACTACATTTCCAATCAAGAAAGCTATTGTTATCGCACATATGGTAAATACCAACGAATTCACCATATAAATTAATCCATGTATGGTAAACATGATTTCTCCAATTAGTACGAAACTTACCAAGACATAAAACAACCATAATATCATAGCAAATAAACTGTTGGATAAAAGTAATTTTCTATTATGTACTTTGTAATTCATACTACTAATAACCGTTCTTTTGGCTATTTTCTTCTCTTTGAAACTAGATAAAATTAAACAAATCACATAGACACAACCTGCCAATATGCTATAATTAGCAAAATTATAATATAACGTAGCCTTATTTAAGTGGTTCGTATCTAATTGAGAAATAATTTCTACTTCTGTTTGTTTGGCTAATGTTTGATTTATTTTTTCCATTAGTTCGTTTTCATCCGTTATACTGTTTTGATATAAATTCGCTACTTTTATGTATCTTTCTAACATCATTTCTGCTAAAGATGCTTGATAATCTCCTGTACTTTTTATTGGAATCTCGGGATTTTTCCCCGCTAACAAGTCTTCTCGATAATTTTCGGGGATATAAATTATATAATTTACATCTCGATAAAATAAAGCATCATCAATTGCTTGTTCGTCATCTTTTATCTCTACTATTTGACTATTTTCTTTTATATAAGTTATTAAGTTTTTGGTTAATCCTTCTTCTTTATCTTGATTGATAATTAGAATATCTGGCTTACTCGCCTCAAAGTTTGTGCTATTTTCGCTAGTTTGCATATTAAATCCACCAAAAAAAATTAAAATTACGGTATATAAAATAATAATCATTTTATTCTTATTTAATACTTTCAAAAAAGCTTTAAATACTGTCATATTTTTGCCTCCTTAAACTGATATAGGAAATGAATATGGCTAACACAACAAAAATCAATAAACTCGTTATATTAAAATAATACCTATCTAATGTATCGTAATAATATAAAGAATAAAATCCGTCTGTTATCATACTGGCAGGATTTATTTTATTGAGGATTGGAAAATTTTTATCTACCATATATTTCATCGTAATTCCCATCATACCAGATAAAAAGCATCCTAACATAGTAACCGCTATCAAAACTCCTGTTTTTTTATTTTCATTTGATTTTATTAAGGTACCAATTGTTAGTCCCATAGCTAATCCCGCTAAACTTCCAACGGCTCCTAATAAAATGACAAATGGCATATTGTCTCCATAATCTACTTTTAAAACAAATATGGTAAAAACAAATAACAATACTAATCCTATTACTTGTGCTACATAACCTGCTAGACAACTACTAAGAACTACTTTTCCTTTGCTGATTGGTGCAATGGATACTCTTTTTCCATTACTACTCATGTTGGCTAAATTTTGATTGATAGAAACCATTCCTAGCATTCCTCCATATAAACATGCCATCGCTATTAAAGTATAAAATTCTATCATCGTATAACTTAAATTATGGTTGGCCACATTTTTAATTTTGGGTTCTTCGTTTTCTACTTTTTCTAATACATTCTGATAGATTTTTTCATAATCTAAGTGATAATTTCCTTGACTCATTTCGCTTTTTATTTCATTTTCTGCAAGATTGCTCACAATTTCTTCATTTTGTGTTATTTCTTCTGTGACATATTTAAAAATGGTTTGGTCAATTCCACTTGCTTGAAAAATCACTTTTGGCTTTTCTTCTTCTAGGATTAGGTATCCTATTACTTCTTTGTTTTGCAATAATTCTTTTGCCTTTTCCTCTGTAACATATTGTGTATCAAATAGCCTATCTTCGTTTTTTTCATCACTTAAAGTAGTAAAGGCTTCTTTTAAAATCTCATTGTTTTTAAATTCTTCATTTTCAACAATGGCTATATCAATGATTTCTAATTTTTCGCTATTTTCAATATTAGAAAAAGCCATGTTAAAGAAAGTTCCTAGTATAATAGGAAAAGCATAGGTCCAAAAGATTAACATTTTGTTTCGAAAAAGTGTTTTTAAGGCATATTTAAAATTATGAATAAACATTTAATCTCGAAGCTCCTTTCCTGTTAGTTCTAAGAATACATCATTTAGCGTTGGTCGATCCAGATAAATTTTACTATATTTGACATTTTCCTTTTTTAAGTAATCCATTAAATCAATTAGATTGCTTTTTCCTTTTTTATAAGTAACAATTAGTAAGTTGCCATCATAGGTTACCTCATGTACAGCCTCCATTGTTTCAATCGTTTTTCTGTACTTTTCTTCTAAATTTTTGACTTCGACGGTTACTTTTTCTTCTATTTTAGCTAATTCTTTTAATTCATCTGTCGTTCCGCTTGCCAATACTTTTCCTTTATCTAAAATGATAACTCGATCACAAATAATTTCTACTTCTTCCATGTAGTGTGTTGTATAAACAATGGTTGCTCCTCTATCTCTTAATTTCTTAATCCCATCTAATATGTTATTTCTACTTTGTGGGTCAACAGCAACGGTTGGTTCGTCTAAAAAGATTAATTTTGGTTTATGGGCAATTCCACAGGCTATATTTAATCTTCTAAGAAGCCCTCCTGATAATTGCTTTGGATAAAATTTTTTAAATTCTTGCAAAGCAACTAATTCAATGGCTTCCTCTCTGTATTGCATTCTTTTCTTTTTGTCTTTAATATATAATCCACAAAAATAATCAATGTTTTCTTCTACGGTTAGCTCTTCTAATACTGCTACATCTTGAAACACTACTCCTAGTTTCGCTTTGATGTCATAGGCATCTGGCTTCATTTCTTTTCCAAATATTTTGATTTCTCCTTGATTGAATTTTAATAGTGATAAAATACAATTAATGGTAGTGGATTTTCCACTTCCATTTGGTCCGTAATAAACCTAAAATTTCTCCTTCTTCTACCTCCATTGATAGATTATCAATGGCTTTCACTTCTTTGTATTGTTTGGTTAAATTTTTAATTTCTATGATATGATTCACTTTGTTTTCCTCCTTACAATTATTTGGCATATATCTTTTCATACTCTGCTTTTTACCTAACTTTTGCTATTATAGTGCTTTTTTCTTTTTCTGTCTACACTTTTTCCTGATTTTATTGTTAATCATCATACATAATGTTACATTCTCAGTTAAAATAAATACTAACAAAATTTATTAGTATTTTTAGAACAAATCGGAAAGCCTTAAAATTAGCATGATTTTAACTTTTCTCTTTGGCTTTCCGTTAATTTGTTGCGTGCGAAATTTTCGTTAGAAAATTTCTGTACCATGTATTTTTATATAATAGGAAAGTATCACTTTCCTATTATATAAAATAACTCCCAACTACATAATAAATGACAGTTTCGTCATCTTTTCATTTGATTTTTATGTTAATATATAGTATAATTAGTATATTAAACGGCAAAGAAGGAGAACTTTTATGGAAGAAAAAAAGCAAATTTCTATTATTCCTAATATAAAAAATGGAATTTATCGGGACGGTGACTTTGAAGTTAAAACTAATCTTGATTTAAGAGCTACTGTGGATTTAATCCAACTGGCACTGACTAAATCAAAAGAGCCAGAAAATATTGAACAATCAACTGAGCCACCTATGGTAGGCAAAAAATTGGAAATTTGTATTTTTAGTGCTAATCATTCCGATGATATAGAAGTTGTTAGCGACTTCAAGCTAGAACCTACTCTATATCTGCTTCGTCAAGCATATACAAACAAAGCACTTTTATTGTTTCAAAATACAAATTACAAATTTTTCTATAAAAACAACTCCTAATCACCGACGCTTTATTGGTCGGCACGTCTATTAGCCCCCTTCTCGAAAGAGTTGGGGGCTTGTCTTCTTATTTTGAAAAATATTCATAAAATTTTAAGAATCTTTTTTGCTTTTTCTACAACATTTTTTGTATTTTTGTTGTATAATAGGTAAAGTTTTAGGAGGTTTTCAAATGAAGAAAAAGAAAAAAATGATAATTTTATCCATAATGATTGTATTATTTATCATCTTACTTATCTGGATCACTAACAACCATAAAACAGTCGTATGTATTGATGCTGGACATGGTGGAGATGACGTGGGAGCCATATTAGGAAAAAGATATGAAAAAGATGATACCCTAAAAATCTCTAAACTTGTAAAAAAGCATCTACAAAAGCAAGGTATAAAAGTAGTTATGACTAGAAATAAAGACACTTCTGTTAGCTTAGAAGAAAGATGTAAAATTGCCAACAAAAAGAAAGCCACATTATTTGTTTCCCTTCACAGAAATAGTGCTGAAGCAGGAAATGGAATTGAAATATGGTGCAACAGTAAAAAAAGAGAAACCGACACCCAACTTGCCGATTCCATCTTAACAAATTTACAAAAAACTGAAATACAAGATAATAGAGGCATTAAATATGGTACAATTACTGGAGAAACAACTGATTATTATGTGCTAAAAAATACTAATATGCCTAGTTGCTTAATTGAATTAGGTTTTATCTCCAACAACAAAGATAATGCCTTATTAGACGACCATATGGAAGATTATGCAAAAGCCATTGCTGATGGTATTTTAAAGAATTTACCAGAATAGATGATTTTGATTTTATCATCTATCCCATCCCTTTGTCCTATTTCTAACTTTGGTATCATTTGCTCTGTTTACAAAATGCTGATAACATTCATTCGATCCTACTGCATATCTTTGTTTAAATTCTATAATGGTAGATTTTTTAGTATTTGTGATTTGTGATTTTCTATTTTCATAGTCAATAACTGATTCATTACTTGGTCTTCTACTAGATGTTTTATGATAAGCTTCTTGCATTCTATAAAAATGCTCATTATATTTTAATATTGGGGTAGGATTACTTTGTTCTGTTTTTGTATTCATGGTAGTTTTTTCTTCTTCCCTTTTTGCTGACTCGATTACTTTTTTATCTCTTATACTTAAATATGATGTTGTATAATCAGCTTGTTGTTGTCTATTTTGCTTCATTACTCTTCTTTTGTCTTCAATTGGCGTTATTTTGGTAGCATAACTTACATTATTTCTTTCTTGATTTAACTGATTAAATCTTTCTGAACGTCTCACTCTAGCACGTTCCATACGATATATTTCCTCTGGACTTAAACGATACCTTGTCTTTTGTATTTCTTGATTTTGACGTTTTAATGCACTTTCTCTTTCTAATATTCTTCTCTTTCTTTCTTCAAAACTAATTGTATTTTTACTATTTCTGCTTTCATTTTTTGTTTGCTTTCCTTGCTTTGTATGTTCTTTGATATAATTCCATATCTTTTCAATTGGGTTAATTCTAAATATTTTTTCTATTTTTCTTACTCCCATATATTTCTCCTAACATAATATATTTACTGTTTCTATTATACCTTAAATTTACAAAAAATACAACTATTAACAATTTTAAGTTTCGGTTTTTTGCATTGCAAAAAAAACCGAAACTTAAAGTATCTATACAAAGAAAGAGCAATTATTACATATAATTACTCTTTTTGATTCTTTGATTTTTAGCCTAAAGCAATATCTAATACCATCATAATAACAAATCCTATGGTTACTCCCATAACTCCTAGTGCTGATTTTTTTCCGCTGTGCATTTCTGGAATTAACTCTTCTGCTACTACATATATCATGGCTCCTGCTGCAAATGATAATAGGTATGGTAAAATTGGTACTACTATATTAATTAAAGCAACTGTTATAAATGCTGCGATTGGTTCAACAATTCCAGATAATACGCCATATAAAAAGGCTCTCTTTTTACTGATCCCTTTCATTTTTAATGGCATTGAAATAATGGTACCTTCTGGTATATTTTGAATCGCTATCCCAATTGCCAAAATCAGTGCTTCCCATAAAGCAATTCCCGCATTTCCTGCCAAAAATCCTGCAAAACATACGCCTACTGCCATTCCTTCTGGAATATTATGTAGTGTAACGGAAAATATTAGCATATCTAACTTTTTTTCGTTTCCTTCTTTTTCGCATTTTTCTGCTATTTTATTAATAACAATTAAAAATATGACACCTGCTGCTACTCCAATACTTGCTGGTACCCAAGCCATAATTCCTTGATTTTCTGCCATTTCCACAGATGGCAGTATAAGAGACCACACACTAGCTGCTATCATAACACCTGCTGCAAATCCTACTATCATTTTTTGGAACTTTTCATTTATATTTTTTTTCATAAAAAATACTAAACTACTTCCTAAACTGGTTCCAACAAATGGTATTAAAATTCCTGCTATACTATATAATAAGTTTTCCACTTTGTTTTCCTCCTATATTATATAGTATGTTTGTAATGTGATTATGTTAATGTTTTACAATGTTCACAATGAGAATCTTTTAATTTACATCTTTGTTGTATTGCTTCTTCTGTTAATTTTCCTTCTTTTCTATAATAATCTGCGATAGCTTCGTGTATTGCCTCTTCTGCTAAAACAGAACAATGTAATTTAACAGGTGGCAAACCTCCTAAACTTTTAACAACATCTATGTTTTTTAATTGTAATGCTTCTTCTATACTTTTTCCTTTTATCATTTCTGTTGAAATACTACTGGTTGCTATTGCTGCACCACATCCAAAAGTTTTAAATTTCACATCTACTATGATATTTTTTTCCACCTTAATAAACATTTTCATGATGTCGCCACATACTGGATTTCCAACTTCCCCTATTCCAGAAGCATTTTCTATTTTCCCTACATTTTTTGGATTGGTATAATGTTCTATTACCGTTTCTGAATATTCCATTATTTATTTTCCTCCTCTAAAAATTTCTCCCACAATGGTGACATTTCTCTTAACCTTCCAACAATTTCTACCAAACTTTCTATCAAATAATCAATTTCTTCTTTGGTATTATATTTTCCAATAGAAACTCTTAAGGAACCATGTGCTATTTCATGTGGTAAACCGGATAGCAAGCAAAACATGAGATGGATCGAGTGAACCTGATGTACAAGCACTTCCACTAGAGGCACAAATACCTTTTAAGTCCAAGTTCAACAGCAGTCCTTCTCCTTCAATAAATCGAAAAGATATATTACTATTTCCTGGCAATCGATTTTCTTTATCTCCATTTATCTTAATATATGGTATTTTTTCTTCTACTTGTTCTACATAGTAATCTCTTAATTCTTTTATTTTTCCATTATGTTCTTCTAAATCTTGATAAGCGAGTTCTATTGCTTTCCCTAATCCTACTATTCCAGAAACATTTTCTGTTCCAGCCCTTTTATTTCTTTCTTGATGTCCTCCTTTAATAAATTTGTCAAATTTTATTCCTTTTCTTACATATAAAGCACCTATCCCTTTTGGTCCATAAAATTTGTGTGCTGATAAAGAAAGACTGTCTATATTTAATTTTTTTACATCTATTTTTATACTTCCTATTGCTTGTACAGCATCCGTGTGAAAAAACACATTATTTTTCTTGGCTATTTCTCCTATTTTTTTGATTGGTTCAATGGTTCCAATTTCATTATTAGCAAACATAATAGTAATAAGAATAGTCGTTGATTTGATTGCTTTTTCTAATTCCTCTAACTTAATAATTCCATTTTTATCTACTTCCAAATAAGTAACTTCAAATCCTTCTTTTTCTAATTGTTTACAAGTTTCTAAGACAGCTGGATGTTCTATTTTTGAAGTAATAATATGATTTCCTTTATTTTGATAACTATGAGCAATTCCTCTAATTGCTGTATTATCGCTTTCACTTCCTCCTGCTGTAAAATAAATTTCATTTGTCTCACAGTTTAATACTTTGGCTACTTTATCTCTAGCATCTTCTACTGCTTTTCTATTTTCTCTTCCTAATTTATAAATGGATGATGGATTACCATAGCTTTCTGAGAAGTATGGTAACATTGTTTTGACAACTTCTTCATCTGTTCTAGTTGTCGCACTATTATCTAAATAGACTGTTTTCATTTCTATTCTTCCTTTCCTACTTGTTTAGTAGGAATTATATCACTATTTTCCTACTAAGTCAATAGGAATTTAATTCTATTTCATTAAATCTTCTAATGTTTTACCATCTATATATTCTGTAATTACTTTATCTAAACCATTCCAAAAAGAATGAGTCTTACAATTTTCTTTTCTCTTGCAATCCCCACCTTCTGTTAAACAATATATTAGTGTTAAATCTCCTTCTGTTACTCTTAATATATCTCCTATTCTATATTCACTTGGTTTTTTAGCTAATTTATATCCTCCGTTGCTTCCTCTTGCTGTTTCTAAATAGCCTGCTTTATTTAGGATAGCAATAATTTGCTCTAAATATTTATTGGATATTTCTTGTCTTATAGCTATATCTTTTAACGAAATAAATTCTCCATTATGATTCATTGCTAAGTCTATCATAATTCTTAAAGCATATCTTCCTTTTGTAGATATTTTCATAATTTGTTCCTCTTTTTCTATTTTTGTTTTTCTTCATATTCTCTTCGTTTTTCTCTTCTTCTTTGCTTTTTATTTTCTATTCTAGCTCTATAATAATTGATAAAAATAATCATGGCAATTAATAGGATTAATGTGATTTTACTTTTTAAAATTCCTATCACAATTCCAAATTGATTAATCTTAAACTGATATTTTCCTTCTATCTGCTGATAACTTATTTTTTCTTTGTCTTCTGTATTATTATTGTCTCCCTTTGTGGTATACTTTTTCCTATCATTTTCTTGTGCAATTTCTACAATTCTATGGGTTACATTGGTTTCTCCTTGTGTAAAAGATATAATGTCATTTGTTTCAATCTCGTCTTCTGATACTTCTTTTACAAATATGGCATCCCCTTTTTTTATGGTTGGTTCCATACTTCCTGATACAATAACAAAGCTTTTATAACCAAAGAAATCTGGCGTTTTATCAGGATTGATAAACGATTTTATAATAAGTGTAAAATTAAAGATAATCATGGGTATTAATACTATATAAAGAATGGCACTTATTACCCTTCCTATTATATGTATTCTTTGGTTTTCTTTTTGAATTTTATCAATTTTGTACATTTTTTCTCCTTCATTTTTTGTTGTTGCCTTTTATTTTGCCGAAAAAAGGTCAAAAAATTTTAATCATGCCGCCTTGTTCTTCAATTTAGTGTATATATTTTTCTTAATCCACTCTTCTTTTGAAATCTTATCTACTTCTTCTATTGGAATCCATTTTACACCACTATTTTCATCCTCTTTTTTCTGTAATATTTCTCTTTCATCTACTTCTAAAAGAAAAGTAAGGTTTAAATGTATGTGAGAAGATACATACTTTCCTTTTTTCCAATGCCCATCTACTGTTAATGCTTCTAATGAAAAAATATCCTCTTGCAAAATTTTCACTTTTTCTACTCCTGTTTCTTCTTTTAATTCTTTGATTGCCACTTTTAACAAGTCAGCTTCTCCATCACTATGTCCACCAGTCCAAGTCCAAGATTGATAAATATTATGATAAATCATCAGCACTTTGGTTTTTTCTGGATTTACTGCCCAGCTAGAAGCCGTAAAGTGGACAAATTCATTATCTCTAACCAAGATATTATCAAATGTATCCATATATTTTAGCATCATTTGCTTGTCCTTCTCTTCTTGCTCATTGTATGGTTTGTAATTTTGTATTTTTCTTTTTAAATCTTCTAAATTCATTCTGATTACCTCACTATACCATTATAGCAATATTATACCAAAAAAGAAAGACTTTTAAGATAATTTATAGTATCTCAAAAATCTTTTCTTTTATATCTTTATAATTTTTTCCCATGATAAATTTTCTTTTCCAAAATGCCCATAATTCGTTGTCTGTAAATAAATTGGTCTCTTTAAATCTAAATATTTAATAATACCATCTGGTGTTAAATCAAATTTTTCTTGAATCAATTCAACCAACTCTTCTTCTGGTTTGCTACCTGTTCCAAAAGTATCTACACAGATGGACAATGGTTCTTCCATACCAATGGCATAAGATACTTGGATTTCACATTTTTTAGCATATCCATTTGCCACAATATTTTTGGCAATATGTCGCATCATATAGGCACTACTACGATCTACCTTGCTAGGATCTTTCCCTGAAAAGGCTCCTCCTCCATGACGTGCATAGCCTCCATACGTATCTACAATAATCTTTCTTCCTGTTAATCCTGTATCTCCTAATGGTCCTCCTATTACAAATCTACCTGTTGGATTAATATAAATATTGGTATTTTCATCTATCATATTTTCTGGAACGGTTTGTTTGATTACTTTTTCAATTACATCTTTTTTTAGTTGTTCTTGTTCTATGGTTTCTTCATGTTGCGTTGAGATTAGTATGGTTTCAATTCTCTTTGGCTTATTATCTTCATATTCTACTGTTACTTGTGTTTTCCCGTCTGGTCTTAAATAAGGAACTATTTTTTCTTTCCTTACTTGTGTTAATCTTTTGGCCAATTTATGTGCCATACTAATGGCATATGGCATATAGTTCTCGGTTTCGTCTGAAGCAAATCCAAACATAATTCCTTGATCGCCTGCTCCTCCTACATTCACTCCCATTGCTATATCTGGACTTTGTTTGGTTATGTTGATGTCAATTTCACAGGTTTTATAATCAATGTCTATCTCTGCATTTTCGTAACCAATGTTTTTTATGGTTTCTCTTACTATTTTTTCGTAGTCAATTTCTCCGCTAAAGGTGATTTGGCCTGCTAATGTTATTCTATTACTAGAAGCAAATGTTTCTACTGCTACTCTAGCATTTGGATCTTGCTTTATACACTCGTCTAATATACTATCTGATATGGTATCACATAATTTATCTGGGTGTCCTTCTGTTACACTTTCTGATGTAAAATAATATTTCTTCATTTTTTTCTCCTTTTTTTATCCGTTATGAAAGTTGCCAAAAAGGTCCGTCCCCTTTGGCAATCTTTCGATACCTATTATTATGCCATTGTTTGCAAAAATTGTCAATATATTCATCATTTATTCAAAATAACCATATTTTATGTCAGGAAGTGAGAGCTAACCCTGCCAGAAAAAGTCGAAATCTAAAATAGATTTTACTCTGTTCTTAATGCTTCCACTGGATCTCTTTTACTTGCCATTTTAGCTGGTATTAAACCTGCCACAATGGTTAGTAACATACTAATTACGACTAATACAACACCTGCTACCGGTGGTACCATACAATTTACCGATACACCTGCTAACGCATAAATCATTCCATTAATTGGTATTGTCAATAATACGGTAATACCAATTCCCAATAATCCTGATATCAAACCTACAATAAAAGTTTCTGCATTAAATACTCTTGATATATCTTTTTTAGAAGCTCCAATGGCTCTTAATATTCCAATTTCTTTGGTTCTTTCTAGTACAGAAATATAAGTAATAATGCCTATCATAATAGAAGATACAATTAATGATATAGCTACAAAAGCAATTAATACATAGCTTATGGTATCAATAATTTGACTAACAGATTTCATCATAAGACCTACCATATCGGTGTAATTGATTACATTTTCTTCTTTTCCTTCGTCTTTTTGCTTTTGGTTATAGCTTTCTATCGCATCTGCTATTTTATCTTTTGCCTCAAAGTTCTTTGGATAGATATTAATTGAGGTTGGTTCTTCTACATCAATTGCTGCTAATTTATCCAAATTCTTTTCATAACTAGCATCTTTATTGGCGGTATAGGTTTCCATCATTTTAGCAATTTCTTCACTACTTAATCGACTCATTGCTATTTTTTGCTCATTGGTTAGATTAGACATCGTATAGCTTTCTTTTTCTTCCTCTGTCGGAAATTTCAAACCAGAAAATACATTTGTTTCTTTATTTTCTTTTTGTTCTTTGACAATCTCTGCTTCATTGGATTGTTTGATGACATATTCTTTTAATTGTTTGGTATAACCAATTCCACTTGTTACTGCTGTTGAAGCAACACTTTCTTCATTCTGCTTGATAATTCCTACAATTTTTATGTTTTCTGCCTCTGCTATTTTTTCTTTCATATAATCTTCATTATCTTCTTGATTTAACCATAATCCATTTTCTTTTTTATAGTAATCTGAATTTAATAATAATTTAAAAGATAAATTTAGTAATTCATCATAAGTATAAGAAGTAGTTTCGTCTGTTTCTTCTATTTTTTCTCCATTTTCTACGGCCTTCCATTTTTCTTTTAATTCATCTTGTTCCTTTAATCCAAGAGAATATAAAGTGTAATCGTCAATTCTACCATCTTCTTTTAATATCAAAACAACTTCATTGTATGCCTTTGGCCAACTACCTTTTACTAAATCAAATTGAGATTCTAATAGCTTTTGATTATCTAACATTTCAATCCACACGTCCGTATTCGTCATCATGCTACTACCAAACATAGATGCTACCGATGAATTATTTTGGGCTTCTATCATTTCTCCCATACCAAAAGCATTCATAACTGTGCTTGGATTTACTTTTATAACCCCATCTTCTGTATTTTCTTTGTATAAATTGATTTTTAAACCATATCCATATTCTATACTATTACTGTTATTGGTTATTTCATTGTTTCCTTCGTCTAAGTATTTTTTCAGTTCCGCCAAATTATTATTTTCTTTCTTATTAGAAAGAGTAGTAATCATTTCGTTCATAACATCTGCTGAATGTACTTTTCCATCGTCTTGGTTTTCTTGTTCTTCTCCTGTTCCCATCATAGATTGCATCATACTTGACATATCAATGGTTGATTCTTCTATGGTAATGGGATAAGAAGAAAGTGTGTCTTCTTCTACTTTGCTGATGTAATTTTGTACTCCTGTGGAAATTGCCAAAATCAAGGCAATTCCTATAATTCCTATACTTCCTGCAAAAGAAGTTAGTATGGTTCTTCCTTTTTTTGTCATTAAATTGTTTAAACTTAGTCGTAAAGCAGTAAAAAATTTCATGGAAGTTCTTCCCGTTTTAGCTTTCATTTCTTCTTTTTTACCATCTTCTTTGGTAAATGGCTTGGAGTCATCTGTAATGACACCGTCTAATATTTTTACAATTCTAGTTGAATATTTTTCTGCTAATTCTGGATTATGGGTAACCATAATAATAAGCTTTTCTTTTGCAATTTCTTTTAGGATTTCCATAATTTGTACACTGGTTTTGGTGTCTAAGGCTCCTGTTGGCTCATCTGCCAATATAATGTCTGGATTATTGACTAAGGCTCTTGCAATGGCTACTCTTTGCATTTGTCCACCAGATAGTTGATTTGGTTTCTTATGAATTTGCTCTTCTAATCCAACATCTTTTAAAGCCTGAATCGCTCTTTCTTTTCTTTCTTTTTTCGATACACCAGAAATGGTTAAGGCTAATTCTACATTGGATAAAATGGTTTGATGGGGTATTAAATTATAACTTTGGAATACAAATCCTATGGAATAATTACGGTAAGCATCCCATTCTTTGTCTTTAAATTTTTTAGTAGATTTTCCATTAATAATTAAATCTCCTGAAGTGTATCGGTCCAATCCTCCTATAATATTTAATAGTGTTGTTTTTCCACATCCACTTTGCCCTAATATAGATACAAATTCATTTTTTCTAAATTCTATATCAATTCCTTTTAATGCTTTTACTGCAGTATCTCCTGAAAGATATTCTTTGGTTATTTTTTCTAATTTTAGCATTCTTTTTCCTCCCCATTTTCTATATTCTAGGAAAGTTTGACTAAAAGGAGAAACTTTCCGTAGAAGATAGTTATGCGAATGTTACAAATTCTTAAAAACTTTGTTTTTTAGAATTTGTTAATCCGCTTTTCTAGTTTTTTACATTATATCATATATATTCTTTTTGTTTGTGTTTTTTACGTAAATTTTTTTGAAATACTTTTAGATTATAAAATTCAAGTTTCGACTTTTTGTAAGTGTAGGTTATAATAATAGTAGCAGTAGAAACTGAAAGCACAGAAAGGAGATTTTTTACTATGATGGATATAATGGTCAACCAAGCTCCATCCTTTTTCGAGGATGGAGCTTGGTTGTTGATAAATAAACCTATTTATTTGTTTTTCTTATTAAAGTAACTATTTTTTAAATAATTTATTAAATAACCCCTTATTATTTCTTCTATTGGTAGATTTTTTTCTACTATTGGCTATAATCATGTCAATACTTTCTTCATCATCAAAAGAAATAACTGTTTTATTTTTTAATTGTTGCTTTCTATATTTTTCTTCTTCTTCATCATAATTATACTCATAAATATTCTCATATTCGTCATCTTCATCGTCATCCTCTAAATAAGCACTAGAGTTATAGTTGTAATCTCTTCTATTTCCATAAGTATTGTAATCATCGTCATCCTCTTCGTCGTCTTCTTCGTCATAATATTCGTATTCTTCATCCTCTTCTTCGTAATCGTCTTCTTGGTAGCTACTTGCTTGAAGATTATTTTCTTGGTACTCTTCTTCTTCCTCTTCTTGTTGTTCTTCATTTTTCAAGTAAGCATTTTTATTATATTGGAAAGATGGATTATTGGAATAAGATGGATAATTTTCTTCCTCCTCTTCCTCATCCTCTTCATAATTATAATTGTCTTCTTCCTCTTCTGGTTCGTATTCTTCTTCTTCCTCTTCCTCATAGTTGTCTTTAAAATTATAATCATCTATTTTATATTGATACGTTCCATATGTTTCTGGTTCTTCGTTGTCTTCTTCTTCATAGTTATTATCATATGTTACTTCTTCTGCTACGGTTTCCTCTTCTTCGTAGTCATATTCATCATAATCACCATTTTCGTCATACTTAAATTGTTTATAATGTTCTTCATTTTTCTGGTTACTACGATTTTTGTATTCATCTACTGGTTTTATCTCTTTTATTTCTTCTAATTCGTCTAAATCATCAATTCTATAATCTGATAAGTCTTTATTGAATTTTTTTGATACTTCTTCTTGGAATACATTATAAATATTTTTGATTCCTTCTATTCTCCAATAATTCGAATTAATAACCGTTCCTGTACTGATATTAACATTGTTTACTTCTTGCTCAAAGTTCTTTTCTTTGTCTTCTATGTGCATTAGATAGGTTTTATTATATAATTGATTATATCCTTTTTTAGTAGACCTATTATTGATTTCTCTCATAATTAATTCATATAATTTGTCAATTTGCATAATGTCTAACTCAAAATTGTTGCAAGCATCGATCATCATTCTTTTATGGACACGTGGTCCACTAATTGCTGTCATTCTCTCATAGTCTAAAAATCCTACAATGTACTCTTTTTCTGCGTTTAAAAAAGCAAGTTTTACACTGGTATCTCTTAATGCCTTTTTGTATTTATTTAAACGGATTGCTTCACTATCTGGCTCTGCTAATAGCTTTTTCATTTTATCATAAACTAATACATAACATTCTGCTTCTTTTTCTGCAATGTCAATTCTAGTCTTTATCGCTCTTTTTAATACTTCTTCATTAAAGGTTATTTTTTCACTTTTTCCATTTTTAATCATGATGTTTAAGGCTTCTTGTCTTACTTGTTCTTTTTCAAAATTAACAAAATCTTTTAAACTTACTACATCTTTTACATCGATTTCTTGAAATTCTGCTTTCATTTTTTCAATGTAACTAATATGATTGGCTTCCCCTATTCTTCTAGCTTTTTCACATTTGTTTCGATTAATTTGTTTTTGCGAAAAGTCTGTTAAAAATTTGATGAATTCTATTCTGATGTCTCTTAATTTCTCATTGTTTTTTTCTAGGTTTTGTTCTATTCTCTTTAATTTAATTTCTAATACTTCCGCTTCTTCTCCTAATTCTGTAAATAATTGGGCTCTTTCTTCTTCTAACCTTTTATTGACTTTATATAATTTAGCTTGCTCGTCTTGCAAATTTTCTATTTCTTTTGCTATATCATCGAATTCTTGTATGACTTCTAGTTCTTTTTCTGTCACATTTTGATAGTTCTCTATTTCATTGATTAATTCGTTGTAATTTTCATTGTTTTTCTTTAGATTATTGTCTTTGTTTAATTTTAAGATTTTCTCCATATATCTTTCTAAAACAATCGCACTTCTTTCATACATTTTGATGCAACCTCCAAAATATTCTACATTTATCTTTTTTCTCTATTCTTCTGTTAGTTTTCTTCTTTCTATTTGATATATTGCAAAAGCTATTATCATTCCTATTCCCGCTGTTATCAATTGTGTTATGCCCATTGCTGTTTGTAGGTTATTTACTATTTTTGATGGAAAAATTTCAAATACCTTTAGTATCTCAAAACTTCCAAAAATCACTAAAACTTTTACTATAATACCTATGATTCCCGCTAAAAAATAGTTTTGCTTTTTCCCTATCATGATAAATTTATAAGCATAAATTAAGGCAAAATTTCCTAGCCAAATAGCTGGTATCATATAGACCATATAGACAGATGCAGTTCCAAATACATATCCACTTAATATGGTTGATAGGCTGGGCATGGTTATAATTCCTATTATTTTTTTCCAACCTTTTACGTTAATAGCCGCTAATATTAGTGCTGTATTAACAAGACTTCCAACAATTAGTTGGGAATGGCTTGCTATCATACTTTGTGCACCAAACACCATATGGATAAGCTGTGCTAAAAAGGTGGGAACTAAAAAAGCTATGAGCCCTATTATAATGGTTTGTATCCTATCTGCTTTTTCTGAAAAATTGTATATCGTTTTATTTAATGCGTTTTCTTTTTCCATTTTTCTACCTCTTCTTTTTATGAGTCTATTTTTTCCTATCTTATTATATCGAAAAAAAACGAAAAAGTCTATACTTTTGAGAATTTAAGTTGCTCTTTTTCAAAATTTTATCTTTAAAGTTGCCTCTGATTCCAGGTTTAAATGACAACCTTGTGCCACTGGGGACGGACCTTTTTGGCAAAGATTTGAGTTTTATAGAATAAAAATAGTAAAAAATAAAAAAGTTTTTCTTGAAAGTAATTGAATTAGAAGTTCTTAATTCATAATAGGGAAAGTGTTCATGC
>CANPNZ010000022.1 GCA_947575605.1 uncultured Clostridium sp.
TGCCAAAAAGGTCCGTCCCCAATGGCACACGTAATGTCGGAAAAGAAACGTCCCCCATGCGACAAATTAATAACACTGTATCTCAGTATATGTGACACAGTGCCTTTTGTCAATGTTTTGATTGTGAATTTTTTGTGAATTATGTAATTTACATTTTTCTAAATACGCCACCAACTTTTCCTAATATTTCACAAGTTGGTACAATAATTGGATCCATACTAGAGTTTTCTGGTTGTAATCGGATATGGTCTTTTTCTTTATAGAAAGTCTTTACCGTTGCTTCTTCTCCAATTAAGGCTACTACAATTTCTCCATTATTTGCTGTATTTTGTTTTTTTACTAATATATAGTCTCCGTCTAATATTCCTGCTTCTATCATACTTTCTCCTCTAACGGTAAGCATGAAACTTTCAGAGTTTCCAACAAAGTCGACTGGAATAGGAAATGTATCTGTTACGTTTTCTACGGCTAAGATTGGCTCTCCTGCCGTAATTCTACCTATTATTGGTACTTCTACTAATTCTTTTTGAGTGTAGAAGTCTTTACTTGATGTTTTCTTTACTTCTCCAGATCCTCCTTTTAATAATCGTAAGGTTCTTCCTTTTTTGTCTTGTTTTTTGATATAACCTTTTTCGTCTAATTTAGCTAAATAACCATGTACCGTTGCTGTTGAACTTAATCCTACGGCTTTTCCAATTTCTCTTACAGATGGTGGATATCCTTGTGTCATAATTTGTTTTTCAATGAATTTTAGGATGGCTTTTTCTCTTTTATTTAATTCTCCTCTTTTTCTTGGCATTTTATTCACTCCATTTCTCTTATTTTTTGACATCATATCATACAAACAAAAAAATGTCAAACATATTTTTGACATTTTTTAACTTTCTATTTTATATAAATGCTCGGATCGACTGGTAAAGAATCCTTTAACATTTCAAAATGAAGATGTGGTTCATCTGCAATTTCAAAAACTGCTGTATTACCAACCGTTCCAATTGATTGTCCTTTTTCTACTTTTTCCCCTTCTACTACAAACTCTGAAGTCAATAAATTAGCATACACGGTTTGGAAATTATCCTCATGTTCAATCACAATTGTTAAGCCAAATCTTGGATCGTTTTTAATTGATTTTACAGTTCCTGCTTCGGCTGCTTTAACAACGGTAGTTTTATCCGCTTTGATGTCTACTCCCATATGAGTTGTCCATTCTTCTAGTGTTGCTGAATAAATCAAATTGTCTTTCGCATATTCTCTTACAATTTCACCTTCTACTGGTCTTTCAAAACTTAATTCCTTTTTCGGTTCTGGTTGTGTCGCTTCGGTATTCGTAGCAACATTGGCTGTGTTAGTTGATTTAGTTGTTTTCGTTGTATTCGTAATATTGGCTTTCGTTTGATTGGTGGTGTTATCTGTTTTTGTTGTATTTACTGTTTGATTGGTTGCATTTAATTCATTGGCTGATTCTTCTACTGTTTTTCCTATTTCTGTACTAGCACTTTCCGTATTTTGTGTATTATTGCCAGCCATATTTGCCATTTTTTCTAAACTCATCGTACCATTTTTTACATCATCACTCAAACTTTTACTATACATAAATAAAGCTAATACAATCACAGCTAAAACAGCTACTCCAATACCTGCATACAAAATAATCTTATCGGTTGATGTTTTTCCTTGCAAATTTTTTCTTCTATTTTCTCTTCTCATATAATCCTCCTTAAATATTTTTGTTATTACAAGTATTTCCTATTTTTAGAAGATTATACATTTATAAGGAATTTATTTCTTTTATTTCCACATTTGCGTAAAAATGATGAATAATTTCTTCGTAATTACTGCCTTGTTTTGCCATTGTATCACTACCTGTTTGGCTCATGCCAACACCATGTCCATAACCTTTTACAGCAAATTTTATTTTATCGGCTTCTTTTATTATCTCAAAATTAGTAGATCTTAAACCCAATAGCGTTCTTGCTTCTACTCCTGAAATTTCATGATTTCCCAATCGAATTGTTTTTACACGACTTCCATCTGTATATTCTAATATTTTGATTTCTTCATCATTTCCAAAATCAATTTGAATATCCTCATATTTTTCTTTTAGTTTATGGATTAGCTCTTCCTTCGAAAATTCTATTTCTGACGCATATTGGCTATATCCTTCTTCTCCTGCTGTTTCTACGACTTGTAAATAAGGTAAGTCGCTTCCGCCCCAGACATTAACAGGAAGTTCTGTTTTCCCGCCACTATTTGCATGAAAAAAAGCATTAATTGGCTCATTTTGATACGTAATAATTTTCCCTTTGGTTTCCTTAACACACTGTTCAATTTTTTGCCAATTACTTTCTCTTTTACTCTCTTCCCATCGAGCCAATCTATCTTCTTTGGAAACCCATGCTTGACAACAAGTAGAATCATCACAAATATCAGCATTATCATGTTTTTTATGGTTTACTTTATAAATCGTATAAGTTCTTGCTACTACGGCTTGTGCTTTTAGGGCTTCTAATTCATAATCTGCTGGCATTTCTGCTGATACTACATGACACAAATATTGATCTAAGGCAACCTCTTCCACTTCTCCTGTTTTTTTATGCAATAATTGGATGGTTCCATAATTTTTATATTCATACTCCTTACTTGCTAGGCTTGTCCCTTCTTGATTGGCTGCCTTCCCTTCTTCTGTTCCATCAACATTGACTGGCTTATCTCGTTTGGTAAGTATAGCTGGCATTAGAAAGCAAATAAAAATAAAACCAAAAAAATATAACAAAAATTTTTTCACAAGTTACTTCCCTCCTCTTTCATGATTTTTCCTCTAACTCCCAAATTATCCTTTTAAGTTTCGTTTTTTTGCAAGGGGGTGCTTATCCTATATAATTTTTGAAACTACTTAAGTAAGCGACCAAACGATTTATGCGAGTGCGAAAAATCATAATTTTATGCTTCTTTTAGTTTGCTTTTCATATTGCCTAAAATTTTTCGTTCAATCCTTGAAACTTGTACTTGTGTAATTCCTAAAATCTTTGCTACTTGTGATTGTGTTTTTTCTTTATAATATCTCAATAAAATAATTTCTTTATCTCGTGCCTCTAAATTTTCGATTAATTGAGTAACTGTTAATTTGTTTGTTATCATTTCTTCTTCATTTTTATGACTGGACAATGTCTCTAGTAAACTAATACAATTTCCATCTTTTTGATTGGTATAGGTACTACCTTCGATGGATTCTACGGAATTGCTTGATTCCATTGCTAGCACAATATCTTCTTGTGAAACTTTCAGTTCTTTTGCTATTTGCTTTATGCTTATTTCTTCTCCTTTTTTATAAAAATATTCTTTTTGCAATTCTTTTATTTTGATGCTTAATTCTTTAATGCTTCTACTAACTTTCACTGGTCCATCATCTCTGATATGTCTTTTAATTTCACCAATCATATAAGGAACCGCATAAGTTGATAATTTTACATCAAAGCTTGCATCAAATCGTTGAATTGACTTAATAAAACCCAAACATCCAATTTGGTATAAATCTTCTATTTCATATCCTCTTCCATTAAATCTTTTAACAATACTCCATATTAATCCATTATTTTTTTCTATTAATTTTTCTAATTCTAATTTATCTCCGTGTTTGGGCTTTTTTTATTTGCTCTATATCATTTTCGCACATAATTAACCCCTCTATTTTTAATCTTTTGTCATCATTTGAAAATCCTCTTCTTCTGTTTCTATTTTAGGTTTTATTTTTTTGCTCATTGTTATTTTGGTTCCTAATCCAACAATAGACTCTATCTCAATATGATCCATAAAGCTCTCCATAATCGTAAATCCCATACCAGATCTTTCCAAATTTGGTCTTGTAGTATATAAAGGTTCTTTGGCAATATCAATATTTTCTATTCCCTTTCCTTTATCCGAAATCTCCAATATAATTTCGTTTTCTTTCAAGCGTCCTACTATTTTTACAATTCCTTGTTTATCTTCATAGCCATGAATAATACAATTCGTTACTGCCTCTGAAACTGCTGTTTTAATATCAGCTAACTCTTCAATGGTAGGATCTAACTGCGAAACAAAAGCTGCTACTGTAATTCTTGCAAAAGCTTCATTTTTCGCTTTGCTAATAAACTCTAATTTCATTTCATTTTTTAAATCATCTATCATTTTTTCTTATCCTTTCTTTTTTACTTATGCTTAATGCTTATGGCGATGGCTAGGTTGGGACAGGCACAAAGTCTCCATGCTTTTTTATGCTTGCGGTATCAAGGTTAGGACAAGCACAAATCCTCCATGTTGTGGCAAGCTTGGGACAGGCACAAAACCACCAGGCACAAAACCACCATGAACCGCATGTTTTTTTATGCTTTTTGCATGTCTTGTGCTTGCGGAATTAATTTTAATATTCCACTCATTTCAAAGATTCTTTTTACACTGGCACTTAAATTACTGACTTCTAATCTTGCTCCTATCATATTAGCAAATTTGTATCTTCCAATTATCATTCCTATTCCTGCACTATCCATGAAAGTGACACAATCAAAATCAAATATAACTCTTTTAGGCATATATCTTTCAATCTCATAATCTGCTTTCCTCCTTATCTTTTGTACACTACAATCATCAATTTCATCTGTGATTTTGAAAATGAGAAGCTTGTCCTCTTCATAAAATTTTGATTCCATTTTTACTCCTTTCTGGGACTTCTTCAATTTAAAAAAGAATGGTGTTAACATTATTTTTTAAATTTTTTTCCTCTTTTGTTTTCCTTTGGTATTATAATATGAATTCCAGTTTTTTCCAAGAGTAAAAGTTTAGAAGTTTTGTCGATTTGTTAGAACTTTTCGACAAGAATAACAATAATTTGATTTGACTTTTGAACTTTTATTTTTATTTTTTGAATTGCATTCATTTTTTATATTCTAGGAAAGTTCGACTAAAAGGTGAAACTTTCCGTAGAAAATAGTTATACGAATGTTACAAATTCTAAAAAACAAAGTTTTTAAGAATTTGTTAACCCGCTTTTTTATGGAATGATAATTCTTAGAACAACAAAAAAACTCTCAATAGTAATTTTTACTTAACTATCTAAGAGTCTTTTCTTTATTTTTATTAAATTTATCTTCCGTCTCCTTCATGCTCTAACATTTCATCATAAATATTTTTGTTATAAGCCATTGAGGATTTAACTGTTTTAGACTGTTTGATTTCTGCATAAGCTAGTGAACGTTCTGCATTTAATTCTTTTTCACTTTCTATGGCTTCTATTAATCTCGCTTCTAATTTTTGCATCATTTGTTCTTTTGCTTCTTTTATATACGCCCAATCTTCTTTTGCTTCCTGTGCAAATTGAATGCCTGTTTCTTTTGTTTTATCCCAAGCTTTTCTTCCTGTCTCCTTTGTTTTTTTCCAAGCTTTAGTCCTTGTTTCTCTTGTTTCTTCCCAAATCTTTATTCCTGACTCTCTTGCTTTATGAAAAACCTGTCTTCCTATTTGTTTTGTTTTATCTATGCCTCTTTCTACTACTGGTTTTCCTCTTTCCACTAATGGTCTTCCTTTTTCATTTATTGCATCAATTACTTGATCAATGCCTTCTGACAATCTTTCTTTAACAGAAGGCAATACTTCATCATTGATATGATAATTCGTTTCTTGTACCTTTTCAATTACATCTTTAGTAAATCTTTTGGTTCCATTTATTCTATTAAAAATACTTCCCACTATTCTTTTCGTGATAGGTAGTTTTTCTATAACAGCTAATTTATTATTTTTATCACTTGTTGCTTCATTTATCGTATTGGTTCTGTCTTCTTCACATTTTACTAATACATCATCACACATGGTAAGTACATCTTGAATCTTTTTTCTTCTCTCTTTTTCATTTCTTATTGCCTGGCTACATCTAGTAATTGGATTTTGTTCTTTTATCGCTTCATATTCATCTTTTCTAGCCAAGATTAAATCCATATCTTTTTGTTTAAGTGCTTCATCTAGCTGTGTAAGTGCTTCCTCTTCCTTTATAAGATGAGCTGTATATTCTGGACTAGCTGCTATTTTTTGTCTATCTTGTCTTAAATTCATCTCTTTTGCTGCTGATTCTTGTTCTGCTTCTTCAAATTTTCTCCTATTGGTTACAACATATTCAAGTCTTTCTTGATATTCTTTTTCAATTGCTTCCAAACTTTCCCTATATTCCTGAATAACATTTTCTTTTTCTTGCTTATTATTCATATATGATTCGACCATCGCTTCTGCTTTTTTACCATATGGTTTTGCTTTTTCTCTAATATCTCTTTTCATTTTTTCTGTTGCCATAGGAATTTGCTGTGTTGCAAATATTTTAGTAGATACTACCGCTTTACTAATTTGAATCTCTGATAACTGTTTTATTAAAGATAACATTCTTCTTGTTGATTCTATTTGCTTCTTTATCTTTTGCAACTGTTCATTTACCTTTTCATTGGTTCCTGCATCACTCATTTTCTATCTCCTTCCTCTTTCTAATTTACTCATAATTTTCTAATTCTGCTTCTATCTGTCTTCTAATTTCTTTTTCTCTTTCCATTAAATCTTTTTGTATTTTTTTTAAGTCTTCAATAGGTGTTTTATCTAAATCTATTAGTTTTCCATCGATTATAAGTGTTTTGGTGTTACTTTTCATACTTTCCTCCTAATTATTACAAAACAATGATTTGATTTAATGATAACATAATAAATAATATTGTCAATAATTGTTACATAACTGTAACACAAATAATACAACCTCGTAACATAAAAGAAGTATCTTTCGATACTTCCTTATTTCATTTTACATAACTTTCTTACAGAATTTTGGCAAGCATGGCCTTATATTTTTCTAATTTTGCTTTTTCTTCCTCAATTTTACTCTGAGGAGCTTTATTGATAAAGCCTGGATTAGAAAGCATTTTTTCACATCTTGCTATTTCTTGTTCCAATTTTGCTTTTTCCGCTTCTTGTCTTTTTTTCTCTTCTTCTTTATCAATTAAGCCTTCCAATGGCATATATAATTCCATTCCCTCTGTTATGATTTGAATACTATCGGTCGGAATATCTTTTTTATCTTTTAAAATCTTTATTTCCTTACCGAATCCTAGCTTTAATAAAAATTCTTTGGCTTCTTCTATTTCCTCTTGATACTTTTCAGTAACAAATATCAAATCTGCTTTTTTAGACGGATGAATATTTTTGCTAGCTCTTATATTACGTATTTCTACAATGATTTCTTTTAAAGCTTCAATCATATCATTATTTTCATCATAATCTACTCTTCGTCTTATTTGTGGCCAATGGGTCATCATCAATTCTTTGTCATTATAATTAACCAATTCCGAATAAATTTCGGAAGTCACAAAAGGCATAAATGGGTGCAATAATTTCAAACTATCACCAAAAACATAATTTAAAACAAAACTTACTTGTATTTTATCTTCTCTATTTTCACTGTATAATCTTGTTTTTACCATTTCAATATACCAATCACAAAATTCATTCCAAATAAAACTATAAATGTTATCTAAGGCAATTCCTAAGTCATATTCTTCGATATTTCTTGTTACGGTTTCAATTAAATTGTCTAATTTGTTTAAAATCCATCTATCTTCTATTTTTAAACCTTCTGATTTGTATTTTCCGGTTTCTTTATCTTTAATAGCTTCATCAAAAGCAAATATTTCTTCTTTGGATGCTATATTCATCGTAATAAACTTAGCCGCATTCCATATTTTATTGGCAAAATTAGAGGCTTGGTCTAATTTCTCTGGCAGGTAACGAATGTCATTTCCCATAGTTGTTCCAGATAGTACTGAAAATCTTAGGCTATCGGCTCCATATTGTTCAATGACTTCGATTGGATCGACTCCATTTCCTAAGGTTTTTGACATCTTTCTTCCTTGACTATCTCTTACGATACCATGAATTAAAACATCGCTAAATGGCTTTTCTCCCATTGTTTCGAGTCCAGAGAATACCATTCTGGCTACCCAGAAAAATATAATGTCATAACCGGTTACTAATACATTTGTTGGATAGAAAGTTTTTAAATCCTCTGCTTCTTTGTTTGGCCATCCAAGTGTTGAAAATGGCCATAGAGCGGAACTAAACCAGGTATCCAAAGTATCTGGATCTTGTTTTAATTGCTTAGAACGACATTTCTCACATTTTTCTGGTTTCTCTTTGGCTACATGAATATGTCCACAGTCTTCACAATAATAAGCTGGTATTTGATGCCCCCACCATAACTGTCTTGAAATACACCAATCTTGAATATTTTCCATCCAATTAAAATAGGTTTTTTCATATCTTTTTGGCACAAATTTTACCTCATCGTTTCTAACTGCTTGGATGGCTGGTTCTGCTAATTCTTTCATTTTTACAAACCATTGCTCTGAAATTTTAGGTTCAATGGTATTTTTACATCTTTCACATTTTCCTACATTATGTGTGTATTCTTCTTCTTTTACCAAAGCTCCTATTTCTTTTAGTGTTTCTACTATCTTTTTCCTTGCTTCTAATAGTTCCATTCCTTTGTATTCTGGTACCAAATTTCCCATCTTAAAGTTCTCATCAAATACTTCGACTACTTCTAAATTATGTCTTAACCCAGCTTGATAATCATTCATATCATGGGCTGGTGTTATTTTTACAGCTCCTGTTCCAAATTCTTTTTCTACAAAAGTATCTGCTATGATTGGTATTTCTTTGTTCATAATTGGTAAAATACAGGTTTTTCCTACTAAATCTTGGTACCTTTCATCTTCTGGATGAACGGCAACAGCTGTATCACCAAGCATTGTTTCTGGTCTTGTGGTTGCTACGATAATATATTTGTCTTCTCCTTTTACGGCATAACGAATATGCCACAAATGAGAATTTTCTTCATGATATTCTACTTCTGCATCGGATATGGAGGTATTACAATTCGTACACCAATTAACCATCCTTTTCCCTTTATAAATTAATCCTTTGTTATATAAATTGATAAATTGCTCTAAAACCGCATCAGATAATCCTTCGTCTAATGTGAATCTTCTTCTTTCCCAATCACAAGAACAGCCTAGCTTTCTTTGTTGTTCTTGAATGGTTCCTCCATAAAGATGTGTCCATTCCCATGCTTCTTCAATGAATTTTTCTCTTCCTAAGTCCTGTTTTGTTTTTCCTTCTGCTTTTAATTTTTGTACGACTTTCATTTCTGTTGAAATAGAAGAATGATCACTTCCTGGAAGCCATAAAGTGTTATACCCTTGCATTCTTTTAAAACGAATTAATATATCTTGTATGGTGTCATCTAAAGCATGCCCCATATGTAGTTTTCCTGTTACATTTGGTGGTGGCATCATAATACAATAACTTTCTTTTGTTTTGTCCATGCTTGGTTTGAAATATCCTTCTTCTTCCCAGTGTTTATATAATCTTTCTTCAAAATTTTTTGGATTGTAGTTACCTTCCATTTCCTTCACTCTCCTCTTTTCCCCATTCTTTTGGATCTTTCTTCCATTTATCGCCTACTTGATTTTTTAATTCTACTTCTATGGCTATTGTCTTCAAATTTTCTTCGTTTATTTCTCCTGTTTTTATATATTCTTTCGCCATTCGAAATAATAAATAAAACATGCTATCTGGTGTAGTTTTCTTTTCCATGTCTAATAATTTCGCTTCGTCCTCTTTTGTTAATTCTCGATTGAAAAATGCCATAATTAATCTTACTGCCTCATTTCTTTTTTTCTCTTCTTCGGTTAAGTCTACTTTTCTTTCTCTTTTTTGTGTGTTCCCTTGTTCGATATCTTCTTTCACTTTTTCATATAATGTTAATTTCTTTTTAAAATCATTCATCTTCTTTTCTTCCTTCCTTATTCTAATTTCTGTGATTTAGGAATGTTTCTTAGCTCGCCATTTCTAAGAAAGTATACTTTCCTTTATCCGTTTAAAATCAAAAAACTCACCCTAAAACATAAGGGCGAGCATATTTCTCACGGTACCACCTTAATTATAATCTTTTATAGATTATATCTTAGTTAGCTTTTAACGTGGCTTAGACGGATATTCCTATTTTACATTTCTCAGAATATCAACTAAAAAAGCTACTTTCCATTTATCTTTTTCTTAAGAAGTTTTCAGCCCATGACTTCTTTTCTCTATTTAGTAAGTATAAATGTACTCCTCTTTTTTCTTGTTTTTAACTATGTTTTTATTATGACACATTTTTTATAAAATTGCAAGCTTTTATATTCAAGTTTCGACTTTTTACATTTCCTTATATTCTGATGGTATTTCGAATAATTTATTATCCACACTATCAGACATTTCCACTTTTAAAATCTCCTGTTCATTATCTATTATTGTTTTAATATATACTAATTGATCTTTATTAAAATAAAATCTAGTTTTTGCCTTTTGTTCTTGTGCTGTTGTTACATCTTCTTTCATTAAAAAATCTGAAATTCCTTCGTATTCTTCGTACCTATATTCTTTCCCTTCTATTTTTTCTTTTCCTTCTTTATATTGTTTTTCTTTTACCTCTTGTAATTGAAGTAATATTCTTTCCAAATCTGTTTCATTATTTTGATAGGTATAATAAACTTTTTCATCCTCTAATAATAGATAAGAATTTCCATCTTTTACAAGCATTTTAGAAGAATCTCCCTGATAAGAAGCGTCTATATATGCCATATCTCCTTTTTTAGCATAATAAACTTGACTATTCTCGTCTAATTTGGTTGTAAAGATATAAGTTTGTTTTTCTGCTAATTCATCATACAATTTGCTAACTTTTGATGTATTTCCTTCTAATACTTTGTTTTCTGTTTTTGTTCCCAACCCTATGCAGTAAATCAATCCCGCTACACTTGCTAAAACTACAATAATAGCAATAATAATTAATACTATTTTCTTTTTACTCATTTATTTTCCTCCCTTGTTTCTGTTCTATTTTTCCTTTGTAGCAAAAGGTATTACTTATCTGTAAGCTCGCTTCATGCTTGCACAGCTAAGAGCATGCTCAAAATGATTTAGTCTCCTAAGTTAATTCCTATATTTCTTGCTGTTTTTATTAAGTCATCTTCCATTGTTATTTTTCTCAAATTACTTTCTTCTGTATTACCAGATACAGCTCCAATTGTAGTGTTTTTTCCTACTACTTCTTCTAATGTGGCAGAATCTAATTTTCCATTTTTTATGATTGCTAAGGTTCCAAATTTTCCTTCTAAGGCAAGCTCCATCGCTTTGGTTCCATATTTAGTCGAAAGCACACGGTCAAATGCAGTTGGAGTCCCTCCTCTTTGCATATATCCTAACGTTGTATTTCTTGCTTCTAGCCCTGTCATTTGTTCTAATTGTTTGGCAAGAACTTGTCCAATTCCCCCTAATTTTGTATTATCTACTCCAGCTCCATTGTCTCTTGTTCCCATTATCGTTATTTCTCCATCCTTTGGTTTGGCACCTTCTGCGACTACTACCACGCTAAAGTTTTTTCCTCTTTTTCTTCGATTGTTTATTTTTTCTACCACTCTATTAATATCATAAGGTATTTCTGGTATTAAGGCTACATCTGCTCCTCCTGCTATGGCTGCTTCTAAAGCAATCCAACCAGCATATCTTCCCATTACTTCTAATACCATAATTCTATGATGGGTAGCTCCTGTTGTGTGTAATCTATCTAACGCTTCCATCGCTACGGATACTGCTGTATTATATCCAAAAGTAATTTCTGTACATGCTACGTCATTATCTATCGTTTTTGGTACACCAATGACATTAACTCCTTTGGTTGAAAAGTCTCTTGCTGATTTTTGTGTTCCATCTCCTCCTAGTGTAAATATACAATCAAATCCAAATTCTTTTATGTTTTCAATTGCTTTGTCTGACATATCTTTATATTCTACACTACCATCTTCATTTACAATTTTATAATGGAACAAGTTGGCATTGGTAGAAGAACCAATAATGGAACCTCCTTTTGGTAAAATTCCTATGGCTTCTCCATCTGCTGCTGTGGATAATAATTCGAAATCTTTTTTTAATAATCCATTATAGCCATCTATGATGCCATAACATTCTATTCCATGATTTTCAGCTGTTTTTACAATTGCTCGAATGACCGCATTAAATCCTGATACATCTCCTCCATTAGCTAATATTCCTACTTTTTTCAACATTAAAAAATCCTCCTTAAACTATTTCTTTTTCTTATTATACCAATAATAAAAATTTTTACAACAGTTTTTGGGAAGATTTTTTATTGTATCTCAATATAACTAATTTTCTATTTTATCTAATTTTATTTCTCCATTCATTAGTTTTGGTAATAAGGTATCTGTCTACAATTCTTATAAATCTTTGCCTATTTTCTTTATGGTAACGCTATTGTTCTTTTAAAGATACTTGCTTACCTTGTGAAAAAGTTGCTATTTCTCCTAATCTATATTTCATACCCAATAGCTCCCAAGTTCTTTCTTATTTCTTCTTCTAGCTTATGGGATTCTTGAAATTGTGCCTTTAATTCGGTTGTCAATGTTTTCATTTTTTCTTCAAAAGGAATCCCATCATCTTCTTGTTCTTCTGTTCCAACATATCTTCCTGGCGTAAGTACATAATTATTTTCTTCTATATCTTTGATTTCAGCAATTTTACAAAATCCTGCTATATCTTCATAATTTTTATTATTTTGATAATTATGATAGGTACTAGCCATTTTTTCTATGTCATTTTCACTTAATTCTCTTAGCTTTCTGGTAACCATTGTTCCTAAGTTTCTCGCATCAATAAATAATGTTTTTCCTTTTTGTTTTTTATTTCTATTTAATATCCAAATACTACAAGGAATGGTTACGGTATAGAATAAGTTAGATGGCATAGCTAAGATACAATCTACTATATCTGCTTCTATTAAATTTTTTCTTATTTCTCCTTCTCCACCAGTATCACTAGATAACGAACCATTCGCAAGGATAATTGCTGCTTTTCCATTAACAGAAAGCTTTGATACCATATGTTGAACCCATGCAAAGTTGGCATTTCCTTTCGGTGGTACACCATATTTCCATCTAGGATCATCTTGTAATTTTTCTTGTCCCCAATCTGATATATTAAATGGTGGATTTGCCAATACAAAGTCAGCTTTTAATGCTCGATGCAAATCGTTATGGAAAGTATCATCAGCAAATCTTCCTAATCCTTCATTATTCAATCCTCTTATTGCTAAATTCATTTTTGCTAATTTCCATGTTGTAGGATTTTTTTCTTGTCCATATATGGTTAAGTCATTGATATTTCCTTGATGTCTTTCGATAAATTTCGTACTTTGTACAAACATTCCTCCTGAACCACAAGCAGGATCATAAATTCTTCCTCTGTATGGTTCGATACATTCTACCATCGTTCTTACTAAACAAGCAGGCGTATAGAATTCTCCTCCTTTTTGTAGTTCATTGGAAGCAAATTGACCTAAAAAGTATTCGTAAATTCTTCCTAAAATATCTTTGTCTTGTGCTTCTTTGTTTCCTATTTTTACATTGGTAAATATATCTATTAATTCTCCCAAATTTACATTTTTGTAGTCTGGACTATTATATTGCTTGATTAAAACTCCTTTCAAATTTGGGTTTTCTTTTTCAATTTTTTCTAAAGCTTCATCTATGATTTGCCCTATATTGGCATCTTTAGAATGTTCATTTAAATATTTCCATCTGGCTTTTTCAGGAACATAGAATATATTTTCTGCCAAATAAGAATCTCTATCTTTTTCTAATCCATATCCTTCTTCTACTAATTCTTTGTATTTTTCTTCAAATGAATCGGATATATATTTTAAAAATATTAATCCTAATACAATAAATTTATAACTAGAAACGGGAACAGCTCCTCTCATTTTGTCTGCTGCTTCCCATAATTTACTTTCTAATCCTTTTAAATCTTCTTCTTTCATGATATCTCCTTTAGCTTAATTAAAATTATTATTTTTCGGTATTTTATCACATTCTTTTTATTTTCTCAATAAAAATTTTAATTCAAGTTTCGACTTTTTGCAATGGTGCTTATAATCTATAATTTTTTTACACTTTGTGTGTCGCAACCTACAAAATTAAATGTTTATCTGTCGGTTGTTCCAATCGCACTCGCATAGCTCGTTTGGTCGCTTACGCAGTGTCTCAAAAATTATAGATTATAAGCACCATTGCAAAAAGTCGAAACTGAAAATTTTATAGATTTTAAAGATTGTATGTTTTTTAATTGATCTATTGTATGTTTTGTCGAAAAATATAATTAACTTATATAGCATGTCACAAAATGTCAATACAATTATTTTTAAATTTATGACATAATATTAAAATAGGAAACACATATAGTAACATTTAGAATAAAATTAATACAGTTAAAGTAAAATATACTGTTAACTGTATCTATAAGGTGATTTTATGATTAAGGAAAAAAGAAAGTCTAAGAATTACACACAAGAAGAAATGTCTAAACTTCTTGGAATTAGTTTAAGACAATATGTAAGGATAGATAATGAAGAAGATTTACCAAGAAGAGATGTTCTTAGAAATTTAATCATAGAATTAGATTTGACTAATGAAGAAATCGGAGAATATATCAGAAAAATGACTAAGAATATTGCCTAAAATAAGGGCTTATTTTTTTGTGCCATTGGGGATTGCCACTGGTTCCGGGTTTAAATGGCAACTTTCGACTACTTTTATTAGATTATATGTTATATAAAAATACAGTGACGCGCAGTTTGGAAGGACTCTAATTCATACAGAACAACTAGACTAACTTTTCAACTTTTGAAATGTAACTAATATTCTTACATGATTCGTCCGACCAGTAAGGAACGAAATTTTTATATAACATATAATCTAATTATTATAAATGTATTAGTTGCCATTTAAACCTGGAACCTTTGGCAAGTTATAAGCTATTTGGTAGCTATATGTATGTTTTCTATTTCTGCTTTCATTTCTCTTGAAATAATATTTTGTATTTGAGCAATCTCTTCTGGTTTAATCTCTGCCACCCCTATAATAATGCTAACACTATCTCCATTTACAAAAATAATATTATTTTCAAAACCTTTGGTTCGAATTAAATTCTCACATATCATAATGCTATTTTTAGTATCATTTATTTTCTGAATTTCTTGGGTTGCTGATTGCCTTTGTGTTTCTAATGAATTTGTACTATTCAATACCTTTTCATAAGTTTCAATCATTTGAGAATACATCGTATCTCTTTCCAATTTTGACTTTACAAAATAGTCATTATAATTACTACTACTTGTTTCTGCTGTCTCATTTTGTATTGCTATTTCATTATTAATAGTATTTGTCGTTTCGTTTGTGATACTATTGCTGGTAGAAGTATTTGTTGTATTATCCGTAGAATTAATTGTATTATTTTCACTTTCTGTACTTACATCATTGCTATTGACTAAAGTGGCATCTCCAATATCAGCTAATTGCATATCATCACTTGCTTCCATTTGCATACTGGTTTCCACTGTATTTTGCTGTTCAGTATTCGTTGTATAATTCAAATACCCTGCTGTCATTAACATTAATACAATAACATAAATAATAATTTGATTTTTTTTAAATAATTTCATTTTTAACTCCTCCTCAAGTTGCCAAAGGTTTCCTAAGTTTAGATGGCAACTAATAAATTTAATATTCAGATAAAAATATATGAAAGGTTGTCATTTTAACTCGGAACCAGTGGCAACTTTAATTCATTTCAAACACTTGTATTTTGTGAGTGGCAAGACCTGTTACAGCTTCCACAGCTTGCACAATCTTTGTTTTTACTTCAGCATTATTAGCGCCTTTAGCTGTTATAATCGCACCTTCCACTTTAGGTTGAATAATCTTTTGTGTAATAGGGGTCTTTTCTCCATTCTCTTCTTGATAAATAATATCTTTTTGCGAATCGGTTTCCTGTATCTTTCTAACCCCTCCTGAAGTATCATTTTCTTCCGTATTGCTGGTTTTTGTATTTTCATTATACATAGCCACTACTTCACTTGATTCCGAATAATTGACAAATACCTTAACTTCGCCTACCCCCTGTATTTTAGAAAGAATCAATTCTAACTTTTCTGACAAATCATCTGTGGTTACCGAATCATTTTCATTACTAACCTTAGTAGCTGTGTAGTTACTACTTGCCAATTGTTTAGAAGAGGT
The DNA here is from genome assembly GCA_947575605.1 of uncultured Clostridium sp. Classification (GTDB taxonomy): domain Bacteria; phylum Bacillota; class Clostridia; order TANB77; family CAG-508; genus CAG-269. Next base: position 16,197 of record CANPNZ010000022.1, read on the forward strand.
ATTGTTTTCTTGTTTGCTGGCTTGCTTATTTCCATTCCAAATAAGATTAATAATAACTATTGTTACAATCAGTAACACAACAAAGAAAACTAAATTCTCAATCTTCTTTTTATTATTTCCTTCTCCCTCTTCTGAATTACCTTTAACTAATTGTTTTAATTTATCTCTAAACATTTCTCATTCACCCCATATTCCTCAATTAAGAACTTTTTGATGTTCTGAATATCTGATTTATTTACTTTTGTGCTTTTATTTTCTTGCGAACTCTCCTCTGCTTTTTCCTTTTCCTCTTGCTGTATTGTCGTATCAATAGGCTTTATTTTTTGAATTTGTGTAACAATTTGATTTTCCAAATCTTCTTCTTTTTTCTGTGTGGTATCTTCTTGTGACTTTTGAACCTTCACCTTAATTTTCGTTATCTTTGTTTCCTCTTCTTCATCTGATATCTGAGCTTTTACCTTACAGGTTGTAACTTCGTATCCCTTTTCCTTTAATTTCTTTGTGATATCTTTTTCTAATTCTTGTATGTACAATTCCTGTATTCTTTCATCCATAGAACTTTGGTCCAATGTTGTACTTGTTTGGGTTGTTACATAACTTTCTAAATTCAGTTCATTTGGATCCCATATGTCTTGATTCTTCATAAATGGAGAAATCATTGTAAACAATAGATAAATTCCCATTACCATTCTAATATATTTTTTGGTTTTATTATTGGGTAATAGCATTTCTAAAATTGATATAATCACAATAGCCAGTCCTAGTCCTTTTACCCATGAACTCATAAACTCTACCATTCCCTATCCCCTTATCTATACATCATTCCGCTATTTGATATTTTTAAAACAAGAGTTGTCCCAATGATAATCATAAAAGAAATACTAGTTAATATCGCTAAAAAGATTTTAAAAATATCGCCTATTTGTTCTAACAAATTCGTTACTTTGCTATCTGCAATTGGTTGTATCACGCCTGCCAACAATTTATAAGCAAAAGTCAGTGTCGCCAATTTTATAATAGGAACCATACAAATTCCTAAAATAGCAATAACGCCAACCAATCCTACTGCATTTTTCAAAATGACTCCACAACCAAGAACACTATCCACCGCATCGCCCAATATTTTTCCTACCACTGGAATAGCAGAACTAACAACTGCTTTCGTAGTCTTTGCCGTAATTCCATCTACACTGCTTGACATCGTACCTTCTAAAGAAACAACTCCTACAAACACTGTCAAAACTACTCCCAAAAACCACACAATTCCAGATTTAAAGAACTTAGCCAACTTATCTATCTTGATTTGATCTGACAACTTAGACAAAATCACCAAAGCTGTAAAAAACATTAAAAATGGAAGAATAATATCCTGAATCATATTCCCTATAAAATTTATCATAAATAAAATAATAGGTTCTATCATGCCACTTGTTGCAATACTTCCCGTCGATATCATCAAAGTAACCAACAGAGGTATCAGCATATTCATAAAAGCCACTAAATTCGTTGTTGTATCTTGGACCATCTTAACAATATCCGAAAAATTCGCTAAAATAATCGTAATAATCAATATATACTGTGCATAATAAATCAATTTAGCAATTCCTTCATTTTCTAAGCTCTCACTAACCGATTTCAAAATACTATGTATCACAATAATAACCAAAATACTTCCAATTGCCTTTATACTTGTAATAACTTCTGAACCTAAAAAATTCAAAATCCTTTTTCCAATGGTGGCATTATCAACTTCTCCCTTAATAGCATCACTCAAAACCTCGCCCATATCCATGTCTTCAAAAAACTCTCCCGTATATTCCTTTGAATTCTTTAAGAAATCCTGTATACCAAACTCCTCCTGCTGCTCTTGAATGGTCTCTTCCTTACTAGCATAAACCAATGTATTTGTATATGAAATTAGTAAAAACATCATAAAAAATAATGCAATTATCAAAAACTTTATCCATCTTTTCATTTATCTTTTGTACTCCTTTTGATGGCAAGGTTGGGACAGGCACAAACTCGCCATGTGTTTTGAGACAGGCACAACTTTCCCTTTTGGCTAATCTGGGACAGGCACAACTTATCCATTTTGGTATTTTTTGGGACAGGTTGTTTCTTTTTTATGTTGGTAATATTTTTAAGATAATTTCTAATAAGCTTGAAATAATTGGTATTGACATAGATATTATAATTATTTTGCTCCCAATTTCAATCTTACTAGCAATAGCACCTTCTCCCGAATCTTTACAGATACTGACAGCAAATTCTGATAAAAAAGCAATTCCTGTTATTTTGATTAACAAAGTCAAAAAGGTTCCATTAATAGACGCCTTATTGGCCAACGATTGTAACAGTGTAATAATTCCTTGTAATTTATCCATCACTAATAACAAAATCAGAACTCCTGTTAGTAAACTAATATAGATTGCAAATTCTGGTCTGTATTGCTTTAATAAAATAATGATAATTAAAGCTATTAAAGCAATTCCTATTATTTTAATAATTTCCACAATCTTTAATTCGACCTCCTTGTGTTTATCTTAAGTAAATGTAGGCTAATTGAGAAGATTAGCATGTTTCTTATAAGCATGAGACCTGTCCCAAAATATACCAAAATGACCAAGTTGCGCATGGATAAGTTGTGCTTGTCCCAGATTAGCCAAAATGGATAACTTGAACCTGTGCCAAATTAGCCATAGTCAACAATGGATAACTTGTGCCTGTCCCAATCTTGCCATCCCCTCGTCTTGACATGTCTCAAAATTATAGGTTAAAAATGGTTCTTACTGTGCTAAATAGTCCACTTATTTCTTTGATTACCATAGTTAAAACAATGACTAAACCTGCTAATGTAGTCATCATAGCTTGATCCTCTCTTCCCGCTCTTACTAATACTTGATGCAATACAGCAACTAATATTCCAATTGCTGCTATTTTGAATAATAAATTAATGTCCATGTTGTTTTCATTCCTTTCATTTGTATGCTTAATTGGTTTTTAACATAGAATAATAACAATGGCTAGTCCTATGGTTGTTCCTAATTTACTGTATAATTTTTCGTTTTTTTCTTTTTGCTCTTGCGCTTCTTTTAATTGGGTTTCTAAAAATTTTTGCGTGATTTCAATTTGACTGGTTTGTCCTTCTATATCTGTTTGTCCTAGTAATTTAGATAGTGTTTTTAATACATATTTGTCTTCTTTGGTTAGATTGTTTTCACTTTGTTCGATGGCTTCTTCCCATGCTATGTTTGCTGTATTTGTTTTCATTTTTTCCTTGGCTAAGCGAAATACTTGTCCTACACTTCTGCTGGTATTTTGAGCAATTTCTCCAAATATTTCTGGTATTGGCTCATAGGTGAATTTGATTTTTGATTGGAACATGTTTAGGGCATTTTTCATTTCTTCTAATTCATTTACTCTTATGACATATTTTTTGGATAAATATTTTCCTATTAAACTACATGCTACTAGAATAATAAATAACATGAAATATTTTATCATTTGCATTATTTTACCTCTCTTTTTATTGTATTTTTGAAGTTTGTATGTAACAAGACTATTTTCATCTTCATCACTATTAATGTACAAGATGAGCTAATAATAAACTCGACCAAACAAAAATTATTTTTTATTGCATTCTTTATTTTTTTATATTATATTCTTGACTTTATCGATTTAGAACTAATTTATAAAAAAAGAACTTTTTGTATTTGTTTGCTTTCTATTAAATAGTTAATTTGTGGGTTATTTTTGATGTCTTCCATTGTTTTTCCATGCATGGTAAATATCCCTTTAATACCTGATAATATAGCTTCTCCGAATGGCTTTTACATCTTCTTTGGAACCAATTTCATCACAAGCGATTACTTCTGGTGCCATAGAACGAATTAACATTTTCATTCCCTTCGATTTGCTAATGTTTTCTATGACATCTGTTCTCATTCCTATGTCATTTTGTGGTGCCCCTTTGTACATGGCTGCAATTTCTCCTCTTTCATCTACTAATCCACAGGTCATTCCTTTGAAATTAATTTCACTTATTCCATTGCTTATATTTCGAATGATGTCTCGTAATATCGTGGTTTTTCCTTTTCCTGGTGGTGAAACAATTAGCGTATTGTAGATACTATTATTTTCTCTGTCTATGATTTCTTTTAATAGATAGTTACTACAATTGATGACTTCTCTTGCGATTCGAAAGTTTAAACTTGTTATGTATTTTATGTTTAAAATTTTTTCTCCTTCTACTACTGCTGTCCCTGTTATTCCAATTCGATGTCCTCCTCGAATGGTTAAAAATCCTTCACATATTTGATTTTTATAAGCATAGACAGAGTTTTCACAAAGTTTTTCTAAGGTTTGTAGAATTTCGCTACTGCTTATTTGGTAGTCAATTACAATATCAGCTTGTCTTGTTTTTAAAAGAATGGGTCTTTCCACTCTTATCCTTATTTCTTGTAAGTCTTTTTGCAAGTTTCTGTCTTGTATCAACGTACTTTTTAATAAACTATTTACTGAATTTGGAAAATATCTTAATATTTCTTCTATGTCTTTCACAATTAACCTCCATCATTTTATGATAGGACTTCATAGAACTTTCCTATACAACAAAAAAAGAACATATATTATATACTATATATAATATATGCTCTTTTCTTTATGGATAGAACTTTATTTCTTATTAATGACAGCTCTATATATCATTCCTGTATTTTCATCTCTTTCAAACTCCACTCGATATGCTGTTTCTGTTTCTACACTACTTTTTAAAAATACTATATTAGGGTCTGTTACTTCATATTCTTCTCCATCAAAATGAATTTCTTTGATCTTTTTATTTTCATCTTCTTGTGATTCATTGTTCAATTGAATGGTTGATAATAATCCCTTTACGGTTACTCCTTGTAAGTTTGTACTTTCGTAATTTTCAAATTTTTGATTAAATGTTGTTACTTCTAATTCTGACATGCTACTACGGTTATTTATTACTCCACCTGCTTGATTATAGGTTAAACTTTGAGATAATGGCATCGTAACCATTTGAATGAATGGATTTTCATCTTCTTCTAATCCTAATTCTTCCATTTGTTGCTTATTTACTTTTTCAATTCTATCTTTTACTTGTTGTAAGAAATTATTTACTTGCTCTTCTTCAAAATTGTTTAATATCATTGCATTTTCGTCTGAGAATTCTTCTATTTCAACATTGTCTGTAAAATTAATCTGATTATTATATTGATACTGATAAGTAATAATATTTGTATTCTCAACATTAGGCTGTATTTCTAACTCATAATTTTCCTGAATATTTTGCATGGTTGCTAATCCTGTATAATTGGCACGAAGAGTAATTCCTGCATTGCTTTCATTTTCTTTGTATGAAATAATATATTGAAGCGTATTTTGTTCTTTTTTCTTTTCTAATTGTATTTTTGCTTCCTTTGTTGCTAATACTACTTTATTTGTTTTTCCTTTTTCTTGATAAACACTAATTTCATAACTAGCATCATCTTCTGTCGTTTTTTCTATCTTTTTAATAGCATTCTCAATTCCACTGGTAGTAAGTTTTCCTGACTGATTCTGTTCACTCATCACTTCATTTATGTTATCTATGGTGGCTTGGTCATTTTTTAGTGTCTCTAATAATTGAATAATTAGATTTTTGGTCTCTTCCCCATTTAAAGTAAGTTTATAACCTTTGGCATTGCCCTCTTCTATTTTTGAAAATTGTGTGTCTTGTAATTGCGTATTTAATACATTTATATAAGTATCTTGTATGCGTTTCCAATCTTCTTCCTTGAATGGTAGTTGCATTAAATTTCCTAATTTTTCCGATTGTCCTAAAAATTCACTCACTAGTGTTAATCCCTCATAGGTTTGATTTTCTAATTCTTGTGTGTCTACTGCAATATACTTACTACTAACATATTTGGTTTGTAAACCTATCGTATTTTCAACTTTTCGATAATTGATGGGAAAAGTTACTTCATCGGAATAATTTAAACTAATATTCTGTTCTGATAATTTGTTTATCTTGTCCGTTTGTCCTGAAAAACTAATATTAAAATTATTGATGGTATCATATTCTTTCAAATTCCCATTTTCAGATGCTATATTAAGTGCCAATGTTCCTTCATTTGCATATGACGTATTTTTTTGCTTTTCAAAATATTGTTCTAATTGTGTATCAATAAAGCCCTCACTTTTATCTCCCATTTGTGTCATGTATTTAAAAAACAATTCTTTATTACTTTTAAAGGTATCTGTCGCAAAATAAGCATAAATTATCCCTGTTAATAAAATTAAAACTACTAATACTATGATTAGAATAAAAATTATCTTACTTTTTTTCTTTGGTCCCATTTTAATCTCATTCCTTCCTAAAACATATCTTTCTAAAAAAGAATTAAATTTTGACACTACTAAAATTTAATTCTTTTCTCAACTTTATTCTTCCCAATTGTGATAAATATTGGCTACATCATCTAAATCTTCTAGCCTTTCAATTAGTCTTTCCATTTTTTCTACTCCTTTTTCATCAAGAGCAACTGTTGTCGTTGGAACCATTTGTACTTCTGCTTCTAAGAATTCCATTCCTGCTTCTTCTAATTTTTCACGAACGGCTGAAAAATCAGCTGGTTCTGTTGTGATTTCATAAATTTCTTCAGAAGCCTCAAAGTCTTCTGCTCCAGCTTCAATGGCAAGCATCATTAATTCCTCTTCTTCCATAGAAGCAGTGGCTTTTTCTATTACTATGATTCCTTTTTTGTCAAACATATAGGCTACACAACCACTTGTTCCTAAGTTTCCTCCTGATTTGTCAAAAGCATGTCTTACGTCTGCTGCTGTTCTGTTTTTGTTGTCGGTTGATGCCTCTACAATAACGGCTACTCCATTTGGTCCATATCCTTCATATACGATTTCTTCGTAATTTTCATTACTGCTAGATGCTTTTTTGATGGCATTATTGATGGTGTCATTTGGCATGTTGGCTGCTTTACATTTTGCTATGACATTTTTTAGTTTTGAGTTTCCTGCTGGGTCTGGTCCCCCTTCTTTTACTGCTATTAATAATTCTCTTCCTAATTTTGTGAAGATTTTTCCTCTTGCTGCGTCTGCTTTTCCTTTTTTCGCTTGTATGTTGTGCCATTTGCTGTGTCCGGCTCATATCTTTCTCCTCCTTTTAATTTTCCGTATATTTCAAGGCTTTAAATCCTTTATCTTATAATTTTCGTTCTTTATTGTATCACATTATTTTCTATTTGTGTAGCCTTTTTACAAATAAATTAGGGTAAAATAATTCTCTTCCATAAATTGCCAGTTACATTTTATATATTTGAGGGACTACTGTAGTTAGTAGTTCTTCAAACTCTTTAGGATAGTCTATATATCTATTCATTTTTCTTTTTGTACTTAATTTTACTAAGTCTGCTATATATCGTTTTATTTCGTCCACAATTTATTTCTAAATATAAATGACTTCGTTTAGCATACAATATCGCTTGCAGTATTATTTTTATTATTTGCTTTGACTATGATACCCATTTTGTTTACCATATCAGTATAAGTGTCAAAATTTATTTCTTATAATAAATAGATCAAACCTCAAAAGTTTTATTTTTTAAAGTTAAATTTCCTTTGTAATATGAGAAGATTACTCTATTTTCAAGTATTGTTTTTTAACTTGTAAATTACACAAGACATACTTGTTTTTAGCTTTTTTGTTAAAATTATTAATTTTTTTGTACCAATTTTTATCAAATATAACAAGTTGTACTTGTATAAATTATTTCTTTAGCAGCAATTGATTATACAAATTTTTGTATGTAAAATAAACTTGTTTTTTGTTTTATGTAATCTATAATTAATACATATTCATTTTTTAGGTTTAGTTTTGGTAATATAACAAGAATCATATAGTACATATAAAATAATCTTAGGAGAACTACTTTTTAAAAGTAGTTCTCCTTGAAAATAAAAGGGGATGTTTGTGCTAATTGCTTGTTCTACAATTAGCACTTCTATTATTCCTGTTTTAATATTTTATTTGCTTCACTTTGTGTAAGATATTTATACTCTATCATTTTATTTATTACTTGTTTTTGTCTTTGTTTTGCTAATTCTGGATTTTTTGTTGGTGCATACACTGATGGTGCATTTGGTATTCCTGCAAGAATAATCGCTTCATAATCTGTCATCTGATTTGGTTCTTTTCCAAAATACCCTAAACTTGCTTCTCTCACAGTATAATATCCATCTCCAAAATAACTTGTGTTTAAATATAATTCTAGTATTTCATCTTTCTCACATTTATTTTCTATTTTAAATGCCATAAATACTTCTGCTATTTTTCTTTCAAATTTCTTGTCTTGTGTAAAATATATATTTTTTGCTAGTTGTTGTGTTATGGTACTTCCACCTTCTACAAAATCCATAGCTTTTATATCATTTATTGTTGCTCTACCTATTGCAATTAAGTCTATTCCACAATGTTTATAAAATCTATGATCTTCTACTGATAATACTGCATTGATATAAGTTTGTGGTAAATCTGAAATTTCTGTATAGTTTTCTTTGCTTTTTATTTCTTTTATTTTATCTTCTGTACTTATTTCTTGTATTGAATCTTTATACATTTTATATCCATTTCCTACAAATAGCAATGCTATACTTGTTATTATCAATGTTATAAAAAATACTATTTTTAAAAATTTCTTCATCTTTACCACCTCTTTTACTACTTTTTATTCATTTTTTTCTTTCCATTTTTTATAACTTACTGCAATGATTACTACTATGGCTATTGCTCCACCAACTCCTAATATTGGCAACCAAAAATCGTTTATTGATTGGATTACTCCATCCCAATTTATATTTTTAGGCATTATTAATTCTCCTTACTCTATATTTAGTGCTATTTTCACTTTATCTGGTAATTCATTTGCTTGTACTTCTTTCCACGAATGAACTCCAAAAGTTCTTACTTCTAACATTAAATAGGCATCCTCTCTTAGTTCTCTACTCGTTTTAAATTTTATTTCTTTTTTATTTCCATTTTCATTGTAACAATCTAAAGTATATTCATACTTCATCTCATCTGTTGCTGAAATACTTTGAATTTTAGTATTATCTATTTGAGTAAAATATACTGATTCATAGTTTTCAAAAAAATAGAATGCTATGCCACATATTGCTATTGCTACAATAACCGCTATTATCATTGGCATTTTTTCTTTTATGCTATCCATCTTTAATTCCTCCTATTCTGCTATAATATCAATATTTCCCTTAAAATTATCTAATTTTATAGCTAAGTAATAACTAACTCCGCTGGCATATATATTATCTTCATATTCTCCTGTATCATTTATTAAAGTAGTCTCATTATTTCCTAGTTTAGCAATTATATTGATATTACCACTTTCTTTTTCAATTT
>CANPNZ010000023.1 GCA_947575605.1 uncultured Clostridium sp.
AAAGAACCGTCCCCAATGGACACCCTGACCAAACAGAACCGTCCCAGATGGACACAATGCTAATATCCTGGTTTTTCTAATAATTTAAACATATTCTTTTTATACTCTTCTACGCCTGGTTGGTTGAATGGATTAACTCCTAATATCATTCCTGATACAGCACAAGCTTTTTCGAAAAAGTAAATTAATTCTCCTAAATTAATCTCATCTAATTTTGTCATACTAATTTGTAGATTTGGTACTTTTCCTGTAACGTGTGCTTTTATTGTTCCCTCCATAGCTTTTTTATTGACATAGTCTAATCCTTTTCCTGCTAGATAGTTTAAGCCATCTAAGTTGTCATCGTCTGGATGAATGGTTATATCTGAATTTGAATTTTCAATGGTTATTACGGTTTCAAATAGACGTCTTTCTCCTTCTTGAATATATTGTCCCATAGAATGTAAATCGGTTGTAAAGTCAACTCCTGTTGGAAAAATTCCTTTTCCTTCTTTTCCTTCGCTTTCTCCGTATAATTGCTTCCACCATTCTGTAAAATAATGCATTTTAGGCTCATAATTAACTAATATTTCTGTATTTTTATTTTTTTTATATAAAATATTTCTAACAACTGCATATTGATAACATTCATTGTATTTTACATTAGCATCATTGTATCTTTCTTGACCGATTCTAGCTCCTTCCATTAATTTGTCAATATCAATTCCTGCTACTGCGATAGGAAGTAATCCTACGGCCGTTAAAACAGAATATCTACCACCAATATTATCTGGTACTATAAATCGCTCATATCCTTCATTTTCAGCTAATGTCTTTAAAGCTCCTTTTTCCTTGTCGGTTGTTGCATAAATCCTACTTCTTGCTTCATCAATTCCATATTTATTTTCTAATATTTCTCTAAAAATTCGAAAGGCAACTGCTGGCTCTGTGGTTGTTCCTGATTTTGATATGACATTGACAGAAAAATCTTTGTTTCCTATGTATTCAATTAATTCATTGATATAATTAGGACTTAAATTGTTTCCTACATATACTATTTGAGGATATTTTCTTTGCTTACTAGAAAGCATATTATAAAAGGAACTTGTTAAACTTTCTATCACTGCTCTAGCTCCTAAATAGGATCCACCTATTCCAATAACAACTAAAATGTCAGATTCTTCTTTGATTTTCTGCGCTGCTTTTTTGATTCTGGCAAATTCCATTTTACTATAATTGGTTGGTAATTCAAGCCATCCTACAAAGTCTTTTTCTTCATTTGCTCTTTTATGCAAATCTTTATGTATTTTTTCTACTTGCTCTTGGTATTCTAAAATACTTTTTTGTGTGATTTCACTGTTTTCTAAATCTAATTTTATTTCTGCCATATTAAAAATTCTCCTTTCCTTTTTCTTTGCTTATTATATAGAAATACAAAAGAATTTTCAAGTATTCTACAATTTTTATTTCCGTTTTTTTCAACATTAACTTTTTTTCTTAAAGTGTCTGAAAATTTATGCAAACGAAGTTTTTTATTATGATTTTTAGGAAATATAAATTTTTTGACAATAATAACTAACCTAATAAACTTAATTTTTATATAAGAAAAAGGACAAACACACTTATTTATGTTTGCCTTTCCCTGAAACCTAGCTTCTTGTTATTTTTTCCCTGCGTTGTATCCTTTATACTTGTCTTTCAATCAGTTGCATTACTTTTCTTTGGCTTCCTTTATTAATTCCTCACCGCTTAACTCGACAACGGATACCGTACCATAAATCACTTTTAAGTTTAATTTTTAAAGAATAATATTAAAAATCACAAACTTTCATATTATGTACTTTTTATTACATTGTTTTTTGATAACTTTCCACTGAAGTTCCTCCACTTGCTTTTCGCATTTGAAGTGGTATTACATAAGTTGCTGTTTGTTCCAAATCTTCATAAGAAATATCTTCTTCAATCGAATATACTCTTTTCTTATTTTTTTGTTTCTTAAATGCTTTAAAATCAATAATGTTTCTGTTTTTCGTTTCTTGCTTTTCTTCTTCCATCATGGTTAATTGTGTTTCTATTTCATTCGTTTTCATTTTATTAGATAATTCTAAATAACTATCTTTTAGATTGGTAAGCATTTCATTAATTTGAACGATTTGTTCTGTATAATCAATTTTAGTAATCTCTTGTTCTAATAATTTTTGAGTTTCTTCTTGCATTTCTGTTAATTTTTCATTAAATAATAATTGGATTTGTTGTTCTGTATTTTTTTCATCTTTTATCATATCTAATAGTTTTTCTGTATTATTTTTTACCACTTCTTTTATCGTTTCATTGGTGTTTAATTTCGTTTGTTCTAATTGATTATACAGTTTTTCTATCTCTTGTGTATGGTTTATTTTTGCAATTTCTTGCTTAATAATATCCTCTATCTGCTCTTTGGTAAATTGTTCTTGATTTATGATAGAAATTTCTTGTTTCATAATCTCTTCCATTTGTTCTTTGGTTAATTCTTTTTGTTTTATATTAGAAATTTCTTGTTTCATAATCTCTTCCATTTGTTCTTTGGTTAATTCTCTTTGCTTGACATCAGAAATTTCTTTTTTTATAACATTTTCTATTTGTTGTTTTGTTAATTTTTCTTCTTCTATTCTTTCTATTAAAAGTTCTATATAACTTGTGTCTTTCATGTCATCTGCTAATTGATTATAATTATTTTTTACCTCTTTTATTTCGCTATAAATGCTATCCATTTTCTGTTTTACCATATTTTCAACTTGTTCTTTTGTTAATTTCTCATCTTCCATTCTTCTTATTAAAGCTTCTATATAGGTTTTGTCTTTTACTTCGCTAGCTAATTCTTCATAATTTTTTTGTAATCCTTTTAGTTTTTTATTGATAAATATTTTCATGTCTTCATAATTACTCTCTTCTTTTTCACTTTTTTCCTCTTTTGCTTCCATTTTGCTATCTTCTATGTCTTCTTCAAATACTTCTTCTTCCACTTTTAAAATAGCTTGTCTCATCATTTCATCTACTGGAATCATTTGTTTTGTTTCAATTTCTTCTAAATTGGTTTCGTCTGTATGTCCATAATAATAACCTTTACTATATAACTTGCCAGCTACCCTCTTTTTGTTTAAAATAGCTCCAATAATTTCTCCATCTACCATCTGAATTGATTTTTTTACTTCATTAAAATCATTCATTTTTGTTCTTTCTGCATTGGCTACCAAAATGGTTGAATCTACAATGGTTGATAAAATAATACTATCCGTTACTAATTTACAAGGTGGGGCATCAATAATAATAATATCATACATATTTTTTAGTATCTCTAATAATTCTTTCATATGTTCTGATTCTAATAATTCGGATGGATTTGGTGGTATATTTCCATTGGTTAAAATATGTAAATTTGGCATTTGGGTTTCTTTGATATATTTTTTCCCTAATAAAATGTCTTCTTTTTTATCTCCTGTCATTTCATATAGATAATTAGAAAGACCTTCTGTATTGGCTACTTTGAATATTTTGTGAGCTCTTCCTTTTCTCATATCAGCATCCATTAATAAAACCTTTTTATCGGTTTCCGCAAAGGCGGTTGCTATATTAGCAGAAACCCAACTTTTTCCTTCTCGTGGTGTACAACTTGTAATAAGTATGGTTTTGGCATTTTTCGCAGAGTTCATATATAAAATATTCGTTCTTATGGTATTAATACATTCTGTTACATAGGATTTTGCATTTTCTCTGTTTACAATTTCTCCTGTTTTGTCTTGATTCATGGGAATACTTCCTAATGATTTTAATTGAATGTATTTTTCAATTTCTTCTTCTTTTTTTATGGTATTATCAAATAGATAAAAAATGATTACACTAGCAAATGATACCCCTATTCCCATAGCCAAAAATAGAATCATATCTTTTATATGATTAATATTGTATGGTTTTTCTGGTAATTGGGCTTCATCTACTACCCCAATATTATCTAAGTGATAGATTTCTTTTATTTCTTTTAAAAACACCTCATCAAATTCTTTTGCTATCTCCATTGCTTTTTGCGGATCCATGTCTGTTACGGCAACTTGTATGACATAGGTGTCTTTCATTACGGTAATTTTCATCTCTTTTAATAATTCTTCTTCTGTCATATCTAATCCCAAATTATTAATAACTTGCTTGATTACTTTTGAGTTCTCTCCAATACTACGATAAGTCTCAATTAATCCAGAGTTTACTGTTAAGTCTGCATTGACTGCTAAGTCTGATGTCATGATTACTTTTCCTTCTGATGTACTGTTTGGTATTAATAATAAGGTTGAGGTCGCTTTATATTTTGGTACTACATAGTGATAGGAATAGATATATCCGATTAATGTAAAAATAATTAAAATAAATAGGATTACTAGCTTTTTACTTTTTATGATATCTAATATTCTTGTTATTTCAATATTTTCATTTTTTACCATATTTTTACCCCCTATTCTATATTATACCTTATTTTCCAAATTATTGCAACACTTTATGTTATCTTTTTAACTTTTTGAAAGTGAAGGCTTACCATTTACAGCTAGATTTACTTTTCTATACAAAATTTATGATATTTTTATAAAATAACAATTCGGGGGGACCAACAAATTATAGAATGTTATCAAATTTTATTAATTTTTAATAAAATTTGATTTACAGTCTATTATGCCGTTGGGAGTTATCTTATAAAAATATCATAAATTTTGTTAGTATTCATTTTAACTGTGAATGGTAAGCCTTCACTTGCAAAAAGTTAAAAATCAAATTTATGTTGATTTAATGTGAAATAACCTCCTCCATTACCTTTGCTAAATATTTCATGCTGGTTAAACATTGTTCTAATGTATTTCCTGTTGCGCCAACTTCAATAATATTAGCATATTTTGCTGTATGTTGATTATATCTTGATTTTGTTAATGTTATCGGTTTAAACAAACCTGGATACATCTCTTCTGCTTTCTCTTGAACTTTAATCGCAAATTTTAAATTCTGATTCCAATTAGGATGCCATAAACCTCCATTATTGGTTCCTACCACAAACATAATTTGTGCTGCTACATCGTTTTCCCCTATTTTTACAGTAGGTGCATAATCACTTCTACTACCTATGGCATCTCTATGTACATCAATTACGATATCTGAAGGACTTGTTTGCAATATATTTTCTACTGTTGCTAGAGAACGTGTATAAGAACCATTATAAGCTGGATAATCATGATAAGAAGTATCATGGACTACGTTATAATTATATTGCTTTAATTGATTTTCTAATTCCGTGCCAACTCTTGTAACGGTATAATTTAAATCAGTTGTTCGAAAGTTTCCAGTTGGTGTATAGGGATAGGCTTCACTTGAAGTATAACTTTCGCAGCTATGAGTGTGAAATAGTACAATATTTTTATTTTCAATGGTAATATCTGGCTGTAACATTTCATTGGTTAATTGATATTCTGTCTCATTTTTTATTTTAACGCTACCATATTCCGCATTATAGTTTTCTTTTATCGGATTATTGGTAATTACTTGTGTTGCTAAATCTGTCTGTGCTACTTCTATCTTTTCTTCTGTTTCTGGTTCTTGCTCTTGTTTTTGATTGGCTAATTTTTCTTTTTTTTCTATGTTCTCCATTCCTTTTATGGTACTAATTTGTGTTTTTAAAATTCCTTGTAAGAACGTATCTTCTGTTTCCTCGTCCTCTTCTTCTGCTATTTTTTTATATTCTTCATTGATATTTGATATCGTTGGAATGGTTTGATCTAAGCAATTTATCATAGCGTTTTCAGATACTAATTTTTGTACGATTTTTTCTTTTTTTGCATTTTGGGGAAAATATTTGCTAATGGCTATGATTGCTATTATGGTTATTACCATTCCTATCATGTACTTTCTAATATCTTTCATTTTTAGTACCGTAACATTAAACATATTATTTCTCCTTGTCCTTGTTCAAAATTCTCCTACCTATATGTATATTCAAAAGTTATTCTTTTATGACAAGAAACAAGAACAAAGTTGAACTTTCCTAGAATATAAAAAAGTGAGCCTAAGATTTTTTGACAAATGCAAATTTTAAAAAAATCTAAGGCTCGCCATAATTATCTTGTACAGAAATTCCTCCTACTAGGAGAAATTTCTTACAATATAAAAAATAGTACCATCACGTACTATTTTCTCTTCCTTTTTATAAAAGCTTATACTTTTTTCCAAAACCAATCCAAGCTATTATCAATACTTTTCTTTCCTTCTGCTTTTGCCTCTATATCATCTACCCATAAATAAGCAAAGAAAGTAATTAAAACAAATATAAAATCAATTGCTATACATCTGGATAAGGTTGTTAGCATATATCTAAATTCTTCTGACAAGGTCGCAATTTGTGCTACATGTATGATTAAAATGATTAAATAGGCAAATAAGGTAATAGCGCCTATATAACTCTTTTTTACTTCTTGTGCTAAAAATATTAATAACACAGTTGCTGCTAACATTAGTATTAAGGTTAGTGGATTTGATATATCAAAAACAAACATCTTTAACCCTCCATTTTCTTTTGTTTATCTATTTCTATGTTAACATTATTTTTTTCTTTTATCAATCTTTTTACCTTACTTTTTTATTACATTTATGTTACAAATTCTAAATAGATCTGTTAATTACTTTTTTAAGTAAAGAAATAAAATAATAAAAATAAATTAGCTTGACCCAAGCATTTTTTTATTTTTATTATTTTATTTCTTTTATTATGTAAAAAATGATAAAGCAAAATTCTATTTTAATTTTTGTTCCAATAAATCTGCTATCTCTTTTGCTTTTTGATTAATATATTCTTGATCTTCTCCTTCTATCATAACTCTTACTAATGGTTCTGTTCCAGAAGGTCGAATCAATACTCTACCATTTCCTGCAAATTCTTTTTCTAATTTCTCTATGGCTTCCTTTATGGTAGTATCTTTATCATAATCATATTTTTTATCACTATTTACTTTTGCATTTACCAAAACTTGTGGATATAATTTCACCATATCGCCTAACTGGGAAGCTTTCTTTTTTGCTTCTAATATTGATTTAATTAGCATTAAAGAAGTTAAAATTCCATCTCCTGTTGGATTATAATCTAATAAAATAATATGTCCTGATTGTTCTCCACCTAAATTAAATCCCTCTTTTAGCATTTCTTCTAAGACATAACGATCTCCTACTTTAGTTTGTAATAGTTCTAATCCATTGTCTCTGGTATATTTATTTAAACCTAAATTACTCATAACCGTTGCCACAATTGTATCTTTATTTAATCTTCCTTTTTCTCTTAAATTATTAGATATAATGGCTAATAACTTATCACCATCTATTTCATTTCCTTTCTCATCAATTGCTAAACATCTGTCACCATCTCCATCATAAGCTACTCCTAAGCTTAATTTGTTATCTAATACAAATTTTTTAAGAGCTTCTAAATGAGTAGAACCACAATTTTGATTAATATTGATTCCATCTGGCTTATTATTAATAATTTTATAAGGTATTCCTAACGCTTTGAAAACTTTTTCTGCCACAACAGATGTTGCACCATTGGCTGTGTCTAGTCCAACTACAAAATCATCTGTTATATTTTTCTCGATTACTTCATCAAAATGTTTTCTAAAAAAATATACATATTCTTCCATTAAATCTAAAGCATATTCGGAAACACCAATTTTATCATTAACAGCTGTTAAATCATCTAATTTTCCTGAATCCATCACTTCTTCAATTTCTTCTTCTAAGGTATCTGGAATTTTCATACCTTTATTACTAAAATATTTAATTCCATTGAATTCATAAGTATTATGAGATGCTGAAATAACAACACTAGCATCTGCTTTCAATTTCCTTGTCAAATAGGCAACCGCTGGTGTTGGAATGACTCCCAATAATTTTACATTAGCTCCATAACTTAAGAAACCTGCTACCATTGCACTTTCTATTAAGGTTCCTGATATACGTGTATCTCTTCCAATTAAAATCGTTGGCGTATGATCGGTATGTTTGGATAAAACATAGGCCCCTGCTTTTGCTACTTTGTATACCAAACTTGGTGTTAATTCTGTATTGGCAATTCTTCTAATTCCATCTGTTCCAAAATATTTTCTCATATTTTTACTTCCTTCCTAAAGGTTAAATCTGGTTGAAAAAGAACAAACAAAATTGTATTCTTTTTCAACCAGAAAATCTCCTTATTTGCTCATTTTCATAATTAGTTTTTCTTTCATGTTTAATTCTATTTTATTCGGCTCTTCTATTTCTATTCTTTTATTTTTTAAAGCTAATTTAGGATTTATGGTTGTTAATTCTTCTAATTTTTCTTTTCCTATGATTTCGGTTAATTTTTTTAGTATCTCTGGTATTCTAGGATAAATCGTATTAGCTCTATGTACATCACTTCCTAAAAAATGTACCATTTCATTTTGTAACATTTTTTTTACAATTACTTTTGCCCTTTTTCCATAATAGCCATCTATACTGGCATAATTACATTGCATTAATACGCCTTTTTCAATTAATTCATTTATTAATTCTGGAGATTGTTGTACAAAAGTATATCTTTCTGGATGGGCTAACACAGGCACTAATTTGTTTTGTAGCATTTCATACACAACATTATATAAATTTAATGGTTCAATATTGAGTGGCATTTCAAAAAGTATATAGCTTGTATCATTTATGGTAGAAGCTTTTCCTTCTTCTAACAATGAAATAATATTTTCTGACAAATATATTTCATTTCCTAAATATAATTTCATTTCTCTATTTTCTTCTTGCAATTTTTGATAAATTATATTAATCCATACCTCTCGTTCTGGTGTATTGGTTTCGTAATATCCTTCCATATAATGAGAGGTAGAAATGATTGCTTCAAACCCTACTTTTTTAGCTTCTTCTACTAATTCCATTGTCTCTTCTATACTTTTTGCTCCATCATCTATATTAGGTAATATGTGTGTATGAAAGTCAATCATTTTCTTCTCCTTTTTCTTCTTCCTTCTCTTTTTCTTTCTCTTTTTTTGCATTTTCCTTTTCTAAATATTCATTCATCTTTTTTAGTATGTCATTGGTCTTTTCTTTTGCTCTTTTTTCTTCCTCTTCTCGTTCTTTTTGTTTTTGTTCTATTTCTTTTTGCTTAGTATCTGGTTGTTCTGTTGGTTCTATCAGTTCTTTTTCTGGTTCTACTGCTTCTGGTTTGGTTTCTTTGATTTTAGTTGTTTTCTTTTTCGTGGTGGTTGTTTTCGTATTTCCTGTCTTGGTACTTGCTGCTTTTTGGGTGGTAGTTTTTGTACTTGATTCTATTTTTGTGACCTCTGGTTTTACTATTTCTTCTGTTGTTTCTACTTTATTTTCTTGTTCTTTTATGCTTTTAACTGGTATTTCTCTTTGTGGTATATTATCATCTTCTAACCTATCTGAGTGTTCTCCATAATAATAATATTTCTTTTCGTATTTTTTGCCTGATATTGGCATTTTGTTAACGACTACTCCCGTTAGTTTTCCTCCTACATTTTGTATGCTCTTGATGGCTCTTTCTAAAGCATCTTTTTTGGTTAATTTATGAGCTGTTACAATAATGGTAGAATCTACAATTCTTGATAAAATAACGGCATCGGTTACCAATTCACATGGTGTACCATCAATAATAACAATGTCAAAGGCTTGTTTTAATTTGTCTAACAATTTTATCATTTTAGGCGATACTAATAATTCGGAAGGATTTGGCGGAATACTACCTGCTGGCATTAAATATAAATTGGGTACTTCCGTTTTTCGTATACAATCTAAAATTTCATCCGTTATGTTTTGTTTTTTACTGATTCCAACTTGTGATAAATAGTTAGATAGTCCTGGCGTTGGAGGTGTGTCAAATATGGTATATTGCCTTCCTTTTCTCATGTCTGCATCTACTACTACTACTTTTTTTCCCGTTTGTGCAAATGTAACCGCTAAATTAGAGACTATCCAGCTTTTTCCTTCTCCTGGAAGGGTAGATGTTACTAATAATGTTTTTGTTTTTTCATCTGTATTGATAAATTGTATATTGGTTCTTAGGGTTCTAAATATTTCCGATATAGGAGATTTTGGATCTCCATGTGCTACCACTTCTTTTTTCATTATCTCTTGTATTTCCTTTCATTATTTAATTTTTCTATCATTGGTATGGATGCTAAAACTGGTATGTTGAAATTGGTTTCAACATCTTCTGGTGTTTTTATGGTAGTGTCTAGCATACTTGATATAATTACATAAATAACGGCTATTACCAATCCTATTCCTATTGACATAATAGCATTTTTTACATGATTAATATTGGATGGTTCAGATGATATCTCCGCTTCATCTACAATCTGAACATTATTAATATTATAAATTTCTTTCACTTTTTCTGTAAAAACTTTTGCAATTTCATTTGCAATTTTAGCAGCATTAGATGGATTTTCATCTTCTACGGTTATTTCTATTAATTCTGTATTTTTTACAGAGCTTACTTTTACATGTTTTCTTAATGTATCTTCATCGACTAAAACTTTTAAGTTGTTAATAACTTCTCTTAATATGTTTTTACTTTTTACTAATTCACTGTATGTAGAAACTAATTTTGAATTGATCGTAATATCTGTTGCCGTTATCGTGGTATTGATGTTATTTTCGGTATCCTCTGATGATGCTAATACTAAGGTTGTGGATGAACTATACATTGGGGTTGTAAATTCTGATGTATAAATAATTCCTCCCATCATAAATACCAAGATAATTATTATTATTTGTACCTTTTTACTCCAAAACATGTTAAACATTTCTTTTAAGTCGATTTCTTCCATTTCTCTTGTTTTCCTTTCTCTTTTTTCATTCGTTATATTTCATTATATAGTATACCCTTAACTTAATTTTTTTGCAATATTTTTATTATTTATTTTTAAATATTTTGTCCAAAATTTACAATTCACAGCTTTTATTAATTTTTTTAATAAAATTTGATTTACAGTCTATTATGCCGTTGGGAGTTATTTTATAAAAATACTAATAAAATTCTAGCTATGAATTGTAACCTTAAATGATATTGTAATACAAAAATGCTGTTATTCATTAAAATTTATCTATGTTTTTGTGTTTGTTCCTAATTTGCAATTTTAGTTTTCCATTGTAAGTCTGCTATCTCATAGTTTATTTTGCTGTGTTCTACTTCATGTCTTTGTATATAGTCTTCTAGTATCTTTGTTCCTTTGTCTAGTTTATCTCCTATGTCTTTTATCATTGCTTTTAGTTCATCTTTCATATCTATTTGATGTTGTAGGATATGTGATAAGTTGACATCTTTTATCATATGTATTTGGTCTTTTACTTCTTTCATCGTTGTATCAATATTATTCTTATATTCTTTGTTATCTTCTTGCATCATTTTCATTTGTGATTTTATTTCCTTATTATTTTCTTGCATTATTTTCATTTGTGATTTTATTTCCTTATTATCTTCTTGCATTATTTTCATTTGTGATTTTATTTCCTTATTATCTTCTTGCATCATTTTCATTTGTGATTTTATTTCCTTATTATTTTTTTGCATTACTTTCATTTCAGACTTTATTTCTTGATTGTCTTTTTCTATTCTGTCTAGTCTACCCTTTATTTCTTTATTGTCTTCTTCTATTCTGTCTAGTCTACTATTCATCTCTTGATTGTTTTTTTTTATTTGAATTTGTATATTTCTCAATAGTTCTTCCATTTCCATTATTTCCCTCCTCTCTTTTTAAATTATTTATATCTATTTATTATATACTTCTCTTTATTAATTTTTTGAAATAAATAAGTTTGATATAAATTTTTCTTGAATAAAATTACAATTAGACTAAAAAACCTTTATCTTTATTTTTTGTTACAAAAAAACATAGATAAATTATGTTTGTATTCTAACATATTTATCTATGTTTTTCAACTATTTTATGATTTTTTATTTTCTTTTTATCATCTTAGTTAATAATTTTCTATAATACTTAAACTCCTCAGTTTTATAAAATAATAACAAATGCACTATATTAGGAATCATACATACTAGCATTAAATCAATCACAATTTGTAAAATATTATTATTAACTTGTATACAACTAATAACAAAATAAGTTATGGCAACCGATAAAAACGTTCCCATCAAATACGGTATATAATCTTTTATATATTGCCCATAATTTCTATCAAATAGTGGTACATATACAAATTTAGGATAACTATAAAAAAACAAAATAAAGGTACTAATAATGGTTCCTATAAACACACCCATTAATCCAAATATTTTTACTAAAATAATAGATGCTACAATATTAATTAAAGATTCCCATAATGGTACATATCTATCTTCATAAAATATGCCAGCTGCCTCTTTAAAGGTATTACATGTTTTTCTCATACCTTGCAAATAAAAGTTAATCACTAATGCAATTAAAACACCTAAAGGCAATATAAATTCACTACCAATCCATACCCTAACAAACGGTTCAATGACGCATAACAACCCTGTGGATGCAAACGCATAGATCCAAGAATTGAAAAATAAAATATTTTTATAAACAGAGTATGACTTATTCTTATCACTTTCTACTAATAAATTCCCTACACTCGCTGTGATCGAATTGAACACTTGTGAAAATAAATTATTTAAAGCTTGTATAATCAGATTATAATTAGAATACAATCCTACTGTTGTTACTCCTAAAAAAGTAGAAATAATAATATTATCAGTTCCTAAAACAATAAAGCTACCAATTTTATGATATACTAATCCGCTTCACCTTTGTGAAAATACTTTTTCTTACTTTTTTATCTAAAGATTCTACCTGTTTATCTCTGATATAGGGATACTTATAATTGGCAATTATAGTAATTGCCATATTTTCTAATATACGGCATACTATTTTTATCCATAGATAAAAAATATAATTTCTGCTTAGTATTAATATTGTTAATTGTATGACATTCATTACAATTAAATAACCAATATGTACTATATTTACAATATAAGTTTTTTGATTCGCATATAAAATCGAACGTTTATAGGTTAATAGATAAGAAGCTACAATATCCATCAAAAATAAGAGATAGATATAATTAATGCTTTCTGTAATATTAACTTCTCCTACTATAAAATGTAAAAATGGTATTAATAATAATCCTATGATAGCTATGATAAATCCTATTACTCGATAACCGACTTTGTAAAATAACATTAAAGATTTTATCTTGCTTTTGTCATTTTCTGCAATTGGTTTGTATAGATGATAAATAATAGCAGATCCTAACCCTAGCTCTATAATGCCAAGCATAGAAAGAATATTGGTAAATAGACCATTAATTCCTAAATATTCCGTTCCTAACGTTTGTATGAATATTCTTTGTGCTACAAATCCTATTACAATGGTTATTAAGTTCATAATAATTGCTACTATTACATTTTTAATTGAATTGGTTGAACGCATTTTATCTCCTTATTAATTTCTTTATTTTTTTGCCTGGTAGGTAAACCCTTTTTACGTATTTAACTATTTTTTCTACATTTCCTTGATAAATGTTCTTTATAACATATTTATGATTTTCTCGCTTGGATAATTTTAATAGTTCGCCTAATTCGATTTTCTCACACATTTGTTTGAATTCTTCTTGTTTTAATAATTTTTTTATTTCTTCATAGACTTCTTCTTTCTTTCCCTCTCGAATTCCAAAACTGGCAAATTCGATAATTCGACTTTTTAAATCTCTTATTGTTTTATTAATTGCTAATTTCTGGTATTTTTCTTTATTAGTCATATTTTCATATTCTTCTATTAGATAAATAGCTTCTAATTGACTTTTATAAGCATTATTTAATTTTATCAACAACTTTTCGTAGTTTTTTTGATTGGTAATACTATCATTGGTGGTTCGATAATGATACAAGTAGTCTGGTATTAGCAAAATAGATTTTATATTTTTATACATACTTAAATTAAGAATATAATCTTCTCCATAATTAATGCTGATATCAATATCTTTTAGCTCTTCAAAATACTTTTTTTCTACTAATTGATTCCATACAGATGATAGCTGATAAGTTCCAAATAAATTAGGATATATTTTTTGTTCTAATTCTTCTAGTTCTATATACTCAATTTTATCATTGAAACCTATCTTATCTTTTTCATCTTTATAATAGTTTTGACATCTAACAATATTTGAATGGTACTTCTGTTTATATTGATACATAATCTCTATTGCATTTTTTTCGATCCAATCATCTGCATCTAAAAAATAAACATAGTTAGCAGTTGCCTTTTTTATCCCTTCCATTCTAGTATAGAAGATTCCTTTATTGGGTTGTTTGATTATTTTTATCCTGTCATCCTTTTTAGCATATTGTTGTACAATAGCTTGACTACTATCTGTTGCTCCATCTATTATGACAAGAATCTCTAAATTTTTGTAAGTTTGATCTATCACACTTTCTATACATTTTCCTATATATTTTTCTGTATTATATACTGGTATAATAATGGTTACCTTTTCCATTTTTCTCTCCTATTAATATGGTCTTGGCTCTGTATTAAAATATGTCTGATAGCTATAATATTCATTTTCAGCAGCAAAAATTGTTAGAAATAAACAAGCACTTACTAATAGTATAACAATCAAAAACATATAAGATTTCTTTTCCTTCTGCGTATATTTTATCATAAACATTGTAGGCATAATAGTAATAACAAATTGATATAAATATAATGCAATTCTGTTAATTGTCCAATTATTAATTGAAAAAATACTAACGATAACTCCTATCATCAACAAAGATATCCTTTTATAAGCTTCTTCATTGTCTTGTTTAATCTCTTCCTTTTTTGAAATTAGAATGGCAACAATAGCGATATATACTAAAGCATACCCAGCTGCTCCTATTGTTTCTTTTAACATAGAAGAATAAGTTACTGTATTAACAAAATAAGTCTGATATCTTGATAATATTGTTAAAGATCCTACTACCATTCCAATTATATTATAAGCAAAAAAGCTAATACCCCCTATTCCAATACATATAGCTAGATTTTTATAAGAAGGCTTTACTATTCTGGATACTACCATTAATATGGATGCAATAATTGCTGTTGTATGAAA
This sequence comes from uncultured Clostridium sp., assembly GCA_947575605.1. Lineage (GTDB taxonomy): Bacteria > Bacillota > Clostridia > TANB77 > CAG-508 > CAG-269. The sequence continues at coordinate 15,169 of CANPNZ010000023.1, forward strand.
AGTAGTAGCTAATAAAGTAGCTATTGCAAATCTTATCTTTTTGTTTTTTGCTAAAGCTTCGTAAGCATAGATCATTATTAACATTGCCATAATTTGTTTTAATATATTGTTAGATATAGCAAAAAAGCCTAATAGCATATAACACATAAAACCTATACTTGGTTTTTCTGTCTTTTTCCTCATATAAATAATTATACTTGGATATATGATACATGCTACCATCCAAAACAAAGCATAAGGGAAATCAGTTATCCCTTTTAATATAAAACCTAATACATATAATCCAAATTGACTATTGGATTGCACTACATCATAAATACTATCTAAATTTACAAGCCAATTATTATAGGCTACATAGTATGTATAATAATCGGATCCAACATTACATCTTATTCCTGTTACTACAATTAGTATCATTATCATAATAATATCAATTGGTTGTATCTTTTTTGTTTTTTTATCAAATATTGTGTATAATACAATACAAATAATTGAAAATATAGTATACAACATATCATACATTATCATTTGTGTTTTCATTTTTTTATCCTTCCCTTAATTCATTTGTAAATAAATTTTTTCCATTTTATTTGTTGTGTCTATTATATCATATTTTTTGTCTTTTACTATATCTACTTTATTTTCTCTTTCATAATTTTTATTATTCCATATTATTTCTGCCCATTGCTTAGGTTTTTCTTCCAAAGAAATAAATTTTACTAAATCTGTTACGTTAACATTTTCTGCTATGATATCAGAAAGAAAACAACGCAAACCTGTAACCTGTGCTTCTAAAGCAGCTAATCCAAATCCTTCAAATAGAGATGGAAAAACAAATACATCCATTGCTTGTAAAAAATCATTTACATTTTCTCTATTTCCTAAAAAAATCACTTTTTTTTCTATTTTAAATTCTTGTACTTTTTCCTCTATTTTATTTCTTAATTCTCCATCTCCTAATAATAATAATATAGCATTTTCTTCTTTTTCTAAAATTTCTTTAAATACTTCCAATAAAAATATGTGATTTTTAGCTGAAGATAAACGTCCTACATGACCTACAACAAATTTATCTTCTATTTTTAATTCCTTTCTTATCTTTTGTCTTATCTTTTCATTCCATCTATATTTATCTACATAGATACCATTTGTTACAATTTCACATTCATTATCTTGATTTGTATTTTCAGAAAACATCCATTTTTGTGCTTCTTTACTACAAGCTAACTTAATTGTTGCTATTTTAGTAATCTTACTTTTTAATAACTGTTGTACAATTTTTCTTTTATTAACATCTGTATCTGAACTATGTGAATGTATTATTATATTGTGAATTTTATATTTCTTGGCTAATCTAGCATCAAAATAAGAAATAGCATATCCACAATGTATATGTATTGCTTTGTATTTATTAGCATTTTGGTTTAATATTTTTTTCATTTGCTTACAATATTGAAAATAATGTTTGATAGATGGTACTCTATATACTACTCCACCTAATTGATTTACTTCATTTTCAAAACAATTTCCGCCTTTTCCATGTATTAAAAAATCAAATTGAACTTTATTTCTATCCATATTTCTGTATATATTCATAATAAAAGTTTCAATTCCACCATAGCTCATATTTCCTGGTATACATTGTAATATTCTAATTGGTTCATTCATTATTTTTCTCCTTAAATATAATTTTTGATACTCTTTCAGCTGCCCTTTTTTCTACTACAATATACTCTTCCTTAATCTTTCTTATATGTTCTATTTGTCTTGGTAAGTCAATGTTTTTAATTGTTTGCACTAATTGCTCTTGTGTTTTGATAACGCCATTAAAAAATACTTCATTCAAGTTTAAATATGTACCTCTTTCTTTAACATATTGTTCATAATCATAACCAAAACATAAAATTGGTCTTTCTAATATAGTATAATCCCAAACCACACTAGAATAATCTGATATTAAAATATCGGCTATCATCAATAAATCATTGATATATGGATATTCAAAAGCATTAATAATAAAAGAATTATCCTTTGGAATCCCTAAAAGTTTACCAACTAAATAATGTGCCGTTACTACTAATACATATTCATCTGATAATTCTTGACTCATTTTGTCAAAATCAAATGGGCTTTGAATAATATTATCCAAACTATTATCTTTGTAAAATTCTCTATAAGTAGGTGCATATAAAATAACTTTTTTATCTAATGGAATATTTAATTTTTGTTTTATGGCTAATACTTTTTCGTTTTTTATTTGGTATAATTCATCATTTCTTGGCAACCCTGTTTCATAAAAGTGTTCTGGTTCTGTCTGCCATGCTCTAACTAATATTTCCTTTTCTTTCTTCCCTTCTATAAAAATCATATCAAATTTTTCTTGCTTTTTAGAACGAAAAGATTGGTTTTTTGAATCCATATCAATTCCCAATTTTTTTATTCCAGCCATACCATGTTGCAATAATATATCTATATGTTTTTTTCCCTTTATACTTAAACCTCTCTTTACAGAAGAATTCGTAATCCAATATTTTGATTTTAATACTGTCATATAATAGGAAATGGTATCAATTTTTACCTTTTCATGAGTTGGAATAAAATCAAAATCGTTTGGGTTGATAAATGCCCACACACATTTTATGTTTTGATACTCTGGCTGTGTTTTCATATATTCATAGATAAATCGTGGACTATCATCATATCGTTTTCCTCCATAAACTACAAATAATGCTTGTTCTTCATCCACTTTGATAAAAGTTCCTATTACATTTAGTATCAACGAAAATATAAAATGATAGATGGCATATATAATTTTATTATTTTTAACAAAATTTTTAATAAAACTTTTCACTTTTTTCACCCTTTATTTTATTTTTAATAGTTCCCCATATTTGTCTACTAATTTCTTTTCTTCTATTTCTATATCATAACCTAATGCTTGAATTGTTTCATTGAGTTCGTCTCTCTTTTTCACTGACTTACTATTTTTTATTATTTCATCTGCCCATTGTTTAGCAGATTTTGAAAGTTCCAAATAATCCACATTGTCATTGATTTTAGCTACTTTGGGAACTTCCGTTGAAGTAATACAATATAAATTAGAACATTGTGCTTCTATTAAAACCATCCCTAATCCTTCGTACAAGCTTGGAAAAACAAATACATCAAAAGCTTGATATAACTTATTGATATCTTTTCTTTGTCCTAAAAATATTACTTTTTCTTGTAATTTTAACTTAATCACTTTTTCTTTTATTTTTTCCATTGTTGGGCCTTGTCCTACTAATACTAACATAGAATTTTGTTTTTGTTTTTGAACTTCCTCAAAAATATCAATTAAAAAACTATGATTTTTTTGTTCACAAAATCTTCCTATATGCCCTATTAGTAACGTATTATCTTTTATGTTTAATTCTTTTCTTACTTCTTTTCGTATTTTTTCATTATACTTGAACTTATCTAAATCAATTGCATTATTTAGCAAATACACATTTCCTTTTTCATATTCTCTATCACCAAAAAGCCATCTACCTGCTAATTCAGAACAGCACATATAATGTGTTGCAAATGTTTTGGAAAAAGGTCTTAATACTTGTTTCATTAAATTTTTCTTTTTCTCTTTTGGGTTAGTCGTACTATGGGAATGGGCTATACGTATAGGAACACCAGAACATTTAGCAGCAAATAAGCTAAATACAGATAAGGTATTGATGTGAGAATGTACTATTTTATAATTCCCCTCTTTTAAAACTCTTTTCAATTCTTTATGATAAGTTAATACTTTTTGATAAGGAGGGATTAATATAATTTTTCCACCCAAAGCTTCTATTTCTTCATACGGAATATTAGTAGAATCAGCATCACATATAAAATCAAATTGTATTTTATTCTTATCGATGTGTCGATAATAATTCATAACAACTGCTTCTACGCCACCACCAACCCATTTTCCAATTATTTGAGCAATTCTAGTCGTTTTTTCTTCTTTCTCCATATCTTATACCTTTCTCTTTATTTTATGTTACATAGAAAAGAGGCTATTGCCTCATCTCTTTTTCTTAATAAATTAGCAAAATATACATGGTAAATTTATTAATGTAAAATCTGATTACATAGCCCCTTCTCTTTTAATTACTTTTTCAATTGTTCTACCTATAATTTTCATATCGGTTTTTAACGCTCTTTTTTCATAATAATCCATATCCATTCCTAATCGGTCCACAAATGTTACTTCACTTCTACCACTTATTTGCCATAATCCTGTAATACCTGGCTTTAATGAGGTAATAAATTTAAAGTAACCATTCATTTCTTCTTTTTCTTGTGGTAAATAAGGTCTTGGTCCAACTAGACTCATTTCTCCTTTTAATACATTGATAAATTGTGGAAATTCATCTAAGCTTGTCTTTCTTAAAAATCTTCCAACTTTTGTTACTCTAGGATCTTTTCCTAGCTTTTTATATTTTTGATATTCTTTTCTAATTTCTTCATTTTCCTCTATGTATTGTTCTAGTTTTTTTTCTGCTCCTACAACCATAGAGCGATATTTATACATTTTAAACAACTTGCCATTTTCTCCAATTCTAGTCTGTGTATAAAAAACTGGTCCTTTATCTCCTATCATTCTTTCTACTGCATAGATTAATATAGTTAATGGTACTAATAATAAAATTCCTACTACTGCTCCCATGATATCAATTGCTCTTTTGGTTATCTTTTCTAATTTTAGAAGGGATCGATTTCTGTCTTCTAAAATGGTTTCTGTAAATAATTCTGTTTCTATGTGATTAAAGCTTGGCATAATTAATTCTTCTTTAATATTCATTGTTATCCTCCGTATCATTTTACATAATTCTTAATTATTGTACCATAGTAACATAAAATTGTCAACCATTTTTATGGTTTTATGTTAATTTTTTACGTTTTTCCCTTTACTTTCCATATCCTGTTTTTTGTACAATCGCATCACTAATACTTTTTACCCTATCGGAAGGTACATAGTCCGTTTCTTGAAAAGCTTCTCTATGTAATTGGTTTACATTACTTTCTAAGGTAATAGGAACACCATACCATCGATCCAAAGTAATTCCTTTTGTTTCATAAGGCCATCCCATACTATCTGTAATTTTAAAACTTGCCATACTTGGTAATAAACTAAAAATTTCTGCTGAAGTAATATTAGTATAAACTTTTGGTAAGATGAAATCGATAAAACTATTGATTTCACTTATATTTTTCGTTTTTATTTTGTCCACCATAGCCGTAATTACTGTTCTCATTCTTTCTGCTCTTTTATAATCTCCACCCTCTGTATAACGAATTCTCGAATAGGCTACTGCTTGTACACCATTTAAAGTTTGTTTTCCTGTGGTTGCCACTCTTTCATTTGATTTCCCAGTTACTTTTGCTGTTTCATCAATATAGGAATTCAAATATTTTAATTCTTCTGGTGTTTCAATATCAATAGTTACACCACCTAATTTATCAATAGCACCTGCTACGGAATCAAAATTAACGGTTACAAATTCTTTGACATTTAAATCAAAATTGGTATTTAAGGTACTAATGGCTAAAGGAGCGGAACCATAAGAATACGCATGTGTTATTTTGTCTAATCCATGTCCTTCAATTTGTACATAAGTATCACGATAAACAGAGATTAGTTTGATTTCTTTGGTTTTCTGATTCATACTGGCAATGATAATACAATCGCTTCGATTTCCTCTATCTAAATCATTATCTCTACTATCTACGCCAAAAATTGCTATATTTCTGTAATTAACTAGACTTGCTTGTGCTTGTGAAGATACTCCCAATTCTTCCTCTTTTAAATCAATTTGTTGAATTTTGCTCAATTTATCTTGCACAAACCAAAAAGTCCCACCTACAATAGTCACCAATAAGATAATTAGAATTATCACTATGATTCCAAATACTTTTAGACCTTTTTTTTGACTTTTTGCCATCTTACTCCTCTTCCCTTAATGTTGCTATCTTAATATTTAGCAGTCAAGACCCGGATTGTTATGCCCCAGCTATGTTTTGACAAAAAATATTAAGATAGCAACATTTAGTAATTTTTACATCTTATTAGGCATTTCGATTCCCAATAACTTAGCCCCAATTTTTAGAACTTTACCAACACTATACGTTAAATAAATTCTAGCATCTTGTACTTCTTTATTCTGTGTGATAATTTTATTTTCATTATAAAAGCTACTATACGCTTTGGCCAAATCAATTAAATATCTTGCCAAAATAGATGGTTCATCTTTTTGTGTTACTTGTATCAAGATATCCTCAAAAGAATAAATTAATTTGATAATACTTTGTGAATACTCATCTAATAATTTTTCTTCCTTTATTTCTTCTACTTTTGGTAGATAGTCTACCTTTTCTAAAACACTTTTCGTTCTTACGTAAGTATATTGAATATAAGGTCCTGTTTCTCCTTGAAAATTTAAAATTTGATTCCAGTCAAATATTTCATCTTTAATTCTACTATTGGCTAAATCATTAAAGATAATAGCCCCAATTCCTACTTTTTTTGCTACTTCTTGTTTATCTTCTAGTTCTGGATTTTTGTCTTCTATAATTTTTGTTGCCCTTTCAATGGCTTCTTGTAATAATTCTTCTAACTTGACGATATTTCCCTCTCTCGTTGACATCTTCCCTGTTGGCAATAGAACCATTCCAAAAGATATATGCGTTAATCCCTTTATGTATTTTTCATCTAGTCCTAGCAGTTTTGCTACTTCAAATACTTGCTTAAAATGTAAAACTTGTTCATAGGAAGTTAAGTAAATTGATTTATCATAATCATAGGTTCTTGCTCGATATAAAATAGCTGCTAAATCTCTCGTCGCATACGTTGTTGAACCATTTGATTTTTCGATGATACATGGTGTATTGATTCCTTGTTCTTCTAAATCAATAATTTTGGCTCCTTGTGATTCCACTACTTTTCCTGTCTGATTCAATATTTCCATTACTTCTGCCATCTTGTCAGAATAGAAGGCTTCTCCATTCCAAGAATCAAATTTGCTTCCTAATAAGTCATATACTTTTTGAAATTCTTGTAAACTCAATGTTTTAAATTTTTCCCATATTTCCGTACAATACTTATCTCCCTCTTCTAATTTTTTAAAATTATCTCTACATCGATTTAATACGGTTTCATCTTCTTTACAGGCTTGGTTAATACGAATATATATCTTAGTTAATTCATTAATTGGTTCTCTTTCAATATCATACTCGTTTTTCCATAGCTTATATCCTTCAATTAATTTTCCAAATTGTGTGCCATAATCTCCTAAATGATTAACACCTGTGATATGATAACCTAAAAATTGATAGATGTTATATAAAGCTCCTCCAATTACCGTAGAGCGTAAATGCCCTATATGAAATGGTTTTGCTATATTCGGAGAAGAATAATCAATTACAATATTTTTCCCTTCTCCTATTTGAGATTTTCCATATTCTTCTTTTCTTGCTACTTCTTCTAATACTTCTTTGGTTAATAATTCTTTGTTAAGATAGAAATTCAAATATCCTCCTAACACTTCTACTTTTTCTAACCAGGTTTTATCAATTTCTATTTTTTCTTTTATTTCATTTGCTATTTGTTGTGGTGCTTTTTTTAGTTCTTTGGCAAGACGAAAACATGGGAAGGCATAGTCCCCATTTTTTATGTCTTTGGGAGTTTCTATATACGCTTCTAATTCTGTTATTTCTATATTAATTGCTTTTGTGATTTCTTTTGCTATTTTTTGCTTGAATTTTATCATTTTCTTCTCCTTTTTGACATTTTTCATTTGCTGATTTTATTATATTCTTGGGTTTCCTAAAAGTCAATGGATTTCATCGTATGGTAATCCAATTGTAAAGTTTCTGTAATATAGCTACAATTATATTACAGTAACAAGTTTTCATAAATAACTATTATACTTAATTAGAATATAAAAAAATAAAAGTATAAAAATTAAAAAAAATACTCGGTCAAAATAATTTTCACAGAACTTTTAAATTCATTTTATGGCTCCCTTTCACGTCAAGCGTGAACTATTTCCATAAAATGAATTAAAAAGTTCTAGTTCAATTATTTTCCATTCGTATTTTCTTTAATTTTTATACTTTTATTTTTTAGATTTTCTCTATTAATCAATATTTAGCATTTGTCTTGCAAATTCTATTAAATCTGACAAATGATTTTCTATTACATCTTGCAAAATTGCTTCATCAATTTGTTTATAGTCGTGAATCGCAATATTTCTAAAGTCAACCATTCCCTTCATGTTCTTACATACTTCTTCTGAGATAAGTTGATTTTTTTCTAACAATTCAAATGCTTCTTTTTTAGTTTGAGGAATTCCTAGTTTTCTAGTTGATATCATATACATTGCTATGTCTGTTACTGTTTCACAGGCTCTTTGCAAATTTAGCACAATTCCATCCATTTTTCTATAATCTTTAAATAACTTCTCCATTCATCAGAATTTCATAACGAAAACCATCTCCAATTGTTTCTAAATCTACCAAATCTACTTCTATTTTTATTTCTTCTTCTATTTCCTGTGCCAAATAAAATAATTGTTTTTTATCTACTTCTTGTTTAGCTCTTATTGCAATATCTATGTCGCTTTCTCCATTTTGTGTCCCTCTTGCGTAACTACCAAATAACACAATAGCTTTACAATCTATTTTATTCAAAATTATTTCTTTTACTTTTTTTAGTTTTTCTTCCATAACAAGTTTTACTCTATTGGGGGTATAATTCCCTTTCACAGAGTTTTCTCCCTTCCCTTGAAGATTATTACTATTTTGCCTGTTTTTCTATATAATTCCAAGAATCTTGACACATATCTTCTAATGTTTTGGTTGCCACCCAATCTAATTCTTCTTTAGCTTTTTGAGGATCGGCATAACAAGTTGCAATATCACCAGCTCTTCTTCCTGTAATTTTATAAGGTACTTTTTTACCAGTTGTCTTTTCAAAAGCTTTTACCATATCTAAAACACTATAACCGGTTCCTGTTCCCAAATTATAGATAAATAACCCTTTTCCTTCTTGTTCTATTTTGGTTAAGGCTTTTACATGTCCTTTGGCTAAATCTACTACATGAATATAATCTCTTACTCCTGTTCCATCTGGTGTATCATAATCATTGCCAAATACAGACAATTCTTTTAATTGTCCATCCGCTACTCTTACGATGTATGGCATTAAATTATTCGGAATTCCTTGTGGTTCTTCTCCAATTAGACCACTCTTATGAGCTCCTACGGGATTAAAATACCTTAAAATACAAATGTCCCAACTATTATCTGAGGCATAAATATCTTTTAAAATTTGCTCAATAAATAATTTGGTCGTACCATAAGGATTCGTAGTTCCTCCTGTTTTACAATCTTCTGTCAAAGGAATTCTTTCTGGCTCTCCATAAACAGTTGCTGATGAACTAAAGATGAATTTTTTGCATCCATATTTTCGCATCGTATCTAATAATACTAAGGCTCCTGAAATATTATTGGTATAGTATTCAATTGGTTTTTCAACCGATTCTCCTACTGCTTTAAATCCAGCAAAATTGATAACTGCTTCGATTTCATTTTCTTGGAATACTTTTTCTAGTTTTTCTCTATCGCTATAATCCATTTCATAAAATTTAAAATCTTTTCCCGTTATCTTTTTTATGGTTTCTAATACTTGCGGATTACTATTAGAAAAGTCATCTATGATTACGATTTCTTTTCCTTCTTCTAATAATTCAATTGCTGTGTGACTACCAATATAGCCAGCTCCTCCTGGTAATAAAATTGCCATTTTTATTCCACCTTTCCTCTGTTTTTCTTATTATAATCTTGTTATTTATAAAAGTCAACCATTTTACACCATTCAGGTTTCGGTTTTTTTCGTAAGATTTATGACCAATAGAAGAATTTTGAATAAACTATATAAACAAAACAATAGGAGGAAAATTTATGTTTTTTATCAATTCAACTGACAATGCAAAAATAGCAGTATATGAATTAAATCCAAACGGTGAAAAAACCATCGTATTAGTTCACGGTTGGCCTTTATCCCATAAGATGTTTGAATATCAAATCCCCACTCTATTAAATGCTAATTATAGAATCATCACAATAGATTTAAGAGGTTTTGGAAATTCAGATGTAACCTATACAGGATATAATTACCATCAATTTGCAACTGATTTATACTGTGTTATCTATACGTTAAATCTATGGAACTTTGATTTGTTTGGTTTTTCAATGGGTGGCGCTATTGTTACTAAATACATGAAAATGTATCAAGGATATGGAGTTAGAAAATTATGCTTATTAGATGCTGCTGTTCCATC
>CANPNZ010000024.1 GCA_947575605.1 uncultured Clostridium sp.
CATCATTTATTCAAAATAACCATATTTTACGCCCAGACGTGGGAGCTAATCTTACCAAAAAAACCGAAACTTAAAAAGCATAAAAAAAGTCATTGGAAACATTCCAATGACTTTTTAAGAAATAACTATTTGTTTTCTACACTTCTGTTAGCAATTTCAATTGCTTTTGTAACAATATTTCCACATTGTTTTGATGATACATTAGCCCAACTTCCACCGTCTTGTTTCACTTGGTCATAAACACCTAATTCTTTTGCTATTTCTTCTCTTAAATTTTCAGATATTAATTTACTATTTCTAGACATAACATCCTCCCAAAATAAATCTATCAAAGATTTTATCATAAAACTTAAATGAAAGTTTTATAATTATAGTATAAGCAATTTTTCGAATTTTATTTTGACATTTTTTGTGTTTTTTACACATTTTTTAATAAAATATGCTATAATAAATTTGATTACTTAATACAAGGAGAATGAGAATGAGCAATAAGAATGAGCTTTTAGAAAAAAACACGGAAAAAACAGAGATCGAAAATTCAACCGAAGTTACTGAAACATCAATTGAAACAGAAAAAAATTTGATAAATACTAATGAATTACAAGAACCATCAAAAGAGGAAAAAACACTTACACCAGCCGTTTTTTTTCCTGTTGCCAATAAGCCAAACGATGTATTATCTATTTTTACATTGTTAGTTTCCATTTTTGTTGGAATCTTATTAGTAATTTTTGCTATTTTTACTATTTATAATACATTTAATACTAATATTATTTCTGGCATCTATATTAAAGGAATCAATGTTTCTGGTTTAAGTGCTTCTGATGCTAAATATCAATTAGATAATTATTTAGCATCCAAACTTCCCGAAGAAATAACATTGAAACATGGCGATTTTGAAACAACCATTTCACTTTCACAAATGGATATTTCATTTGATACAAAATCTGCTACTAATTTAGCTCATCAAGTTGGTAGAGATGGTAATATTTTTGAAAATAATTTGCAAGTATTATCTATGATGTTTGGTAATATTAATATTGAACCTAATATTATTTTTAATAAACAATTATTGACTAAAAATTTGGAAGATCTTTCCACGCAATTGCCTGATTCCGTAGTACAAAGTAGTTATTACATAGAAGATGATCAATTAATTATTACTTCTGGTAACGAGGGAAATATTGTAGATGTGGCTAGTACCATAGAAGCCATTAAAAGTGCTATTTCTACCTTTTCCGCTCTTGATACACCAATTGAAATTGCTGTGAAAACTGAACAACCAGATGAAATTAATGTGGAGCAAATTTATAACGAAATTCGCAAAGATCCAGTTGACGCTTATTATACCAAAGAACCTTTTGAAATTCATCCTTCTGAAAACGGTATGGATTTTAAAATTTCTTTAGAAGAAGCAAAAGCTATGATTTCATCTGAGAAGAAAGAAGAATATGTGATTCCTTTACATATTATTTATCCAAATTTTACAACTAATATGATTGGTACAGAAGCTTTCCCAGATTTATTGTCTACTTTTTCTACCAAATATGCGGCTAGCAATCGAAATAGAACTACTAATTTAGTTCTTGCTGCTAATAAAATAAATGGAACCGTTCTAATGCCTGGCGAAACTTTTTCTTACAATAAGGTAGTTGGTGCTAGAACAATTAGCGCCGGTTATAAAGAAGCTCCTATTTATGTGCAAGGTAGAGTAGAAGACGGACTTGGTGGCGGTATTTGCCAAATTACCTCAACTTTATATAATGCCGTTGTGTATGCTAATTTGGAAATTACACAAAGAACGAACCATCAATTTGTTCCTTCTTATGTGACCGCTAGTAGAGATGCTACCGTTGTTTATGGTGCTCTTGATTTTCAGTTTAAAAATAACCGAAATTATCCTATTAAATTGGTTTGTTCTGTTTCTGGGGGAATCGCCAATTTCCAAATTTTTGGTATGAAACAAGAAGATGATGTAGAGGTTCAAATTTCTTCTTATGAAACAGGGAGAAGTGCTACGGCTATTTACTCAGAGGCTTATAAAATTTTGAAACGTGATGGTCAAATAATTGATAAACAATTATTATCCAAAGATACTTATAAAAGACATTAATTGTACCTAAAAATACTTCATTCTATCGATACGCCAAAGGCGGCGGGCCTAGTATTCCACTAGCTTCCGCCGCCTTGAGCAATTAATCAATGTCAATGTCGAAATAACTTAATAATTTCTCATCATCAAAAATATTTATTTTGATCTCTATATATCCTTTTTGTTCGATTACAATATAGTATGATTTCAAAGATATAGTAAGAAAAACTCCTCCTTTTTTTTCACTTATGATGCTTTGTTGGAATATTCTTTGTTGTAAACTCTTATCTATCAGTTTCAATTTGCTAAATTCCTTATTGATTAGACATTTTACAATTGTTTCCCATTTTCTTGTTCTCTCTTTGTCTGCTATCCTCATTTCATATAACAGCTTCCGCCTGTCAAAAAAAAATGCTATAAAGCTTAACATTATTACTATCACTATGGTTGCTATTGTCAAGCCTACATTTTTCTGAATATATTCAGCTTGCATTAGAAGTACTACTACGGTGCCCCATATTAACGCAAGTATGAAACTTCCCAAACAGAGATACTTACTTAGCTTTTGCTTCCGCCTAAATCCCTCCATTGAAAAATTATCGTTTCTTTTCCATAATACATTGCTTAATTCTTTCATCCTTTTCTTCCTCCTTGTAATCACGTTTTTTTGGAAATTTTTTTGGTTACTTTTTGTTGTTTTATGGTAACTATTATAGCACATATTTATTACATTGTCAAAGTACCATTTGGTGTATTCGTAATAATCAAAATATCCTCTTCTCTACCATTATCTGCATTAATATACACCAAAAATTCTCTATCCACTACTTTTCCTTTAAATTCATAACATAAAATCTCAGTTTTCCATTCTGTTGGAATAACGGCTAAACCTTCACTTTCGATTTGTAAATCCTTGTTCAAAGATTTTTTGGCTTCTTCTTTTGTAATATTAATATGGGATACATCTCGTTGTATATGATTATTTAAATATCCTGTTGTCTCTACTCCAAGTACCTCCCCATTATCTAAAGCAACTTTTACTTTAATTAAATCTGGGTATATAACAACATCATTTTGAGTTGCTGCATAATTTATGGTAACAATTCCTTCTTGTTTTAAATAATAAGTTTCTTTCATATTTTTAAACCCTTTTGACTCTAAAAATGCTTTTCCTTTTTGATCGGCTTCTTCTTGTGAAATAATTTCTGAATTTACTTCTCGGTTAGCATTCATAGATACGATATGCCCACCTTTTTTAGAAATGGAAAGATTCATGGTTTCGTTGTTATGATTCGTTATTGAAAAATCGTAAACAGGAATTGTGGCATTTTCTGAAAAACCTAAGTTAGAAATCTCTTTTATGTTATCTTTTCCGACAAAATCTTCAGCTATTTGTTTTGCTTTTTCTTCCTCAATATCCTCTCCCGTAAGTCCTTTTTTCTCATTACTTGTTAAATGTTCTGAAAAAGCCCCATCATAAATCAACCCTGAATACTCGTGAAAATTCTCTTCTAAATTGCTAAAACTTTCTTTTGAAATATTATCTACTTGTTGTGCAAAAGCAATGGTTCCTTTTTTGGTTAATTCACCCCACGAAAATCTACCTGTATTTAAATCTTCTGACAATTGATTTAACGTATTTTCTAATTCTACACTATAAGAATGTAATTCTTTTAAGTTTTTCAAATCTTCTTCTGATAAATCTTCATTATAAATATTTTTTCGAGATAACGAATAACTGTAATCACTTACTTGGTTTAAAAATTTTTCTGTATTTTCTAATTCTTGGCTTTCAATTGGTAACCTTGCTAAATAGCTTTGTGCCAAATTTGCCTCTCTCCATAAATTGGTTAGTGTTTCTGCTCCATGCTCTGAAGTAGAAGAAATTAACGATTTTGCCAAATAAGTTTCCACATTTTGTACATAATCAACTAATTCATAAAAAGCCATATTATAACTGTTTTCTGAAGTCTGTCTATACTCTTTTTGTTTCTTATATAATATAATTCCTAATGCTACAACAATAATTAATAATACACAAATGACACTTAACATATGTCCTTTTTTTAATCTTTCTTTCCAATCTTGTAATTTATTCATATTTAACTCTCCTTTTTTTCTAAAATTTCCAAAAAATTGCCGCAGGGGACGGACCTTTTTGGCAATTTTTTGCTATTTTCAACTTTTTATGTCCCTTTTTAATATCCTATTAAAATTGCCAAAAAGGTCCGTCCCCTGTGGCAAATCCAGAACCAGTGGCAATCTATTTACAAAAACGATGTTTTCCAATTGTTTTTACTAATGGCCTCGACCAAATCCATTTATTCGTAGCTGTTGCTGGATTAAAGTAATAAATACATCCTCCCGTTGGATCCCAACCATTCATAGCGTCCTGTGCTGCTTTATATACAGTAGATCCCTCACTAATAGGTGCATTTATTTGTCCGTCTGCTACCGCCGTAAAAGCTCCTGATTGATAAATGACCCCTGCTATTGTATTAGGAAACTGAGAACTTTTTACCCTATTTAAAATAACAGCTCCTACTGCAACTTGTCCTTCATAGGGTTCCCCTCTTGCTTCTCCATTAATAGCTCTTGCCATTAGTTGTACATTGGATGTTCCTGATGATGCTGCATAGCTAATATTTTCGTTATTTATGTCACCTTTTACAAAAAATAAGGATAGCATGATTACTACTAAAATTAATATAATTCCCACAATTTTTATTGTTTTCTTCAAAAAAATCACCTTTCTTTTTTACAATTCTAATATTTATTATTATTTTGTATTTTTATTTAAAAAATATTCCATTTTTTGAAATTTTATTATTTTTGTGATAGAATAAGAAAAAATAAATAGGAGAATATTTAAAATATGAAAAATATTTTAATTTTTTATGCTTCTTATGGTGGTGGTCATTTAAATGCTGCTAAATCAATTCATGAGTGTATTTCAAAGTATGATAAAAATAATAAAGTTGAATTAATCGATTGTATGAAATATGTGAATAAAACGGTAGAAAAAGTATCAACTGCTGCTTATCGAGAAGCTGCTAAAAAAGCCCCTTGGGTTTGGGGAAGAATTTATAATGATTCTCAAAAAGGTCCTCTAGCTCATCTTTCTACAAGATCCAATAAAATTATGGCTATTAAATTACTACGATTATTGCGTGAGAAACAACCAGATTTAATTATTTCTACCCATCCTTTTAGTAGCCAAATGTGTAGCTATTTAAAAAGGAAAGGTAAGATAACTGCAAAAATTGCAACCATTATGACTGACTTCGCTCCTCATGACCAATGGCTAGTTGGTAGCGATTTTACCGATTATTTTTTTGTTGCCAATGATAAAATGAGAGATTATTTAATCTCTACTTCTATTGATAAAGAAAAGGTATTTGTAACTGGTATCCCTTTATCAAATCGTTTTTTACAAAAATATAATCGAAAGGAAATCTTACAAAGTTTTCAATTAGAAGATGGTAAAAAAAATATATTGTTTTTTGGTGGCGGAGAATTTGGTTTGGGAAAATCCAGAACTTTTACTATTTTAAATAGCCTTATGGAAACTTCTGACGATATGCAAATCATTGCCATTAGCGGAAAAAATGAAAAAATGAAGGCTAAATTTGAAGAATTGGTAAAAAAGAATGATGCAACAAAACGTGTCAGAGTTCTTAAATTTACCAACCAGGTTCCTGAACTTATGTCAATTACTGATTTAGTTGTTACAAAACCTGGCGGCATGACAACATCAGAAAGCTTGGCTTCTGGATTGCCAATGCTTATTATGAATCCAATTCCAGGTCAAGAGGAAGAAAACGCAGAATTCTTAGAAAAAAAGGGAGTTGGCATCTGGCTTAAAAAGGATGATAATGTTTCTAAAATTTTACATAATTTATTTTCGGATCCTAATAAATTAAAGGAAATGAAAAAAAATGCTCTATTAATTGGTCATCCGAATGCAACAAAAAATATTTGCGATATATTGTTAAAGAACTAATTAAAAACAAGCTCCCATTGTGAATATAAATCCATTTGGAGCTTGTTTCTATTTATTTTCTCATAATTAAAATTTTCTTTTATAATTCTCTTCTTCCTTCTAACGCCTTTGTTAAAGTAATTTCATCGGTATATTCTAAATCTCCACCAACAGGAATTCCATGAGCAATTCTCGTCACAGTAATTCCCCCCAATGGTTTTATCAATTTTGATAAATACATAGCTGTTGCTTCTCCTTCTACTCTAGGATTGGTGGCTAATATTACTTCTTTTACTTGTCCTTCCATTAATCGTGTTAAAAGTTCTTTTATCTTAATATCATCTGGTCCAACTCCATTCATAGGAGAAATGGAACCATGTAAAACATGATATACCCCTTTAAATTCATGCGTTTTCTCCATCGCTATCACATCTCTTACATCTTCTACTACACAGATAAGGGAACTATCTCTTTTGGGGTTTCCACAAATAGTACAAGGATCAGTATCTGAAATATTAAAGCATTTACTACAATATTTTAAATTTTTCTTAGCATTTACAATTGACGTGATAAATTCATTGGTTTCTTCTTCTGAACTATTTAAAATATAAAAAGCAAGCCTTGCGGCAGTTTTATGCCCAATGCTTGGTAATCTTTCAAAACTTTCTATTAATTTCTCAATGGATGGTGAATACAATGACATTTTCTATTTCCCTTCTTTAAAATCTCAAGGAGTGCCCCATAATCCCTCTTTCTACATTAATCCTGGTATATTAAATTTTCCTAATTGTGCTGCTTGTTCACTATCTACTTTTCTTAACGCTTCATTTACACATGTTAAAATCAAGTCTTCTAACATTTCTACATCTTCTGGATCTACTACCTCTGGTTTTATTTTTATTTCTTTTATGGCCTTCTCTCCTGAAACTTTTACGGTTACAGCTCCTCCCCCTGCTGACGCATCAAATTCCTTTGTTGCTAATTCTGCTTGTGATTTTTCCATATCTGCTTGCATTTTTTTGGCTTCTTTCATTAAGTTATTAATATTCATTCCGCCAAATCCTCCCATTCCTCCTGGAAATCCTCCTCTTTTACTCATTTTCAATCTCTCCTTTCAATCTTTTCAAATTGCCACTGATTTCTTAAGTTTAAATGGCAACTTTTAAATCTTAATAATTAACTTATATATTATATAACAATAGTTAAAACTTACCATTTAACTCCTGAACCATTGGCATTATTCCTAAATTGCCAAAAAGGTCCGTCCCCAATGGCACAATGGCAATTTTAACTTATTCAATTATATTAAATGGTATATCTGATTCATTTGCAAAATGTTGCAAATTTTCTTCATTTGACATCTGATGTGGCTGTTCTGCCATCTGCGTTATATATTTTATTTGCATTTCTTTTCCACAAGCCATAGAAACCAAATTGGAAATCTCTCTTATATTTTCTGGCTTTTCTAACACTGTCTTTCCAAAGGAACTCATACCATTCGGAAATTCGATACCTACTGTCATATCATTGATTTCTTTTGCTTTTGTTCCCATTAAATTAGTATATAAGACAATTTTTCCACTTTGTCGTAAATCATTGACAATCTGTGGCCAATATTCTTCTGAATTTTTAGAAAAATTTTTTGTGGCTGTTTGGGTCTTACTTTTTTGTGCTGTTTGGTTAGATATAGATTGAGAAGTTTGTATGGTTCTACTTGGATTTACATTGGTGGTTACTCTTTGTGTTTCTGTTACTACCTTATTTCCGCTGGCTGTCATAACAATACCTTTTCCAGATTTTAAGTATTTTTCAATCTTTTCCACTCTCTTTTCTATTTCATCACTCATCTCCGCTTGTTGGTTACATAATTTTATGATTCCCGCTTGAAACATGATGGTTTTTTGGGTAGATGTTTTTATGTCACTTTCTAATTCTGATAATTGATATACCATATCTACCAATTTGTTTTTTGATACGGTTTCTGCCATATTTTTTATTTGTTTCTTTTCTTCTTCATTGTATAATTCTAATTTTCCAGTTGATTGATAAATCAATACGTCTTTTACATATTTTATCATTTCCCAAACAAATTGATTGATATCTTTTCCTTCTTTTAATATTTCATTGATTTTTTCCAAAACCTTATCTATATCATATTCTATCATAGCTTGTATGATACCATTTACAAAAGTAACTTTTGGAATTCCTACTAAATCTCTTATTTTTTCTTCATCAATTTTGTTTTCTCCATCTTGTATACATCTTTCTAGTATCGATAAGGCATCTCTCATCGCTCCTTCTGATAATGTCGCAATAATTGCCAATGCCCCTTTTGTTGCTTCGATTTTACTTTCTTTACATACAATTTCTAATCTTTTTATAATATCTTCATTTGAAATTCTTTTATAATCAAATCGTTGACATCTTGATAAAATAGTAGCAGGCAATTTTTGTGGCTCTGTTGTTGCTAAAATAAATTTTACATGTTCTGGGGGCTCTTCTAATGTTTTTAATAAAGCATTAAAAGCTCCTGTTGAAAGCATATGTACTTCATCTATAATATAAACTCTATATTTTGCTTTGGTTGGTAAAAAATTGACTTCTTCACGGATACTTCTTATGTCTTCTACACTATTGTTGGAAGCTGCATCCATTTCTACAATATCCGTTAAAGAACCAGATAGTGCCCCTTTACAAATTTCACATTCGTTACATGGCTCCCCATCTTGCGGATTTAAGCAGTTGATTGCTCTTGCTAAGATTTTAGCTGCTGATGTTTTTCCTGTTCCTCTTCCTCCATTTAACAAATAAGCATGTCCTACTCTTCCAGATATGATCTGATTTTTTAACGTTTTTGTTATATGTTCTTGCCCTACCATTTCCCCAAATGTTAGTGGTCTGAATTTTCGATAAAGAGCTGTATACCCCATAATTTCACATCCTACATCCCTTGAAACTTAAAAATGGCCGCCAGCTTAATCTCTCTATGGAAAGATTCCACATAAAGATGTCTACTTATTGCTGCTTCCTTCCGGACCTGACAAGATTCATAGGTCTTTATTGGATTCTCTCCATACAAAGATTAAGCTTATGACCATTTGTATTATATAATGAATTTCTGATTTTATCAAGTTATTTTTGATAATTTATATTGATAGTTACGGTTCCTAGTAATTTGGCTATCTAATCGTTGTCAAGTCTTTTTGTGTGTCTTGTTAAAAATTTATTGTAGTATAAAAAATTACATTTGCAAGTTTAATTCAAATCTTTCTATAAATCCTATCCATTCGCCTTTTTCATTTTTTACACCTTGCATATATACTCTTTGATTTTTGGAATTTACAAATATAAATACATCTTTTCCAGTCTTTTTAATTTCTTCATAAGTATCCTTTATTCTTTTAGTTGATTTTTCATTATGGCAATCAAATATGCTTTTTCCTATTAGATTTTTACCTTTTTTACGGTAATGTTCTTGTGCTTTTTTATTCATAAAACTAATAATATAATCATTGTTTACAAAGATTATAAAATATGGGTAGCTATCTAAAATTCCTTTTACTATTTCTAATTCTTCCATGTAGGTTTTCTCCTTCAAAATATTTAAACTCTTGAGCACGAATAAAGAATTTAAGTATCAAATTCTTTTAAAAACAAAATCTTTCACATCTGTTATTTCCGTTGAAGTCGTCCCTTCCTCTATTACATTTCCAGTTGGAAGATTTAAAGAAATAGATGCTTTATATTGCTTTCCATCTTGTAATTGAATTATTAAATCAAAAGTTATTTTCACTTCTAAATCTTCTTGTTTAACACCAGCTTTTTTTAATAGTTGCTGATGATTAATTTCTTCTTCATTGGAAGTATATTCCGACAGATTATTATTAGAACATCGAAAAGTAACCAATCCACCCTGATTTGAAATCTTCAATTGTTTTAAGTTAGATTCCATACTTCCCTCATACTGTAAGCTTTGTACTTCATTTTCTTCTTTATTTTTAAAGATTAATTTTTCTTCTTGTGCATCTGGTTTGTATAACTTTATGTTATCTTTTTGTTTCGCTTCTATTTGCATATTGTCAATTCTAATAGATTGAATTACCTCTGTTTTTCCATAGGCATGATTTTTATCAATATATAAGAAAATATCATTACTTTGGCAGACATCAAATGCCCATTTTGTTTCTTTTGTGTCTTTGTCAATTCCTTGTGAAGAACTGATAATGGATATTTTTGATAGTTCAAATGGCATGTTAGTTTCCCCTTCTACTTGATATTTTAAAACAATCATACCAAATACAAATAAGATACTTACTATTATAATGATTATCATGACGATATTAAAATATTTCTTGTTCCTTATCATTTTTCCTCCTTTGTTAGCTTTTATTAAAATTTATTTACTTTTCTCTTTTTTCGCTTCTCTTAATTTTTTAAAAAATTCTTTTAAAACTTGTTCACATTTTTCTTTTTCTATTCCTGTTTCTATTTCTACTATATGATTAAAGGGGTAATCTTGTAACAAATTTAAAACCGAACCACAAGCTCCTGTTTTTTCGTCCATAGCTCCAATATACACTTTTTTAATTCTGGATTGTATCATCGCCCCTGCACACATAGAGCATGGCTCTAGGGTAACATACATTTCACAGTCTAACAATCGCCAAGCTTGTAATTTTTTACTGGCTTTTTGAATTGCTAATATTTCCGCATGCTTGGTTGTATCTGTTTTGGTCTCCTTCTGATTATGTGCTCTGGCTATTATTTCTCCATCTTTTACAATAACGCATCCTACTGGCACTTCTAACTTTTCGGCTGCTTTTTTTGCTTCTTTTAGTGCTTCTTGCATGTATTTTTCTTTTATTCCATTTTTCATGTCTTGATTTCCTCTCTATTGCTATAAAATTCTCTTATATTTTATATCATAAAACTTTACTTTTCTCAAGGACTTTTTATTGTGAAAAGAGAAACAATATAATAAAATACTAGCAAACTATAAAAAAGACTTAAAAAATAGATATTGTATAAGGATTTAAGATAGAGAAAACAAAAAGTTACAATATGAATTAAAAAAGAATATAGGCACTATGGGGTATGGAATTTAAAGAATATAAATTATTTGAGTTATCTATAAATAATAAAATTTTTTTAACGTTTTTGGTGTGCCCAGAGGGACTCGAACCCCCATCGGTCGCTTAGGAGGCGACTGCTCTATCCTGCTGAGCTATAAGCACAAATATAACATATGGTTATTATAACAGTTTTTCACCTTTTTGTAAATGGCTTTACTTGACATATCTGTTATAATAAAAATGGTGATAAAAATGCAAAGAATATTAAGTCATATGAGAAAAGCAATTGAAGAATATAAAATGATAGAAGAAGGAGATAAAATCGCTGTTTGTTTATCAGGGGGGAAAGATTCTATTACCATGTTACACGCTTTAAAAGCCTTACAAAGATTTTATCCTAAAAAATTTGAATTAATAGCCATCAGTGTTAATCCTGGTTTCGAATTTTTTAATATAGAATTTTTACAAAAAATTTGTGACGATATAGACATTCCGTTATTCATTGAAAATAGCAATGCCAAAGAAATTGTATTTGATATTAGAAAAGAAAAAAATCCATGTTCCTTATGTGCCAATTTACGTAGAGGTGTTATTAATTCTATTGCTATTCGAGAAAATTGCAATAAAATTGCCTTAGGACATAATCAAGATGATGTGTTAGAAACCTTTTTATTAAATTTGCTATATACTGGAAATATTGGCACTTTTTCTCCTATCAGTTATATGGATCGTTCCAAAATAACATTAATTAGACCATTAGTTTATACACCTGAAAAAGAAATACGAAGTTTTATTCGTAGGAATGAATTTGAAGTAATGTCTAAGGTTTGTCCTATGGATGGTACTTCTAAAAGGGAAGATATGAAACAACTCATTTTTTCTTTAACCAAAAGTATCCCTATGCTCCGTGCTAATTTATTTGGTGCTATTCAAAGAAATTTGGAGGATTGGAAAATAAATTGAAATTACGAAAGATTGTCACTGGTTCTGGCTTTAAATGGCACTTTTGCCAAAATGCCAAAGGGTGCCAAAGGGGACGGACCTTTGGCACATAGCAAGTTTATTGCACAATTTTTAACATAGCTTCTTTCAATTTTTCCAATTGATTCGTAGCATCTTCTTCAGATTTTCCTTTCACTCCCATATATAGTTTAATTTTAGGCTCTGTTCCAGATGGTCTAATACAACACCACGCATCGTCTTCTAATTCATAATACAATACATTGGATTGTGGTAAACCTGTTTTTGTAATTTCTCCTGTTTCCATATCTTTTACGACATCTTTTTCAATATCTTTAAAAGTTATTACTTTGTAGTCTCCTACTTTTTCAATATCTGTGTTTCTCATTTTCGTCATCATATCTTTAATTTCTTGTGCTCCTTGTGGGCCTTCTCTAAAGATAGATGGTTGTGCTTCTTTATAATAGCCATATTTTTCATAAATATCATTCATGGCATCCCATAACGTTTTATTTTGAGATTGATAATAACAAGCTGCTTCACAAAGTGCCATAACAGCTGCAATTCCATCTTTGTCTCTTGCATAATCTCCAATTAAGCATCCATAACTTTCTTCATAACCGAATACATAAGTTCTATCCTTATTTTCTTCTGCCTTTTTCATGACAGCTCCTATGTTTTTAAATCCTGTTAATACTTCTGGGCAATCTAAATGGTAATACTTAGCTATGGCTTTGGCTAAGTTAGAGGATACTATCGTTGTAATAAGCATTCCGTTTTCTGGTAATATTCCTTTTTCTTTCATTTGTGATATTCTATATTCTGCAATTAATAACGCTGACATATTTCCTGTATAAGTCATATATTCTCCCGTTTTAGTATCTTTTGCAAAAATTCCTAAACGATCGGCATCTGGATCGGTTGCTAAAACAACATCTGCTTCTACTTTTTTAGCCAATTCTAACGCTATCTTAAATGCTCTCGGATCTTCTGGATTTGGATAATCTACGGTTGGAAAATTTCCATCTGGATCTTTTTGTTCTGGTACTACATATACATTTTCTAATCCTAACTCTTTTAAAAGTTTTTCTGCTATGGTGTTTCCTGTTCCATGTAAAGGAGTATAAACAACTTTTAGTTTTTTCCCCTGCTCTTTCATAATTTGTGGATTTAATACCGCATTTTTTAATACGTTTAAGTATTTGTCATCCATTTCTGTTCCAATGATATGTAATAATCCTTTTTGGATGGCTTCTTCTTTTGTCATTTGTTTTATTTCACTAAAACTTTCGACCGCTCTTACTTTACTTATAATGTCTTTGTCTCTTGGTGAGACAATTTGTGCTCCATCCTCCCAATATACTTTATAACCATTATATTGGGGTGGATTATGGCTAGCCGTAATCATAACACCTGCTGTACATCCTAATTCTCTGACAGCAAAAGATAATTCTGGTACTGGTCTTAAATTTTCAAACAAATAGGCTTTAATTCCGTTGGCACACAAAATTAATGCTGTTTGCATACTGAATTCTTTTGACATCTTCCTAGAATCATAACTAATTGCTACTCCCTTACTCTGCGTTCCTTGTTCCATAATATAATTGGCTAACCCTTGTGTTGCTTTTCCTACCGTGTATTGATTCATTCGATTGGTTCCTGCTCCTATGATGCCTCTTAATCCTGCTGTCCCAAATTCTAATTCTTTATAAAATCTATCTTCTATTTCTGCTTTATCCTCTTTTATGGCTAATAATTCTCTTTTGGTTTCTTCGTCAAATTCTGGGCTTTCACACCATTTCTGGTATTCTTTTAAATAATCCATTTTATCCCTTCCTTTCCTTTTTATACCCTCATTATACTTTATATCTTTTGAATTGACAATACAACAAATGTTTTAAGTTTCGACTTTTTGCAAGTGCAGGTTATAATATATAATTTTTGCGACACTGCGTAAGCGACCAAACGAGCTATGCGAGTGCGATTGGAGCAACCTACCAACTTTACTTTATTATTGGTGGTTGCGACACACAAAGTGTGAAAAAATTATATATTATAAGCACCCCTTGCAAAAAACCGAAACTCGAAAATAAATGTTCAATTTTTATATAAAAATAAGTAGCAGATTATCTCTGCCACCTATTTACTAATCTAAATGATAAAACTTCTTATACAATTCTCTTGCCGTTTTAGGGCAGTCAACTCCTGCGGAATCTGCATTTTTAACAGGTGCAAACTCTTCTTCTCTCTTGACACGAAGAATTGCCATATCATCTACTTCGCCAAAAGCATCAAACAAAAATGCTTCAAATTTATAGGCATTTGGTGAATCTGGTACCACTAGTTTTCCATCTTTATCTAAATACTTTGCTTTTTTATAAGCCACATGATATGGTAATGGATTCGCTCCCATTCTTTCTACTGCCTCTATGCTAAATAAGTTACAAAGTAGATGTGATTCTCCATAAAGCAATTCTCCCTCTTCGTCTCTTGCTTCTGCCATGTCCTCTGTTATTTCTGAGTATTCTATTACATTTGGCTTTCCATTTCTTTTACAAAATACGCCAACTTTTTCTTTTGGATTGGCTTTAACAGCTGATTTACAAGCAACTGTTACCGCTTTGTCGATGGCAATTCCCATTAATACGGGATCTACCATTTTTACTAAACAGTTATCCACTCCACCAATGAATACCCATTCGATTCCCATTTGTTTCATTTTCTGTGTCATTCCACTTTTTACTAATGATTCATAAATTCCACCATGTCCATCTGCTGCTTGTTTAACCAAACCATCTTCTCCAATTAATATTTTTCCTTCCGTATCGATCATAGGCAATTCACCCTGAATAAAGAAAAATATATTTTTGTCTTTTTGATAACCAAAATATTTATTTTTTTCAAAAAACTCAAGGGTTGCTTTGTTATTTTCTCTACTTGTCATGATGAACCAAGGAATGGTAACATCATATTTTTTTCCTTCTTCTTTTAGACTGTCACATAATAATTCAAATAATGATTTGTGAGATTCTAAGCCTATGTCATAAGTTCCCTTTGGACCATTATGTCCTAATCTTGTTCCTTGCCCTCCAGCCATTGTTACAGCTGCTAATTTTCCTTCCTTAATTGCTTTTTTTCCTATATTTTCGTAATGTTTATAGTCATCATATAATTTACTTTTATCCATATATTCCATTGGGGTAATTTCATCGTTTTCGCGCTTTTCCACTTTTTTTGTTTTATGGTATAAGCTATTTATTAATTCAAAATCAATGGCTTCTATTTGCTCTAATAAGTGTTCTTTTTGTCTATCATCTAGTGTTTCATAATGATTTAATAGATGTTCTTGACCATATTTTTTTAAGATACTTTTCCATTCTTCTACTTTATTATCCATCCTTATCATCCTCATTTCTTTTATCAATAAAACAGATAATATATAATATTATCTGTTTTATTATTTATACACTATTTTAAAAAATTTAGCAACACTTAATGACAATTAATTATAATTTTTCTATTTCTTTTTCTCCTGTGGTTCTTAAAATTTTATGATATTGATTCATTACTTCCGCTAAATTTTCTCCTACTTCTTCTATGGCATAACAATCTATTATTTTTACATGATTTCCCTCTGGTATATATTTTTCTATATCTTGGTTGATTTTATGAATATAATTTTCTTTGCCTTTTACGAAAATAATCATATCCTTTTCTTCATTATTTCTTGTTTTTATATTTTCTATTTTTTGAACATCATTATTTTTCCAATTTAAGTTTAATATTTGTTTTTTCTTATTTTCCTGGAAATTTGTTCTTTCTAATAATGTTTGGATGGTTTCTTCTAAATTATTCTCTGTTAAGATGACAATTTCATCCTCTTCTTCTATTCTTTTATCTATATATGGTAAACTTATCATCTCAAAATGATAATCACTGGCATAAAAAACACATATTTTTTCTCTGGTATTTTTAACTTGACTCATTTGTATTTCTTCCTTTCAATTTCAAACTCTACGGAAAGTTTATTTTTTGAACACTGGTAAATTTTACCATTTCTTTACAAATATGTCAAGAATATTTCAAAGAAATTTTTCCTAGTTTTTTCGACATTTCAAATTTTATCCTTTTTTAGTATAAAATTTTCTAAATTGTTAATAATTAATAGTAAAGAATATTTTTGAAATAATTGTTTTTGGAGGTAACAGATGAAAAAAAATTTAAAAATGGTAATTATTTTGAGCTTTCTTCTATTTATTTATATTTCTATTTGTGCTATTTCTTATGCACAAAATGTTTCTACTGATATTGCTGAGTCTGTCTTTAGACTTCATGTTATTGCTAATAGCGATACGGAAGAAGACCAAAATTTAAAATATATGATACGTGATCAATTATTACAGTATATGAATTCTATTTGTAAGGATTGTCAGTCTAAACAAGAAGCTATTTCAATTGTTGAAGAAAATAAGTCTACTTTTGAACAAATTGCTTCTGATACAATAAGAGAACATGGCTATTCTTACTCTGTAAAAATAAATGTTGGTAATTTCGAATTTCCTACTAAAAATTATGGTGATATATCTCTACCAGCTGGCTATTATGATGCTTTAAGGGTCGAAATTGGAGAAGCAAAAGGCCAAAATTGGTGGTGTGTCATGTTCCCTCCTCTATGCTTTGTTGATGTCTCTTCTGGTGTTGTTCCAAATGAATCAAAAGAATTAATGGAAAATAATCTGTCAGAAGAAGAATTTGCTCTTATTTCTGAACATTCTAATAATGAGATTCAATTTAAGTTTAAATTGTTGGAATTCTTTAATCATGCTGGCTTAATTACAGCAAAAAAATAATCTGATTTTTTAAACATAATGATAGAAAAGGTTGCTATATCAATATTTTTCGAAAAAACATAGCTAGGGTCTACCTATCGGTCTTTTCTTCAAAATATTGATATAGCAACCTTTTAAATGATAATTAAGATTAAATTGGATAAAATAAAAATTGTTGCAATTCTATTAAGTTTATGATATATTTTAAAATGTAATAGAGTGTTATATTTCAAACACTCTTTTATGATGTTTAGAACTAACAAAAAAACTAAAATACAAAAAAATTTTGTAAAGTAAGATTTTTAGAAACCTAAAATATTGGGGGGTATTTAATTGGAAAAATTAATCGTAAAAGGACCAACACCTTTAAAAGGCGAAGTAACAATTAGTGGTGCCAAAAATGCTGCCGTAGCCATTTTACCTGCTACACTTTTAATTGATGGCATATGTACCATTGAAAATTTACCAAATATTAGTGATATAAAAATATCTTGTGAAATATTAGAAAAATTAGGTGCTAAAATAACTTGGAATAACCAAAATAGCATTACCATAGATACATCCAATTTGACAACAACAAGAGCTCCTTTAGACTTAACTAGCAAATTTAGAGCTTCTTATTATATCATAGGAGCTATGCTTAGTAGAAAAGGGGAAATTGAAGTTGGTATGCCAGGTGGTTGCAAGCTTGGGGCTAGACCTATTGATCAACATATTAAGGGGTTTGAAAGACTTGGTGCTAATGTAACGGTTGAAAAAGGTACCATTTATGCTAAAGCTAAAAAATTAACTGGTTGTCCTATTTATATGGATATTGTTTCTGTTGGTGCCACCATTAATGTTATGCTATCAGCTGTTCTAGCAAAGGGAACTACCATTATTGATAATGCCGCCAAAGAACCTCACATTGTAGATGTTGCCAACTTTTTAAATACGATGGGTGCTGATATTAGAGGTGCTGGAACAGATGTTATTAAAATTAATGGCGTAGAAAAACTAACAGGAAATGCAACTTATTCTGTTGTTCCAGATCAAATTGAAGCTGGTACTTTTATGCTTGCTGCCGTAGCAACAAAGGGAGATTTAGTTATTAAAAATTGTATTACCAAACATTTAGAGTCCATCACGGCTAAAATCATTGAAGTTGGTGGAAATGTAGAAGATAATATCGATAGTATCCATGTTTGGTGTAATAAAAGACCTGGTAAAGCTACCATCAAGACATTACCTTATCCAGGATTTCCTACGGATTTACAACCTCAAATGGGTGTTGTATTGTCTTTAGCAAATGGTAATAGTATGATACATGAAAGTATTTGGGATTCCAGATTCCAATATACAGAAGAATTGAATAAAATGGGGGCTAAAATAAATGCACAAGGAAAATCCGCCTTTTTTGAAGGCGTAAAAAAATTGACTGGTGCTCCTGTATATTCTTCTGATTTAAGAGCAGGAGCAGCTCTCGTTATTGCTGGTACTGCTGCCGATGGAATAACTGAAATTTACAATTTAGAGCATATTGATAGAGGGTATGAAAATATTGAAGAGAAATTTAGAAAAATTGGTGCTAAAATTGAAAGAGTCACAGAATAATCTCTCTAAAAATAACTTTTTTTGTTAATGTATTAATATTTTTTGTCAAAACATATCTGGGGCATAACAATCTGGGTCTTGACTGCTAAATATTAATACATTAACAAATAAATTTAAATAGCAAGGAAAATATAATCATGTTAAATTTTTGTAGTTTATATAGTGGTAGTAGTGGAAATAGTTTATTTGTAGAAACATCCCATACTAAACTTTTAATTGATGCTGGCGTAAGTAGCAAAAAAATTGAGAAAGCTTTATTGGATATTGATGTAGAGCCATCTTCTTTAGATGGTATTTTAGTTACTCATGAACATATCGATCATGTGCAAGGATTGGGTACCTTTTCTAAGAAGTTTGATTTGCCTGTATTTGTAAATCAAGAAACTTTAGATGCTATGCCAAAACAAAGAGATAAAATAGAAAGTAATCATATAAAAATTTTTAAAATTTCTGATAAGTTTTCAATAGGGGATTTAGATATTAAACCATTTTCTATTCCTCATGATGCTGCTAACCCTTGTGGTTTTAATATCTGGAAGGAAAATAAAAAAATAAGTATTGCCACTGATATTGGTCATATGACAAATGATATTTTAAAACAGTTAGAAGAAAGCTTATTCATTATGCTAGAGGCAAATTATGATCCAGAAGTTTTACGTTGCTCTTCTTATCCTTTTACCTTAAAGTCAAGAATCGCAGGTCCGAAAGGCCACTTATCCAATGAAATTGCGGGTAAAACTATTTCTCATTTATTACCATCTGGCTTAAAGAATGCTATGTTAGGTCATTTGAGTAAGGAAAGCAATTTCCCAGAACTTGCTTATCAGACAGTTGTAGATGAATTAATGGAAAATCAATTGTTTCATCAAGATTCTATTCATCTAAATGTGGCAAGTAGAGAATGCCATAGTCAATTAATTACTATATAACGTTATCTATTTGTGAAAAAGCAATTTTTTATTTGTATAAGGAGTAAAACATGTTAACCATTCAAATTATTTGTGTCGGGAAATTAAAAGAAACTTATCTAAAATCTGCTATTGATGAATATAGTAAGAGACTTTCTCGTTATTGTAAGTTGGATATTTTAGAGCTACCAGATGAAAAAATACCAGATAAATTAAATACAAAATTGTTGGATGAAATTAAATCAAAGGAATGTAACAATATTATGCAGCATATGAAAAAAGATTCTTATGTGATTGCTTTAGATTTAAAGGGTAAACAATTTACTTCAGAAGATTTTTCTTCTAAAATTGAAAATGTTTCAATGACTTCTAGTTCTATTACTTTTATAATTGGTGGCTCTTTAGGTTTAACCAATGAACTGCTAACTATATGTCATGAAAAGATATGCTTTTCGAAAATGACTTTTCCTCATCAATTAATTAGAGTTTTTCTTTTAGAACAAATCTTTAGAGCTTTTAAAATAGCAAATGGAGAAACTTATCATCGATAATATTATATACATTTTTCGTATCTATCATAGTTTTTAGCTTGGTATTGTTTCTAACATATTTTTATTAATGGTACTCTGATGTTCTATTAAAAAATAAATAGATTTATTCTTTAATTTATATATATGTTTACCTTTATATTGTCTTGTAATAAATTCTGTTGGATACTGTATTATTTGCTCTTCTTTTATTACTTCTTTTAAATCTAAAAATTGATTTAAAAAATCAGTAACTTCTTTTTTCCTGCTTAGTATAACTTTAAACATTTTATCATGTTTTTTATCGACTTCCTCTATTTTTCCCTGATTATATTTTGCTTTTTCCCTTTCTGCTATAATTTTGTACACTTCTTCATCTTCTCTTAATATTGTACTAGTATTATTTATTAAATATGTTAAATAATCTAATCTGGTTATAAATTTCAAATTATCTTCTCCTTTATCATATATTGTTTTATTTTGGTATCAATTTTTATTTAATAGTAAATATGTTGCTTTTCTTTTATTTCTGAATCTTTGCTCTATTTTTCTTTTGTTTTTTATTGGTTTTGTAGAGAAAATAAGAAAAAAACTATATTATATTCTATTCTAGGGGCGAACGTAAAAGTTTTCATATTTTATAATAAAGTATATAGGGGGATATTTTCTCTACAAAATTAAATACTTAAATTAATTTGAAATCTTTTTTTGAATTTCTTTCGCAAATCGACGAATTATAATTTTTTTGACGATTAAAAATATCGATATAAATAATAAAATTTTTGTTATCATGAATGAAATTATAACCTAATTTCTTCCATTTGTCAACAAAAATTTTTTCAAGCTTCGATTTTCTTTCATAAAATTAGCTCCCATCTCTTGGCATGAATAGGGTTTATTTTATTCATACCGCTTGATTGGAACGAGAAATAGAAATTATTAAGTAAGAAAATGAGGGATGTTCAAGGCAAGATAGTATGCTATCTTTTTCATAAATTCAGTGATTTCCTACATAAATCAAGGAATTCTAAAATCATTTTATGGCACCCTTCCACGCACGACGCGTGAACTCTTTCCATAAAATGATGTAAGAATTTCTAAATTTATTCCAGTCATACACTTCATTTATTCAAAAGATAGCATACTGTCTTGAACTTGAAAGAGGCTCATTTTTTTACTTTATAATTTCTTTTCAAGTGGAATGAACAAGGTATGAATAAAATAAACCCTATTCATGCCAAGAGATGGGAGCTAATTTTATGAAAGAAAATCGAAGCTTGAAAAATTTTATGCCATAATTCTATAAATTCCAACACTCACAAGAATTCCAACTATATCTGCTGCCAAAGAAGCTAATAAAACAAATCTTGTTTTTTTAATTTTCACACAACTTGTATAAACAGCAATGGTATATAGTGTTGTTTCTGTGGAACCCATAATAGTAGATGCCATCATTCCAATGGTACTATCTACGCCATAATTTTTCATAATATCTGTGGCAATCGCGATGGATCCACTTCCTGAAATAGGTCTTAACATAGCCAATGGCATAATTTCACTTGGAAATTGTATGACATTTAATAATGGGGTAATAAAACGGATGATAATGTCTAAAATCCCAGAATTTCTCAATGCTCCAATGGCAACAAATAGGCCTACTAAAGTAGGTAAAATGCTAAATACAATCTCTATTCCCTCTTTTGCTCCCTCTAAAAAATCATCAAATACTTTATTTTTTTCGATGAATCCATAGGTAATAATCAATAAAATAATAAGTGGCATTGCTAAATTTGACAAAAAATTAACAATTTGCATAAATAACTCCTCTTTATTTCTCTTTATTAAATTTTATTAAAAACATGGCAACGGTTACTCCTGTTATTGCTGCACAAATAGTAGCAATCCATACAGGAAAAACAATGGCTGTTGGATTACTAGATCCTAACGAATTTCTTATGGCAATGACGGTTGTTGGTATGATTTGTATTGACGCTGTATTTAAAACAATAAACATCAACATAGAGTTACTTAATACTTCTTTTTTATTATTTTCTTTTTGCATAGATTTCATCGCTTTTAATCCTAATGGCGTTGCTGCATTTCCCAATCCTAAAATATTAGCAATCATATTCATTGAGATTTCTTGCTGAATCTGTTTATTTTTTTTTATTTCGGGGAATAATACTTTTATAATAGGATTTAATAAATTTGTTAATTTATGGATAATACTTGTTTTATTTGCAACTTGCATGATTCCATTCCATAAACATATTGTTCCAAGTAATTCAATAGATAGCCTAATAGCATCACTTGTACTTTCAAAAATACTAGCATTTAGTTGTTCTAAATTTCCAGAAAAAATAGCATATGAAAAAGAAACTAATATAAAGATAGGCCATATCTGATTTAACATATTTATCACCTAGCTAATTTTATTCTAAACTTGACTTTTTATTACAATACAATTGACCAGTATTTCTATTTGTGGTATATTAGTGGTATAGGATTGTAAAAAAATAACTTTTAAGGAGGATGATTGTATGAAATCAACAGGAATTATTAGAAGAGTCGATGAACTTGGTAGAGTTGTTATTCCAATAGAGATCAGAAATCAATTCAATATTGTAGAAAAAGACCCTATTGAGATATACGTAGATGGCACAAACATTATTTTAAAGAAATTCGAACCAAATTGTATCTTTTGTAGTAATAATCAAAATTTATTAACTTACAATGACAAATTAATATGTTCTGATTGTGCTAGTAAAATAGGCGCTTTAGAACTAAATAAGTAAATAAAGATAAAAGAACCAAATAAGGATAAAAATTCTTCTTATTTGGTTCTTTTTATTTTACATTTTGATTTAATTAGCTAATAAAAAATAGCAAAAGAACAGATTAACAAATTCTAAATGAAAAATCAATACTCTTTGTATTGATTTTTTATATAAATTTTTGATAAATCTCATTTTTACTTAATCCTCTATCTTTTGCTATTCTTTTTATAATTTCTTTTTTCTCCATTCCTTCTTCTTCATACAATCTATAATGTTCCTCTAAACTTATGTTATCAAAATTATTTTTTATTTCCATTTTTTTATTGCCTTCTATCAATAAAACCATCTCACCTTTTACATTTTCTACTTGATTCATAATTTCCTTACTATTCCCGCGTATAAACTCTTCATGAATTTTTGTTAGTTCCCTAGCTAAAACAACTTGTCTATTTTCTAAAATTTCAACTAAATCCTTTAAAGTTGCTATTAATTTATGAGGTGCTTCATATAAAATAATGGTTTTTTTACTGATTCTAATTTCTTCTAATTTTTCTTTTCTTAATTTTTTATTTAATGGTAAAAAACCTAAAAAATTAAATTCCTTTGTATCAATCCCAGAAGCAATTAAAGCATTAATCATAGCACATGCTCCTGGAATAGGAATGACCTGTATGTTTTCTTCGATACATTTTTTTATAATAACTTCACCTGGATCACATATTCCTGGTGTTCCAGCATCAGAAACTAAAGCAATATTTTTTCCTTCTAATAACTTGTCCATTAAAGTTTCTGTTTTTATTTCTTCATTATGCCTATGATAACTAATTAATGGTTTTGCTATTTCCAAATGATTTAATAATTTTAAGGTATGTCTTGTATCTTCTGCTGCAATTAAATCCGCTTCTTTTAATGTTTTAATCGCTCTTAATGTAATATCTTCTAAATTTCCAATGGGAGTGGCTACCACATATAATTTTCCATTCTTATTCTCTTTCATACTTCCTCCTCATTAATTACATTGTGCCATTGGGGACGGTCCTTTTTGGCAATTTTTATTTTTTATGCCTTTGGTTTCCTAAGTTTGCCATTGGTCCTGGGTTTACTTGGCAACTTTTATTAACAATTTTTATTTTTATGATATATTTCATTAATTTCTTCTGTATATTTTCCTTTTTTATCATAAATATATAAATTATTTTGTACGGTTAAAAAAGGCTTCCCGTTTTTAATTCCTTTTATTAAAATTAATTTTGGTTCACTATCTTGATTGGCATATACGAAACGTAAGATTTTAGGCTCTATTTTATATTTTCTCATATCATTTAAGATATCTACTAATCGTTCTGGTCTATGTACCATATAAAATTCTCCTTTGTCTTTTAACAAATCTTTTGATATCCTTATAAAATCTTCTAATGTTGCTGTTGTTTCATGCCTTGCAATAATTTTCTTCTCTTCTTCATTTTTTATGCCTGTATTTTTCTTTTTATAGGGCGGATTTGTTACAATGGCATCAAATGTATTTTTTTCTAATATTTTATTTAAATTCATAATATCTTCGTTTATAATTTTAAATTGCCTTTCTAATTGATTTAATTTTATACTTTTTTGTGCCATTTCACATACTTCTTTTTGTTTTTCTATTCCTATGATTTCTTTTAATTCTGTTTTCTTACATAGTAATGTTGCTATAATTCCTGTTCCTGTTCCCATGTCTAATACTTTTGATCCTTTTTTTATTTCTTTGGCAAAGTCTGATAATAATATGCTATCTATTCCAAAACAAAATCCTTTTTTATTTTGTATGATTTTTAATTTTTTAAATTGCAAGTCTTCTATTTTTTCATTTTGATTTAATTCTATTTCCATTCTTTTTTCTTCCTTTTTATTTTTTTATTTTTTTATTTTTTTATTTTTTTATTTTTTTATTTTTTTATTTTTTTAT
>CANPNZ010000025.1 GCA_947575605.1 uncultured Clostridium sp.
CTCCAATTATTTGGTCGATTTCTGCATTAGTAATTGATACTAAATCACTTTTTTGAATATAACCTGACAAGTCCACTTCTGTTGTTCCTATTTTTTCCGCTGTACCATTTACTACAATGTATTCATCATAACTATTGTTTCCTGTCCCACTATTTGCCATTAAGTAAATAGTATTACTATCCGTCATTTGTTCTATTGTTTCTACAATTTCTTTTTTATTTATATTTGCTACTGCATTATTAATAGCTACATTCATTTCTGCAGTTTTAGCAAATACCGTTAAATCTGGTTTATTAGTTAAATCTTCATAATCTCCTGTAAATGTGCTATCTCCTGCATTGTTTATCTTTGTTACTAATTCATCTGTTAAGTTGTTATCTGATAGCACTTTATACTCTGTCTCACTTCCTGTTTTGTGTTCCTTTTGTATAAACTTTCCTTTCAATAATAGTCCCAAATGAGCCAATCCGTTATTATCTAAATATTTCTTTTCTTCCATAATTCTTTTCCTCCTATAATTTCAAAATTTCTTCTATTTCTAAGTTTGACAATGACTCTTCTTTGTCAAGCTTCTTTATGTCTAATTCTTTTAATGTTTCTTTAACTTCTGTGTCATCATATCCATTAACTTCTAATGTATTCATCTTTTGTTCCATATCTTCTAATCTTTGTAACACTTTATTGATTCCGTCTATTTCCTCTTGTTCTAACTTATAGCCAATTCCAGTGTTGTTATTAAATATAATCTCCTTTTCTTCACTTCTAAAGTCATCTTCATCTTTTGTTAGCCAAATATAGAATTTTACTTTCTTATATCTTGTAATTGCTTTTGTTATTTTATAAGTATTATTTTCTACTATGTCCCAAAAAGCTCCATTGTCAGTTATGAATACTATCTTCATGTTAAATTCTTGATACTTTTCTGGAACTTCTATTTGTAACTCTGTTACATTGTTTTCATTTTGTGTTCCTTCTGCTTCAAGAATATATACTTTTCTATTTTCATTAACTTTTACTTTCACTAAATCTCACCTCCTAGCTTCTCCTTATCCACATATATCCAACTATTTCATAAGGAGGCATATTGTTGTGAGCTTCTCCTCCTCCATTTTTTAATGTATATCCATTGTAAGTATCCCATTTTCCAGGAGCCCATACCGATCCTTCTCCTCCATCACTAAATACAGTATTAGATGGTGCTTCTGCTTGCGTTAAAACATGCTTTTTTTCTCCTCCTTTTTTCCCTATTACATTCATATTTAAGTCATCTTCATCTAGTCCTAAACATATTTTTCCTTTTAATCTTTCCCATGTTCCAAACCCTAAAATTGAGTTTGGATTTGTCTTGTTTTGCGTTATGTATGTACTTCCTATTGGAAATACTAATTGCAAAAGATTATCTTGCATTTGATTCAAATTCTCTGCTGAAAGCGGTGTCCCTCCAGCTTGTCCATTTATCCAATTAAATTTTTCCATATTCTCCTCCTTAAAAGAACTCATGCTCTTTGATATAATATATTTAATTTTATCTTTTCTTTATTGCCAATTGGCATACTTAACAAATAATATCCTCCTGTATCTGTATAAGCTATACGATTCGAGCTTTTATATATTTCGTATTTAAGCTGTACATATTGATAAGCTGAATAAACAGGGTACACATCTATTCCTGGATATATATTATTTGAAGGATAAAGATTATCTATAATTATCCTAGCAGGATGTAAATTGATGGATGGATATAAATTCTCTTCAGGAAATAAACCTTCACTTTTTTTCTCTATTGTAAGTTCATCATCTATAAAAATAGAATCTGTATTTGCCTGTACATGATCTTTATATGGTATCAATGTATGCTCTTCTGTCATTTTAAAAGGATTGTTTCCTAAACCAATCGATTTTAAGATTGCACTATAATAACTTATATTCTTCTTTTCCATTACTTTTTTATAACAACACAAGTGAATCGGTTCTCTTACTAGTTCATTAGTTGAATATATATATCCATCTGTTGATAAAATATCTCTTCTTGCTATTGAAAAGACTTGTGTTGCATCAAAATAAAGATTATAATTTCTAGTATCGACACAAGCATATATAGTGCCATCTAGGTAATAGCTAAATCCTATTGCTGTTATTTTCCTTCCATGATATTCTTTAAAACTATTAATAGCCTCTCCTTTTTTTATATCAACTGCTATTTTACCTTCATAAAAAGTATATATATAATTATTAATAATTTCTTTTGAACTCATTTCTACTTTTGGAAAATTAAATAATGATATTTCAACTCCAACATCAAAATTATTTTTACTTAAGTTGGAATGTTCATCAAAATCTAGTTCACTATCAAACTTTAAAAATACTGCTGTCATATTCAACGCTGTCCTTCCGTCAGTTTTAAATTGATAATCTACTATATTTTTAATATATTTATCTAATATCATATTACGTATTTTTATCTGCTGTTTTCCATTTTTAATTAATATATAATCATTTTTAACTTTCACTTTGAACCTCCTCTACAATATGAATTTCGTTGATTTTTTCCTCAACAAATTCACTTATTATCATGCTTTCATTTTGTTCCTCTGTTTCTTGCTTTTGAGCAGGTCTGAATATATCAATATAATTATTTAATAAACTTGAATTTTGTAATGTTATAATCCATGATTGATCTAGTTCATTATTGTATTCATATTGGATTTTTTTGACTGCATAATACCCTGTTATATAAAATTCTGGCAAATTTATCTTTACTAGGCTTCCAATCTGTAAATTAGGATCTTTATCATATTGCAATACCAAACTATTTATTTCATTATTATTTTGTACTAATAGACTTCTTGCATAATCTGTTAATTCTTGTAATGTGAACCATGCTTCATTAGCATCTACTGTCTTTTCTATTTGTCCTGTTTTACTTATAACTCCTTTTAATTTATTAATCTCAGATGAATGCATAAACTTCATTTTTACATATCTTAAAGCGGTATCACTCATTATTCCGTCTATTTTTAAATCAGTTTTTCCATTGTATTTAAATCCTGTTATTAGATTTTTAAAGAAGTTATCTTTTTGTAATACAAACTCCCCCTCATCTCCTTCCTCATCACTATAAGTTACTGAACCCATTTTTTGTATGTCATTTAATTGTTTGTTATATGCTATATCTATCTGTGCTGTACCTTCTGGATTTATTATTGTTAAAAAAGTAACTCGTACTGTGTCTGAGTTGTTTTCTTCTGACACTTGTTTAGCTATATCTTTACTTATAATAACAGGATATTTAAACGTTACTGTGTCTCCTTTTTTTATTGTTTTTGGTATATTTAATATAGGAAACCCACCTGTTTCGCTTATAGTGTCTATAAGCGACATGTATGAAGTAGATTCCTCGTAAACTAATCTAGCATTTTTTATATTTATAACGTTTGCATAATCAACCGATTCAATACTAGGTTCTACTTCTAATAATCCATTTTCTCCTTCGTTACTTGTTATTTCTTTTTGTGTATTTTGTCCAAAAAGATAATTTATAGAACTTACCTTTATGTTCTTATTTTCATCTATAAACCAAAATAAGTTCTTTTTTAAACATATATCATTCATCGCACTTTCAATGGTCTGCATAGTGTAATTTAATAAGATTTGAGTATTATCTATGTTCATCTCTGTTATTGTAAATCCATCATTTGTTAATGGCTCTAGTATTCTCGTTATGGCTTCTGTTAATGTATAAGTTCCATTGACTGTCGTTGTTCTTACTGTCGCTAATTTTAACGGACTCATTAATGTTATTGACAATTCCCTATCTTCATTACTTGTTTTCATTTTTCCTAAATCTATACAATCTACATATCCAAAAAACAAGACCTCTCCCTCTGTTAAGATGTCTTGTTCTTCTCTACATTTTTTTATTTGTATTTCCTGGTATTTCAAAGGTATATCTGCTAATGTATAGCCTGTAAAGTCTATTTTTATATCATTAAATGTTACCTCGTTATTACTTTGTGTATATCCAAAATTATTTAATATTTTAAATATTTTATTATTATAAATTAATCCTATCATTTACACACCTGCCATTCTTAACGTTTTTGACACGTTAGGAGCTAATATTCTTCCTGCTTTTTGTCCGTCTATATCTACGCTTCCATCTATACTGAAATTAGCTTGTATTACATTTAACATACTGTTATTGGCTTTTATACTTGCTCTTGCTGTTATTGAAGCATTTTCTCTTGCTACTGCGTTTTGCATTTTACGGTATATTTCGTCATTGATTTTTTGTATTTCAAAACTTTTATTAACTGAATTAGCCAAGTCTTTTGCTGTGTCAGTAATTCCTTTCTTTCTTTTTTTCATTACATCTGAAATTGGTTGTACATAATTTTCCGCAAATTTTTTCATTTTTTTAGATGGTGAATGCTCGTCCCAACCATCTTTTCCGGTAAATGCCTTGTTAACTGATTGTGCTAGACCTGATGCAACACCTAATATTTTTCCTTGCCACGTTCCATTTTTTAACCCTTTCCATAATCCTTCTAATATATTTCTACCACTATCTTCTGATAAATTACCTTTATTTAATTCGTCAATTACTGCATCCGCATTTTCAATCCCTGCTTGTTTTAAAAACTCTCTCTTTTCGTCATCAGATATTCCTTTTAAATATGATGTTATTGTACTCAATCCTTTTTGTTTTGCGTCTGCTGATTTATCAAATGCCTCTACTGTTTTTCTTCCTAATTCGTCTGCTTTTGCTTGCATTTCAGGTGTTCCTGCTGCAATTATTCCTGTTGCATCTTGTATTTTTTGTTGCATATCAGGACTCATTTGTGACATTGCTACACTATAATTTTCGTATGAGTCCTCTCCTAATGTTTTCCAAGCTTGTTTTTCTTCTTCGCCTAATTCTGTCAATGTTTGAGTTTTAGCAACTAATTCATTTGCCAAATTTTCTAAATTTAATTTAGATTGTTTTTGTTGTTGCAAATAAATATCATTACCTGTTTTCTCATATAAAATTTTAGAAATTTCTAAATTCTCTTTTTCTTGACTTATAGTATCTTTTATAGTTTTTAAAGAAGCATTCGCCCAATTAGATGTCGTATCCTTTATGGTATTACCTATCTCACTATATTTTCCCTCTTGCCATAGTATATAATTATTTTCATAATCTTTTTTATTTTCTGTACACTGTTTTACACGTGCCTCACTATTTTCATATGCTGAAATCAAATTTTCTAAGTTATCCAGTTCACCATATCGATATGAATTAAATAATTCCTTTATAGGATTTGCTTCTCTTTGAATTGCATATAATTCTTCTCTTAATGTTTTTCTTTTTTCCTTTGCTTCTTCTATTGACATTCCTAAATTATTATAAGCTTCCGTTAAATCCTTTGTAGCTGTTTCTTCTTCTTCGTTTGCTTTTTCCCATTTTTGCTTTTTTCCCTCTAATATTATTTCTGCCTTTTTTTTCTCTACAAGATTATCTATTTCTCCTTGTAATTCCCTATACTTTTCTATTACTTCTCCAGTTCTTGTATATTCGGTTCCTAAGGCTTCGTTTAATTGTGTTAATATAAAGTCAACTCTTCCTTCATATCCTTTTTTTACATTTCCATTTTCGTCTAAATAAGTATTTGATATTGTGTATACTTCTTTTTCTAAATTTTCTTTGTAGTTTAGTTTATGTATTTCAATATAATACTCTTTTTTATCATGACTATTATTTTCGCTTACAATGGCAATATCAATGATTTTGCCATGTTCTACTCGAAGTGGAATGATTTGACTAGCCCCTACATAAATAATATCTAGTTTCGTTCGATTGTCTATTGATAAATTACCTTGTTTATCTACTTTAGCATGTTTTACTCTTAATATCGCACCTGCTGTTCCTGTTGCTATTGCTTTCTCGATTGCTATTGGTAAATCATCGTATACTTTTAATAACTTTAATTGCTTTGACAAATACTCATTGTTCGCTTTTGTTTGGTTTTGTGTATTTGCCTCTGTTGTTATTTCATCCCTTTCTGTAAAAAGAATACTTGCCCAATCCTCCGCAATTCTTTTTGCCATGCCCAAGTTATAAAGTTTTCTTTCTTTTCCACTTTGGTCGTGATATTTGTGGAAATCTACTTCATTTTTCCACCAATTTTCCCATAATTCAATCCAATTATAATAATCTGTTGAAATGGTTTCGTATCCTTGCTTCTTCAAATATTCTAAAACTACTTTATTCATTTATGCTACCTTCCCCAAATAATATGATATTTGTTCAAACCAAAATTCAAAGGAATAATTAAAACTATCTAAACTGTCTATATCTGATGTTTCCCCATCATCAATCCATCTATCATCTTTTGCTTTGTCATCAAATAAAGCTGTTTGTAATGCTTCTATTATTGTTTTGGTTTGTCCTTCTATGAAACTTAGCTTATCTAAATTTAATAATCTATTCCATAATTCAATTCTGTTTTTGATTTCTATCTTAATGCTATCTTGTACTTTTATATTAATTCTATTGGCTTGTAATTCACCTTGTAAAGAATTGTTTAATACTTGTTCTGCACTATCTGCAAAAATAAAAGATACAGTACCATATTTGTCTTGTATCTCTTTTATGAAATTTATGATCCATCGAAAAACTTGTTTGGTATTTGTCCCAGTTGCTATCATAGTATCTGATTTTAAACATTGTATTCTATTAAATTTTCTACTTATTTTGGTCGCTGTTATACTATGTTTTGATTTGTTTCCTCCCCAGTCTATACCAATACTAATAATAGAATTTAATTGTATTTCTCTTGTCACAAACCTTGTTTCATTATTAGCAATTTGTTGGAATATTAGTCCTTCTGCATCACACCATTGCCCTAAAATTAATCGATTATAATATACGGTTCCTTGATATTCTTTGCATAAATTCTCAACAAATTCTTTTGTTAAAAATGGATTATCAAATATCGTATAATATTGTGTATATACATCTAATTGTTTTTCTCGTATTAAATCTAAAAACTCTTTTTTTAACCAATGATTTTTATTTTCTGGATTTAAGGCTCCATCTAAACAAGAATATGGCTTATCTAGTGAACCTTGTATCATAATAAATACGTCTTTATTCCATTTTGCTATTTCATCACCATAAGCATATTTAATAGAGGTTCCTTGTATTTTACTTACTTGACTCACTTTTTCTGTCCCTAAACAATATACTTCTTGATTGAATAACACTGCTATATTTTTTGAGTTGACAAATCCTATTAGGTCTTTTCCATAAATTTCTCTTAATGGCTGTAACACATTTCTTTCAATTGTCCCTTTTGAAACACCAAATATGACATTTAAACCATCTAAGTTTTTTCTTTCAAGTAATCTATTGGGAATTGTATACAAAATATCTAAATATGTTTTACCACATCTTCTAGCTCCTATTTTTAGATTATATCTATGAGTAGCATTTTTTATAAACTCTTTTTGTTTATCGGTTATTACCATTTTCTGCTTCCTCTTTGATTTTATTTAATAGTTGTTCTACTTTTGTTATTTCTTGATTGTTGTTTTCTATGTTTTCCCTTTTGTTTTTCCATTGCTTTGGTTTTCTATTATTTAGCCAATAGATTTGAGCTGTTACATTTCCTTCTAACGCATTTTTTAATAACGCATTTTCTACTTGATAGTCAACAACCTCTTTTCCCTTTTTAAGGAGTTCAGAAAGTTCAGAATGTTCATCTTTAAACTTATAAAATGTAGTCTTACCTATTCCAAGATTATTGGCTATTTGTTCATCTGTTAGTCCATCTCTAGCCCATCCTTCTACTAAAACAAGCTTTTCTTTTACTTCTTCCCATTTAGATTTTGCCATCTATTCCACCTGCTTGTCTCTTTTCGTTACTACTTCTTTGCCTTCTTCTAAAAATCCTTTTGCTTTTAATTCATTGTACCTATTTTTTTCTGCTTTGAATTTTTGACCTTTCTTATAATTCTTTAACTTGTTTTGTTTGTCATTAAAATCTTTTAGTACTTTGCCTTCTAACATTTTTTATTCCTCCTTATTTTTATTTTATAATATTATGCAATTAAGCATTTATACTTTTTTTATTGTTTTACAACTTTCGACACGTTTTTTATCCCTTCTCTGTTATAATTTTGCCTGTTGTGATTTTAAATAACGAAAGAAAAGGGGTGTTATTATGAATAATAACGAAGTAACAGGAAAAGAAATTGGCGTTGTTTCAATACATATGTATAAAGAATCTACAACAAATAAACCATTCTTTTATATTAAATCTCAAAACCAAGATGTATTGCCACTTTCTTATATAATTGAAGATATGTTAAAACATTATTAGACTGATCTTTTCAGTCTTTTTTCTTACATTCTCATGATCGGCTTTTGCTGTTTGGCTGTTATCTTTTCTTCTTTCTTATATCCTGCTATCTCTTTGTCTTTTTCATAATAATAACATTGTAAATTATTTCTTATGTTTCTTCTTATTTCACATAGATTTAGTTCTTTGTTTTTACAGTTACTGCATAGTATTCTTTTATATGTTTCGTAGATTGTTTCTTTTTTCATAAGCTTACCTCTTTTGACTTTTTATGTTGACATATGTTATAATTAATGTACTATAAATATAAAGGAGTGTTATTATGGATATTGCAACTGTATGTATGCAACACGAATATTGCAACTCTTGTCCCATACGGGTAGGCTGTCAACAACGAGTTACTTTTTATGATAAAGAAAAATTCGACCGTTTACTTGACGAAGCTTCTGCTATTGCCCAATTTGTTTATATAGGTCAGGAAATTTGTTATAATTCTTTTTGTAAAGATAGAGAATATTTTAAAAAGGTCATGAATGAAAAACGCCAACAAGAGTTGAAAGAGCACCCAACCTACTCTGATTTGTAATTTTTCCTAACACTTCTTAATATCAACAGTAATACTGTTATTCACATCTATTAGCCCCCTTCTCGAAAGAGTTGGGGGCTTGTCTTTATCAAATTATAAAAATAGAACTTACTAGGAAAGTTCTGAATGTCCTCTTCATTCCTCTTTCAAAGGAGGTGATTACATGCTACATATTATTAAACTTGCATTGTTTATATATTAGCACTTACCTAGTATAGTGTTAATAACTTTTTAGAGCTTGTGCAAGCAAGCTCGGTATGTGTTATTGTACGATTTCTAGAAAATCTTATTGTACAATACAATACAGAATTTTAAAAAACTAGCTATATTTCTATAACTAGCTTCGGATTGCATATGCTTGTCGCTAGGGCTTTGAGCTGGTTTCTCT
This sequence comes from uncultured Clostridium sp., assembly GCA_947575605.1. GTDB lineage: Bacteria > Bacillota > Clostridia > TANB77 > CAG-508 > CAG-269. The sequence continues at coordinate 9,320 of CANPNZ010000025.1, forward strand.
CCAACTGCGACACTTCTACTATTGTTATTATACTACATATTTTTGTATTATAATACGACATTTCCACGACATTTTCATGACATTTTACAAATTTATTATTTTTTTTGTTGCTTTTTCTATTATTCTTTGAATATGTCTATCACTTCTTGTTTGACTAAACATTTGAAAATATAAGTTACTTCCAATATCTTCTGCTGTTCTTCCTTCTATATAATAAGCTATTAATATTTCTCTTTCTTTATGTTTTAATCCAATTAATCTATCTTCTACCGCGTCTACTTTCACTTTTAATTCTCTAACTATTTTTTCTAGCTCTTCTATTTCTTCTTGTAATTCTAATCGCTTGATTTCGTTTTCTTCTACCTTACTTAATACTTTATTGCTTATCTTATTTTTACTATGTATGTCTTGATTTTCTCCATATGTAGTTGTTGTATTGGTTTCTATGTCATCACATGCCTTCAAATTTATTCTTGCCGTTCTTAAGTCTTTTAGCTTTATATTTAATTTGGCTTTGTTTTCTTTGTATTCTTTCAGTAATTTTATTAGTTCTTCTTTTTTCATATTATCCCTCCTTACTTACTATGTGTTTCTGCATAATGTGTTATATCTCGCTCTATTTCTACTTCATTTATATCGTTTCTATAAAACTTACAATTTTTGCAATATAATTCTTTTAAGGCTTTACAACCTGTATATCCTTTTCTTTCTTTGTAGGCAAAACAATCTTTATTTCCCATTTTTTTCCTCTCTTTCTTTTTTGACTTTTTATTAAATATTTGATATAATATAATTTGTTTTTATTAACCCAGAGTATATAGGGTATGTATTTTTTTATATACTCGCCACCCACCAAAGGAGGTACTATATTAATGGTTAGCAAAAAAAAATTACTCAAATGTATTATGGAGCATACACGGTTTACGCCTACAATTAAAATTGATGGCTCAACGGTATATATTTTTTGGCTAATAGACAACAGACCTAACTCTGATTCTCTCAATTCTATTGAAAATTCTTTAAAAGAATTGGAGGAAATAAAGGAAATTACAGCAGAGCATAAACCAAAGTGTGAGCTGGCTGCATTCATTATTCACCTTAAAACCGACTCTGTGCCAGACTTTGCTCCAGACCCTTAATCTTGCCTCTTTTGGGGCTTTTTATTTTTCTATATTTTTTATATTTGTGGTATGTGATTCATATTTTCTGCTACCATATCTGCTAAATAATATCTTTTAAAGCTTACTGGTTCCTTATATCTGTTTTTTCCACTTTCCCATTCTGTTTTAAATTCATACCCTAGCTCTTTTAATTCTTTGATTCTTGTTGCTAATTGTGTTACCCCGTAAATCTATATATGCTTCGTAACTTGTTATACTTCCAAATTCTCGTATGTAATTTATTATTTTTTGCCTTTGTGTTATTTTCATGTTTTTTATTCCTCCTTATAAATAACTATTCCTAGTGCTATTAGTTTTACTATTCTTGCTTTCGTTTTATTATCAAAGCTTAAGAATTGCTTTTTATTTATCTCTAACATATTTCATCTCCTAACTAGGTTTTTAAATTCACTTACCTTTTTATCAAATCTCACTACTACCTTTGTTAGTCCTCCTGCTCTTTGTTTTTGTAAATCTATAATTACATTTTCTACTAATTCTTCTTCCCTGTTTTCGTTTTCTTTGTAAATAAAGATTACATTGTCAGCATCTTGTTCGATTGCTCCACTTTCTCTTAAATCTGCAAGAGTTGGCTCGGTTCTTGCTGCGTTTCTATTTAATTGACATAGACCGATGATTGGTATTTTTAATTCTAAGCTTAACAATTTTAATGTTCTTGATATTTCCGCTACTTCTTGTTCCCTACTGTTAAACTTATTCTTACTTTTTACCAACTGTATATAGTCAACTATCAATAATCCTAAATTGTTCTTGTTTTTTAACTTTCTGGCATAGGTTTCTATTTCTTCTATATTTCTTACTTTTGTATTAATAAAAAATGGTAAATCTGATATTTCTCCTTCTGCTATTGCTATTTTTTCTTGTTCTTTTATGTCTAAATTACCTGTTCTTAATTTATTGCTATCTACATGTGCTACCTTAGAAATTAACTTTTGTACTAACTGGGTATCTGACATTTCCAAGCTTATAACTCCAACTGCAATCCCTTTGTCTGCTATCTTATGTGCTATTTGTAATGCAAACGTTGTTTTTCCTACTCCTGGCCTGGCTCCAATTATTGTTAGTTCTTCTTCATGTAATCCATTTGTTATTTTGTCTAAATCAAAAATACCTGTAAAATATTTATAGTCATAATTACTTCCTTGTAGCCTCTTTTTTTCAATTAAATCAGAGGTTTCACAAACTATATCTAAAAAATTTTTTTCTTTTTCTCCTTCTTGATTTATCAAATTTAATTCTTTTATTATCTTTTCAATATAAATTTCTGGCTCTGATTCGTCATCTATGTTAATTTGTATTTCTCTACTTAATGCTTTTAGTTTTCTTTTCTTACTTAATCTTTTTAATTCGTTGTAAGCATAATTGATTGATGTTCCATATTTACTTTCCGCTATTATACTTATATACTTTAAAATTTCAACATCATTTCCTTGTATTGTGTTTTTAATGCTTAGAATATTAACTTCTTCTTTTTTTCTTTTTAATTCTTCTATTGCTTTAATTATTTGCTTATGTTTTGTTATAAAAAAATCTTCTTCACTCACTTCTAATGGTTCATTTTCAAATATTATGTAATATAATACTGTTTTTTCAATTTCTTCATCATACATCTTATTAACCTTTCTCTAGTATTTTTTTCTTGTATTCTTCTTCATTTTCGTACTCTATTTCCTCATATTGTATTTTTTGTTCCGTTTTGTTGGTTTCTTCTTTCAATGTATAATTGTTCTTTTTCTTTACCGCCTCTACTACCCATTTTTTGATACACAAATAATGAGATTTCGCCTTATATCCTTTCATTTCGATATACTCATCTAAATAAGTTATCAATTCTTCCCAATTTTGATATTCCCCTTTTAATTTTTGCAATTCTTCATCTTTCAACGACACATTTTTATATTCACCATATTTGTGTTTGTTGGCTTTTGCAAAAATTGAAGATTTATCTTCGGAAACTGCTATATTATTATTCTTCTTATCATTCTTTACATTCTTTATATTCTTGTTTGTGTCCACTTTGTTGTCCTTCTTGTTGTCCCTTTGTTGTCCTTTCTCTTGTGTATTTTGGTGTTCTCTGTTTTGACATAAGTCTTCATTTTCAACCATTACACTTGTGTATTTAGTTTCTGACTTTTTTGTCGTTATATTTTCATTTTCTAATATTACCCCCTTGTCCATTTCTTGTTCTTTTTGTTGTTCTTCATTTTGATACAAGTCCCAATTTTCAACAGTTATACTTGTGTATTTTGATGTTGATTTTTTTGTTATCATATTTTCATTTTCTAAGGTTGTTAAAAATTTTCTTACTATCTTTCTGTCCCAATCCCATTTTTCTGCTAGTCTTACTTCAGATGTTACAAATTCTCCTTTTTTTACATTTACTAATTGTCCGTTTATCATAATTTTTTTGTCTTGGTGATTGGCTTGAAACAGGATATATATCCACGCCTCAAATTTACTAAACTTCCTTTTTTCATTCCAAATCCAATGCTCTTGCAATTTCCTATGTAACTTTATCCAACCTTTCATAAACTTAATATTTCTCCTCTCTGTAACCATCTAACAAAGTTTCTGTCGCCTTATCTAGCCCTATTTCTTTCTCATAATAGTTAAAAATTATATCTCCAACCCAATCAGGTGTATCCCCCTTTTTAATTATATCTTCGACTATTATATTTTGTTTTTTGTAAATTTCATTCATCTCCTTTGCTTCTTTTTCGCTTAAAGTATTACCTGTTAATTTTGCTACAATATCATAAATATTTATAGTCGGTAAAATATCTATTTCTGCATATTTCCCAAAAATTTCACTATTTACAATTTTTTCATTTTGCTTATATATTTCCTTTCCTATTTTTAAAATTTCTTTTATTGCTTCTTTCCCATCAATCTCTTTCATTATTTCCTCCTATTTTTTATAATTTTTATTAATTTTTTTTTGCTTATTTCCCCTGTATGTACTTTAACGTGGCAATTTCCACATAATTCAATTAGATTTTCTTCCGTGTCATTGCCACTAGCTCCTTTTGACTTAACATGATGTTTATTTGTCCAACAATTTCTTTTGCCACAATATTCGCAATTATGCTCTTTATCATCTATCAACTTTTTATTCTTAATTCTTTTTGTTTTCGGATAAGGATAGAAACTATTTCTTAAATCTTTTGCAATCATTTCTTATCCCAGCTTTCTAATAAACTATCTATTTCTTTTTGTGATTTTGTTTCAATTCCTAACTGCTTACATTCTTGTACTATTAATTCAATTAATTTTGACATCTCAGCCGTACTATAAGTACTCGAGCCGTAATATGTAACTACATTGGTAAAACCGCTCTAATTTGCTTTTCATCGTTTCTGTTATCCAACCAATTCCATTTTTACCCCATGCTTGCCTAAACTTTTCAACTGCTTCATTTTTGACTGGTACTACTTCATAACTACCTATGTTTCTTATTAAGTCTCTATAAATATCTTCTTTTTTGATATGTAATTCATCTTGTAGTTTTCCTAAAAGTAACCAGCAATACGAATTACTATCTAATGATCTTTTTTGTTTATATTCTTTTACTTCATATTGCTTGTCCTTATTTTGTTCTAACAGCCAGTTTATTACTTGCTTTTGTGTTCCTACCATTTAATCACCTACTAATTTTTCTTGAATACTTTTTAAGTCCTTTATTCTTATTTCTGCTAATTTTTCGTATCCAAAATCATTTAATATTTTTAATACGTTTTCATTTGATACGTTATTATTTATTATTGTTTCTCTTAATGCTGTCTCCATTGTTTTGTTTATTCTTATATCGTCATCTTGTTGTTGCTTTTTATATTCGTTGGTGTCTGCATCTTTTGTATCATCAATACAAAATAAACCATTTAATGCGTATTTTCTTGCATAACTACTTGCTGTTCCCGTTATTTGACTGTCGTCCATTCCTTTTTTAGTTTCACTTTCTCTTGCATAAGCTGTATTTTCTATCATTGTTTTTTCCTCTGTATCTTTTAAAATTGCTGTTGCTTTTATGTAATATCTATTTCCTAAAAATACTATTTCGTCTGTTAATTGTAATGTTACCCTGTTTTCTTTTAGTAGTGGCTTTACTGCTTCTAATATATCTTCACAGCTTCTATACATATAATTTCCAAACTTGTTTTTTTGTCCCTTTGGTGCTTTTAATTCTGTTTGTATATTTAATAATTTTTGATTAATACTCATTTCTAAAATTTGCTCCTTTCGTATTCATAGTTCATTTGCTTTTCCTCTTTGTCATATTCTTCTTGTAATTTTTCTTGTACTTCTTCTAATTCGTTTTGTGCTTCAAATTTTATTTCGTTTAACATATCTATGTAATATTTGTCAGATATTTCATCTACTAATATATCTATTGAACTAACTATGTTATCTAATTCGTCATATCTTTCTTGTAAATCCATTTTTTTTACACCTACCCTTGATTTTTTTTTCTTATATGTGTTATACTAAAATAAATATGAATATATATATTCTTATTTTTGAGTTATCTATCACTTCCTTTTATGTTAGATAACTCTTTTATAATATTTATGTTTTTCTTTCTTAAATCATTAAAAATTACATTTCTATTTTTTCTTTTTATTTCATCTGAATTTCCGCTTCTATCTATTTGCTCTAATTCAAGTAGTTTCGTTATTGTATATTCTGCTAATAATTTTGCATGTAGTTTTTGTAATTCTAAATCGTTTATGTCTTCTCTATTTAGTTTGTTTTCTCTATATAGTTCTTCATTTTCTTTTTGTAGTTGTCTGTTTTTAATTATTAGTTTTAATCTATTAAGCATATCTTCTTTTCCTTTCTTGTAAAATATTGTAATTTGTTGTATAATACCCTCGAAAGCGAGGATTTTTATGTATGGATTTATTAAATAATTGGTTAGTACAAGTTATAATTGGAAATATTGCTTGGATTCTGTTTTGTAAAATTGCCAAAAGTTTTAAAAACTATTTTAAACTTGTTGATGAAAATAATACTAAAAAAAATTCTAATAACTATGCTAAAGAATTGTATCCAAAAGAATTATTAAAAAAGCAATTTAATATTTCTTTTAAAGTTTCATCTGTCTCAACTGTAACTTTATTAGTTATATTGGCTAATAATCTGCAATATAAGTTTCCATGCTTGTTTATATTACTTATTATTTTTGACTTCTTTTGTTATATTTTTATGCTTGGTGCGTTTGATAGTGCAACTGACTATTTTGATAAATAATTTAATAATTGGAATAATAAGAAAACCTGTAATATACCAAAAATTATTTTTAATAAACTCCAATATTGATACCTCCTAATAAATCGTATTTTGCATAAACCCAAAAATCATCAGCCCTGTCCACATCAAATTTCCAATTGTATATAATAATATTCGTAATAGCCTTTTCTTAATCTTTTTCATTTGTTCTCCTCCTTTTAACTAAAAATATCCATTCCTTTTGTTTGTAAAATTTCTTTGAACTTTTCTATTTCGATACAATAACCACCGAAATTAGTACCATATCTTTTACAAAAATCTGTTGCTTTGTTTAAATTCACTTGATAGTTTTTTGCTATTTCTTTTGCATAAATAAGTCTAGGTAAGTTATCTTCTTTTTTTATCGCTTCTAAATTATTGTTAATAGTTCTTAAAAGTTGTATTACTTCTTCTGACATTTTCTCAACTCCTTTCTTTTATGTGTTAGTCGGCATTCTTTGTATCTTTTTTAGATACTTTTTCATTAAAAAAAATTTCTACTACTTCATCAGGAGTTAGTTGATATTTGTGTTTTATTTGCATAATTTCTCCTTGTGTAAATTCTGCTCCATTTGTATTATTTATCTTCGCAGATACAGTTTGATATGCTATCCCTAAAAATTCTCCTAATGTTGTATTATTATCTTGATATAAAACCATTTTTGATCTTAATAACTTTGTATTCATTTTTCCACCTCTTTTCTTATGTATCTTTTTAAGATACCTTTATATTATACTAATCCTTTTTACTTGTCAATAGTTTTTTGAAAAAAAAATAAACTTTTTAAGATACTTTTTCATAAAAAGCTTGAAATTACCTTTTTTTTATGGTAATATTAAGATACTTTTAAGGAGGATTTTCTTATGGAAATGGGCGAACGAATTAAAAAATTAAGACAAGAAAAAGGATTAACGCAAGAAGAACTTGGTAAATACATTGGTGTAAAAAAAGCAGCCATAATGAAATACGAAAAAGGTAATGTTCAAAATATGAAAAGGTCTACAATAGAAATATTATCAAAATTATTTAATGTTAGTCCTTCTTTTTTAATGTGTTTAGATGAACCAAAAGTAGATAAGAATGGCAATTCTGTTATTTCCATCCCACTTCTTGGAGAAATTCAAGCAGAGCATGACTATCTATCGCAAGAGAATTGGTTAGGAACCATAGACATAAAAGAAGAATTAGCCAAAACAGGAGAATTTTTTGCCATACAAATAAAAGGTAACAGTATGTTTGAAACCTTATGGGAAGGTGATATTGTGGCTGTAAAAAAGCAAGACTTTGCGAGTGATGGAAATATAGCTGTTGTCCTTATCAATGATAATGAAGCAACTGTCAGAAAAATCAAAATATTAGACGATGGGATAAAATTAATTCCATTAAACCGAAGAATAAATCCAGAAACACAAGAGCCCTACTATGAAGATAAGGTATATACAAAAGAACAAATAGAAACAAAACCTGTAAAAATCATAGGAATTGTAAAACAAATAGTAGAAAGAAACTTTAATTAAAAAGGAAAATGTATCCAGTTTGCCGACTAACACATTTTCCCTAAATCCAAACACTCTTGAAAGTGTTTATATTTTTATTATATATGAAAATATCTTCATTTTCAAGTGTTTATTAGAAAATGGAGGTATTTTTATGAATCAATTAAAAGAAATTCTAGTAGAAAACCTATCTACTAATGAAACCATTAAATTAAAAAATATAGAAGATTTAAAATCACATTTTAGCAATCATATTACTGTATCAAATTTCATCAAATTTAATGAAGAACGCTTTAACCACATATTAGAAAACTCTTACAATTGCTACATTATAGAAAACTGGCAAATTAGCTTAATTGCTAAAAAAGTAACCAAAAAGAAAAAAGGAAACGGTCAAGGAAGCACTTATTTCGATAACACTAGACAATGTTGGGTAGGACAATACATTTATAATAATAAGAAAAAATTTATTTATCAAAAGAAAACAGAAAACAAAACACAATTTCTTGCTAGATTTAATGAATTGCTAGTAAGTATGGGAAATGGTACTTATATAGAGAAAAGAAATGATACCGTAAAATCTATTATAGAAAGACATATTAACCAAAAATTTGAAGATGGTATTACCAAAGGTAGAGCCTATAAAAGAGATAAACAAACTTTATCGGCTATTGAAAAATGTTGCGATAATTTTATAACAAAACCTATTCAACAAGTTACCTTATGTGATATACAAGTTTCAAAAGAAAACATGAAAAATTATTATGCACAAAGTGTTATCAACAAAATGTGGCTATTACTAATAAAAGCTTTCTCTATTGCCTCTTCTCCTTCTGTTAAGCTAATCCCTTATAATTTAATGAACGACGAAAACTTAAAAAAGCCAACTTCAAATAAAAAAACCAAGAAAATACTACCATTAGAAGTACAAGAGAGAGAAAGGCTTAATTGGGTTTTAGATAACGAGGAAAGAAATCATAAATATAGAAATATCGTAAAAATGGAATGGATAACTGGGGCAAGAATAGGCGAAATTCTGGCACGTTCTAAAAATGATATTGATAAAAATAAATCAACCTTACATATTCATAATACACTTACACAAGATAAAGAAGGTCATACTATTTTAGGTGAACATACCAAAACCTATCATAAAGAAACTGGCATTGATGAAGGAGAAAGATATTTCCCAGTTTCTGTTGAATTAAAAAAAATAATAGATGAGCAACTATCTAATAAATTAACCAACATCTATAATCTATTATTTTGGGATTATCGAAAAAATACCTTTATTACTCCACAAGAAGTAAATAGTTGGCTAAAAAGAATTAATAAAAAATATAACATTTCTGAAAAATCTTTACACAATCATCGCTTACGTCATGACAGAATAACTCAATGGAAAGAAGCGGGTATGGATTTATCAGCTATTCAATATCTAGCTGGACATATTGAAGATAGCAATATAACAGATGATGTCTATATTGATATTTCCAAACAATATGCTTTTGAACAACTAAAGAAAGTAACAAAATAGTCTATTGCATGACTATTGCATGATTGAAGATTTATAACCCCTTTGAATATGTTGATATACCAACAGTTTAACTAAAAAGCATATGTCCTGGTGCACCATTTCACCTTCTAATTAGATTCAATTTTATAGGTTTTACTTAACTATTTTACTAGGTGTCTCGTCATAACATCACAAAACCGCTTATACTATTAGTACTTGCGGTTTTGTTCCTTTTTTATTTTATTTCAATTAATTCTCAGTAATTACTTTTTTTCTTCTCCACTCTTATCTTTTTGTGTAGGAAAAATAGCTTGCTCCTTAGTATTTTCATTATCTTCTTGTTTTTTTATCGCATCCATAATCATGATAAATTTAACGGTACCACTATTTTCACCATTTAACATAGTAAAATTATTATATTCCTCTGACAACTCTATTAATTTTTCCATTCTCTCATTCATATCCTTTACGTCACTATTTATATAATCACAAATTTTTTGGATTCCTTCTTCATTAAAAGTTTTAATTCCATTTGCTAATGTACTAGCCCCTTCATTTAGTTCATTTACTCCATTTTTTAATGAATTCGTCCCTTCTTTTAAACTACCTAATCCATTTGTTAATTGATTTAATCCTTCTCCTAAGGTATTCATTTGTGTCATTATTTGACTTTGTGCAACCGATTTCACTTGATCTGCTACTTGTTTAGCAATTGTTGTTGCTGTGGTTTGAGCGGTTTGCGTTGCTGTCATTTGAGCTACACTTTGAGCTGTACTATTGGCAACATTTCCTGCCACTTCTTCTGCTACTGCTTGTGCTGTCATATTTGCCACTTGCTTTGCCGTTTGTTTAGCCGTAGTTTCTGATGCTGATATAGCTGAATTCTGAGAAAATTGTAAAATAATTTGTTGTTGGTTTGCTGGTAAAGACATGTAGTTACTATTGGCTTCTAGTCCAAGCTTTACATTACTTGCTATTTGTTGCTTTTGATCGGCTGTTAAGGCTAAATTGGCTACTTGATTTTCTGCCTTTTGTCCAATTTCTAATTTTTGGCCTTGTATGCTTTGTACAGCTACTGTTTGTGCTTGATTTCCTATTTGTGCCTTTTGTGTATCTGATAAGTTTGCTGCTTGTTTTGCTTGTTCTCCAATCGAATTTAACGTATTGGAATCTATCACTTCGCTTTTATCACTAGCTAATTGATTAGTTGCCTTACTTAATTCTGATGTAATTTGCTTTGCTCCCTTATAAGCAATATCGGCTCCTTCTTTTAATTCTTTTGTACCAGAACCCAATTGATTGGTTCCTTCTGCTAATGATATACTTCCCTCTTGAATTTGATTACTTGCTGTCTCTAATGTATTTACTTGATTATATACGTCATCTAATTGATCTAAAAAGTCCAAATCTCCCTTTTCTAATACTTTTGGTGTTATAAAAGTAACAACATTTCCTAATTCAAAATCTGTTGTATCCATTGTTATTTCAATACTATCTGGTATCTCCATATCCGTTTTATCTACTTTTAAGCTTTCTTGAAGTCCTGGTAAAGCCATTCCCATTACTAGCGTTTTACTTCCATCATTGATGACTTTCCCATTCGATATTTCTATATTTTTATTGGTATCATTTTGTAAAACGGTTCCTGCAACTGCTACAAAAGGGGTATACATTTTTTGTTCCATTCTATTGATATTCACCTTGTGTTCTTCTTTGTTGGTATATTGTATGGTTATTTTTACATATCCTGTTTTTCCTACTATTTCTTCTGGTTTTACTTCTTTTCCCTCTAATTCATATTTTATTTGACATTCAACTGGTAATTCTTTTTGACTTTCTCCTTGATAATAAATATCTTTTTGGTCTGCTTTCCAAATTAAAGAATTTCCTTCTTGTGTGAATTCTTCTTCTCCATTTGTGTTTTCAATTTTCAATAAATCAGTTATATCTTGAATTACGTCTAATCCTTCTTTGTTTTCAATGTGTGTACTTACGATAGTTTGATAATTTTCTCCGTTACTATTTATTTTTGAATAGACGGTTTCATCTTTTATAAACCCAAATACTGGCATGGTATAAGCACACATTGTACATAATAAGGTACTTGCCATAATTTTTGTTTTTATTTTTTTATTCATTTTTATCCTTCCTTCCTTTTAGTTGCCATTGGTTCCGGGTTTAATTGGCAACTTTGACAACAACTCACAATTTTTTTGACAATTTTAAATATTCTTAAGGACTGTCCCTCAATCCCTAAAACAGGGATTTTAAGGAACGTCCCTTAATCCCTTCTGGCTAGTTGTTTTACAGATTATCTTATCAAATACTAGCAGAAATGCTGGTAAGACACTAATAACTACAATCATACTGATGATAGCTCCTCTTGACATTAAACTACATAGGGATCCTATCATTTCTATTTTGGAATAAGCTCCTACTCCAAAGGTTGCTCCAAAGAAACATAGGCCACTTACTACGATAGAACCAATGGAACTTCCCAGTGCTTCATTGACGGCTTCTTTTTTGTTGTTTCCTTCTTTCCTTTTAGTAATATAATTTGTCGTAATTAAAATAGCATAATCTATGGTAGCTCCTAATTGTATGGTTCCAATTACAATGGATGCTACAAATGGTAATGTTGTATTCGTATAAAATGGTATGCCCATATTGATAAAGATAGCAAATTCAATTACAATGATTAAAATAACTGGTAAAGAAATAGATTTTAATACCATAATCATAATGATAAATATAACGGCTATGGAAACAACATTAACACTATTAAAATCATGATCACTAATTTCTACTAAATCTTTCATCAATGGTCCTTCTCCTGCTAGTATGGCTTTTTCATCATATTGTTTGATAATGTTATTAATTTGTGTGATCTGTTCATTTAATTCATCGGTTGCCATTTCATATTTTGAATTAATAATTATCATTTGATATTTATCATTTTCAAATATGCTACTAATATCTGATGGTAATATACTTTCTGGTATGCTTCCTGCTATTTTAGCATAGCCTAATGTCCATTCTATTCCTTCTACCTTTTCTATTTTATTTAACATCTCATTTATTTTATAGTCTGGTATATTTTTGTCTACTAACAATACTTCTGCTGATACAATGTTAAATTTATTTTTTAATGTGTTATTGGCTTCCACACTTTTTAAGGTTTCTGGTAAAGATTTATCTAAGTTGTAATATACTTCTGTATGAGTATAACCATAAATAGCTATTGGTAAAACAATCATAAATAGTAAGATGATTATTTTATAGTGTTTTATTACTATATCTTTTACTTTTGTGAATTTAGGCATAATTTCTTTATGTTTTGTTTTTTCAATTAAGTTATCAAAGCTTAATAATATGGCTGGTAAAATGGTTATAACACTAATGACTCCTAATAAAACTCCTTTTGCCATAACAATTCCTATGTCTTTACCTAATGTTAAGTTCATACTACAAAGTGCTAAAAATCCAGCAATGGTAGTAAGAGAACTTCCTACCACAGATACCATTGTTTTACTGATGGCTTGTGCCATTGCCTGGTTTTTATCTTGATCGTTTTTCTGTTCTGCTTTATAACTATGGTATAAGAAAATGGCAAAATCCATTGTTACTCCTAATTGTAGAACCGCACTTATGGCTTTTGTAATATAAGATATTTGCCCTAAAAAGATGTTACTTCCCATATTATATAAGATAGCAATTCCTATGTTTAGTAATAAAAATAAAGGTGCAACATACGAATCTAAAGCTATTTGCAAGATAATAATACATAATGCTACGGCTATTACAACATAAATAGCAATTTCAGAGTTTGATAAATTTCTCGTGTCCAATATGGTAGCAGACATTCCACTTATTTTGCATTGCTCATTTGTTATTTCTCTTAGTGTTTCAATGGTTTGCATGGTGGTATCTGATGAGATACTATCTTTAAAAGTAACGAATAATACGGTATCTCCCTCTTTGTAAATTTTATCTTTGATTTCATCTGGTATCATTTGAGTTGGAATACTTGTTCCAATTATGTCTGCTATTCCTATTACTTTTTCTACGTTATTGATTTCTTTGATTTTATTTTCTAATTGTACGATTTCTTTTGTTTTCATATTTTCTAGTACAATCATGGAAAAGGCTCCCATGTTGAAATCTTCTGATAGTATATTTTCACCTTGTATGGTTTCGATGTCTTCTGGTAAATACACTAAAATGTCATAATTGATTCGCGTCATTTTCATTCCAATTAGGGACGGTATTAATAATAAAAGTGCTGTTATTAATATCATTTTTTTATGTTTGCAAACAAATTCTCCAAATTTAAGCTGAAACATTCTAATTCTCCTTTCTTTAAAGTGACTATTGGTCATTTTCTATATTATATTACTTTTATGACCATTGGTCAATACTTTTTATATTTTTTAAGTTTTGATTTTTTGCAAGGGGTGCTTATCCTATATAATTTTTGAAACACTGCGTAAGCGACCAAACGAGCTATGCGAGTGCGATTGGAGCAACGAACAGATAAAATCTTTATTTTGTGGGTTGCTTTCGCACTAAGTGTGAAAAAATTATATAGGATAAGCACCCCTTGCAAAAAACTGAAACTTAAATTATATTTTTATTGATTATGTTTTTTTTTTATGCCATAATAGTGTTAAATTAGTTTAAAAATAGTTAATGCTCAGTCTAAAATGACATTACAATTAAAGAAAAGATTGATATATAACTATTTTGAAGAAAAGACCCATAGGTAGACCACAGATACGTTTTTTTGAAAAATAGTTTTATATCAATCTCTTTTATAGTATTTTACTAAAAATAAAATATAAAATTTAAGGAGATGTTATGGGAATTACAGAACGAAAAAATGAAAAAGAAAATAGATTATTAGATACTGCCTTTCAATTATTTACTGAAAAAGGATTAAAAAGTACATCTATTCAGGAAATTGTAGATAACGCCAAAGTTGCTAAAGGCACGTTCTATTTATATTTTAAAGATAAATATGAAATTCGTGATGTTCTTATTACGAAAAAATCAGAAAAATTATTCTCAGAAGCTTTATCTAAAATGAGAAAAAATTACTTAAAAGATTTTTCCGATCAAATTATTTTTATTATTAATTATGTAATAGATGAACTTGCTAAAAATCCTCTTCTTTTACAATTCATCTCTAAGAATCTGTCTTGGGGCGTTTATAATAAAACCATTATTAGATTATACGATAAACCAGAGGATAAAGAAGATGGTTTGTATTCTTTATTTTTAAAAGGTGTGGAAGAAAATCATATTCCCTTAAAAAATCCTAAAGTTACTTTGTTTATGATTATAGAATTGGTAAGTTCTACTTGCTTTGATTCTATTTTATATAAAAATCCCTTACCTATTGAAGATTATAAACCTTTTTTGTATGACGCAATTCGTGGGTTTTTGAAATAGTTGCCAATGTGCCAGTGGGGACGGGGCGCGGTTTTGAAAAATTAGAGAAAAATAGAACAGCCCCCCCCACCAAGAAAAAATTTTGAAATATAATTT
>CANPNZ010000026.1 GCA_947575605.1 uncultured Clostridium sp.
TTTAATAATTGTTTTCTATTTTTCAATTTTCCATTTTCATCTCTATATTTTACAATGTTTTTAGCAATTGCATTGTTAATACCTGAAACATAGGATAATAGAGATGGGGTCGCTGTATTGACATCTACTCCAACTTTGTTAACACTATCTTCTACGACTCCTGTTAAGCTTTCTGCTAGTTTTTTTTGGTTCACATCGTGTTGGTATTGTCCTACTCCTATTGCCTTTGGATCGATTTTTACTAATTCTGCTAATGGATCTTGTAGTCTCCTAGCAATTGAGATCGCTCCTCTAATGGATACATTGATATCTGGATATTCTTCTGTTGCTAATTTAGATGCTGAATAAACAGATGCTCCCGCTTCGCTTACAATGACATAGTGAACTGGTCTGGAAGCTTCTTTTATCATGTCTGCTACAAACATTTCTGATTCTCTGGAAGCTGTCCCATTTCCAATGGCAATCATATCAATCTCATCTTTTTCAATTAGTTTTAAAAGTTCCTTTTTGGCTCCCTCTACATCATTTTGTGGCTCTGTTGGATATACGGTTGTATAATCTAATACCTTTCCTGTTTCATCAATAACGGCTATTTTACAGCCTGTTCGATAGGCTGGGTCAAATCCCATAACTGTTTTTCCTTTGATGGGTGCTCCTAATAATAATTGTTTTGAGTTTTGTCCAAATACCTTGATGGCTTTTTCTTCTGCTTTTTCTGTTAAATCGCTTCTGATTTCTCTTTCAATGGATGGCTCGATTAATCGCTTAAAACTATCTAAAATAGTTTCTTTTAGCATTTGGGTAAACTGCGTTTCCCCTTTGATGACATCTCTTTCTATGTAAGCTAATATTTTTTCTTCTGGCTTTTCTATTTTAACTTTTAAAAATTCTTCCTTTTCTCCACGATTAATGGCTAAAATTCTATGGCTTGGAATGTATTTGATGGCTTCGCTATATTCGTAATACATTTCATAGTTTGATTTTTCTTCTTCTTTGCTTGCTTTGGTTTCTATTAATGCTTCGCGATAACATTGTCTTTTGATTTCTTTTCTATATTTAGCATTGTCTGAAATGTCCTCCGCTATGATGTCTAATGCCCCTTGTATAGCTTCTTCTACTGTATTTACTACTTTATCTTTGTTCTTTTTGTCCTCTTCTGATAAAGTATCAACATTTATGTATTGTTTTGCGATTTCTTGAATTGGTTTTGTTTCTGTTTGCTCTATTATGATTTGTGCTAGTGGCTCTAATCCTTTTGCTTTTGCTACGGTGGCTCTGGTTTTCTTTTTTTGTTTGTATGGTCGATAGATGTCTTCGACTTCTGCCAATGTTTTAGCAATTGCCACTGCTTGTAATATCTCATCTGTTAATTTTCCTTGCTCGTCAATTGATTTGATGACTTCTTCTTTTCTTTGTTCTAAGTTTCTTAAGTAGTTTAATCTTTCCCCTAATTCTCTTAATACTTCGTCTGATAACCCTCCTGTTACTTCTTTACGATATCTGGCAATAAAGGGTATGGTGTTCCCTTCATCTATTAATTTTACGGTGTTTTCTACTTGTGATGCCTTTATATTTAATTCTTCTGCTATTGTTTTAATAATTTTGTCCATTGTTTTTTCCTTTCTTAATTATTCCCCTTTTTAGATATCATCTATTGCTTTTTGGCATCTCTCTTAAGGATGTTTTTGATGATTTTTCCTTTTTAAAATAATAATTATGATAATCGTTATTATTATTACCATTATTAAGATAAATGGCCATAATTTCATTTTTATTTTTATAATTGTTTTTCCTATTTTATAGTTTTCTAACTCAGCTTTTATCTGATTAGTTGTGTCTTTTATTTGTATCGAAGATACTATTTGTTTAATTTCTTGATCCCCTTCTATGTTTGTTTTTGAATGGATTATTATAACAGTATCATAATTATCTGTTAAGATATTATAACCCCCATTATAAATTCCTTCCTCATCAACACGTTGAGAAAAAAAAGCTTTGTATCCATTTATTTCAACAACTTCTAATTTGACAACCTGTGCCCTTTTTGCTAGATATTCCTCTACCGTTTCTACTCTTGGTATCGAAACAATTGAAATATCTTTTTCATCACCTTTTTTATAACTTGTTCTAATCTTCTCTTTCGTTCGTTTAAAATTCTGAGGAATATCTATACTATAATTTTCAGTTGTATAGGCATTCAAATAAGTAAAATTTCCTATAAAAATTAGGCAACTAAGGAAAATAATAATAACACATAGTATTTTATTTTTCATATAACCTCCTTTGGCAACTTTGTGTTTATCATTTTTATATCATGATTAGTATTCTAATGAATCATCTTCTTCAATCCAATCTTGTACTTGTTCCACTCTGTAATCTGTTTTACTATCTCTCATAACTACGTCTTTTACCCCTGCATTGATTAGCATTCTCTTGCAAAATGTACAAGGCCAATTGTCTTTTACATATTCCCCATTTCTTTGGTTTATCCCAACCATATACAAAGTAGCTCCTATCATATCTTTCCTAGCAGCACTAATCATAGCATTTTGCTCACTATGGACAGAGCGACACTTATCATAGCCTTTTCCACTTGGCATATCGCTTTTAATACAATAACCTAAGTCCATGCAATTTTTTCTACCTCTTGGTGCTCCAGAGTATCCTGTTGATATGATTTCATCATTTTTTACTAAGATACTCCCATAGTTATTTCTTAAACAAGTTCCTCTTTCTGCTACCGCTTCTGCTATGTCTAAATAATAATTAATTTTATCGACTCTTGCCATACTCTATTTCCCTTTCGAAATTAAATCATTAAAATATTTTTCTCTCTTGTATCTTGATTATTCTACTCCTAAATATTCATTGTAAGTAACTTCTCTATCTATCACTTTGCCATCTTCTTTGATGTCTATAATTCGATTCGCAACGGTTTGTGTTAATTCATGGTCATGTGAGGTAAATAAAATATTTCCGATGAATTTTTTCATTCCTTCGTTTACAGATGTAATGCTTTCCATGTCTAAATGGTTGGTTGGTTCATCAAAAATTAAGAAGTTAGCTCCTGATAACATGATTTTAGATAATACACATCTTACTTTTTCTCCTCCTGATAATACGTTAACTTCTTTTAATGCTTCATCTCCTGAAAATAACATTCTTCCTAAAAAGCTTCTTACATAGGTCTCGTCTGGATCTTTTGAATATTTCCTTAGCCATTCTGTTACGTTTTCATCTGTATTAAATAGATAATTATTGTCTTTTGGAAAATAATTTTGTGTGATGGTGGTCCCCCATACTAATTCTCCTTCGTCTGGTTCTAGCTCCCCTGCGATAATTTGAAATAATACAGTTTTAGCATTTTCGTTATCGGCTAAAAAGGCTATTTTGTCTCCTTGTTTTACGTCAAAACTGATTTTATCTAATATTTTTACTCCTTCTACGGTTTTTGATATATTTTTTACTTGCAATATTTCTTTTCCTGGCTCTCTGTCTGGTTTAAAATCAACATAGGGATATTTTCGATTCGATGGCTTAATTTCGTCTAATTCAATTTTTTCTAAGGTTTTCTTTCTTGATGTTGCTTGTTTTGATTTAGAAGCATTGGCACTAAATCTTGCAATAAAGTCTTGTAATTCTTTGATTTTTTCTTCTTTTTTCTTGTTTTGTTCTCTTGCTTGTTTTAAGGCTAATTGACTGGATTCATACCAGAAATCATAGTTTCCTGGATAGACTTTGATTTTTCCAAAGTCTACGTCTGCTATGTGTGTACATACTTTATTTAAAAAGTATCTGTCATGTGATACCACAATTACGGTGTTTTCAAAGTCCATTAAAAAGTCTTGTAACCAATTGATGCTTTTTAGGTCCAAGTCATTGGTAGGCTCATCTAATAGTAATACATCTGGATTTCCAAATAGACTTTGTGCTAATAATACTTTTACTTTGTCTTTGGCTTCGATTTCTTTCATTAATTTGTAGTGATTTTCTGGTATAATTCCTAAGTCATTTAAAAGCATCGCTGCATCGGATTCGGCATTCCATCCATCTAGTTCCGCAAATCTTTCTTCTAGTTTAGCAGCTTTCATGCCGTCTTCTTCTGAAAAGTCAGGTTTTGCATAGATGGCATCTTTTTCTTTCATGATGTCATACAATTCTTTGTTTCCCATAATTACGGTGTCCATTACGGTGTATTCTTCGTAAGCAAAGTGATCTTGTTTTAAGACGGATAATCTTTCTCCTTTATCTATACTAACGTCTCCTTTGCTTGGCTCTATTTCTCCTGATAATACTTTTAAAAATGTTGATTTTCCCGCTCCATTGGCTCCGATGATTCCATAACAGTTTCCTTTTCCAAATCGTATGTTTACTTCTTCAAATAATACTCTCTTCCCAAATCTTACGGTTACATTGTTTGCACTTAACATTTTATTCTCCCTTTCTATGCTATTTCTTATTGTATTATCTAGTAATGTTCATTTTTTTCTTTTACTAGATTACCTATTTTATTTCTCTTTGTTGACTTCGTTATTATATAACATTTTTTACTCCTTTTCAAGTAAGATTTCATACCCTTTCACTTTTTAAGGTTTTATGGATATATAAAATGTCAATTTGTTTATAAAATTAAAAATGTTAACTTATTGACAAAATTTTTTTCTATTGTTACACATTTAAAATGTGTAAGTAAAATTAGAAACAAAAGAAGGGGATTGATAAAAATGATAAATTTGAAGACAAAATTAAATGATAGTAAAGGTATTACACTGATAGCATTAGTTATTACAATCATTGTATTATTAATTTTAGTTGCAGTAAGTATAGCTATTTAACAGGAGAAAATGGAATATTAAGAAAGACCGAAGTGGCAAAAGAACAAACAGATGAAGAAAAAGCAAAAGAAAAATTAGTAATAGCAATTAATGGATTACAAATAAGTAAAAACGGAGAAGCTAAACTTTTGGATATAAATGAGTTTGACGATCTTAATTCTTCAAATTATAACCAAGAAATTAGTTTAGAAAAGCCAGTAATATCCAGTGAAAAAATGGCAAATGTAATTGTTGATAACCAATATACCTTTATCATTGATAAAAACTTTAGAATAGAAATAAAAAAGGATAATCACAATAATAATCATGAAGATGAAGAGTATGTATATGGAAAATTTTTTATGCCACAATTGACGAACAATGAATGTACAATAAATAAAGATACTTATAAAGTAACAGTCAGTACTTCACAATCAACTCAACCGTCATATGGAGCATTTGATAGATGGAATTCAACTTCTTCACAGGGTGGTGCTTATATTACAATAGGGGAAATTATGCTAAAAGAAGCATCAAAATGTAATAAACCTTATATAAATATGGAAGAATAAAATTTTAGTTAGTGTAAAAATAGGTAAGCAAAATGTGCTTATCTATCTTTATGTAAATATTTAAAATTCAAGTTTTGACTTTTAAAATAATTGACAAAACCCTGTAAAAGGGGTAAAATAGAAGTATTGAGAAAAAGGGGTGATGGATTTGTTAAAAATATATAACACGAATATAGAAACCGATAAAATGGAAGAAATCAAAGAATTCAAAAAAGGATCCTGGATTAATTTAGTAAATCCATCGGAAAGTGAGATCAAAAAAGTATGCAAAAATATTGAAATAGAAGAAGACTTTATTCGTTATGCTTTAGACTATGAAGAAAAAGCGAGAATAGACCAAGAAGAGGATGATGATACTACACTTTTTATTGTAGATGTACCCATCCTAGAAAAAAATGAAGAAAACGATATTTACACTACCATGCCATTAGGAATGATTGTAGTAAGAGATGACTTTTTTGTAACCGTTTCTTTGAAAAAAAATAAAATAATAGAAGACTTTGAAAAGAAAAAGATAAAAAACTGGCAAACATACAAAAAAACAAGATTTATCTTTCAAATCTTATACTTAAACTCTTCTTACTATCTAAGTTATCTAAAGCAAATTAACAAAGAAACAGAAATAGCAGAATATATCTTAAAAAATTCAATGAAGAACAAAGAGCTTTTAAAATTATTAAGTTTAGAAAAAGGTCTAGTTTATTTTACTACTTCTTTAAAATCAAATGAACTGGTTATGGAAAAAACCTTGCGAGGAAAAATCATAAAATTATATGAAGATGACGAAGAAATCCTAGAAGATGCCATTACAGAAAATAGACAAGCCATTGAAATGGCACAAATTTATAGAGACATCTTAAATGGAACAATGGATGCTTATGCTTCCATTATTTCCAACAATCTAAATGGTGTCATGAAATTTTTGACATCCATTACCATTGTACTTGCTGTACCAACTATGATCTCAAGCTTTTGGGGAATGAATGTTGGATTACCATTTCAAAACAGTCCATTTGGATTTGTAGTGATGATATTAATATCTGTTTTATTAACCTTATTGGTAACTTATTGGTTAAAAAGAAAAGATATGTTGAGCTAGTGTTTAAAACGCTGGCCCAACAATTTTTTTAACTTTATCCAATTGAATTTTTAAATCTTCATAGGTTTTTTGTCTAATGGAAAAATCGATGCCAGCCTCATAATTATAAATAGTTTGTTCGATATCGAGTAACTTCATATTTTTAAGTTGAGAACTTGAATTTTTATACATATAAATAGGAGTATAACCAGCGTGATCGATACTAATTTTACCATCTATATGTTTTGTTATTTCCAAATTCAAAATGATAGAATTTCTAGTATTTTCAGCATTTTGATCGCAAATAAAATTACCCAAAGCATAAATTACAAAACCATCTTTTGTTGTTCCATCCGCTAAAGTAACAGTTCTTTTTTCCATTGGCTCTAAAACGTGAGGGTGATTGCCTAAAATAATGTCCACTCCATTTTGGAATAAAAAGTCAGCTAATTCTTTTTGTTCTGGATTAGCAGTAGTTCTGTATTCGGTTCCCCAGTGCATGCAAGCAACAATGATATCAGCTTCTTGCGATTTAGCACTTTCAATATCCTTTTTCATTAGAGCTTTATCAATTAAATTCACACAAAATTCTTTTCCTGAAGGAACAGGAATTCCATTGGTTCCGTAAGTATAATTCACAAAAGCAATTTTAATTCCTTTTACATCATGAAGTAAAATCTTATCTCGATCTTCTTGTGTTTGATAAGTACCCAAATGAGAAATATTAGCATCATTTAAAACATCAATTGTCCTAGAAAGTCCACTAAATCCCATATCTAAACAATGGTTCCCAGCAGTAGACAAAATATCAATACCAAGCTCTTTTAAATCATAGGCTAAAGCATCAGGAGAATTAAAAGTTGGATAATTACTATAACCACGTTCTTTACCAGCAAAGCTGGTTTCTAAGCTACCAATTGCAAGATCAGAAGTTTCTATATAACGCTTAATGTTTTCAAAAACGTAAGAAAAATCATAATTATCTGATTCCTTTTGGTAGGCATCCCAATATTGCGTATTATGGCACATTACATCACCAATAGCAGTCATAGTGAAGGTAGTATTCGTTTTTTCTAGGTTTGTTTTATTAAATGCTTCATTAGAATTTGTAGAAGCAGTAGAAACTGGTTCAGAAGCAACAGATTGTAAACTATTATCAACATCTTTTAAAAATTGTTTTTGTTTCATCCATGCTGTAATGTGATAAAAGGCAATACTACATAATAGTAGTAGCAAAAGAATGCTAATACCAATAAATAAATATCGATCCCCTTTTTTGTCAAAATGTGTGGAATCAAATGCTTTTGTTTTTCGATAACTTCTTTTATTTCTTCTCATAATTAAAATCCTTTCAAAGTGTGCCAGTGGGGACGGACCTTTTTGGCAATTTTTTGTGCCAATGGTTCTGGGTTTAAATGGCAACTAATAAAAGTAGTTAAAAGTTGCCATTTAAACCTGGAATCATTGACAACCTTCTAATAACAAATTATCACAAAAAATAGAAAATTTCAACAAAATTAAAAAAAACGTATAATATTGAAAAAAAAGTTTATACTAATAAAAAATATATTAAAATAAAGGAGGATAAAAATGAAAATAATTGATAAAATTGCATTAGTTTTAATTATAATTGGTGCCATCAATTGGGGGTTAATTGGAATTTTTAATTTCAATTTAGTAGCCGCTATTTTTGGTGACATGACTATTCTTTCAAGAATTATCTATGGATTAGTTGGTGTTTCTGGAATTTGGGGTATTAAATTATTATTTGATGATTAGAAATTTTAATAAGATAAGTAATGATAAAAATTATTAAAAACCCGCAATCATATAATAGAGGATTACGGGTTTTTAATAATTTTTATATTATAATATGGTATAGGTTCCATCAAGATTTTTTTGAAGTTGAACATCAGAGTTTAGGCAAACTAGAGGGCGGAAGCCGATTATGCCGTTGTCGAAGAAATTGCTAAGCACACTGCCGTTGTAGTTCGCATACATCACACTGCCGTTGGTACCATTTGCAGAAGGAGATGCAAGCCACATAGCATGGGCTTTTTCTAGACTACTTATTACATACAAACTATCACTTGTATCTAACATTCCATTATAGTAATTTACCCAAGTAGATCCTCCATCTGCACTTATTTGATATCCTTTAACACTATTTGCTTGTGCCATATAATCGACCTTATATTTTTGACTATATGACTTCATTAGCATTTCTATGGTTGGTCCACCTATTGCATATTCTGCCTTTTGTCCTTGATATACATGCCATACCTCTTTATCTAGCATATAGGCTATTGCTTTCATATTATTATTGGTACTTGTTTTACTATTTATAGACAAATAGTTAAAATAATTACTATTTAACTCTTGTAATTTTGAATCTGTTATGTCACTTGAACCTGAATAATCTTGTCGTACAAAGTCCATCGATAATTTATAGTCAGAATTTTTTTTAATTGTTTGATTTTCCGATTGTGGACAATAATCGTAGTGAATATAATCATCTGCAATTAAATAGATATGTTCATCCGCTGCATAAAATATCTTCCATGCGTTCACGCCATTACTATTTTGACAATTATATCCTGTAACAGTTGCGCCATAATATTGACTTTTATCTTCCGTATTTATAATATCATTTGCTGATATTATAATTTTTTTATCTTCTGATGAATCATTAGATTTATACGATATATTTCCTTTTTCATCTATCACAAAAACATATTGACTATCCACTGATACAGTTATTGGAAATTTATCATTGCCATCTATAATAGAAATATCTTCTTCCCTTTCTAAGTTATCTTTTAATTCTTTAAAGTTTAAGTTTCCGTCTTTATCGTAACTTCCCAATACTGCTACTTGTACCTTTTCTTTTGCTGTTGCTTCATCTGTTTCCTTTTGAGCTGTTTTTGCTTTTGTTAATATTCCATTTTCCTCTGTTAACATAGCAATAGATATACCAGCAAGAATTAATAGTACAATAATAGTAATGACTAATGCTATTAATGTAATACCTTGATTAATATTTGCTTTGTTTCTTAATATTGTTGATCCTTTCATTTTATCTTCTATCTTTTGTTTCTCTTTTTTCCCTTAATTTTCATTATTCACTATTTTAATATATAATATACTTTATTGTAACAAGTTTACTTTTTATCTAATACCCAACACTTTTTTGAAATGTGTAACAAAATATAAAATTAAAACTGTCGGGTATTAAGACTTTTTATTGGTGTCTATATAAATATCAACAAATTTTAAAAAATCTATTAAAAAGTTCTTGACAATTGAGTGTGTATTCAACTATAATACAATCATAGTTGAGTAACAATTCAATTATTGGGTAAATATAATAATAATGTAAAACAAAAGAAAGGAGCTAAAAATGTCAAAAAACGAGTTCATATGTGATTGTAATATCATTCACCAAGATATTGTAAAACAAACTTTAAAAAATATGCCAGATGAAAATTTATTCAATAAATTAGCGGAGTTTTTTAAAATATTAGGAGATACTACTAGAACCAAGATACTATTTGTCTTAGATAAAAATGAAATGTGTGTATGTGATATTGCCAATGTTTTAGGTATGAGTAAATCTTCTATCTCTCATCAGCTTGGAACGCTTCGAAGAAGCGGAATCGTTAAATGTAGGAAAGAAGGTAAAGAAGTCTACTATATGTTAGATGATGACCACGTTAAGCAATTGTTCGAAATTGGTATAGAGCATATCGAACACAAAGTTTAAAGATCAAAAAATTTATAAAAAAATAGCGAAAAGGAGAAATTTAAAATGAAAAAAGGATATAAAATAAAAGGATTAGATTGTGCCAATTGTGCTACACAATTAGAAAATGCGATTCAAAAAATAGAAGGAATCGAAAGTGTGTCAATTAATTTTTTGACAGAAAAAATGATAATGGAATATAACGAAGAAAATAAACAAGAAATTATGGATAAGGTTAAAAAGACAATAAAAAAGGAAGAACCAGATGTAAAAATAGAAGAAATTTAAGAAAGGTAAGATTTTAAAATGAAAAAAAGAACAATAAAAATAGTAATTGCCATGATATTATTTTTAGCTTCTCTTCTCATCCCTTTTCCAAATATTTGGATCCATAATAGTATCTATCTTGTTAGCTATGTTATAGTAGGATTTGAAATTGTTTGGAAAGCAATTCGAAACATTTTAAGAGGAAAAGTGTTGGATGAAAACTTTTTGATGGCAATTGCTACCTTAGGGGCTTTTGCTATTGGAGAATTTCCAGAAGCGGTAGCGGTTATGTTATTTTATCAAATTGGTGAATTATTTCAAAGCTATGCTGTTGATAAATCCAAAAAATCAATTAGTAGTTTAATGGATATTCGACCAGATTTCGCCAATGTAAAGCGTGACAATCAAATAACTAAACTTCATCCTGAAGAAGTCAAAATAGGAGAAATCATTGTGGTAAAACCTGGTGAAAAAATCCCCTTAGATGGAAAAATTGTGGAAGGCAATTCCCTAATAGATACTTCTAGCTTAACGGGAGAGTCTCTTCCAAGAGAAGTTTCGATTGGTGATGAAATTTTAAGTGGTTGTATCAATCAAAATGGTTTATTAACCATAGAAGTTATGAAAGAATTTGGAGAATCTACGGTTAGCAAAATATTAGATTTAGTAGAAAATGCTAGTAGCAAAAAGTCAAAATCCGAAAACTTTATTAGTAAGTTTGCCAAATATTATACGCCTATTGTAGTTATTATTGCTGTTATTTTAGCTATTATCCCACCTATCTTTTTAGGATTTGCGACTTTTACTGATTGGCTATATAGAGCTTTGGCCTTTTTAGTGGTTTCTTGCCCATGTGCCTTAGTAATCTCAATTCCTCTTAGTTTCTTTGGTGGTATTGGTGGAGCTTCCAAAACAGGAATTTTAGTAAAAGGTAGTAATTATTTAGAAGCCTTAGCTAATACAGAAATTGTAGTTTTTGATAAAACTGGAACTTTAACAAAAGGTATTTTTGAAGTTCAAAAAATAAAAGCTATTGATATTTCACAAGAACAATTATTAAAATATGCTACCTATGCTGAAAACTACTCTAATCATCCCATTTCTATTTCTTTGAAAAAAGCTTATCATGAAGAAATTGATACAAATTTAATTTCTAAAACAGAGGAATTATCTGGATTAGGAATTGTAGCAACCGTAGAAGGAAAAAACGTATTAATTGGTAACGAAAAGTTAATGGAACAAAAAAATATTACTTATACAAAATGTCAAGAAATAGGAACTATTTTATATGTTGCGATAGAAGAACAATTTGTTGGTTATATTGTAATTGCTGATGAAATCAAAAAAGATGCTAAACAAACTATTCATGATTTAAAAAACAATTCCATCAAACAAACAATAATGTTGACTGGTGATAAAAAGGCAGTTGGCGAAAAAGTTGGTACAGAATTAGGAATTGATACTGTTTATACAGAATTACTGCCAAGCGACAAAGCCGAGAAGTTGGAAACGTTAATGAAAGAAAAATCTGCTGAAGGAAAAATTGCTTTTGTAGGAGATGGTATAAATGATGCGCCTGTTTTGGCTTTGGCCGATATTGGAATTGCTATGGGAGGATTAGGTGCTGATAGTGCCATTGAAGCAGCCGATGTTGTTATTATGACAGATGAACCTTCTAAAATAAATAATGGAATTCAAATTGCTAAAAAAACCATGCATATTGTAAAAGAGAATATTATTTTTGCTATTTCCATTAAAATTGCGGTATTGATTTTAAGTGCTTGTGGTTTGTCTACTATGTGGGAAGCAGTTTTTGCTGATGTTGGCGTTTCTGTCATTGCGATTATAAATGCTTTAAGAGCTTTAAAAGTAAAAAAATAGTATTGATGATTAAAAAATATACCCCCTTATTTACAAAATACCCCTGTGGGTATATAATGATGAAGGTGATAAAAATGGGAATTAAAAAAACTTGTCGAAGCGATCAAGAAAAAAAAATAATCAATAATCGTTTAAATCGAATTGAAGGACAAATAAAAGGAATAAAGAGAATGATTCATGAAGATACTTATTGTAATGATATCTTAATTCAATTATCTGCCATCGAAAATTCTGTAAAAAGTTTATCAAACCATATATTAGAAAATCACTTATATTCTTGTGTAGCAAATGACCTAGAACAAGGAAATTTTGAGATAATTGATGAATTAATTAGTTTATTTAAAAAATTTAATAGATCATAAGAAGGGAGAAAAAATATGAAGGAAATTGAAATACAAGTAAGTGGTATGGTTTGTGGAGGTTGTGAAAATAGAGTACAAAATGCTTTAAAAACCATAAAAGGAATCAAAAAAGTAGTGGCAGACCATACAAGTGGAACAGTTACCATTACTTGTAAAGAACAAATAACCGAATCAGAAATAAAAGAAAAAATCGAAGAAATTGGTTTTGAAGTAGTTTGAAAGGAATTATTTTTATATGAAAAAAATTATTTTATCCATTGATGGTATGACGTGTAGCAGTTGTTCCAATGGACTTGAAAAATATCTAAATAAACAAAAGGGAATTATCAGTGCTTCTGTTAATTTAGTTATGGCTAATAGCCTAATTGAATATGATGAGACTATCTTAAATCAAAAAAAGATTGAACAGTTTGTTAAAGAGGCTGGCTTTAAAAGTCTTGGCTTATTTACTGAATTCGATATAAAAAATAAAAATCAACAGGAGAAGACGAAATTTATTTTATTCTCTCTATTAGCCATTGTTTTAATGTATATTTCTATGGGACATATGGTTGGTTTGCCAATTCCTGAAATATTCAATAGTCATACTCATCCTATCCCTTACACGACTATACTATTTTTATTAACGATACCTTTTTTAATTTATGGGTATGATATTCTTAAAAGTGGTTATAAAAATTTAATTCACCGAACTCCCAATATGGATACGTTAGTAGGTATTGGTGTTATTAGTAGTATGTTATATAGTTTGTACAGTATGTATCAAATATTACAAGGGAATCATGGTTACGTGGAAGAATTGTATTTTGAATCCGCTTCTATTGTCATTTTCTTTATTAAGATAGGAAGGTACTTAGATAGGGTTAGTACCGATAAAACAAAAGAAGCCATTCAAAAGTTAGTAAAAATAACGCCTGATTATGCTATTATTAAAGTAGGAGAAACCGAAAAACAAGTTACTATTGATGAAATTCAAAAAGGTGACATAATAGTAAGCAAACCTGGCGAAAAAATTGCAGTGGATGGAGAAATTATTTACGGAAAGGCTCATTTAGATGAAGCTTTTATTACGGGTGAAAGTAAAAAAGCACTAAAATCCATTGGTGAAAAAGTAATGGCAGGTAGCCTGAATTACGATGGTTATTTAGAATATAGAGCAGAAAAAATTGGGAAAGAATCTACTGTCTCTGAAATCGTTAAATTAGTACTAGAAGCTACCAATACCAAAGCTCCTATTGCTAAAGTGGCTGATACGGTAAGTGGCTATTTTGTTCCTGCTGTTATGATGATTGCTTTTCTTACTTTCGTTGCCTATTTAGGGTTAGGCTATGGTTTTAGTTCTGCTATTACCACTTTTGTAACCATTTTAGTGGTTGCTTGTCCTTGTAGTCTTGGCTTAGCTACTCCTCTTGCTATTGTAGTAAGCGAAGGATTATGTGCTAGTCATGGTATCTTAATAAAGAAAAGTGAAATTCTTGAAAATGCTCAAAAAACAAATACCATTGTATTTGATAAAACAGGAACTTTAACGTATGGAACTTTGAAGGTAGCAGAAATTATGAATTACAGCAATTATGAAGAAAAAGAATTATTGCAATTGGTAGGAAGTATAGAAAAGAACTCTACTCACCCTATTGGAAAAGCTTTTTCAGATTACTTAGTAGAACATAAATTAGAAACTTTAGAAGTAAACGACTTTGAAAATATAAGTGGTTTTGGTATTGTAGGAATTGTAAATTCTCAAGAATTTATTTTAGGAAATGCTAAAATTCTTTCTAAATACCATATTCCTAATGCTTATGGTGAAGATGAAAAAAGATTGGCAAGTCAAGGAAATAGTATTGTTTATGTGGTACAAAATAAAGAGATTTTAGCTCTTATTGGGGTGAATGATATGATTCGAAAAAATAGTAAAGAAGTAGTTGCCTATCTAAATGAGCATAAAATTGAAACAATTATGCTAACAGGGGATCATGAAGAAACGGCTAAAAAAATTGCTAAAGATATTGGAATTACCAATGTTATGGCTAATGTCCTTCCAGCTGAAAAAACAGCTATGATAAAGAAGCTAAAACAAGATAATAAATATGTCATGATGTGTGGCGATGGTATTAATGATAGTCCCGCTTTGGCAAGTAGCCATATTGGTGTTAGTATTGATAGTGGAACTGATATTGCAGCAGATGCTTCTGATGTTATTTTAACCAAGAATGATTTATATAGTATCATCCATTTGATTCATATTAGCAAAAAGACAATTAGAAATATTAAACAGAATTTATTTTGGGCTTTTTTCTATAATTGTTTGATGATTCCCATTAGTATGGGATTGTTTCTTCCTCTTGGTATTACGATTAATCCTATGATTGCTAGTTTGGCTATGGTTCTTAGTAGTTTGACAGTTATTTTAAATGCTTTGCGTTTGAAAAGAATGGAATAAAAAGTTTTTTGTCATATAAAATATAGCTAGTTATAAAAGGAACCTCACATTAAACTTTTTTGTTTAATGGTTGAGGTTCCCTTCTAGGATTAAATTTCATTTAATAACTCTTCTTTTTCTATTGGAAAATGATCTAAATGAGATAAATTTAATTCCTTTGGCATAGAAATAGATTTTGCAATTTCAGCCGCTTCTCTTCCTGCTGTACGCCCATATACAACAGCAGTAGAAAGTGCATTTCCCATTTGTCTATTTTCTCCATCAATTCCTCCACTTACTTCTCCTACGGCAAATAAATTGGGAATTTCTGTCCTTCCTTTTTCATCAATTTCTATTCCACCTAGTTGATAATGAATCGTAGGATATACTAAAACAGCATGTTTAGTGATATCAATTCCTACTGATTTATATTTTTTATACAAACCTGGTAATTCTCTTTCTATGGTTCCTTTTCCATGAATTTTGTCAATTAATGGTGTAGCTAACCAAATACCTGAATTACCATTTGGTGTTTTTATTCCACTTCCATTATTTATCTCATACATCATATTTTTAACAATAACATCTCTGTTTCCTTGTGATAATAATGGCTCTCCCTCTATATTAAATAGCAGTGCCCCTAGTGAACGGGCCTTTTCACTAATTAATTTACCAGAAAAATTAACTGGAAAAACACCTCCTGTTGGATGATATTGAATGGCTGCTGGATCGATTAATTTAGCACCTGCATGGTATGCCATAACAAGTCCATCTCCTGTCATTCCTTCGCAATTAGATGTATTAAAATTACAATATCCTAATTGACCAGAGCCACCAGTTGCTAAAATTACTGTTTTAGATTTTACTACTTTACATTCACCATTTTTTTCTGTTTCACTATTTTGTCTAAAAATAACACCAGCTATATTTCCTTTTTCATCTTTTACCAATTCTTGTACATCAGCGTATTTTATAACAGTAATTAATTTTTTTTCTTGGAATTCCCTGATTTTTTGATACAATGCTTTCATAATAGCAGCACCAGTAGAATCGCCTACTGAATGTAGTCTATTTTTAGAAGCTCCTCCTGCTAAAATAGGTTTTTCTTGGAAAGTAACGCCTAAGTCTGATAACCATTTTAAGGCTTCTGGCGCTTCTTTGGTTAATTTTCTTACTAATTTGGAATTATTTTTATCATGTCCACTTTTCATCGTATCTTTATAATGTATCTCTGGTGAATCATCTGGCTCTGTTGCTGCTTGTATTCCTCCTTGTGCAAGAATCGTATTAGATTGACCAAATTTTCCCTTTGTTAAAATTAATGTTGGTACACCTCTTTCAGCCGCTTCAATGGCTGCACATAATCCTGCTCCACCACTTCCGCACTACTATAATAGGAGATTCATAGTCAGGTTTTGTTAAATCTGTGTTTTTAATATCCTTCGATATTTCTCTTTCTAATCGTTTTTTTAATTCAATCGGAACTTTCTCTCCTTTGTTCCTTCCTATTTGCATAGGTACCAATGTTCCAATTGTAGTTGTTTTTTTTGTATTTAATTTTAATTTAATCTCTTCTGGTGATTTAATAAATTTTTCTAAACATTGTAAAAATTTATTTTCTGAATCTATCATTTCTTCTGTATAGGGACATTCTATATTTTTCATAAAATTTCTCTCCTATTATTTTTCAGATTCTTTTGCCTCCCATTTTTTGTTTCTAAAATAAAGAACAATGTCTGTGCTAACCATTAATACATTAGGAATGTAAAACCAAAATGCTAAATTTAAGTTATGAGAAATTAATTTCGAAAAAATTCCACAAATATATCCTATGGCAATACAAAATAAAAATAAGATACTTTTTCCTTTTGTTGATTTAGATGTGTAGGATTTGTAAATGGATAATGGCCATGATACTCCAAATCCTATTATCATCATAGTTTCTAATATTTCTGCTAGTAATTCCATATTTATCTTTCCTTTTTCTAATTTATGTAGACATTTTACCAATTCTGTTCGTTTTTGTCAACTCTTCGTTTTTTTCAAGTTTCAACTTTTTAATTTATTTACTTATCCTGAAAAATACTTCCTTAATAAAATTGCAAAGCTTCACAGAAATATAAACTGTGAAGCTTTGCAATTACTCAAACAATGGATCAGGGTTATCAATGTAAATCATATGTCCACAAAAACATTTAAGGTAATACTTTTTTACCGTATCATAATAAATTTTTTGTTCTTTTTTTATTAAATCTGTGCCATTAAAAATAAGTATTCTCCGACAATTTTTACACTGTATAACTCCCTCTCTTAATCCTATACTCATGGAATGTTATTCCTCCTACTAAATGTTATATACATTAATTATATTTTATGTAAAAATGCAAATTATAACTTGAATTATAATGTTGTTTAAAAAAATAGATTTTAGATAAAAACTGGAATTAATTTTATATCTAAAATCTTTCAACTGGTGCGCCATAGAGGGGTCGAACCTCCGACCGTCAGATTAAGAGTCTGCTGCTCTACCAACTGAGCTAATGGCGCAAATTTTAATTTGAACTTTATTCATTATAGTATCTTTTTCTTTCGTTGTCAAGTAAAATGTTGTATTTTAAAAGTCCCTAGAAAAGACTAAGGACTTTATTGATAGGATAAAAACATTTTCAAATTTTCTATTATTACTTGGTTATCTAATTGGTTGGTTTTGAAGGCTTTGTTGGATTGGTTGGATTGGTTGGTTTTTGGGTTTCTGTTGGTTTTGTTGTTGTTTCTTCTGATGGATTCGTTGGTTCTGGTATGGATGGCGTTGGTTCTTGTGTTACTGAATTATCTGGAGTAGGAGTAGGTTCTACATTCGTTATGGATTGATTGGTTCCTCTTATTACAATTCTTGCCATAGCATCGTACGTATCTCTTGAAAGTAAAGTGGTTGATATTACTTTTCCATTTAGCATTTTGGTAATATAAGTTTCTGTTTTTAATCCATTAGCACCTTTTTGTTTCACTTTTTCTGTCCCTGCTGCCATAGTAGCATCTTCTTCATATTTGGTTGTAGATGGAATAGACGCTATTGTTTTGGTACTAAAACTAAAAGTATATTCATTTTCTTCTTTAATACCATACATCGTTATGGTGGCAATTCCATTTCTAGCACTTGCTACAATTCTTACTGGATATTTTCTGGTATTTTTAAATTTAAAATCGGTTAGTCCATATACAACCGTAGCATCTCTTCCCGCTGGTAAATAAGAAGTAACAAATTGATGGTTTCTTCTTTCTACTATTTCTAAGTTAGACATTAAAACCGTATTATATAAAGTAGAGGATATTTGACAAATTCCTCCCCCAATTCCATCGACTACCTCTCCACCTGAGTAGATTTTTCCATTACGATACCCTGCTGCTGCTGTTCTAGGTCCTAATGCTTGATTATAAGAGAAGGTATCTCCTGCTAACACGATTTTTCCATTTATCTTTTGACATGCAATTTGTAAATTGGTAGTTCGATCAACATCACTTACATCATATCTTGTCGTGAAGGTTGCTAATTGATCAGGAAATGCCTCTGGTCCAATTTTATCAATGGTTATTTTAGGTTTTGTTATGGTTAATTTTATGACATATTCTTCTTTTTCTTCTTTTAATAGTTCTCTTGCTGCTTCTACATCAAAGTCAATTCCATTTACTTCTGGATAAATGGTAAATGGATCTTTTGTATAATAAGCATCTTTTGCTTCGGTATGTATCTCTTCGTGTATCTTATCTATATCAATCGGTTCAGGTACTTTTTCTTCTACTGGTATTTCTATCTTATTTGGTTCCTTATTGATATCTCTTAAATTTTCTTTTACTTGCTGTAATAATTCTTCTGTATTAATAACAACTCCTGCTTTTCCTTTTGTTATCAATAATTCGTCTTCTTCTACCGCATAACTGGATTCTATAATGACTCCTGGCAAATTAACTCCAATATCTTCTATTGATTGTTTGGTTACTTCTTCATTTAATGTCATATTAACATCTATATTTCTCTTTTTTATAAAAGAAAATAATATATCATAGTTGTTAATAAATATGTTATCGCCTTTTCCAATTAAGAAAGCCTCTTCTATTGCCTTTTCTATTTCATAGTTAACTTCCATTAGGGTTGGATTTAAAGTAGCTTCGTATTCTTGATATTGAATTTCTATTTCGCTTTCTTTCTTCTTTTCATAAATATCCGCTATTTTTGTATTTGCTTCTTCTTTTGATAATCCGGAAACATCGATTCCCGCAATAGAAACCCCATTTATTATCTTTTGATTATTAATATTGACAAAAGCAAAAATAGTAGAGAAAAATATGGCTATTACTAAAACAGATACGATACTAACTGGTAGAATCCATTTTTTCTTTTTGTATTCTCCCATATTTTTTACTTCTTTTTCAACTTTTTTCGATTTTCCTTTGGCTTTCTCAAATTTTTTGTTTTCTTTTTTTTCTATTTCTACCTCTTTCTTTTCCTTTTGGTCTACTTTTTCGTCTTGTTTCTTCATTTTCGTTTCCTCCGAATTTTCTTTTACTGACGCTTTCATAACAATTTTTCCCCTTTTTTTATTCTAATTAAATCTTACCACAAAGTGTATTTTTTGACAACTCTTTATTTACATTATGTTCTAAATATTTTATTATTCCATTTTGACAAAAAATTTAACTTTTTTTAAGTTTTTTCATAAAAATACTTGAACATTGTAGAAAATAATATTATAATGTTGACAGCAAAAGATAAATAAGGAGAGAAATAGAATGGAGCTAACAAAGAACATATTTTTCAATACAGATAAATTAGTTGAAAATAGCAAAATTAAAATATCTTATATCGGAAAACTTTTTCAAGAAGCTTCTGAAGAAGTTTCTATTCATTATGGTTTTGGATTAAATTGGGATAATGTAAATGATATAAAAATGGAAAAAACAGATTTAGGATTTCAAGCTGAAATAGAATTAGGAGAAGGCGAAACTTTCAATTTCTGTTTTAAGGATGGAAATGATTGTTGGGATAATAACGATGGTCAAAATTATATTTTTCCGCTAGAAAAAGTACAACATGAATTATTAGTTTTAGAAGATGAACCAGTAGCTTTAGGTCCTGTTAGAAAACTAAGAAGATCTTATTTATGGAGTAAAAAAGTTCGCTTAGCTGTTTATAAAATTATAACTTATCTTCCAAAAATAATTTCTGGAAACTATAAAAGAAAATTAACGAATACTGAAAATACTTAAAGAAAACGACCTGTTAGGTCGTTTTTTAGTTGCCACTGGTTCCAGGTTAAAATGGCAAGTTTGCCACTGGGGACGGACCTTTTTGGCAAACTATTAATTCTTAATAATAAATAATAAAAAATTAAAAAGTTTTGCTTGAAAGTAATTGAAGTAGAAATTGTTAATTCATGATATGGAAAGTGTTCACGCTTGACGTGGAAGGGTGCCATATCATGAATTTAAAATTTCTATGAAAATTAGCTTGAACAAAAAACTTTTTAATTTTTTATATTTTATTCTATTTAATTTCATAATTTGCCAAAAAGGTCCGTCCCCAGTGGCACACACAGTGGCAATCTTTTTATATGTTCCATCCTCCATTGATAGAAATAATTTGTCCTGTTGTATAATTATCTTCTATCAACCATTTTACACATTTAGCAATATCTTGTACTTGTCCTATTCTTTCTAATGGTATTTCTTCTTTTATTTCTTCGATTTCTTGTTTTGAAAATGTATCATTCATGTTTGTTTGTATCATTCCTGGTGCAATTGCATTTACTCTAATATTAGATGGCCCTAATTCTTTGGCTAATGCTTTTGTCATTCCATTCATGCCTGCTTTCGTAATAGAATATAATACTTCTAAGGCTGCCCCTGTTATTCCCCATATAGATGAAATGTTGATAATACATCCTTCTTTATAATGTATCATATTAGAAATTACTTCTTGTGACATAACAAAAGCAGAGTATAAGTTAGTATTTATTACTCTTTCCCAATCCTCATCTGTTTCATCTGTAAATATTTTATATTCACTAATTCCTGCATTGTTTATTAAAATATCTATTTTTTTATACTTATTTATAGCAAATTGTACTATTTTTTGTGCTTCTTCTCTTTTTACCAAATCAGCTTTTATTATGTCAATTTCTATGTTTTCTTTCGCTAATTCTTCTTGTAATTCTTTGGCTTCTCTTTCAGACTGGTTATAATTGGCTATTACTTTTATGTTACTTTTTGCTAATTGCTTGGCTATTTCTCTACCAATTCCTTTGGATGCTCCTGTTATGATTGCTACTTTTCCCATTTTTATACCTCTTTTTTGATTTTTTACATTATATTCCTATTAAATATACTATAACATAAAAGATTGTAATATTCAAACAATGATTTTTTAATTTTGCTCTTTCAAGTTTCGACTTTTTAGATAAAAATTAATATAATTTTTATTGAGAAAGTAGTTAAATAATAAGAAAAGAGGTATTTTGTATGGGATTATTTAAAAAGTCAGATAGTTCGAAAGATAAGATAGAAGACGAAATGATTAATAATGATGCCTATGGTGCGTTTCTAGTTTCAAAAAATGTTTATTCAGGAAGGCCAATACGTTATACATATAGAGAAAAGAGTAGCATAGATGTAGCAAATGGTTGGACAATCTATTCTTGTGATGATGATGATAAGTATGTTAGCGATCCAAAAAATTTTGTTTTCTTAAATGCACAATCTATCAATCAAATCTCACCAATAATGTTATTATTATATGATGCACCTTATGGGACCGATTTGTGTTGGATGTATGATAAAAAAGGGAATTTTACGGGATTTTATGATTTAAAAGAAGATAAATTCACAACTATGAAGGAAATCTTAAATAAATGATATATAAGGAGACTCACTATGAAAATAATTGAAGTAAAGAATAGAACATCTATACTAATAAATCAATTATTAGAAGTGTGGGAAAATTCAGTCAAAGCAACGCACTTATTTCTATCGAATGAAGAAATAGAGAATATAAAAAAATATGTACCTCAAGCTATTTCTGAAATATCTCATTTAATCATTGTTGAAAACGATAATAATATACCTATCGGATTTATGGGAATTGAAAATCAAAAACTTGAGATGTTGTTTATTACAAATAATGAAAGAGGAAAGGGTTTTGGAAAACAATTAATAAACTACGGAATAGAAAATTATAATGTTAATGAGTTAGCAGTTAATGAACAAAATCTAAATAGCAAAGAATTTTATGAGCATATTGGATTTAAAGTATATAAGAGAAGCGAATTAGATGAGCAAGGTAACCCCTACCCAATTTTATATATGATATTAGAAAAATAAATTTGGGCACTATAAATTCATATAAAACAAGTTAGCTTACTCTTAATTAGATTTCGATTTTACTTTTTTCTTAATATATCTATTATACAGAGTTTTTCCTCTGATTTCAATAGTTTAAAAGGAAAGACACAAAAGATTATTTTATATAAATTTAAAAAGAGTTATTTAGAATTATTTTTTAATATGTTTTTGGGGATTAAGCGGGGAATATTTTTTTAATTCTACCTTAATTTTTTATAAAAATTGTAAATAGGCTATATTACTTTTTAAATTTATAATATAATTATTTTAATTAATAGTAGACTAGAAGTAATTTATAGGGAGGAAAATAGATGAGAAAAGGTAAAAAATCAATAAAATATATTCTTTGGGATATTGATGGAACATTACTTGATTTTGAATTAACAGAGAATAAAGCAATTCGTGAATGCTTTAAAGATTTTAATTTTGGAAATTGTAGTGATAAACAACTTGAAGATTATAAAAAAATTAATAATAAATATTGGAAACGATTAGAAAATGGAGAGATTTCTAAAAAAGAAGTTTTAGAAGGTCGATTTGTTGAATTTTTTTTGAAAAATGGAATTGATTCAGATATAGCTTTAGAGTTTAATGAAGCATATCAGATATGTATTGGAAATATAGCTTATTATATGAAAAATGCAAAAGAGACAGTTCTAGCACTTAAAACAAAATATAAGCAATATGGAGCAACAAACGGAACTATTGTAGCTCAAGAAAAAAGATTAGAAAAATTAGGGCTAGATAAATTGCTTGATGATGTGTTTATTTCAGAAAGAATGGGTTTTGAAAAACCTTCTATTAATTATTATGAAACAGTGTTTGAAAAAGTAGGTAGCCACAACTTAGAAGAATACATAATGATTGGAGATTCTTTAACTAGTGATATGCAAGGTGGTATAAATGCTGGAATTACAACATGTTGGTTTAATGCTAATAAAAAGGAAAATGATAAAAAGTTAAATATTGATTATGAGATTAATGATTTGAAAGAAGTTATAGATATATTAAGTTATACAAACTTTGCCCCAATGATTTTACGCAAATAAAAAGTAGT
>CANPNZ010000027.1 GCA_947575605.1 uncultured Clostridium sp.
GCCAAAAAGGTCCGTCCCCAATGGCAATCCATGTCCAAATAGAACCGTCCCCAATAGACATCGCCTTCCAAATTATCTTTTTTAATCTTTCGCTATTGTCAACACTCCTATTTTTTTTGGCTGTGCTTGACTTAAAATTTTACAACATTCATTAACTGTACTTCCTGTTGTATATATGTCATCTACTAATAATAGTTTTTTATCTTTTAATTCTTCTGGTTTGCGTAATTCATAAACTCCTTGTATATTTGCTTGCCTCTCTTCTTTGTTTAATTTACTTTGTTCCACTATATTTTTTATTTTAAAAAGACATTCTTTGGTATAGTCAATTCCTAAGCTTTTCGCTATTTCCCTAGCAATTAGCTCACTTTGATTATAACCTCTTTCTCTTCTTCTTTTTCTACTGATGGGAACTGGTAATATTGTATCATAAGATTTTATAATTGGAAAGAATTTTTCATTTTTTAATAGAAAATTTACAATCGTTTTGTATAAATAGGCTTTTTCATTGAATTTATAATTTAAGATAATTTTTCTTATCATTCCCTGATATTCAAAGATATATAAATGTTCTTGAAAATAATAATTGTTATTTGATTTTTTTTCGATTGCAAACTCAGCTTGTTTTTCTAATTGCTTGTAACATTTGTTGCATAAAAAATCTTTTGTGATTTTTCCACATATCCCGCAACTTGGTGGATAAATTAGATTGATTATTTGATTTAAAATTTTGTTTTCTCCTTTTGATTTAAATTTTATGAATTAAATAATTTTACATTAATTATTGTGCTTTACATTATACCTTGCTTCTATTTTTAAGTCAATCTTTTTATTATTAAGTTTCGACTTTTTCCAAATAAAGGTTATCCTATTAGTATCTAATACTTAGACCATGCTGTTAATCAAAGATATTTTCTATCATTTTCGATTGATAACATGGTCTCTTAAACATTACTTTTTATCTTTTTTAGTTATATTTGATTTATTTTAATATCATTGCTTCTCCTTTACCTGCTTCTTTTCTACTTATAAAACCAAATTTTCTATAAAAATTTTCTTTTCCCTTTACTGCACCTAAATATACTTTTATATTAGGATTTATGATTTTAAATTTTTCTACTTTTTCTAAAATTCTTTGCATGATATTGGTTCCTATTCTTTGTAATTGATATTCTGGAAGAACCATTATATCTTGTATATATAGAAAAATAGTTTTATCTCCTATAATCCTTCCATACCCAATCATTTTAGAACCATCATAAGCACAAATTGAATATAAAGAATTGTTTAAAGCTATTTCTATTATTTCATTTTCTCTAGTTCCCCATCCTACTCTCTCTGTCATATAATTATATTCTTCTGATGTTGGTATCTTTTCTTCATATATATATTTTTTATTATCCACAATCTCATTTCCTTTGTTTATTTATTATTCTATCATTCTCATTTTAAATTCCAAACCAGTATTTCGCTTCTTTATCTCCACATTTTGAATCATAAATTCCACCACTTTTTCCATTCCTACCATGACTAATAACTTTTTCGCTCTCGTTATTCCTGTATAAAGTAAATTTCTAGTTAGTAACATTGGGGCTGCTGGTGGAACAACCATAATAACCACATCAAATTCACTTCCGTTGCGATTTGTGAATCGTTATGGCATAGCTATGTTCAATTTGGTCCAAATCTGAAAATTCATACCAAGCTACTTTTTCATCATCAAATTGAATCTCCACTTGTTTTTCTCTTTCATTAATTGCAGTAACTGTCCCTATTTCACCATTAAAAATACCGCTTCCCATCTCTTTTTTACCAGAAACCTCTTTTTCCCAATAGATGTCATAATTATTCTTCATTTGCATAACTCTGTCACCTGCTCTAAAAATAGAACCCATACTTGCTTTTTCTGGTAAATTATTAATATTCGGATTTAATTGTTCTTGCAATGCTTTATTTAATTCTTTTGTTCCCAATATTCCTTTTTTAGTTGGAGATAACACTTGTATATTTTGAAAGAAATCATAATCGCCATAATTTTTTAGCCTTCCTGTGCATAGTGAAATGACTTCCATCAACATTTTTTCTTGACTCATTCCTTTAATAAAAAAGAAATCTTCCTTCATTTCTTCAGAATGTTCTTCTCCTTTTTTCAAAAAACCTTCTCCTTGATTCACTCTATGTGCATTCAAGATAATCTTACTTTTAGCCGCTTGTCTAAAAATTTTGTCTAAATGAATGGTTGGAACCTGTTCTGAATGAATTAAATCTTTTAAAACACTTCCTGGTCCAACAGAAGCTAGCTGATCTTCATCTCCCACTAAAATCAATTTGGTACCTTGATAAATACATTTTAACAAATAATTCATCAAAAACATGTCCACCATTGACATTTCATCAACTATAATTAAATCTCCATCAATTGGTGATCCCTCGTAATCAGATGTACTTTTGTATAAACTATCCTCATCAATTTTTCCAATTTCCAATAATCGATGTAAAGTAGATGCTTCCTTTCCGAGTTGTTTCTGTCATTCTTTTTGCTGCTCTACCCGTTGGTGCACAAAGAACCACCTTTTTCTTTTTTTGTTCATAGATATCAATAATTGTTTTTATAATCGTAGTTTTTCCTGTACCTGGTCCACCCGTAATAATCGTTACATTATAATCATTCACTAATTTTACTGCTTCTTTTTGCTTCTCTGATAATTCTATACTTGAATTTTCCTCCACTTTTTTTAGTTCCGTTTCAATATGTTCCACCTTTTTAATATTTTTCGCCTTTTGTAATCGATTTATTCGGATTGTTATTTCTGCCTCCGTATTAAAAAAAGAATTCAAATAAACATATTCTTCCTCTTTCCTATCCTCTATTACAATCTCATTTTTCATATGTAGATGAATCAATCCATCTTCTACTTTCTCACTTGATACATCTAAAAGATTGATAACAAATTCTATTAAATTAGCTTTTAGGACACAGGTATGTCCATTGTATGTACTTCTAATTAATCCATATTTAATACCACTTGTCACTCTTTTTTCATTATCATAATCCATCCCTAAATCCAGTGCCATTTTATCAATTTGTTTAAAATCTACGCCTTTGGCTATATCTATCAATATATAAGGATTTGCTTCAATTTGTTCAATAGCATTAGTTCCTAATAAATCAAACACCTTTTTAGCATGTTCAGCCCCAATGCCAAACCTCTCCAAAAAGCCTACAATCTGCCAAACCTCCCAATTCTGCACAAAATCCTCTGCCATTTCAATTGCCCTATTCTCTGAAATTCCTTTTACTTCTGCTAATCTCTTTGGTTCATATTTAAACACATGAATCGTTTCATCGCCAAACCTCTTAACAATTCTTTTAGCTAATGCCTCACCAATTCCCTTTATATTTCCATTCGCCAAATATTTCTCTAAAGCTCCCAAAGTCTGAGGCATCATCTTTTCAAAAGTATCTATCTTAAACTGTCTGCCATACTCTTTATGTTCTACAAACTTTCCAACAACCTTTAAAGTATCTCCTTCATTAATAAAAGGCAAATAGCCCACCACTGTAATGGGCTCATCATCCGTCTCAAATTCAGCTATGGTATAGCTATTTATTTCGTTTTTATATATAATTCCGATTATTTGACCTGTAATTTCCATTTATTTCTCCTTTTTGTGTCTACAAGTTTATCACAATTAAAAGCAATTTTCAAGTGTTATGTTTTGGTATGTTTGAGATGGCGAGTTTGTGGCAAGTTTGG
This sequence comes from uncultured Clostridium sp., assembly GCA_947575605.1. Classification (GTDB taxonomy): domain Bacteria; phylum Bacillota; class Clostridia; order TANB77; family CAG-508; genus CAG-269. The sequence goes on from CANPNZ010000027.1 coordinate 3,759, forward strand.
GACAGGCACAAAGTAACCACAAAACAATTTTTGGCGAGTTTGGGTGAGTTTGGGATGGCAAGTTTGGGACAGGCACAAGGTAACCACAAAACAATTTTAACTTTCATTCACATTATCTATAATATCCTTACATTCCTTCCAAGTAATCACTTTCAAACAATCATACTCCATTTCCATTTTCTTTGCTATTTCCTTTGTTCTATCATCAGACTTTAAATCTGCTACTATGATATTTTTTAAGTACTCTTCTTTTCCATATAGTATCTTGAATAAACTAGAACGTAAAAACCCTTCTATTTTTTCTTCTTGATTTTTTACTGCTATGATGATATAAATTCCATCTGATTGAAAATTAGTATAAGCAAATATGTTTACAATACTTTTTATAATTTCAAAAAAACCATAAATGGCAAGTGTCCAAAAGATAGTATTTAAAATAAATTCCATCACTTTCTAGCCTCCTATGGTTTTATTATATGTTGCTTTTATTGAATTGTGCTTATGCTTGATACCTATTCTAAAAGTAGCAAAATGGTTACTTTGTGCCTGTCCCAAACTCGCCACTCTTCCCACACCTCATATGGTCATAAAAAAAGCCACCTTATCGGTGGATTTTTTCTTCATTTTCATTCATTAAAATTATAAGTTGAAATTATATAAGTTGTAAGATTGCAACTTCTGCTCCGTCTCCTCTTCTAGGTCCAGCTTTGATAATACGTGTGTATCCTCCTACGTTTTTACCAGCATATTTTGGAGCTATTTCATTGAATAATTTTGATGGTAAATCAATGTTTTTTCCTTCGCTGTCTTTTACTTTATTTACTTTTCTCATGATTTTTCTTCTAGCATTTAGTCTGCTTGGCATGTCTTTCTGTCTTTTTTCAGTCGTTTCTTCTTTTACTACTTTTAAATATTCTTTACCATTTTTGCTTTTTACTAATTCTGTTTCTTTATTTCCTTTTGCATCTAATTTAGCTTTTATGACTTTAACATCTACCATTTCAAAGTTATCTTTTTCTTTGATTGCTAGTGAAATGATGCTGTCTGCTATGGATTTTACTTCTTTTGCTCTAGCTAATGTGGTTTCTACTTTTCCATGCATGATCAAGTCTGTTGTTAATGTTTTTAACATTGCCATTCTTATGTCTGTTGTTCTTCCTAACTTTCTATTTGTAGCCAATTTTTTCACCTTCCTTTATAACTTGTTTGTTTACTCATCTTCTGAAGCAAAGTCTAATCCTAATGAATGTAATTTTGCTGTTACTTCATCAAATGATTTTTTACCTAGATTTCTTACTTTCATCATATCCGTTTCAGATTTATTGGTTAAGTCTTCAACAGTTGCAATTCCTGCTCTTTTTAAACAGTTAAAAGATCTAACAGATAATTCTAATTCTTCTATTGACATTTCTAATACTTTTTCTTTCTTTGATTCTTCTTTTTCAATCATAACTTGCGTATTTTTTGTAGCTTCTGATAAATCAATAAATAATTCTAAATGTCCTGTCATTACTTTTGCTGCTAAACTTAAAGCTTCATGCGCTTTTAAACTTCCATCTGTCCATACTTCAATTACTAATTTGTCATAGTCTACCATTTGCCCTACTCTAGTATTTTCTACTTGATAGTTGACTTTTTTTACTGGTGTGTAGATAGAATCAATTGGAAGTACTGATATATCTTGATTTGGTTTTTTATTTTTTTCTGCTGAATTGTATCCTCTTCCTTTATCTGCTGTCATTTCCATTTTTAAGCTTCCACCTTCAGAAATGGTTGCTATATGTAATTCTGGGTTCAAGATTTCAACGGTTCCATCTGTAATGATGTCTGCTGCTGTAACTTCTCCTTCCCCCTTAACATCAATTCTTAAAACTTTTTCTTCGTTTTCATCAAATTTTAGTCTAACATTTTTTAGATTAACAATAATTTCAGGTACATCTTCTACAATGTTTGGTATGGTAGAAAATTCATGTAGTACACCATCTATTTTTACTCCTGTTATACTACATCCTGGAAGTGATGAAAGTAAAATTCTTCTTAAAGAATTTCCTATTGTTACTCCATAACCTCTTTCTAATGGTTCACACACAAATTTTGCATAATTATTTGTATCATCAACCTCTAGACATTCAATATTTGGCTTTTCAAATTCTATCATTATTACCTCCTAAATTTTAGGAATATTTTTCCCAAACTTTTTAAAACCTTCCCAGGTTTCCTAAGTAAAATTTTAAAAGTTTTGATTAAATCTTTTTCTTTACTTTTTACTGTTATTATTTTGAGTAAAGCTCTACTATTAAATGTTCTTCGATTGGAATATCAACATCTTCTCTAGCTGCTAATCTAATAACTTTACCAGTTAGCTTTTCGGTATTTTTCTCTAACCATGCTGGTACTGGTCTTTTACTTGATTCTTCTACATTTATTTTGATAGTAGCATTATCTTTTTTGCTTTCTCTTACTGTGATAATATCTCCTGCTTTTACTAAATAAGATGGAATATCAACTTTTTTACCATTTACTTCGAATTGTGCATGGTTTACAAATTGTCTAGCTTGCGCTCTTGAAGTTCCAAATCCTAATCTATAAACAACATTATCTAATCTGCTTTCTAATATTTGTAATAGATTTTCACCTGTTACTCCTTTTTTATTAGAAGCCATTTCAAAGTATTTTCTAAATTGTTTTTCTCCGACTCCATAATATGCTTTTGTTTTTTGTTTTTCTCTTAATTGTGTTCCGTATTCAGAAAGTTTTGCTCTTTTTTGTCCATGTTGTCCTGGTGCATAATTTCTTCTTGATATACTACATTTATCGGTATAACATCTTTCACCTTTTAAGAACAATTTTTGTCCTTCTCTACGGCATCTACGACATTGTTCGTCTTTATATCTTGCCATTTTTTTACTCCTTTCTCTTTAATGACAAGGGATTTAAACACTTTGTTTTTATTCTTTATTCACATTAGCTTCAAAACTCTTTCTTTACTTTTGTGAATTCGTGTTGACCCTTTTTATCTTTTCAAATTTAAACTCTTCTTCTTTTTGGTGGTCTACAACCATTGTGTGGTATTGGTGTTACGTCTTTAATACTACTTAATTCAAGACCTGCTGTTTGAAGTGCACGAATCGCAGCTTCTCTACCTGAACCAGGTCCTTTTACAAATACTTCTACTGATTTTAATCCATGTTCCATAGCCGCTTTAGCAGCTGTTTCTGCTACTTGACCTGCTGCATATGGTGTACTTTTTCTGGAACCTTTGAATCCTAGTTCTCCAGCACTTCCCCATGCAATTGCATTTCCTTGTGTATCTGTAATTGTAACGATTGTATTATTAAAACTAGAATGAATATGTGCCGCTCCTTTTTCAATGTTTTTTCTATTTCTTCTAGCTACTTTTTTTGTTGTTACATTTTTAGCCATTTTGCTTTTTTCCTCCTTATTCAAAATTTCATTCTGAATTTCTATTCTTTTAGCATTTTTGTTTTCATTACTTTTATTTTCTATCAATCTAAAATGGATTGAAATTTATCCTTTATAAATTTGTTAAAACTAATCAAAATTAGTATAATGTACATTTTTGCTTAAAATGTGCAAGATGCCGATTTTCATTAATTTTTTAATCGATTTTATCGAAATTGATTAGAATTGGTATATTGTGCATTTTTGAGTTTGATTACAAGCCGAAGGCGTACAATTGGTACGTCGAGGTTTGAAATCAAAATTGAAAATGTGCAAGATGCCGATTGTAATCGATTTCGTTTTATTTTTTGCTCTTACTAACTAATTTTCTAGGACCTTTTCTAGTTCTAGCATTTGTCTTAGTTCTTTGACCTCTAACGGGAAGACCTCTTCTATGTCTTAAACCTCTGTAACATCCAATTTCAGTAAGTCTTTTAATATTAAGAGCAACTTCTCTTCTTAAATCACCTTCAACGGTATAAGCTTCATCGATTACTTTTCTAATGTCATTTACTTGGTCGTCTGTTAAATCTTTAATTCTAGTATCTGGATTAATACCAGCTTTTGCAAGAATTTTTCTAGAACTTGATACGCCTATTCCATATATGTAAGTAAGTCCTATTTCTACTCTTTTTTCCTTTGGTAAATCTACTCCTGCTATACGAGCCATATTTTTTTGCACCTCCAAATTTTTTAATGATTGCAAATTCGCTTTGCTCATTTGCATAAGTTACCTATAATTTGCTTGCGCTTCATACAGCTAACTCAATTTGTTTTCTTTGTTTGTCCTAAATATTTTAAAGGTGAAATGCTACTGGTGTTTACCCCAGTCTCTTTAAAACTTTAAGACATATATATAAACACAAATTTGATATGTAACCCCTTTTTACAGGTTTCACAGCCGCTACCTAATTTGTGTTATTAACATGTTAAGGTTTAACCTTGTCTTTGTTTGTGTTTAGGGTTTTCGCAAATAACTCTAATTACCCCTTTTCTTTTTATGATTTTGCATTTGTCACATATTTTTTTTACAGATGGTCTTACTTTCATTTTTGCACCTCTCTTTCTGATGACAGGAGACTTTTTATATCTTGCATGATTTTAGGTTACTGTCCTCTGTCTTATATATATTGGGTTAATTTTTAACTTTTTGTATGATGATTTCTAATTGCTAAAACAATTAAACAATCATTTATTTTGCTCTCCAAGTGATTCTTCCTCTTGTTAAGTCATAAGGTGATAGTTCAACCTTCACCTTGTCTCCTGGTAAAATCTTAATGTAATTCATTCTTAATTTTCCAGATATATGTGCTAATATTTGATGTCCATTTTCAAGTTCTACTTTGAAATTTGTATTTGGTAAGGCTTCAACAACCGTTCCTTCTACTTCTATAACATCTTCTTTTGCCAATTTTTTTCCCTCCTTAAAGAGCTTTTCCATTGATTTTAGAGCAAAATATGGCTATTTTGCTTTATAACTATTGTATTATACATCAATTTTAAAGTATTGTCAATATTTCTGGCTCTTTTTCTGTAATTAAAATAGTATTTTCATAATGAGCTGCCAAACTGCCATCTTCTGTAACAATTGTCCAGCCATCCTCTAATTCCAAAATATTAGGTTTTCCGGCTATTACCATAGGTTCGATTGCTAATGTCATACCTGGCTCTAATCGTATTCCTCTACCAGCTTTTCCATAGTTAGGAATTCCTGGATCTTCGTGCATTTCTTTTCCGATACCATGACCTTGAAATTCCTTTATAACAGAATAACCTTGCGAATGTACATATTCGCCAATAGCATGGCATACATCACCAATTCGATTTCCCGCTTTGGCATATTGAATTCCCTCAAAAAATGCTTGTTTTGTAACTTGTACTAATCTTTCTGCCTCCTTTGATGCTTTTCCTATCATAAAGGTTCTAGCTGCATCTCCATGATAACCATCTTTTAAGGCAACCGTATCTATACTTACCACATCGCCTTCTTTTAAAATTCTACTTTTAGATGGTATTCCATGAATGACCTCATCATTAATCGATACACAGATAGAAGCAGGAAAAGGTGGTACTCCTCTAACACCAATATCGTACCCCTTTTCTGCTGGAATCGCTCCCAAACTTCTCATTTTATGTTCTGCTATTTGGTCTAATTCCCATGTTGACATTCCTGGTTTTATTTTTTGTTCGATTTCTTGATAGACCATAGCAACCACTTTACATGCTTCTTTCATGAAGGCAATTTCTTTTTTTGACTTGATGGTAACCACTTGAACTCGTCTCCTCTAATTCTTATTTCTATTAATCTTTGTTATCTATTAATATTTAGCTGTCAAAGACTTATAGGTAGACCTTAGCTATGTTTTTGACAATAAATATTAATAGATAACAAATTAAGTAAAACAAGCCATTATTTCTTTATATCTCTTATAATATCTTCTGCCACGTCTTTTCCCATTCTATTAATTGCTGCACTTACTACTTCTGTTCTAAGAACACCTTTATTATTATAATATTCTACTAATGGGCTAGTTTGTTTGTCATATATCTCTAATCTTTTATGAATAGCATCTGGATTGGAATCATCTTCTCTTTGTTTCAAAGCAGAACCACATTTATCGCATATTCCTTCTACTTTTGGCGGATTTAACTTAATGTTATAAGTTGTTTTGCAATCTTGGTTACTGCATACTCTTCTGGTTAACATTCTATCAATCAATTCTTCTTTTGGTGTTGATAAATTAATAACTAAATCTACTTTTTTTCCTAATCCTGCTAAAATTTCATCCAATTTTTCTGCTTGTTCTGTTGTTCTTGGGAATCCATCTAAAATGCTTCCTTCTTGTGCGTCTTCTTGATTTAATCTATCGACTACCATTGGCACTGTTATTTCATCTGGTACTAATTCTCCTTTTGAAATATATTCTTCTGCTTTTTTTCCTAATTCTGTTTTTTCACTAATATTTTTTCTGAAAATATCTCCTGTTGAAATTTGTGGCCATCCAGTTCTTTCACTTATAATTCCTGCAATCGTTCCTTTTCCTGTTCCTTGAGCACCTAACATTATAATTACCATATCCTTCTCTCCTCTACTTTATAATAAATTAGATTATTTTATCTATTGCCCTAAAACGCAGTTAATATTTAAGTTTCGGTTTTTGCAAGGGGGCTTATCATATATAATTTTTGAAACACTGCGTAAGCGACTAAACGAGCTATGCGAGTGCGATTGGAGCAACCAACCAATTTTTCTTTATTTTTGGTGGTTGCTTTCGCACTAAGTGTGAAAAAATTATATATGATAAGCACCCATTGCAAAAAACCGAAACTTAAAAGTTAATAATCTTTACCATATCTATTAATACTTATACTAATAAACATGATAAAAATTATTGTAAAATATTATCATGGACAACGAGCTTTTTTGACAATTACGTATCCTTACTTGCCAAAAAAACCCGGAACCAATGACAACTTTTTATTCTAAAAATCCTTTATAATGTCTCATTGCTAATTGAGATTCTAATTGTTGTACAGTTTCTAATGCAACACCTACAACGATTAAAATAGATGTACCACCAAATGCAATATTTAAGTTAGTAAATCTTAATAACATTGGTAGAATAGCAATGACAGATAAGAATATTCCTCCAAACATTGTCAATTTTGATATGATAGAAGATAAATATTCTGTTGTTGGTTTACCAGCTCTAATTCCTGGTATAAATCCGCCATTTTTCTTAATATTATTAGATACTTCTGCTGGGTTAAAGGTAGCATAAGTATAGAAAAATGTAAATCCTACAATTAATAGTAAATAAACAATGGCATTAGCAATGGAATAACCAATTCCTACATTCGATGTAGAGGTAGCAATTGAAAAGTTGTATAATCCTGCTAAAAATCCTGTTTGATTTGCTATATCTGGTACAAAAATTTGAATAATCATAGCTGGAAATGTCATAAAAGATGACGCAAAGATAACTGGCATTACCCCTGCCATAGCAAGTTTTAATGGTATATGTGTACTTTGTGCTCCTACCATTTTTCTTCCTACTACTTTTTTAGAATATTGTACTGGTACTCTTCTTTCGGCTTGTTGTACAAATACAACTCCTGCCACTAAAATCAAAGCACCTACTACAATACCAATTGCTGTTAATAGTCCTGTTGTACTAAATCCAGCTTCTGGCATCATTAAATTCCATAAGGTTGTCACACCACTTGGTAATCTTGAAACAATACCAATGAAAATTAATAGTGAAATTCCATTTCCAATTCCCTTATTCGTAATTTGATCGCCTAACCACATAAGCACAGAAGTACCAGCTACTAATCCTGTTACGACTAATGCTCCTGTTAGAAAAGTTTGATCTACGAATATGCCAGAAGATTTATAAGATAAATATACTCCTACTGCTTCTACTAAAGCTAATACAATAGTTAACATTTTTGTATATTTATTAATTTTTTGTCTTCCTGTTTCTCCTCCTTCTTTGGTTAGTCTTTCCAAAGATGGGATAATCATGGCTAATAATTGAATTACAATAGAAGCTGTAATGTATGGGCTAATTGACATGGCAAAAACAGAAAATCTTGAAAAGGCCCCTCCTGAAATCATATCAATTAATCCTGCAAATCCATTTGTGTTATTCATTGCTTCATTTAATGCTATATTATTTACGCCTGGTACCGTAATATAACATCCTAATCGAAATACTACTATTAATACTAATGTGTATAATAATCTTTTTCTTACCTCAGGTGTCTTTAATGCATTTTTGATTGTTTTAAACAATTAAATCACCTCAGCCTTTCCGCCTAAAGCTTCAATTTCTTCTTTGGCTTTTGCTGTAAATCTCTTTGCTTTAATATTTAATTTTTTCTCTAATTTTCCTGTTGCTAAAACTACAATGCCATCATTTACTTTTCCAATAATTCCTTCTTCTAATAAGGTTTCTGCTGTAACATCGGTAGCTTTTGATTTATTTAACATTTTGAATGTTACTTCTGTATAGTTTTTAGCATGGATATTAGTAAATCCTCTTTTTGGTAATCTTCTATATAATGGTGTTTGACCACCTTCGAAACCTCTTCTTACGCCTCCACCGCTTCTTGCTTTTTGACCTTTATGTCCTCTTCCAGATGTCTTTCCATTTCCAGAAGCCATTCCGCGTCCTACTCTATTTCTTTTTACTTTTTTTACAGCTGGTTTTAATTCATCTAGTTTCATTTCGTATTCGCACCTCCTCTTTCTTGAGACAGGGGTCACTTCTTTCTCACAGGTAATTCTCTAGGGATAAGAAATATCCCTTCCCCCGTGTAAATTAATGTTTCTCCTGTTTTATGATTTTATTTTCTATAAAATATCTTCTACTTTTTTACCTCTTTTTTTCGCTACTTGCTCTACTGTTTGCATAGCTTTTAGCCCTTCGATAGTAGCATAAACAACGTTTCTTGGATTGTTGGTTCCAATAACTTTTGTTCTTATGTTTTTGTAGCCAGCCAATTCCATTACTGGTCTAACGCTTCCTCCAGCGATAATACCAGTACCAACTGCTGCTGGTTTTAACATAACTTTGGCACTTCCAAAAGTTCCAACATATTCATGAGGTACTGTTGTTTCAACGATTGGTACTTCCACTAAATTCTTTTTTGCTTCTTGGATTGCTTTTTTGATCGCATCTGGAACTTCTGCTGCTTTACCATTTCCAACACCTACATGACCTTTTTCGTCTCCTACTACTACTACGGCACTAAATCTAAAGGTTCTACCACCTTTAACAACTTTAGCAACTCTATTAATAGCAACAACTTTTTCTTTTAATTCATTCTTTTCTTCCATAAGGTTTTGTTAATCCTCCTTCTTTTCTAATGTCAAGGGACACATCTTTTCTTTGGGGATTCCTTCAAGGACAATATATGTCCCCTACCCTTTTAAAATTAATGTTTACCCTTTATTTATTTTCTTCTTTTAAAATTTTAGTCCGCCTTCTCTTGCCGCTTCTGCTAATTCCTTCACAACTCCATGATAAATATAGCCACCACGATCAAAAACGACGGTTTCAATTTTTTTATCAGCTGCTTTTTTAGCAATTAAAGTACCTAATTCTTTGGCTGCTTCTTTGTTAGCATGTTTTGTTTTAACTTCTTTATCTAATGTTGAAGCTGATACTAATGTATTTCCTGCAACATCATCGATAATTTGTACATATAGATTTGTGTTACTTCTATAAATACATAATCTTGGTCTATCGGCTGTTCCAGATATTTTTCTTCTAACACGAATGTGTCTTCTGGTTCTTTCCATTTTTCTATCTGTCTTTTTAACCATTTCTGTTACTCCTTTCTAAAAATTGAGTTTTTATTATAATTACTGAATTTCATTAAAATTACTAAAATTGATTGTAAGCAAGTATAACTAGGCAATCAAATTCAAAATTTTTGAGGCGTACTGATGTACGTTGATAAAATTTTGAATGAGATTAACAACGTTAGACGAAGCTTAAAATCGATTTTATTTTCCAGTCTTACCTTCCTTACGTCTAATAACCTCATCAGCATATTTAATTCCTTTACCTCTATATACTTCTGGTGGTCTTTTCATTCTAATAACAGCTGCTGTTTGCCCCACTAATTCCTTATCAATACCATTTACAATAATAGTATTTGGGTTTGGAACATCAAAAGTAATTCCTACTGGTGCTTCAAAGATAACGGGATGCGAATAACCCAAAGTTAAATTCAAACCATTTCCTTGTTTTGCTACTCTATATCCAACACCATTAATTTGTAATTCTTTACTATAAGCACTTGTTACACCAATAATCATATTATTAATTAATGTTCTTGTTAAACCATGTAAACTTCTATTAGCTGGTTCATCATTTTTTCTTGTAAGTGTAATGACGTTTTCTTCCATTTTAATAGAAATATTTTTATGTATTTCTCTTTCTAATGTACCTTTTGGTCCTGTTACAGTAATATTTTGTCCATCTATTTTCACTTGTACTTCTGATGGTACTGTAATAGGCTTATTTCCTATTCTTGACATGTTAGGTTTTCCCTCCTTCTTTTTTATCATGATTTTTTATTTTGTCTGGTTATAGCTAACCTTACCATTACCAAATATAGGCTAATACTTCTCCACCAATTCCTAATTCTCTTGCTTCTTTATCTGTTTTTAATCCTTTTGATGTAGAAATAATAGCAATTCCTAATCCATTTAATACTTTTGGTAATTCTTCTTTAGACGCATACACTCTTAATCCTGGTTTACTAATTCTTTTTAAACCATCAATTACTCTTGTTCCTTTTTCGTCATATTTTAAAGTAACTCTTATGATTCCTTGTGTATCATCTTTGATTTCTTCAAAAGATTTTATATATCCTTCTCTAAATAAAATTTCAGCAATTCCTAGTTTCATATTAGAAGCTGGGATATCAACTGTTTTATGTTTTGAACTATTCGCATTTCTGATTCTTGTTAACATATCTGCTATTGGATCTGTAATGTTCATTAATTACTTACCTCCTTTTCTCTTTTTTATGTTTTTCATCTTCTTTTAGATGAATTTAATTCATTTCATTGATTTTTTTAATTTTAATGAAATTGATTATATTGTGCATTTTTGCTGATACTGTTAAGCTTTAGCTGTTACAGTTTCAGTATGCAAATGAATTTTAGATTCATTTGCTTTCATTCATTTCGACCGAAGGCGTATGTTGATACGTCGAGGTTTGAAATAAAAATCAAAAACTCACAGATTTCTGCTTTTCATTTAAATTTTTACCAGCTGGCCTTCTTAACTCCTGGTATCTCTCCCTTATGTGCTAATTCTCTAAAACACACACGGCATATACCATATTTTCTAATATAGCTATGAGGTCTTCCACACAATTTACATCTATTATACTCTCTCGTACTATATTTTTGTGGTCTAGCCTGTTTAATCTTCATTGACTTTTTAGCCATAGTATTACTCCTTTCTTATAGTTCACATCTCTACTTTTATTACACAGCTGACTTGAATGGCATTCCTAGTTGTTGTAACAACTCTTTTGATTCTTCATCTGTTTTAGCAGTTGTTACAAATATAATATCCATTCCTCTTAACTTATCTACTTTATCATATTCAATTTCAGGGAATATTAATTGTTCTTTAATCCCCATAGAATAATTCCCTCTACCGTCAAAAGAATTAGTTGATACTCCTCTAAAATCTCTAACTCTTGGAAGTGCTACATTAAATAGTTTGTAAGCAAAATCATACATTTTATCTGCTCTTAACGTCACTTTACAACCTATATTAACTCCTTCTCTTAACTTAAATGCTGCAATTGATTTTTTAGCCTTTGTAATTACTGGTTTTTGACCGGTAATTTGTTGCAAATCATTCATAGCATTTTCTAATGCTTTAGGATTTTCTTTCAAATCTCCTAGTCCTATATTAATCACTATTTTGTCAAGTTTTGGTACTTGCATAACTGATTTATATTCAAATTTTTTCATCAATGCTGGGATTACTTCTTTTTCATATTGTTCTCTTAATTTTTCCATTATGAATCCTCCTTTCTCCTACTTATTTTAATTTTGCACCGCATTTTTTACAAATACGAACTTTTTTATCTTTTTCCATACTATATCCAACTTTTGTAGCTTTACCACATTTTGAACATACTACATTTACTTTTGAACTTGGTATGCTACACTCTACTGATAGAATTCCGCTTTCTTCTCCTTGTTTTCTAGCTTTCACGTGTTTTTTTCTAATGTTAACATCTTTCACAATAATTTTATCAGTTTTTGGATTAACTTCTAATACTTCTCCTGTTTTACCTTTATCATTTCCAGATAAAACTTGAACGTTATCTCCTTTTTTTATTCTCATTCTAGGAACTTCCTCCTTTTCTTTGATTTTTCTGATATCCCCCTAAATCTAAATTGTGGCAATACCAGTATACAAATATATTTCATATTTGATTGTAAAATTAATTCAAAATGGTAAGATGTACATTTTTGATATTTATTACAAGCTGAAGGCGTACTCTTGTACGTCGAAGTTTTTAAAGTCTACAATCTCACTTCGCTCAATTGCATAAGTTATCTGTAGTTCGCTTTGCTTCACACAGCTAACTCAAAAATGTGCAGATTGCCGTTTTCAATTAATTTTAAAGAACCTCTGGGGCCAATGAAAGAATCTTCATATAATCCTTTTCCCTTAATTCTCTTGCAACTGGACCAAAGATACGGGTTCCTCTTGGTGTTCCGTCCTCTTTGATAATAACGGCTGCATTTTCATCAAATTTTATATATGAACCATCTGCTCTTCTTAATCCGCTTTTGCTTCTTACGATTACAGCTTTTACAACATCGCCTTTTTTTACAACGCCACCTGGTGTTGCTGATTTAACAGAAGCAACGATAATATCACCTATATTAGATGTTTTTCTGTATGAACCACCTAGACATCTAATACACATAATTTCTTTGGCTCCTGTGTTGTCTGCTACTTTTAATCTTGATTGTTGTTGTATCATTTTTTGGTTCCTCCTTCCTTTCTTTTAAACAAATGAAAAACTTCATTTTATTATTTTATATCTGCTTTTTCCACAACTTCAACTACTCTCCATCTTTTGTCTTTAGAAAGTGGTCTCGTTTCCATTACTTTTACTTTATCACCCATTTGGCAAACATTTTCTTCATCATGTGCTTTTAATTTGTAAGTTCTTTTTACTGTTTTACCATACACTTTATGACTAACACTGGTTTCAACAGCTACTACAACTGTTTTGTCCATCTTATTAGATGTTACCGTACCAATCATTATTTTACGAAGATTTCTTTCTTCCATTTAGATTTCTCCTTTCTTGCTATCGACAGGGGTCACACTTCTTCCCCTTAGGTATTCCACTTAAGTTTGAGGATGTCCCCTCCCTTACTTTGAAGTGTTTACCTTTTTCTTAACATATTTCGTTTTTATGCTTTTGCATCTGCAATTTTTCTTTCTGTTAATACAGTATTTATTTTAGCTATATCTTTTTTAACTTCTTTTATTTTCATAGGATTGTCTAATCCGTTGGTAGCTAAACTAAATTTCAATTTGAACAATTCTGTTTTTAGTTCACCTAATTCTTTCTCTAAATCTGGTGAAGACATTTCTCTTATTTTACTTATCTTCATCATTTTCACCTACCTTTTCTGTTTCTCTTGCTACAAATTTTGTTTTGTTAGGTAGTTTGTTCATAGCAAGTCTCAAGGCTTCTCTAGCAGTTTCTTCTGGTAC
>CANPNZ010000028.1 GCA_947575605.1 uncultured Clostridium sp.
GAAAAACTCCAAACGGAGAATTCAAAGATATAGCTCATCCAATCAATGCTGAAACGAGAGAAAAAATTCAAAAAGCTATTTTAGAAGCTTATGAAGCTCCAGAAGCAGAAGAGGAATCAGCTGAATAATTGATAGAGGTAAAAAAGCACTTTAGAAGTGCTTTTTTGGTTTTATAGAGAAATTAAAACATTCATATTAAAAATCTTCTCTATCGTTTGTTGATGGAAATGTTTTCCATTAAGCTACATAAAATTGACTTTTTTATGTAAATATGATATAATAAATGTAATGTAGTAGTAAATAAGACAAAAAGGAGAATTCATTATGAGATCAAACATAATTAGAAGAAAAACAAGGAACCCATTTTCACCAAACTTTGAATCGAGGTTCCCCGCAGTCAGAGTATCTAACCCGAATAAAGAACAAAAGACATCAAATAACATGGGCAGAAGAACTATTGTCTATGGTTAAAGTCTGGAAGTTGCACCCAATGGGTGCTTTTTCCATGTCATAAAAAAAATCAAAGAAAGCTTGAAAAAAAGCCAAAAACAAGTTAAAATAGAAACGATAAAATATAACGACATTAAAATGTAAGCATTTCAAAAACTTGCAAACTATGTCGTTAGCAAAGAAAGTAGGAAAACAATGTATATAATAGTAGGATTAGGAAATCCAGAAAAAGACTATGCTAATACGAGGCACAACATGGGATTTCAAGTTATCAATAAAATAGCCGAACAATATGAAATTGAAGTCACAAAAAGTAAATTCAAAGGATTATATGGAGCAGGAACCATAGAAGGAGAAAAAGTCATTTTATTAAAGCCACAGACTTTTATGAATTTAAGTGGAGAAAGTATCAAAGAAATACTTCAATTTTATAAAATGGAAAGGGAACAATTAATCGTTATTTATGATGATATTGATATAGAACCAGGAAGTATTAAAATTAGAAAAGCAGGAGGAGCCGGAACACACAATGGAATGAAATCAGTAGTACAAGAATTAAATACGCAGAACTTTAAAAGAATAAGAGTGGGAATTGGTATGCCAAAAGAAAAGGAAAATTTAATTGAATATGTACTAGGAGGAATTCCAGAAGAAGACAAAGAAAAATTAGAAAAAGGAACAGACTTAGCAAAAGAAGCAGTAATTGAAATTATAAAAAAGGGTATTGACATAGCCATGAATAAATTTAATTAAAAAATTGCCAAAAAGGTCCGTCCCCAATGGCACAATAAAAGGAAAAAAGAAAGGAACTAATAGAAATGACAGAGATTATCATACAAACGGAAAATAAGGAAAAAAAAATAGCATTAATCGAAAATGGAAAATTAATTGAATATTATGTGGAAGACAAAGAAAACAGGAGAAAAGAAGGAAATATTTATATTGGCATTGTAAAAGATGTAATAAGTGGTATGCAGTCAGCCTTTGTAGATATAGGGACAGAAAAAAATAGTTTTATCCATTTAAAAGATATTTTACCTAAAATAGATGAAACCAAAGAAAGTCAAAAAGAAGGCATAGAAATTAGTAGAGTAGTAAAACGAAATCAAAAATTATTGGTACAGGTAAAAAAGGATAGCAACGAAAAAAAAGGAGCTAGAATCTCTAGTCATATTAATTTACCAGGTAAATATATTGCCTTACTGCCTAATGCGGATATTATTACCGTTTCACAAAAAATCGAAGATAAAAAAGAACAAGAAAGACTTATAAAATTGGTAAAAGAAAATCTAAGTGAAGGTAATGGCGCTATCATAAGAACTTCAGCTAGACATAAAGAAAAAGAAGTAATCGAAGATATAAAAAGAGTAGAAAAAAAATGGAATAACATTATACAAACCAGTATTAATCCAGAATTAAAAAAACCACAATTATTGTATAAAAGTGAAAATATTATAGAAAAAATGCTAATGGATTTAGCAGATAGTACCATTGATAAAATCATAGTGGATGATAGAAAAATAAAAAAAGAATTAGAAGCGTTTAAAAGCGAAAATAAAGAGTATAGTAACCTTGAAATAGAAGTACAAGAAAAAGAAAATATATTCGATAGGTATGATTTAGAAAAGCAAATAGAAAAAATGCAAAATAGAAAAATTTGGTTAAAATGTGGAGGATTTATAACCATTGATAAAACAGAAGCCTTAACGGCCATTGATGTAAATACAGGGAAATATACAGGAAATCAAAATTTAGAGCAAACCGTTTATAAAGTGAACCATGAGGCAAGTATAGAAATTGCCAAACAATTACGTTTAAGAGATATTGGCGGTATTGTTATTATTGATTATATTGATATGAAAGAAGATGAAAATAAACAGAAAATTCAAAAGCTTTTAGAAGAGGAATTAAAAAAAGATAGAAGTAAAACTCAAGTAGAAGGATTTACTAAATTGGATTTAATGGAATTGACTAGGAAGCATATTTGTAGCCACAAAGATTAATTCTTTTTCAAATTATGGATAAAAAGGAAAAGAGGAAGTATAAAATGAAAGTAGGATTTGTACACTTAGGATGTAGCAAAAATTTAATTGATACAGAAGCAACCATTGGACTATTTAAGAAAAATAAATTTGAAATCGTAAACGATGAAACCAAAGCAGAAATCATTATTATCAATACCTGTGGCTTTATTGATTCTGCCAAAGAAGAAGCTATTAACACCATTTTAGAGATGGCAGAATATAAAAAAGATAAATGTCAATATTTAATAGTAATGGGATGTCTTGTTCAAAGATACTATGAAGAATTAATAAAAGAAATCCCAGAAGTAGACTTATTTATTAAGATAGAAGAATATGATAAGTTATGGGAAAAAATAGAAGATTTAGTGAAAAGAAATATTGTGATAAAAAGTAAAAACAAGACCAGCAAAAAGATAACAGAAATTCCTAAAATGCCAATGCTTCCACAAGAACAATTTTTAAATAGAACTATCACAACAGGGAAAAATTATGCTTATTTAAAAATTGGGGAAGGTTGTAGTAATAGATGTACCTATTGTGCAATTCCTTATATTAGAGGACCATTTGTTAGTAGAAAAAAAGAAGATATCATAGAAGAAGCAAAAGAATTAGCAAAGCAGGGAATCAAAGAATTAATTATCATAGCACAAGATACGACGAAATATGGAGTTGATTTATATGGAGAGAGTAAATTAGCAGAATTATTACAAGAAATTAGTAAAATAGAAGAAATTAAATGGATTCGATTTTTGTATTCTTATCCAGAAGGAATTACAGACGAATTACTAGAAGTTGTTGCCAATAATCCCAAAATAGCGAAATATTTTGACATACCCATACAACATATTTCGAATTCTATTTTAAAGAAAATGAATCGAAAAACTTCTCGGAAAGCAAATACGAGATTTATTAGAGAAGATAAGAAAACGTATTCCAGAGGTAACCTTACGAACAACTTTAATAGTAGGATTTCCAGATGAGACAAAGGAAAACTTTGAAGAATTAAGAACATTCGTAGAACGAGCTAAATTTGATAAATTAGGAGCATTTATGTATTCAAAAGAAGAGGGGACACCAGCAGCAAAATTACCAAATCAAATTCATGGTAATACGAAAAAAGCAAGGTACCACCAAATTATGAAGTTGCAACAACAAGTTTCAAAACAAAATTTGGAGAAAAAAATAAAGCAAGAATACGAAATTTTAATCGAAGATATTTCTTTTGATGGAAAATACTATATCGGAAGAACTATGCAAGATGTACCAGAAATAGATGGTTTGGTATATATCAAAACAGAAAATTCACAGGATTTAAACATGGTTGGTAAATTCAAGATGTGTAAAGTGATTGGCATTAGTAATTATGATTTAATAGCAGAGTTTATAAATTAGTATATAAGAAAGTAACGAGAGGATAAAAGGTGAAAAAAGGTTAGAAAATAATTTTTAGCTAATTTTGTGCCATAAGAAAGGGATAGAAAGAAGAATGCAAATTTTAGGAAAACTTTTATTACAAGGAAAAGAAAAGGAAATATTACTAAAAGAAGAAGATGTATTTTTCAAATATTATAGTTTAGAAGTGCTAGGTGCCTATGCACCTCAATTAAAAGATAATAAAATTGTTTTTAAAAAAGGAATTGAATTTTCAGATGAAATAAAAATACAAATCGTACAATTGGTAAATCATCAAGTTACCATGAACATGTTGAAAGAAAGCACATTGTTTCAAATGATAGGACAAGTTCAAATAGAAGGAAAACCAACTGAAATATTAGTTAAAAACGAAGGAGAAATCGTAAAATATTATTATTTGAATTTAATAGGAGTCTATTCACCTAAAATGCCAGGAGCAACGATCATTTTTAAACAAGATACACTAGAAAATGCTATTTCTGATGATATTAAAGATAATCCACAAAGAAGTAGCATAACTCCATCAGAAAAACAACAAATACAACAGTTCTTACAAAAAATAAAAATATTAGATATTGTAGATAGAATACAAAAACAAAATAGAGGATTGAAAGAAAAAACGCAATATGATAAACCAGTAAGAAGTAATACAGGTAAAACAACACAAAAGCAAAAACAGCAACAAGTACAGAAAGAAAAGAAGCAAAAAGAAGTTTTGCAAAAGCAACAAAAACAACCAGAAAAAGTAGAAAATAAAAACAATGACATTAATATCAAGCAAGAAGTAGATATGGATACCAGAGTTACCGATATGAGCAATTTAGAACAAGTCTTACAAAAAAATGGAAAGATGCCTGAATTAGAACATGGTGATGAACCCCTAAAAATGGGAGTGGTAGAATCGGATAATTTGAAGGATATCAAAAATGAGAAGGGGCAAAAAGAACAAGGACATACTTCGAGATATGAGACAGTAATGATAACAAAACAAGGAAAAGTAAAAGCACTAGATTTAGCCAATGACACACAAGAAGGAAATAATCCCTTAGAAAAAAATTATCAAGTAAAACAAAATGAAACGGTAAAAAATGGGGATGTTCTAACTAGATTAAAAGTAGGAGAAGGAACGATTGGAATTGAGAAAGGTGAATACGGAGAAGTAGAAGTATATCATTCGCCAAGAAAAACAGTAGGAGGCAATGGGATAGAAGGAAATAAAAGCTTAGATAGGCAATTAGAAACTTCAAATGCAAAAAATCCTTTAGAAGGTACAGATATAGAATCGTTAAAACTAGCACAAGAACATAATGATGGTTACCGTTCTGTCGAGCAAGGATATCAAGAAGTAGAACAACATAAAAAACAACATCCAGAATGTGAACCGAAAAAGGCAAAAGATTTAGATGGTGATAGGAATACCGTTTCACATACACATGATACACAGGATTTTGTAGAATTATCTTCAGGAGAAAAAGTTACGTATGATGAATTGGCAAGTCGATGGGGATTTTACAAAGATGGTAAGCCAGATGCTACTTATGTAAAAGAAAAATTCACAGAAAAAGAGCAAGGAGATAAGAAGCCAGAAGAGGTAATAGAAGAGCTAGACGAAGAATACGAAGATCCAAGAACACCAGAACAAAGAAGATAGAAATTGTGCCATTGGGGACGGACCTTTTTGGCAATGTTTCTGTTATTCATAATAAAATAGTAAAAAATAAAAAAGTTTTTTGTTCAAGCTAATTATCATAGAACTTCTAAATTCATAATATGGCACCCTTCCATGCACGACGCATGAACTCTTTCCCTATTATGAATTAAGAAGTTCTAATTCAATTACTTTCAAGCAAAACTTTTTTATTTTTTACATTTTATTCTGTTAATTTAAAACATTGCCAAAAAGGTCCGTCCCCAATGGCACCCAATGGCACATCGGTAAGTTTTAGATAGGATTAACATGGACGATGGTTCTATAAATTTTATCTAAGTCATTTACATTATTTTCTAAATTATCTGCGAGTTCATGACTTTCAAAAGTAGACATATTGCCATCTAAGTAAATGGTTAAAAAAATTAAATAGCGATCCCCAACAGGAGTAGAAATAATTTCTTCTATTTTTTTTATTTCTTTGTAACTATAAACAATATCTAAAATAAGATCTTTCGTTTTATCATCTACACTAATATCCATTAAAACATTATAGCTTTCTATAAAAATAGTAACACCAGTATAACAAATCCAGATAGAAATACCAATACCTACAATACTATCAACCCAATAGATATTAGCTAAAGTAAGTAAAATAGAAAACAAAGTAAAAGTAGTTACAATACAGTCATTTTTGTGATCTTTCATGTTGGCTTCTAATAGAATATTAGGATGTTGTTGATAAGCTCGTTTTGTATATAAGAAAAGAAACAGTTTGGTTGCAATCGTTGCGATACATACGATAACTAAAAACCAAGAAAATTGAAGCCTACTACCAAGAATCAATGTCATGACAGAATCATAAAGTAATTTACTGGCTACTAAAATCATGGAAATACTAATAAACATTGAGAAAATGTATTCGGCTTTTCCATGTCCTAAATTGTGATCTTCGTCTTTTGGACTACTTGCAATTTTGTTTCCAATAAAAGTCATTAAAGAAGCAAAAATATCACCAGCACTATTAAAACTATCTGCTATCATAGCTTGACTATGACTAATAAAACCAACCATAGCTTTTATGATTAGTAGAAAGATATTTCCAATGATTCCATAGATACCAGCTCTTTTGGTTATGATAAATTTTTTATCCATAAAAACCTCTATTCCGTTGTTCAAACGGGGTAAAATACACTTAAAAGAACAACCGTTTCTAATTTGTTTTGTCTATATATTCTTATGATTATAACATACAAAATAGAAATAAAACAACCCCAAGTTTATTCAAAATTTTCGAAAAATAGTATAGGGTACAATTCACAACTAGATTTACTTTGTTAGTATTTTTTGACTGTAAATTGTAACAGTGGAGGTCTACTTATATTTTTTACACATAAGATGAGGGAGGGGGAATGATATGAATAAAAAGAAAATAAGAAATTATCAAATAGCTAGTGCTATTTTTGCATGTATATTAGGAACTTTATTACATTTTATTTATGAATGGTGTGGAGAAAGTCAATTTGTTGCATGGTTTTCAGCCATTAATGAAAGTGTATGGGAGCATTTAAAATTGTTATTTTTTCCTATGCTAATAACTACCATAATAGGATTTTGTTATATAGGAAAAAATATGCCAAATTTTCTATGTGCAAAGATGTTAGGAATTATTACTGCTATGTTATTTATTATTATATTTTTCTATACCTATACGGGAATCATAGGAAAAAGTATTGTTTTTATTGACATAGCCTCTTTTTTTGTTGCTGTGGTAATGGGAGAATACGTAGCGTATAAACTGACAATGAGTAAAATTAAATGTAATAAGATAGTGGCAACCATTATTTTAGTGGCTGTATTGGTATTCTTTATAATTTTTACTTATTTTGCACCGCATTTGGGAATCTTTAAAGCTCCAGTAACGGGACAAGGATAAAAAGTTAGAAAAACAAGCAGTTGCAAAAAAATGTCAAACATGGTATAATTTAAGAGTAGTACAAAAGGAAAAACCAAAAAGAGGTGTAATAAAAATGACAATACTTGCAATTATATATATATTGATATTTGTAATATTTGCCTTAGTAGCTTATGCTGTATTACAAATAAAGTTGTTTGGTATGAAAGTAAAAGACTTTTGGACTTTTATTGAAGCGAACCAGATGTTAGATAAATTGTACAAATTTGCGAAACAATACGAAAATATGTCACCGCAAGAACAATTAATATACTTGTCAGAGGCGGAAAAAATATTTAAAGCTTTTGATAATGTACCAGACAGTTTGTGGGAAGAAGAATATGATAAATACAAAACAGTAGTATCGAAATATAAGGACATAAAAATGATACGCTGGGCAGAAGAAAATAAATAATGTCCATCGGGGATTTTTTAGCTGTATGAAGCAAAGCGAATTACAGATAAGTTATACCTTTAGGTATGGTTCTTTTTGGACATTTAGTCGACTTGATAATTAAAATGAAAGTAAAAAACAAAAATAAGAAAGTTATAAATTCAACTTAAATAAACTTTCTTATTTTTATTTTTTAATATAAGTATTACATCAAAAAACAATGTTCAAAAAGAACCATACTAAAGGTATAACTTATCTGTACGCATTTAAAATGCTACACTTAAGAATTTTAAAATGTCCAAAAAGAACCGTCCCCAATGGACATTAAAATTTAATGATAATCAAACTTAATAATACATAAGCATAACGGAAGGATTGTTTCATAAAAAGATGAGATCTGAATACTTCAAAAGATTCAGATATAGCACAATATTTATCAACTAATGTTAAAATAAATCCTTCGATTGATTTTGGGAATTCAATCGTAACAGGCCACATATGTTTGATGATAATATCTTTTTCTTTTTCATTTAAATCAAATAACTTACAAGCATTTTCACATGCTTTTTTTCCATGTGTAAAGGCATGAAAGCCTTTTCTATCTGGTTGTCTTACTCTCCAATCATATAAAAATAAGTCATGAAGCATGGCTGCTCGTGTGGCTGATTGATAATCTAAGTGATATTTTTTACAAATTAAGTAACAATAATAAGCAGCTGTATAGCAGTGGTCAAAACAAGTGGTTTCATAATGTTGCTTATAGTTCTTCATTTGCTGTACTGTTTCATTGGCAATTAATTCTTGTATAATCGTTTGAAATTCTTTATCTTTATTGGATAATTCTTTTGATAATGGTTTCATGTATCTCCCTCTTATTTTCCTATGTACTTCAAGATTAATTATAGCATACAGAGAATAAATAATGCAAATTTCTACAAAAAATTAAGAAAGATTTAATAGTTTTTCTAATATTTGTATGGCATTGGTTGCAGCACCTTTTCGTAAGTTATCTGCTACAACCCACAAATTTAAGCCATTTTCAATACTGAAATCACGTCGGATTCTTCCGACAAATACTTCATCATTTCCATTGGCTTTACTAGCTAAGGGATAGAAGTTTTTGTCTGGATTGTCAACAACGACAATTCCTTTTGCATTTTCTAACAATAAACGAATATCATAGATGTCAAATTCTTTTTCTAATTCAAGGTTAATCGATTCTCCATGACAATTAGCAACAGGCACTCTTACAGCTGTTGCTGTGATTGGTAAGTTAGGATGATGTAAAATTTTTCTAGTTTCTTCTATCATTTTGTATTCTTCTTTGGTATAACCATGTTCCATGAAAACGTCAATATGAGGGATACAGTTGTTATAAATCGAACAGGAAAATTTTTTTAACGTTTTTCCATCAGCTTTATTTTCTAAGTCCTCGATTCCAAATCTACCAGCTCCAGAGACAGCTTGATAAGTAGAATAAATAATTCTTTTGATAGAATATCTTAAATCAATTGCTTTTAAGGGTAACATGGCTTGAATAGTAGAACAATTAGGGTTGGCAATGATTCCTTTATGGGATAAAATATCTTCTGGATTGACTTCTGGTACCACTAAGGGAACGTCTGGATTCATACGAAAAACACTACTATTATCAATTACGATACAGCCTTTTGAAACAGCAATGGGAGCGTATTTTTCGGAGACACTACCACCAGCACAAAAAATAGCATAGTCAAAATGGTTATCAAATGATTTTTCGTTTAGTTCACAGATGATATAATCTTGGTTTAAAAATTTAATTTTGGAACCAGCTGATTTGGCAGAGGAAAATAAGGTATAACTAATATGTGGCAAGTTTTTTTCTTCTAATACTCGCAAAACGGTTCTTCCGACTAATCCAGTGGCTCCGACAATGGCAACTTTATAGCTAGTTGACATGCTAAGACCTCCTTTTATAATGGTTTTATTATAAAATATGCAAAATAGGTTGGATTGCTACAAAAAACCCAAACTTGAAAATAAAAAGATAATATACTAAACTTTTACATAAAAGAATAATTACATAAGTGAACAGTAACAATAATTTCTTAAAAAAACATTAAATTTTGAAAAAAACATTGCATAAAATTAACAATAATAGTATAATAAAAAATGAAGCATAATAAAATTAAACAAAGAACGGTAAAAGAGAGGTAAAAAAATGGATTATTTATACATACTAAGAGAGGCGCTTGTTTGGACCATAACTATATTTTGGTTATACCAAATCATGGTAAGTTTATGCTCATTAGTAAAAATCAAAGACAAACCGCTAAAAGTAAACAAAGACCATAGATTTATGGCGATTATACCAGCACACAATGAAGAAGCGGTAGTAGGGAACTTAGTAGAAAGTTTAAAAAAGCAAAATTATAACAAAGAATTATATGATATTTATGTCATAGCAGATAACTGTACAGATGACACAGCAAAAGTAGCAGAAGAAGCGGGAGCCATTGTATACGAAAGATTCAACAACAGTCAAAAAACAAAAGGTTATGCCTTAGACTGGTTTTTACAACAAAAAATAGAAGAAAAAGCTGATTATGATGCCTTTTTCGTATTTGATGCCGATAACATTGTAGATCCAGACTTCATCAAAAACATGAATAAAAAGCTATGTCAGGGAGAAGATGTCGTACAAGGATATAGAGATATTAAAAATCCAACTGATAGCTGGATAACCGCAGGGTATGCTATCTTTTATTGGACGATGCACAGATTTTATCATTTAGCAAGATACAACTTAGGATTATCACCATTATTAAATGGAACAGGATTCATGGTAAAATTTGATGTAATCAAGCCAGAAGGTGGATTAAAAACCATTACCTTAACAGAGGACATTGAATTTTCATTAAAAAGAATTATAAAAGGAAAAAGATTAGGATGGGCAACTGATGCTATCGTATATGATGAGCAACCAGTAGGATTTAAACCAAGTTGGTCACAAAGAAGCAGATGGACAGTAGGACATATGCAATGTATTAAAGAATATACGAAACAATTAGCAGTAGCAGCCAAAGAAAATAAAACGATGATGAACTTTGATGGATTCTTATATATCATAGGAAGTATACCAATGTTTATTATTACCTTAGTATTATTAGGAACAAACTTCTTGATGTATGCAGGAAATGGCATGACAGAGATGGAATTAATCATCAATATATTAAGATATTTAGTACCAACCTTCTTACTACCAATTGGAACAGCAGTAGTAGTTATGTTATTAGATAGAAGACCAATTACACCAATGCTAAAAGGATTAGCATGTTATCCATTGTTTATGGGGTCTTGGTTATTAATCAATTTTAAGTGTTTATTTAAAAGAGAAACCACATGGGAAAAAATTGATCATGTTAGAAATATTAAGATTGGTGAAGTAGAAGAAGTGGAAGAAGCAGTAGAAATCTTAGAAAAAGTTTAAAAAAATTCAAAAAAAGCTTGCATTATTACCAAAAATTGGGTATAATAGAGCAAGAAACATAGAATACAGCGAGAGTGGGAGCAAATCCCACTCTTAATTATTGAGAAACTGTAAAGGTTGCCACAGGGATTAGGAGACAGTCCGTCCCCAGTGGCACATTGGCAATTTTGGAAAAATAAAGGAGGAAGTTTTGGCGAGTATTGAAGAAAGAGTAGAAATGCTACTAAAACCAACCATTGAAAAAATAGGATATGATTTATATGATGTAGAGTACGCAAAAGAAGGAAAGAACTATTTTTTAAGGGTATTGATTGACAAACCAGAAGGAATTGATTTGACTGATTGCGAAAAAGTAAACAATGCTATTAATGACTTATTAGATGAAGCAGATTATATTAAGGAACAATATTTTTTAGAAGTATCTTCACCAGGAATTGAGAGGATTCTTAAAAAAGATAAACATTTAGAACAAAACAAAAACAAAGAAGTACAAGTGAAATTATTTAAGAAAGATGAAAATGGCAAGAAAGAATATCAAGGAATTCTACAAGAATTTGATGAGGAAAAAATTGAAATAACATTAGAAAACGAAACCGATGTCAATACAAATAAAATAGAAATAGAACGTAAAAAGATAGCACAAATAAAAACAATATATCATTGGTAAAAGGGAGGAAAAAGGAAAATGAAAAAAGAAGCAATTGATAACAAAGAATTAATATTAGCATTGGAGGAATTAGAAAAAGAAAAAGGAATTAAAAAGGATTATTTATTAGAATCAATTGAAACAGCTTTGGTAACAGCCTATAAAAGAAATTTTGATTCACTTGAAAATGTAAGAGTGCAAATGGATCAAAAAACAGGGGCAACCCATGTGTATTCTTTAAAAGAAGTGGTAAAAAGAGTAATGGACAAAGAAACACAAATTAATGTGAAAGAAGCACAAAAAATAAATCCAGATTTTAAAGAAGGAGATACGGTAGAAACGGAAATTGTACCAAGAGATTTTGGTAGAATTGCAGCACAAACAGCAAAACAAGTTATTATTCAAAAATTAAGAGAAGCAGAAAGAGAAATTATTTATACAGAATTTAATGACAGAAAAGGTGAAATTGTTTCTGGATTAGTGCAAAAAGCTGACCACAACATTGTTGTTATGGATTTAGGAAAATTAGAAGGTGTTATGCCATCCAAAGAACAAATACCAACTGAACATTATCGTGTCAATGATAAAGTAAAGGGATATGTATTAGATGTAGAAAGAGGTAGCAAAGGAGCACCACAAGTCATTGTATCCAGAAGTCATCCAGACTTTGTAAGAAAATTACTAGAATTTGAAATACCAGAAATCTATGAAGGAGTCATCGAAATTAAAAGTGTTTCCAGAGATCCAGGTTATAGAAGTAAAGTAGCTGTGTATTCACCAGATCCAAACATTGACCCAGTTGGTTCTTGTGTAGGACAAAAAGGAGTTAGAATACAAAATGTTATCAATGAATTAAATGGCGAAAAAATTGATGTCATTGAATGGAACGAAGACCCATCTATTTATATTGCATCTAGCTTACTTCCAGCACAAATTTTAGCAGTGGATATTAAGGAGGAAGAAAAATTTGCACAAGTCATTGTTCCAGATGACCAATTATCCTTAGCGATTGGAAAATCAGGACAAAACGCAAGATTGGCAGCAAGATTAACCAATTGGAAGATTGATATTAAATCAGAAACACAATTCAGAGAAATGCTAATGAATGAACAAAAAGAAGAAACAACAGAAGAGATAGAAGAAACGGAAACAGAGCCAGAAGCAGAATAAAACCAAAAGCCAAACATACAATAAACATAGGACAACGTGAAAAATAGTTCTAATTGGTTTTTATCGGATATGATAGGAAACCAAGAGGAGGAAGGAAAAGACAATGAAAAAACAACCACAAAGAACTTGTATGGGATGTAATGAGAAAAAAGATAAAAAAGATTTAATTCGTATTGTGAAAAATAAGGAAAATCAAATTAGCATAGATAGAACGGGAAAGCAAGAAGGAAGAGGAGCGTATCTATGTGATAATATACAATGTTTAGAAAAAGTAGTGAAATCAAAAAGATTAGAAAAAATATTAGATTGCAAAATAGAAGAACAAATATATGAGAATTTAAGAGGTGTCATTCTTGAACAATAAAAAAATATTAGGTTTAATTGGATTAGCAGCAAGGGCCAGAAATGTTTGTTTTGGGGCAGATAGTGTAGAACTAGAAATGAAAAAGAAAAAAGTACAATTAGTAATTATGGCAATGGATGCATCTGAAAGAACAAAGCAGAAATTTAAAAAATTATGTGAAGAACATGGTATACCAATTATCATAGAGGGGGAAATCGAAATTTTAAGCAAAGCAATTGGAAAATCCAATAAAGCAATTATTGGAATAGAAGATATCAATTTAGCAAAGGAAATACAGAAAATAAAAAATGGGGGTGAACTTATTGGGTAAGATAAAAATTCATGAAATAGCAAAGAAGATAGGCTTAACCAGTAAAGATGTATTAGAGGCGGCAACAAAACTAAAAATAGAAGTAAAAAGTCATATGAGTAGTATTAGTGAAGAAGAAGCCAAACAAATCGAAAAGGATTTAGCAAAAAAAGGAACAACTAAGAAAGAAGAAAAAAAGGAAGAAAAGAAAAAAAGCAAAGAAAAAGAGAAGGAAAAAGACGTGAAAAAAGAAGAAAAAGCGCCAGTGATAATTAGAAGAGAAGTAATTATAGCGGCAGAAGAAGAGCCAGAAAAGAAAAAAGAAGTTGTTAAAAAAGAAGAAAAGAAAAATAATGTTGGTTTTGTAGAAAGAAAACAAAACAAAGATTATAATATTGTGTATCGTAATAAACCAAATAAACCAATGACGGTTAGTGAATTATTTGGTCTTAAAAAAGAGGAGCCAAAACCTGTTGAACCAGCAGTAGAAGAAAAGAAAGAGCCAAAGATAGAAGAGGTTAAACAAGTAGACACAAAGCAATCAGAAGAAGTAAAAGAGGAAAATGTACAGCCAATTAAAACAGAATCAGTAGCACCAAAGGCAAATGTAAAACCAAAAGAAAAAACATTCAACAATACCAATACAGCCAACAGAGAAAATAGAGATAATAGAAACAATAATCGTAATAACTATAATAACAACAATAATAGAAATAGAAATCAAAACAACAATAATAATAGGAATAATAATTTTAATAGAAACCATAATAATGATAATAGAGGAAATAACCATTATAATAACAACAATAATGGTGGTAATAATCGATTCAACAATAATAGAAATAATGGAGAAAGATTTGGAAGAAGACCATTAGACGAAAAAGGAATCGAGAAAAATATCAAAAATATTATGGCAGTAGAAACGGGCGAAAAAGAAAATGTAAGAGAATACAATAGAGGAATGGACAAACAAAAAAATAATAAATTTGATGATAATAAAAATAAGAAAAATAAAACCAGAAGAAATAACACAGAAAGTAATTTTGATGAAGGAAAATTAAAAACTTTAAAAACAGCGAATCGCTTATCTAATATGTTTGATGAACAAGATGGCGGAATGTTGGATTATTATGATTTAACAACAGAGCGTGGAAGAAGAGGAAAGAAGAGAAATACGAAAAATCAAGAAGAAAGAAATAAACAAAAAATCTTCCAATTAACAGAAATAGAAATTCCAGAAACCATTACGGTAAAAGACTTCGCTGCTGAAATCAAAAAGACAACAGCAGAAGTTATTAAAAAATTGTTAGGCTATGGAATTATGGCAAGTATTAACAATGAAGTCGACTTTGATACTGCGTTTCTAATTGCACAAGAATTTGGAATCAATGCAACGAAAAAAGAGACAGTAACAGAAGAAGACATCTTATTTGATGATTCAGAAGATAGAGAAGAAGAGTTAGAGACAAGACCACCAGTTATCGTCGTAATGGGACACGTCGATCATGGAAAGACGTCGCTTTTAGATGCGGTTAGAAAAACCAATGTAATCGAAGGAGAAGCAGGAGGAATTACCCAAGCCATTGGTGCGTATAAAGTAAAAGTAAAAGACAGAGAAATCACCTTCTTAGATACGCCAGGTCATGAAGCTTTCACAGCTATGAGAGCAAGAGGGGCACAAATAACCGATATTGCCATTTTAGTAGTAGCAGCCAATGATGGTGTAAAACCACAAACCATAGAAGCTATCAACCATGCTAAATCAGCCGAAATACCAATCATTGTAGCTGTTAATAAAATGGATTTACCAGATGCTAATATGGATAAAGTAAAACAAGAATTAATGGCCTATGAGTTAGTACCAGAAGAATGGGGTGGAGATACCATTTATGTTCCAATTTCTGCTAAGAAAAATGAAAATATAGACCAATTATTAGAAATGGTATTATTAGAAGCCGATGTATTAGAACTAAAAGCAAATCCTAATAAACAATCTAAAGGAACCGTAATTGAAGCAAGATTGGATAAGACCAAAGGAGCTATTGCTACTATGTTGGTACAAAGAGGAACTTTAGATGTAGGCGACACCATTGTAGTAGGTTCATCCATTGGTAGAATTAGGGCTATGAAAGATGATAAAGGCAAAAGTGTAAAAGCAGCAGGTCCTTCTACACCAGTAGAAATCATGGGACTTACAGAAGTACCATCAGCAGGAGACACTTTCTATGAAGTAAAAAATGAAAAAATGGCAAAACATCTAATCGAAAAGAGAAAACGTCAAGAAAGAGAAAAAGCAATTAATGCCAATACAAAAGTTACATTAGATAACTTATTTAGCCAAATGGAAGAAGGAAAACTAAAAGTATTAAATCTAATTGTCAAGGCAGATGTACAAGGATCAGTAGAAGCCGTAAAACAATCATTAGAGAAACTAGCTAATGAAGAAGTTAGGGTCAAAGTAATTCACGCAGCAGCTGGAGCGGTTAATCAATCAGATGTTACACTTGCCAAAGTATCCAATGCTATTATCATTGCCTTTAACGTAAGACCAGATAATATGGCAAAAGAAATGGCAGAAAAAGATGAAGTAGAAATTAAGCAATACTCTATTATTTATCAAGCAATCGAAGATGTCGAAGCAGCTATGAAGGGAATGTTAGATCCAGAATTTGAAGAAAAAGTTATTGGTAATGTGGAAGTAAGACAAACCTTTAAAATATCAAATGTAGGAACCATTGCGGGTGCTTATGTACTAAGCGGAAAAGTAGAAAGAAATGCAGGCGTTAGGGTGATACGTGAAAATGTAGTCATTCATGATGGACAATTAGCAACATTAAAGAGATTCAAAGATGAAGTAAAAGAAGTGGGCAAAGGTTTTGAGTGTGGAATCCAAATTGAAGATTACAATGACATTAAAGAAGGCGACATGATAGAGGTGTATATTATGGAAGAGATTAAAAGGTAAAACGAATGAAAAGCAGCATCTTGCGCATTTTTGCCAAAGATTACAAACTTCGACGTACTTATGTACGCCTTCAGCTTGTAGTCTTTAACAAAAATGTGCAATATACTACTTTTGCTTCGTTTTAAGTTAGCCGTTCGAGCGAAGCGAGTTACGGATAACTTATGCAATCGAACAAAGTGAGATTGTAAACAATAAAAGAGCCGTTCGAGCGAAGCGAGTTACGGATAACTTATGCAATCGAACAAAGTGAGAT
>CANPNZ010000029.1 GCA_947575605.1 uncultured Clostridium sp.
TTGTTATATTTCTATATCTTCTGATTTAAAATTACTATAATATCTTGCTGAAATAGAAGTAAACTTCAATACACAGTAATCTGGATCTGTTACACCTTTTTTATAATACATTGTATCTCCAAATTGCCATATCATTTCTTTTGATTCTTTATCTTCTAAAACTTCTACTGTTCCTTTAAGCATTATTCCTCTATAAAATCTTTTATCACAAAAATAAACACAAGCCTTTGGATTACTCTTAAATGATTGTACTTTTAATGAAGATGTATTTGTTGAAAAATAAATTTCCTTTATTCCATTTCTTTTTCTAGGTTTTAGCATTGCTTTGGTATTAGGGAATCCCTCTTTATCAATAGAACTTATATAGCAAATACTTTGCTTGTCTATCATATTTCCAATAGTTTTTTCTGCATCTCTCATAATTCTAACTCCTTCCAAATTGTAATTTTGCAGTTACTTTTAAATTTCTTTAATGATACTTTCTAAACTAGAAAAATCAACAAAATTAACTTTTTGATTATAAGTATCTATCATTGCTTTAACTTCTGCTGTTTTCTTTTCTTCTGGTAGTCCTTTTGCTTTTTTATAAAGTAAACTCATCATTGTTTTATGAGCAAAATTTAATTTTGAATAATCTATTCCACCTCTTAAATGATAAATAGATGCTTTTTCATATATTTCATTTGAAAGTTGTCTTTTCATACCATTTTCTATATTACTTGTATTTTCTATATCCATAGGGTCTGCTAATCCAACTGTTGCAATTATTATTTTCTTATTTCCATAATTAGATATTTTTTTGAAAGTTTTAGCCATTCCTAAAACTCCACCTGCATAAAGTCCACCTAGATAAATAATTTTATCATACTTATTTATATCTTTTATTTCTTCAAACGATATTGCTTGTATTTTAGTTATTTTTGATAATTCCTCTGCATACATTCTTGTTGTTCCATATTGAGAACCATATATTATAATTTCACTCATATAAATCTCCTCTATTTATTGTAATTTAGCGAATACTTTTATAATCAATATTGGCTAATTTTGCTTGCTTACACAAATCCTTTGTTTGTATTTTATATTGTTTTCCATCTTTTATTGTATAAGTTCCACATTGTCTAAATTCAAAACTAACCTCTTTTCTTATACATTGCTCTCTAATATCTAAAGCCCACGAATAATCAAATATTCTAGCATTTATATCAGATTCTCCACCAACTACTACAAGTTCTATATTATCAAGATATTTTTCTATATATATTTTCTCTAATAATGGCTGTGCTGTTATACATTTATGTTTTATTGGTAAATCTTTAAAAATTGATAACTTATAATCAGCATTTTTTTGATTTTCAATAGTACAACATACAACTACATTATCATATCCATCATTCCAGTCATTTGGAATACATTTCATAAATCTATCAATTCTTTTTGTTAGAAACAGAAAAGTACAGTCCTGCCTTTCTTTAATCATTTTCCAACAGTCATTTCTCCACTCGTCTGCTTCTTCAATAAGAAAATCTGTAGAAAAACATAAATAAACAATTCCAGATTTCATTTTATAATTGCCATTTTTTAATTTCTCTATTGGCTTTTCAAAGTCTTTTGTTTTTATAATTTCATTTGTATCTACTTTTCTTTTAAAATCTCCTTTATGAATATAGCAATGTAAACAACCATCACTACATTTCTTACATCCTCGCCAAGCGTTCCACATTGCCATATTTATACCACCTTAAAATTTTGATTTTTCATAATTATAAGGAATACTTGTTCCTACAACTACATCTTCTATTTTTTCAATAATTAACCAATCATCCATATTTCCTTGATGGTCAAAATCTAATGCTGTAATTTCTCCTACATCTTTAAATTCAACTAAACACAAACATTTTTTGTGCCATCTTTCTTTTTGCTTATCAGTTAGTTGTAATTTACTATTATTATCTTCAATAGTTTTTGTTATTTCTTCATCACTTAGCTTTACATAGTTTTGAACATCTGTTACAACTGCTTTTGCTGTAATCTTTTTTGTTCCTTTTTCCATAAAATAAAGTGTTTCGTCTTTAAATACTCTACTATGTGGTATTTTTCTTCCTGCTGCACCTCTTATAATCATTGTTTTACTACCATCTATAATCTTATTTAATTCTTTTGATTTATCATCACAATATACTAAATGCACCATAATTTTACCTCATCTTTCTAATTTTAAGTTGTATATCTAATACTTTTTTATTAATTTTGAAATTAAAGCTCTACAAGTATTCATTTGAATACAAGCATAAAAATTATTCGTTACTTCTTTACCTTTCCCAATTGTTGTTGCATTATTTGCATCTTCTTCCGTTTCCCAAAGAACAAAATCAGTCCAGATATTACCTTGTAAGTAATGCTCCCAAGAGATAAATCCCTTTGCTTTAGAAATAATTTCATCATGTAATTTTTGCGTTAATTTTACAAATTCCTCTTCACTTACACCTTTTTTA
Source organism: uncultured Clostridium sp. (assembly GCA_947575605.1). Classification (GTDB taxonomy): domain Bacteria; phylum Bacillota; class Clostridia; order TANB77; family CAG-508; genus CAG-269. Next base: position 2,496 of record CANPNZ010000029.1, read on the forward strand.
AGTTTATATGAAAATATCCATGCTGTTTTATTCATATATAAATTCCTCCCTACAAATTACTATTAGTCAATATGATTATAGCATAAATTAAATAAAAAAATAAAGAGACATACCAAAATTTTATCTACCTTATCATCATAAAAAAATTAATAAGTTTATCACTAAATTGTCCCTTTTGGTAAGATATTCGATAGCATACGCTATCGCCTACTTACCTCCACTCACAAAACTATCAAATCAATATCCTAAACTCTTTTGTTTTCAATGATTTGCTCATTTTGATACCTATCAAATTTTGTTACTTTACAAATTATCAAAAATTTGATACTATTTAACAAAAAAATTCTTCATTTGAGTAATTATTTTAAACAAAAAAATACATACTTCACTAATTTTTTATTAATAAAGTATGTGATTTCTTTTTTATTTAACTTGAATTCAAATCACTTTATCAATCATATTTCACTTGGTGTCTACTTTGGCATCTTCCTTCTGGTATATCGTGTAAACAAATGGCTAAAGCTAAACTTAAACCTAGCTTCATGGACGCTTCAAAACCAGAACCGAATGGCTAATCCTTCTGGAAAATTGTGAATCGCTAACCCAATGGATACAATAATTCCTGTTTTTAGTAAAGCATTGTTTTCTCTTTTTCGTTCTACTTTTTGATTAAATTTCTTTTCTACTAACAGATCACAAAATATCATGGCTATAATTCCTACTACAATTCCTATTACTACATTAGAAATGGTACTTATTCCTAAAGCTTCTGGTATTAAGTCAAAACATATGACTGCCATCATTAGGCCAGAAGCAAAAGCTAGTATAAAACTTAAAAATTTATTAGAGCGTTTTTTCATAATAACTCCTAAAATTCCTCCTAAGGTAGTTCCAAATGTTCCAAAAAATAGGCCCAAAATAGTTGTTTTTATAATTCCTTCCATGAAGACTTCTCCTTTTCCTTTTTATTTTAGTTTATTGGGAAGGTTCCTATTTTATGCGAAAATACCTCAAATATTAATTTTCCTTTAATATTTGAGGTACTTTCTAATCTGTAAATATGCCTATTTTTTAAAACCGAAATTTGACAACGCTAATACCAATTATTATTAATCTTCTTCACCTTTTAATCTTTCTGCTCTATCTGCTGCTATTAAATTATCAATCATTTCATCTATATCTCCATTTAGGAAATTTTCCATTTGATAAATACTCATTCCTATTCTGTGATCGGTAATTCTTCCTTGTGGATAGTTATATGTTCTTATCTTTTCGCTTCTATCTCCTGAACCTACTTGTACTTTTCTGCTATTTGCAATTTCGCTATCCTGCTTTTCTTTCTCAATTTCATATATTTTAGTTCTAAGCATTTTCATAGCATTGTCTTTATTTTGAAATTGTGATCTTTCTGTTTGACATTCTACTACAATTCCTGTTGGCTCATGAATTAATCTTACGGCTGATGAGGTTTTATTGATATGTTGTCCTCCTGCCCCAGAAGCTCTAAATACTTCCATTTTTATGTCAGAAGGGTTGATTTCTATTTCTACATCTTCTACTACTGGTAATACCGCTACGGTTGCTGTTGATGTATGGATTCTCCCACTGCTTTCTGTGTCAGGAACTCTTTGTACTCTATGAACTCCACTTTCGAATTTTAATCGGCTATAAACTCCTTTTCCTGTAATCATAAAAGATATTTCTTTATAACCACCTAATCCTGTTTCGTTTTCATTTAATACTTCTAATTTCCAATGCTTTTTTTCTGCATACATGGTATACATTCTAAATAGTGTTCCAGCAAATAGTGCTGCTTCTTCTCCTCCTGCTCCTGCTCTTATTTCACACATGATGTTTTTGTCGTCGTCTGGGTCTTTTGGAATTAATAAAATTTTTAATTCTTCTTCGATCTTTGGTAAGTTTTCTTTTGATTCATAGTATTCTGCTTCTGCTAATTCTTTCATTTCTGGATCTTGCATTAATTCTTCTGCTTCTATCATAGCTTCTTTTACTTTTTTATATTCTCTAAATTTTAATACGATTTCTTCTATACTTGCATGTTCTTTCATTAATTTCTGCCATTCTGCTTGGTTCGCTATTATTTCTGGATCTGCTATTAGTTTTGTTAGCTCCTCATACCTTTTTTCTACGGCTTCTAATTTTTCAAACATAATCTTTCTCCTTCTTAATTTTGCTTTTCGTATTATACTACATTTTTTCCATTAGTTCAATAGAAGAACGCTTTTAAGTTTCAGTTTTTTTGGTAAGATTAGCTCCCACGTCTGGGTCTAAAATATGGTTATTTTTCATAAATTCTTCGGCTTCCTTCATAATTCAAGGAATTCTAATATAATTTTACGGGTCCTTTCCAAGACAAGCTTGAACTCTTACCGTAAAATTATTAAGAATTCCTAATCTTATTCTGGTCACATTCATCATTTATTCAAAATAACCATATTTTAGACCCAGACGTGGGAGCTAATCTTACCAAAAAAACCGAAACTTAAAAAGAACGCTGTATTTTATATTTCTACGAAATTAAATTTTATATTTAATTCTTCTAATATTTCTTTTTCTCGATTGGTACAAGTAAAAATCATGATTTGGTTATTACCAAATCGATTTGCCATATATGTTAAAATATTTTTTAATCTTTCTGTATCATAATAAGCAAATACCTCATCTAAAATAATTGGCATTTTTTCTTCTGACAATTCTTCTACCATCGCTAATCTTAATGAAAAGTATAGTTGATCGATCGTTCCTATACTTAATCTTGAAGCTGGTATGTAATTTCCATTTTCTAATTCCACGACTAATCCTGTGTCATCATTTAGTCTAACTTTTGCATATTTTTCGTTTGTAATTTGGGCTATGGTTTCTGATAACTTGTCTGTAAACTTAGGGGTTACCGTATTTTTCATTTTATGATAGGAATCCTCTAAAACGTCCTTTGCTAAATTCATACTTTTTTCTAACCCTCTTAGGTTTACCATCTTTTCTTTATGGTTAATCAGATTTTCTTCTATCTCAGCCATGTTTTCTAATTTTGGTTCTATGTTTTTGTAATCTAATTGCAAAGTATGTAATTCTATTTTTTTATTTTTTATTTCGCTTTCTAAATTTTGTATTTCCAAATTAATCTTTTCTAAATCATTTTTTTTATTTTTTTCTATTTTATTAGAATTTATTTCTTTTTCTATTTCATTATTATTTTTTTCTAATAAATTAATTTCAAAATTTAATTGTTTTATTTCTGAATTTATTTTTTCTATGTTATTTTTTACATTTATTTCTTCCCTTTTTATCTTATTTTTAAAAAATAAAGAAAAAATTAAATCCATTGGCACTGTAAGAAGAAAAATAAAATTGAAATATTTATTTTTAATAAAAATAAATTGAAAAATATTAACCAAAATAATAATTAAAAAAATAATAATTAATTTTTTATTTAATTCATTTTTTTTCGAATTTATTTTTTTATTTTGTTCAAAAATATTTTTATTTTTTAAATTTATTTCATTTATTTTATTTTTTATATTATTTATTTTTTCATCATTTTGATTTTTTAAATTTACTTTTAAATTTATTTTTTCATTTTCTATTTTCTCATTTTCCTGCTTTAATTTTTTTTCTTTCAAGATTTTATTTTCGCTTTCTAGCTCTTTTATTTCTTGTGCTAAATTATTTTTTTCTTCTTCTATTCTATACTTTATGTCTACACTTTTTTGTAGTTCTTCCTTTTTTTCTTCCAATTCTGCAATTTTTTTACTGATTCTATTAATTGGCTTCTCCCTAGATCTTTCTGTCCCTATTTCATCTAATATACGTCTATTAATTCTATCTATTGCCCTTTTATAGGATACATTATCTTCTCCTGTTCCTACTAAATTTGCAACCTTTTGAATCAATACATTTTGTTCTTGTTTTTCCAATTTTACTGCCTGCTGGTTCATTAATATGGTAGATAAAAATAATGCTTCATCTACTTTTGTTTGTTCATAAAAAAATTCATTTCCTCGATTTTTATCAATATTAAATTCTTTTGAAATGTCCTCCATTTTTTCATTAAATATTTTCGGGTTTTTCTTTTTAAAATTTCGGAATACCTCAAATTTTTCTTCATTGTCTAATTCATATTCTATCTTCCCTGAAAAGTCATCTCCTACCCATGGCATATATTTCTCAAAATCCGATATTTCTTTTCCATTTTTATTTTTTGAAATACCATAAAAAGAATTGGTAATAAAATTTAATAAGGTTGATTTTCCTGTTTCATTTTTTCCATAAATAATATTGATATTATTTTTAAATTCTATTTCTTTTTCTTTTAATTTTCCATAAGCATTTATTTTTAATTTGTTAATTTTCAAAGGTTTTCTCCTCTCTTATCATGTTTTTTGACCTTAGCGTACCTAAGATTTTACTTATCTGTAAGCTCATCTAATGCTTGCACAGCTAAGCTATCTAAAAAATTAGGATAGTGCTTCTAGTCCTATTTCTATTGCTTTTTCTATGAGTTCTTTTTCTTCTATTTCTTGCGTTTGCTTTAGCTTTTCAAGCATTTCTTTGGCAAATAAACCTTTTAATGTGTTTTCATTTGCTATTTTTGTTAAATTGTATGCTATTTTTGTTTTGTCTTTTATTTTTATAATTCTTTCATTTTCTATATATTTTAATAATTCATATTTATTGATTTCAAAATTTCTACTTCCCACTAATATTATTTTGATATATTCATTGTTTTCTATTTCTAATTGATTTATCCTTTCAATTAACTCCTCTTTAGCGATTAGCTCTGTTACATCTATTTCTATTTCTTTGAATTTTTCTTCGTCTAAGGCAACAAATTCTAGTTGTAAGTTTTCTTTTGTTATTTCTCCTACGATCATTCCATGTTCTCCTAATTCATCAAATCCTAAAGAAGCTGTCGATCCCGGATATACCATATTACTACTATAATCTAATTTGTGGATATGCCCTAATGCTATATAATCAAATTTCTTTTCTTGCAACATTTTTCTTGTCATAGAATTGTATTGCTTTTCTTCAATGGATGCTCCATCTAATGTACCATGTATGACTAATAGGTTGATTTTATTCAAATCCTCTATTTCTAATGTCTCCATTCCACAATCAGTACAATAAAAATCGTCAAATCCATAACCATATATGGCTACTTCTTCGTTTTCTATTTTTTCTATTTTAGCTTGAAATATTTTAACGTTTTCGTTCCACTTAAATTTGTTATAATATGAATCTTTTATATACGGATCATGGTTTCCTGGACTTATGAATATTTTCGTATTGGGTATTTCTTTAAATAGGTTATTGATATATTCAATGGTTGATAATTTTACGTATTTGTTCTCATATAAGTCTCCTGCTATGAATAAATATTCTATGTCATTTTGTTTGATGTATTCAATTACTTTTTTAAATATCTTACGCTGTTGTAAACGTCTTAAGTCCCCTAGTATGTTTTTGTCTGATAGCTTTACAAATGGACTATCAAAATGTATGTCTGCTATATGTACAAATTTCATTTTTTTCTCCTTCTTTTTATTCTTTCTGTATTTTACTATATTTAGACCTTTTTTGCAATAGTTTTGCGAAAAAGTTTTCGTACTTAAAAAAAAGAAAAGGGAAGAAACTTTATAGAAAAACTTCTTCCCTTCCCTTAATTACTTGACATTACTTTGGATTGAAAACTTCACATCAGATTTGATGGATTACAAGTGCATTGGCTATGTCTACCTCATCTTCTATTTTCAGGCTTAGCTGCCGCCTTTCTTCTACTGTTAATGAGTTATGAGTATCAACCACCCTTACGCATTCATCCGTTATCAATTCTACTCTAAATTGTTTTTGGTCCAATCCCTTCTCTTCGAGAATTTGCCTTACTCTCAAGATGATATTTTCTTGATTCATTTTGCTACCTGTTCCGTTGCCACTGTGCCACTGGGGACGGACCTTTTTGGCAAACTATTAATTCTTAATAATAAATAATAAAAAATTAAAAAGTTTTGCTTGAAAGTAATTGAAGTAGAAATTGTTAATTCATGATATGGAAAGTGTTCACGCTTGACGTGGAAGGGTGCCATATCATGAATTTAAAATTTCTATGAAAATTAGCTTGAACAAGAAACTTTTTAATTTTTTATATTTATTTTATTTAATTTCAAAATTTGCCAAAAAGGTCCGTCCCCAGTGGCACATTCTATTCACTATCCATTGGTCCAAATAGTTCATCAAATTTGGCTTCCAATTCTTTTTGTAAATCATAAATATCATCTTCTTCATTATCTTGTGGTAGCATTGGTGCCTCATTATCTTGAAAGTTATTTAAGTCTAATGTAGGCGTTGTATTACTATTTTGTTCTGGTTGTTGTTTTAATCCCATAGAATCAATACCTAATGAATTCTCACTTTTAACTTCTTCCTTTTTTGGTGAGGATAATTCATCTTCAAATAAATCATCTAATGATTCTATATTTAAATTTTCTACTGCTTTTTCGTCTTTTTCTTCTACATATGGATTATATGGATTGTATTTTCTCCATACTCCCCTATCTTTCTCTCCAATGTCATTATGGCTAATTTCAAATGGTGCCATTTTCTTTGCCATCGGATGCTTGAAGTAATAAAATTTTTGTGCCTTTACTGGTTTAATTCCTTTTTCATATATAATACATTCGTCATTATCCATTCTACGAAGTTCATCTGGCGTCATTAAAGCCCTCGCCATTACTTGGTCAGATACCGATTTTCCCGTTTTCCAGTTTTGTCTGTCTCTATTGATCGATATACTATCTCTTCCTATGGTTTTTTCTCCTAACGCTTTTGAAAAATATTCTACGGTTTTATAAGAGTTACTTCCTAAAAATACATGTGTGTCACAGTTACCCATGATGGTTTCATAGGATTTTTCATAAACCGCTTCTAATTGATCGATATTTTGTAAAATAACACTAAATGAGATTTTTCTACTTCTTGATGTTGATATTTTTTTATCAAAGTCAGGTATTTTTCCTATGTTAGCAAACTCATCTAGGATAAAGAATGTTGGTACGTTCAGTTGACCTCCATTGCGGTCTGCATGATCATACAGTTGTTGTATCATTTGAGCAAAGAATATGGTTAATAAAAAGTCATAGGCTGTGTGTGTGTCTGATGATATAACATATACCGCTGTTTTTTTGTTTCCAATTTCTTCAAAGTCTATGGTATCGGTTGAGGTTAGCTCCGCTATTTCTTTTGAGTCGAATTTACCTAATTTAGATTGTAAGGAACTTAGGATAGATCCATATGTCTTTTCTGGTGCAATTTCTATTGATTTATAATACATTCTAGCTGGATGGTCATATGGCAATTGACTGATTAATTCTGTTAATAAGTTACTTCCACCTTTATTGTTAGCTGCTCTAACTAATTCGGCACAACTTGCTAAGTTCTGTTCTTCTTCTGGTCTGGTGGCAATTAAATAATAAATTAATGCTTTTAATAACATTTCCGCCATGTCATCCCAATAGGGATCCGATGTTGAACTATTTTCGGATTTTTGTCCTTTTACTACGGTATTGGCTATTACGTCAACATCTAATTCAGATGAGATGTGCATTAATGGATTGTATCCATCACTATATTGTGGTCTTACTAAGTTTAATACTTTGATTTCATATCCTTGTTCTTTTAAATATCCTGCTGTTCGATCATATAGTTCTCCTTTTGGATCGGTAAAAACATAAGATCCTAAACATTGATACGCATTTGGTATAGAATAAGAAGCAGATTTACCAGAACCTGATCCGTCCTACTACTAACACATTGACATTTCCTCGTTTGTCGACTGGTAAGTAATTGTCTTCTGCTAATATAATTCCTTTATTTCTACTTAATATTTGGTATTGTTCTCCTCTTTGGCTCCAATCACTGGATCCATGTTCTATGTCTGTATATTCATTTTTTGGTGCTGTGCGTACAAATCCTATAAAGAAAAATACAGAATAAAATATGGTAACGACTAACAAGGTTGAAAAATAGGTTCCACTTGCCCCTTGTGAGAATACATTTCCTAAGGTGGCAAAAGGACTTGCCATAGATTTTCCAAAAGTGTCAAAAAATACTTCTAAATCCATTTTTCCTTCTAACCCTGCCATGTGCGAACTATACGCGAACGGCGAAACAAATACTATGGCTATAAATACCCATAGTATTCCAAATACGATAAAGTTTTTTCTATTTTTTCTAATGGCTCCTTCTATTTTGTAGTTCATAATTTTCACCTACTCTTTTGTGTAATAATAGAGTTATCTTTCTTCTCTATAATCTCCACCTTTTTCTATTATTGTATCTGCAACAGGTATTTCTAATTCTAAGTTTTTATCAAATACATATTTAAAAGTTTTTTCTGGTGGCCATTCTAATTTTGCCATTTCTATCCCTCCTCATTAATCTGTAATTCTAGGGCTTCCCCCTACCAAATTAATATTTCCATTTTCTTCTCTTATTTCAAATACAAAATAAGATTTATATGGTTCTAATCTACATTTTCCTTTCACCTCATTTGTTTGTTCATCAAAATAAAGTGTCGGTTTTATTTCTTCTGTGGTTTCTGGGTCAATAATTGATATAGGTCTCTTTAAATTAGGTGTGTAATTAACATCTTTATATTCTTCTTTTTTTTCTGAATATATGGTTTCAAATTTATAAGGCATTGGCTTTTTTGATATTCGTACCTTGTTTTCATCTAAAAGTCCATTGTTAATTACTACTTTATCCTCTCCAAAGGATAAAATAACTAATTTGTTCCCCTCTTTTTTGGGCTTATCTATATAGAATGTTTTCTTTTTATACTGCCCAACTAATTCTTCTGTATATTCTAATCTTTCAACAGTAAATTTAGGGGAATCCTTTTGGTATTCTTTTTCTGTTTCATTAATTTCATATATTACTGTTTTTACTCCTTCTGGATCTGTTATACTAAAGTGTTTGCCTTGTATAGTATCCATTTTTTATTCCTCCGTTTCTATGTTTCTTAATCCATAGTTCATCTTTTGTTACAACACTATAATTAATTATAGCGGAAAATCGCCATTTTGTCAATATTATTTTTATGTAAATTATGATATTTGCTCTTTTCTAGGATTAAATTTAGATATTTCTTTTAATTTTTTATAGATTTCTTTTTCTTGCTTTGTCAGTTGCTTTGGTACTACTACTTTAATTTCAGCTATTAAGTCTCCTTTTACCCCATGACTATCTTTATAACCTTTTCCCGGAATTTTAATTCTTTCTCCTGTTTGAATTCCCTGTGGTATATATATTTGTGTTTCATCGTCCATAGACGCTACTTTCGTTTTTACCCCTAATGCTGCTTCCCATGGTGTCAATAATAAGTCTGTATATAAATCATTTCCCTTTAATCGAAATGTTTTACTATCCTCTATCTTGATTTTTATTAATAAATCTCCGTTCTTTCCACCGTTTTCTCCTGACTTACCTTGTCCGATTAATCGAATCTTCTCTCCATTACCGATTCCTTGTGGTATGGTAACTACTATATTTTTTATTTTGCCTTCTGCCATTCTCAAGGATATCATTTTTTCCATCCCATAAAAGGCTTCTTGTACGCTAATATTAATTTCTGTTTCAATATTTTCACCTTTTGCTATCTTCTTGGATTGTGTTTGCGTTTCTTTCTCTCCCTCTATATTACCTAAAAACATGGTGAGAATTGTTCCTTTTTCTCCTTTTCCAGAAAGTGCTTTTTCATTTTTACCAAAACGAGAATTCCAAGTTCTATCGTATTTTCTTTTGGTAGATGGAACCGATAATACTTTATAGGCTTCATTGATATCTTTTATTCTTTCTTCTGCTAATTCATCCCCTACATTTAAGTCTGGATGATATTTTTTAGCGGCTGCTCGATACGCATCTTTTATCTCTTCGATTGAAACATGGCTTGTTTCTAAATCTAATATTTTATAATAATTTTTGAAAATCATTTCTAACATCCTCCTATTACGGAATTAAGTAAGCCTATTATATCACAAATAGAAAAAAAATCCATAGTTTTATGGATTTTTTTTACCTAACTCAATTAATTTAGTTAATAATTCTTGATAACCAATTCCACTTGCTTCCCATAACATTGGGTACATACTAATATTGGTAAATCCTGGTAAGGTATTAATTTCATTAATATAAATTTGATTGGTTTCTTTTTCAATAAAGAAATCTACTCTGGATAATCCTTTTCCATCAATTGCCTTGAAAGCTTTGATGGCTTGCTTTCTAATTTCATTTGCTATTTTTTCTGGAATGTTAGCTGGTATTTCTGTTCTTGATTCTTGATTTTTATATTTAGCATCATAACTATAAAATTCTTCTGCTGGTTTTATCTCACCTACACAAGAAGCTACAACTTCTTCATTCCCAAGTACCGCGCATTCTACTTCTTTTCCCTCAATTCCTTCTTCAATCAAAATTTTAGAGTCAAATTCTGCTGCTTGTTCTACATATTTTTTTAATTCTTCTTTGTTTTTTGCTTTATTGACTCCCACACTAGAACCTGAATTAGATGGTTTGATAAATACTGGAAATTTTAAATTGTTTGCTATTTTTTCTGTTACTTCTTCTAAATTTAATATTTCCTCATTAAAATAATTGTCGACATAAATATAATGTTCTTTATATTTTCTAATATATTCATATTTAGCCTGTTTTAACCCTGCTTTATCAAAAACAATTTTTGTATATACTTTATCCATTCCAACACTAGATGCTAACACACCACACCCTACAAATGGTTTTTTAATTAATCTAAAAAGACCTTGTATGGTTCCATCTTCTCCATATAAACCATGTAATACAGGAAATAGAACGTCTAAATTTTTTAAATATTCCATAACATTTGGTATTTTTTCTTTGTTACCTACCTCTTCTCCTAATTCTCGTTTCTTTTGTATATTTTCACATTGATACCAAATCCCATCTTTTCCAATATAAATGGGATATATCTCGTATTTTTCTGGATCGATATTTGTTAAAATTGAATTGGCAGATACAACTGACACCTCATTTTCTGTTGACATCCCTCCAAAGATAATTCCTAATTTTGTTTTTGACATATTTTCAACACCTTTCTTTTAATTTTTTTTGCAGTTCTTCTGCTAGTTCAAAAAACCTCATACCATTGGATGCTTTGCATAAAATAACATCTCCTGGTTTTACCATTTGTACTAATTTATGTAGTATTTCTTCTTTGTTTTCAAAATAATAAATCTGATTGGGTAACATTCCTATCTTTTTGGCTTGTTCTACCATATATTTTGTATTTTTTCCACTACCTATTAGTACATCTATTTTATTTTGATATACCATTTCTCCTACTTGTTTATGTATTTTTTGTGCGTATTCTCCTAATTCTAATATGTCCCCTAATACAGCTATTTTTCTGTTATTTTTAAATTCTGTCATATATTTTAAACTAGCTTCTATGGATTCTAGGCTTGCATTATAAGCATCATTTATTATTTTTATGTTACCTTTTATTTCAGTTATATCCATTCTTTTTTTGGTTAATTCAAATTCATGGATACCTTTTATTATCTTATGGTCTTCTATCTCTAATGCTTTTCCTACACCAATTGCACAAAGAGCATTTAATATAAAATGTTCTCCTCCAACTGGCACCTCTACTTTTATGTTGCCTTTTTGAGAATAGCATACAAATTCACTACTATTATCTTTTAATTGAATGTTTTTTGCATTCAATTGACTTGGTTCATGAATACCATAAGTGATTATTTTTCCATTTCCTTTGTTTTCCTCTTGCCACTTATGTAATAAATCATTATCATTGTTGATAAGGATGGTTGGATTTTCTGTTCCTTCTAATATTTCTAGTTTTGCTTTTAATATGTTTTCTCTTGACCCTAAATTTCCAATGTGTGATGTTCCTATATTGGTAATAATACAAATAGTAGGTTTGGCAATACTGGTTAATAGACTAATTTCTCCTAAATGATTCATTCCCATTTCTAGCACCATAGCTTCTTCGTCTTGTAAGTTTAGTATGGTAAAAGGTAATCCAATATTATTATTATTGTTTCCGATGGTTTTTAGTGTCCTATATTTCTGAGATACGACGTTGGCAACGATGTCTTTTGTGCTTGTTTTTCCTACACTTCCTGTAATGGCTATCACAGGAATGGCATAAAAACTTCTTTTTAATTTTGCTATGCTGTATAAAGCTTCTAGGGTATTTTCTACTTTTATAATGTTTTTATCTTTGTATTTTTCTAAATCTTTTGATTTGTATTCTATATCAGAAACAATGACACATTCTGCCCCTTTTTCTAGGGCTTGTTGCCAAAATAAGTTTCCATCAAATTTTTCTCCTTTGATGGCTATGTAGGTATCTCCTTTTTGAATGGTTCTTGTGTCTTTTGAAAAGCTTTTACAAATAAATTCTGGATTTCCTTGTATTAATTCTCCTTTGGTTACTTCTAGTATTTCTTTTAGTTTTAAGTTTTTCATTTTACCTTCTTCCTTTTTAATATGAATTTAAGTAAATGTTATTTTCCTAACATTTTGTTTTTCTTTTGCTAAATTATATGCTAACTTTTGCTTTTTTGCAACATAAGTATAAAATTTAAGTTTCGGTTTTTTTGGTAAGATTAGCTCCCACGTCTGGGCGTAAAATATG
>CANPNZ010000030.1 GCA_947575605.1 uncultured Clostridium sp.
TAATTAAATCGAAAATGAAATAAATCTTACTAAAAAAATAAGTAAAACAAAATAAATAAAAAATAAGAAAGCAAAAATAAAATTAAATATTAAAAATGGTAAAGAAAAATAGTGATAAAAGAATATAACAAAAATAAAATGTTATCTATAAAAATAGAATAAAGATACAAAAAAATGTAATAAGAAGAAACAATATTTTTCATATAAGAAAGAAAAAATTAAAAGAAAAGAAGATTATATCTTTAAAAATAAGAGAGAAAATAGGTTGATTAAAACAGTTACAATAAAAAGAATTAAAAAGAGAAAGAAATCTTATAAGAAATAAGAATAAAGAAAGGAGATAATGCTAGGCATAAAAGAAAAATCAAAGATTTTATAATAAAAAACAAAGGGCCCAAAAGGTTTACATATAGTAAAGATAAAAATAGTAAAAAAGAGTAAAGAGGTAAGTCAAGAATTTGTGAAAAAAAAGGAAAATAAAATAAAAAGGTTAGAAATAAAAATCGAGAAAATAAAAAACTTTGAAGTAATAATAATTTATTTTAATAATAAGATTTGAAAGAATAAAATATATAATAATTATTTATGAAAAATAAGCCAAAAAAGTAAAAGTAAAAAATTAATATGCAAATAAAAATAATTAAAGTAAAAATTTAAAAATTGAATAAAAAGTAATATAAAAATTAGTTAAATATTATTCCATTAAGAAATAAAGAAAATAAATAAAAAAAGAAAATTATACAAAATAAAAAAGTATTATTTTATTAGATAATAGAATTAAATTAAAAAACAGCAAAAAGAAGAAAAGCACAATAAAAAAATATTATTTCTTTTAGTAATGATTAATAGAAATAAAATGAAAAATAGAAATATGGTTAAGTTAAAAAGCTAATTTTTTAGTTATAAAGTGTAATAAAAATAGTAAAGGATATAATACAATGAGTAGAAAAATAGAAATAAAAATTAGTTACATTAAAGATAAAAAAATAGAAAAAAAAAGAATGCAAAAAGATAATAGAAAACAAGAAAGAAGCTTAGGTATAAAAGAAGAATAGAAATAATATAAAAAAGGAGGATAAGTATTAAATAAGTATACATATAGTATAGAAAAATAATAGAAAAAGTTTTTTTAGATAAATATTTTTAGTTTAAAAAATAAAAATAACAAAAGCTCTAAAGATATAAAAATATAAATTTGAATAATAAATTTTAGAATCAAAAAATAATTTAAGATGTAAAATAATATATATTAATTTTTATTGAAAAATAATAATTATTTACAAAAGAAAAATAAGAATAAATTTTAATTATATAAAATGTTGAGATTTTATTATAATAAAATCAATCTTAAAAATATTTGATAATAGAAATAAAAAAATAAGAGTAAAGAGTAAAATAATAATTAATTAGAATTAAAGAATAAGAATAAATATAAAGGTGAATAAAAAGGAGCAATATAAATAGTTACAATTTCAAAAAGAAAGAAATAAAAATGATAAAAGAAAAGTACCGTTAAATTCGGGAAAAATGGCATTGTTGTATGAAAATAAAGGAAGTGGTCAGTTTACATATAGCAGATAAAAGATAAAGTTTGAACTAAAAAATTTTGCTTTAAAAAAATATAAAAAGTCAGAAATATTATACAAAAAATTTATTAAATATAAGCATAAAGAATAAAAAAATTTAATATAAAGAGGTTTTATATTAAAATATTATAATAAAATTTGTTATTTTTATAAAATATAAAAAAAAAAGAATATAATAATACTAATTTTTATAATAAAAAAATTGTAAAAAAAAAATTAATAAATAATAAAGTAAAATTTTTTGTAACATTTATATTTTTCTATGCAAAAAATTAAATTATAAACTCCAAAATTTTGCTATATCAATTAAAATTTTACAGAATGATTACAAGTATTAAATGAGAAATTGCGTTCAAGATGAAAGTATAAATTAGTTGCTATATAAGAATAGAGAAGAAAACATTTTTATCTTATTTATGAGGCTAATTAAATCCAAGAAATGCTAGGTAAAAAGGAAAAAGAAAGGATGAAAGAGGAAATCAAAAAAAGAAAAAATAGGTTTACATAGGTAATATAAAAAATAACTTCTAAAATAAAATTTTAATACGAAATAGGAAGAAGATGGGGCTTCTAACAAAAAAGGAAATAGCATATTAAATTATAGAAAATAAAAGTAAAAGTAATAAAAAAAAATTTTTATTACAAACATATTATTCTAGAAAAATATAAAAAAAATTTTATTAATTAATGCCAAAACAACATTTATAAGTAAACTTTTCCTAATGATAAAGTTAATAATATAAAAAAATATTATAATATTAATAAGAAAAAAATAATTACAATTTAAAATTGAATTAAAATGTAAAAAAAAAACTAAGATAAAGAAAAAATTAAATTTCTGGAAGATAATATGTAAAAAATGTTTTGAAAAATTGGTTACCAAAAAATAAAATGTAATGGATGATATATGCTGAAAAATAAACAGATTTAAAAGAATACTAAAAGATCAAGTATACATATAATTGAGAAAAATAGTATTTTGAAAGATGAAATTAGAATAGAAAAGTTTCTAATTCAAAAATAATTTATATAAAAAAATTTAACATTATAGAATAATTTTATGAAAAAAAATATATAAAATAGTTAAAAAAATTAAATTTTAAGTAAAAAACAATAAAAAAATTAAAATTTAATAAATATATAGGAAAAGATAGTTATAAATTAAATAGATATTTTGATAGTAAAAAAAGAAATGTGTCATTTGTATGACAAGAAAGTATTAAGATAAGTTTTAACCAGCCATGCGTTTGATAAAAAATAGGGATTTCAAAAATTAGTTGCAATTTAAAAGAAAAATCAAGAAGAAAATAATTATAAAATTGGCAGTAAAAAATATCTAAAGCCTTAGGTAAATAAAAGAAATGTTATAAATAAAAGAAAGAAAAAAACAGATAAAAACAGTTAACATATAATCTAAAAATGGCATTTTATCAATAAAAAGCAAGCGATACAAAACTTATGAGTAAAACTTTATATAGTAAAAATAATTATAGATAGATATAACTTTAAAATTAATTAGTAATTAAATTTTGACAGATAAAGTAAATATATTTTATCAGAAATGAATCATACTTATATAAATAAAAAAGAAAGAAGGAAGTAATATGGAAATATTAGAGAAAAATAACAATATAAATTTAAATAATAATTTAGTAAATGAAAACATGCAGAAAAGCTTTTTAGAGACGGCATTGGGGAAAACAATTAATACAGCAATAGACGTTGGTATAAGAGCAATATTGCCAGAATTTGTAGAAGATCAGGTGATTAATATAAAAAATAATTTGCTAGATTATGGATTAAATGATGGTATAAAAAAGACAATAGATGATGCGATTGATTTAGGGAAAAGTGCTATTGGTATTGTAACTGGTAAATTTGAAAATATTTCTCAAATGCAAAATGCGGTACAGTCAGGAGGAATAATTGATGGTATGTCTTCTTTGTTAGATACAATAATAGATAAAGTAAAAGAGGCAGGATTAATTAATAATACAATATCTAACACTATCAAACAAGGTAAAAATGTAATATTAAATAATGTAGAAAAAAATATAGAAAATAATTTTAAAGAGCAATATAGAGTGATTGAGAATACCAATAACTATATTAATAATTGGAAAGGTTATTTCAAACAAAAAGATTTTGATGGAATGCAGAAAGAATATAATAAAATAGGAAAACAATTAAAACAAATTGCTCCAATTGAGAAAACCATTAATGATATAAAAACAATAGAATTATTACAAAATTTAATAAAAAACAATGGACAAAATTTTGATTTGACACAAGATGAATTAGCTTTAGTAGAGAAATTGAAATAAGATAATCATGAAAAAGGAAATGAAAAGTAAGAAATCAACATAATTGTCATACCAATATAACTGGGAGATAAAAATAAAGAGTCTCAATTTAATAAGACTTTTTATAGGCTAAGAAAGTTCTTCAGATTTTTTAGCTATAAATGCATTCCACGTCAAATTATGTAATTTTATAGGTAAACCAATAAGAGATGTAAGAACTGATTTAAAAGGTCAAAAAATGTGAATCATGATTTTTTTGTTCTATGTCATCTTTATAAGTTTTAAAAAATATATGAGAACAATTTATTATTTCATAAAAATATTTAAGATTAGCTTCTGAACTTTTAGATAAAATTCTATTAATCTTATGGAAAGTAGAGTTATTAGTATTATCACCAAATAAAATAAAATCTGTGGAAACACCAGTAAAAGTAACAATTCTACATAATGTTTTTAGACTAAGAGAACGTTCTCCTCTTTCTATTTGTCCTAAAAAGACATCAGATACATCAATCATTTCAGAGAATTTTTCTCGATTCATTTCTAGTTCCTCTCGTATACTTCTTATTCTTTCGCCAACTTCTAAATTATTTGGTATTTTTTCTTCCATGTTAAAACCTCCATATATACGTTTCATTATACAATAAAAGGTAACATAATCTAATATACTGAAAGAATAAATAAATAACATGCGAATAGCATACGAGACGCTTAAAATATGTAAAATAGCAAGCAAAAGACACCATAAAGAAGTAATAAAAGATAATAGAATAATTGTTTTAAAATGTATAAAAAGAAGGATGGAAGGTAAATAATAGAAAATAGGAGGAGATTAAATGGAAGAAAAAATAAGAGACAAAAATATGATAGAATTAATTTATCAAGCAGAAGAAGAAACATTAGATCAAAGAATAAAACAAGCCAATAAAAAGGTAAAAAATCAAATAAAAGATATTAACATAAAGGAGCTTTTAGAAGATACCTCGAAACCAAATGAATTAGAAAAAGCATTTGAAAAAATAGAAGAAAATTATAGTATAAAAATAGCAGAATACAATAAGAAATTCTATGAACAAGGATTTATAGATGGAATTAATTTAATGATAAATTGTTTTAAAATATGAAAATAATAAAAAATAGAAAAAAACAATTCTATTTCGAATCCTTAATTCCCCTAAACTTTTTCTATAATTTCGGCTTAATTTGCTTGCAAAATTAAAATTGTTTTAGTATAATACAAAGGTAGAAATTATAAGGAAAAGACAGAGAAAGGGAGTAAGAAAAATGGAAGAAAGAATGGACGGAAAAATCATAGAAAGAGACATCGAAAAAGAAATGAGAACCGCTTATATTGACTATGCCATGAGTGTTATTGTGTCAAGAGCACTTCCAGATGTAAGGGATGGCTTAAAACCAGTACATAGAAGAATTCTATATGCGATGCACGAAGACGGAATTACAGCGGACAAACCATACAGAAAGTGTGCTAATACAGTAGGATCAGTTCTTGGTAGGTATCATCCACATGGAGACAGCTCTGTGTATGATGCTATGGTAAGATTAGCACAAGACTTCTCTATGAGATATATGCTAATTGATGGACATGGAAACTTTGGTTCAGTTGATGGTGATGGCGCAGCAGCTATGAGGTATACAGAAGCAAGAATGGCGAAAATTTCAGAATATATGTTATCAGATATTGAAAAAAATACCGTAGATTTTATGCCAAACTATGACGACAGATTGCAAGAACCAACCGTATTACCAGCTAGAATACCAGCACTTCTAATTAATGGATCATCAGGTATTGCAGTAGGAATGGCAACGAATATACCACCACATAACTTAACAGAAGTAATCAATGGGATTATTAAAATAATTGATGAAGATGAAGTGACAGACGAAGACTTGATGAGTGTTATTAAAGGACCAGATTTCCCAACAGAAGGAATTATTTTGGGAATGGAAGGTATAAAACAAGCTTATAAAACAGGACGAGGAAAAATAACTTTACGTGCAGAAACAGAAATAGAAGAAATGAGTGGAAATAGACAAAGAATTATTGTTTCCTCTTTGCCATACCAAGTAAATAAAGCAAATCTAATCAAGGCTATTTCAGATCTTTCAAAAGAGAAAAAAGTAGAGGGAATTTCTGAATGTAGAGATGAATCAGATAGAAAAGATAGAGTAAGAGTGGTAATAGAACTAAAAAGAGATGCCAATCCACAAGTAGTATTAAATCAATTATTCAAACATACACAAATGCAAACAACTTTTGGAATTATCATGCTTGCTTTAGTAAATGGAGAACCAAAAATATTAACGTTAAGACAATGTTTAGATTGTTATATCGACCATAGAAAAGATGTTATTTTAAGAAGAACACAGTTTGAATTAGACAAAGCCCTAGCAAGAGCACACATATTAGAAGGATTAAAAATAGCACTTGATAACATAGATGAAGTAATTAATATTATACGTGCTTCTTATGATGATCCAAAAGAAAGATTAATGGAGAGATTTGGATTATCTGATATCCAAGCGCAAGCTATTTTAGACATGAGATTAAAAACACTATCAGGTTTGCAACGTGAAAAAATAGACGAAGAATACAATCAATTGATGGAATTAATTGCTCATTTAAGAGATATTTTAAATAGTGAAAGATTAGTATTTGAAATTATAAAAGAAGAATTAATTGAGATAAGAGACAAATTTGGAGATGAAAGAAAAACTAAAATAGTAGCGGCAGAAGGAGAAATAGACCTAGAAGATTTGATAAAAGAAGAACAAACGGTAGTAGCATTAACCCACTTTGGTTATATTAAGAGAATGCCAATAGATACTTACAAAAGTCAAAGAAGAGGAGGAAAAGGAATTACAGGAATGGCAACAAGGGAAGAAGATTTTGTAAAACAAATCTTTACAGCCTCAACACATGATGTGATTTTATTCTTTACAAACAAGGGTAAACTATATAAACTAAGAGGTTATGAAATTCCGGAAGCTGGCAGAACCGCAAGAGGAACAGCAATTGTAAACCTATTAAGTTTAGATGCTGGAGAAAAAGTATCTGCTGTTATTCCACTTCAAAACTTTGCTGATGGAAAATACTTGCTTATGGCTACTAAAAATGGTCTTATCAAAAAAACAGCATTAAAAGAATATGATTCAAGCAGAAAAACGGGATTACAAGGAATCACTTTAAAAGAAGATGACGAATTAATAGGCGTTAGACTAACAGATGGCGAAGATAATGTAGTTTTAGTAACGAGAAAAGGTATGTGTATAACCTTTGATGAAAAAGATGTACGTCCAATAGGTAGAGTTTCACAAGGTGTTATAGGAATTAGATTAGATGAACAAGATGAAGTGATTGGAATGGAATCTGTAATTAGCGGAGGAAAAGCAACATTACTTGCTATTACAGAGAATGGATTTGGAAAAAGAACGGAATTAGATGAGTATCGAGTACAAAATAGAGGCGGAAAAGGAGTTATTACTTATAAGATTACGCCAAAAACAGGAGAACTAATAGGAGTAAGAATCGCAGTAGAAGGTGATGATGTTATGTTGGTAACGAATACAGGAACGATTATACGACTAAAGGTAGATGATATTAGTGTTCTTGGAAGATCAACACAAGGTGTTACCTTAATGAGAACGAATGATGGCGGTAAGGTAGTAAGTGTAGAAACTTTGAGCAATGAAATGCAAGTAGAAGCAGAAGAGGCAGAGAATGAATAGTAATTTTAAACGTGAGTTAGTAATCATAACAGAGGAAATGGCAAAATTGTATGAACATACAGATAAGATAGTAACAACAGAAGGTAAAACATTAGTTGATATAAAATTTAATATTGACGAAAGGCAAGTAGATATTACGTTAGTAAAAAGGATTAAAGAACTATTACACAAATATGGAAGAGTATGTACACAAGATGAATTATCAAGTTTACTTAACTCTGTAAAAGAACAGGCAACTAAAAAGATAAATAGGTATAGAAATGAGATAGGAATTAAAGCATTTGAACCAGAAAATAGTGATATTGCACTAAATGATGAAGAAAGATAAAACAGTAAAACCAACTTGAGATTCAAGTTGGTTTTATGTTGATTTTTATAATGCTATTAAAATACAAGAATTAACTTGAGCATTCAGTTAATTCACCCTTTTACGTTATTTTTAAACCTTAAATCATCTCCAAAGAAACAATAAATATCATAGTAACCAGCGATACGAGAGCCAATGCGTTCTTCATAATAATTAAAAATATCTTTGATATTCAAGTTAGTAGAAATAATCGTTTTCGTTGTTTTATGATTTAGATTTAGAATTCTAGTATTTAAAATAGTAAAAAGTTCGCTTAATTTCATACTATTTAGACTTTCTGTTCCCAGATCGTCAATAATAAGTAAATCTACATTCAGAACAGATTGATAAATATTATCGTTTGGATTTTTTTGTTTGTTCATCTTATAATCTATTACACTTTCAAGTAATACAGGAGCGGTTTGATAAAGAACCGTTTTTCCAGATTTTAAGAGCTTTTGAGCGATACAATTCGACATAAAAGTCTTACCGTAAACCTGTATTGCCTACAAATAATAAATTTTTAGTGTCAGGATTATTGAAATTCTCAATGAATTCTAGGCATTTTTGTTTAATATTTTTCATATTTTCTCTCGGCGAAATATTAAATCGATACTTGGCAACATCTATTTCATCTGAAAATAGTCTTTCATTAAAGGTATCAAAGTTTTCCTTAGCTAAATTTGTCATATTAGATTTATGGAAGGAAGTGTCTAGTAGTCTTTGTTTTAAACAATTACACATTTCCGTTTTATTATAATCTTTCTTAATATATCCAGTATCATGGCAAATAGAACACTCATAATTAGGACTTAAATAATTACTAGGTAATCCAGCATCTTGCAAAATACAAACCTTTTGATATTTTAGTTCTTCTGCTTTTTGATTTAATTCTGCTAAAGAAGATACATTATGTAAAAGTATATTTCTACCAGTTGAAATAGCAAAATGATTCAATTCTTCTTCAATTTGTTGAAGTTTAGGAATTTTTTGATATAGCTCCTCTTTTCTTTTTTCCAAATCCAATTCTGCTTTTCGCTTTTTTTGTTCATATTCTTTTAATAAAGAATGTAAAACTTCATTCGTCATTTAATCCTCCTTCATTTCCTTGATTAGCATATAAAAAGTCTAAATTATCATAATTTCGTTGTTCATAGTTTGATTTATTTACTTTAGCTTTTAAATCTTTAGTAGATTTTTCTTGCTTTTTACGTTGTTCTAAAAAGGCTTGTACTTCTGCTGCGGTTTTCAAATTTCTTTCATGCCAGTCGGTTATGACTTTATTGATATATTCAAAAGTTGGATTTTGTTTTAAAGTGGTTCTCTTTAAAGCGATTTCGATTACATTCATATCGTATCCAAAATTTAGAACCCAATTTTCAATATAAGCTTCTTCATATTGTGTTAAGCCATTATATTTTCCTAATTTTTTGCTAATGGTTTTCTTAAACTGATTCAAATTCTCTTGTTTTTCGTAGTATTGATCTAAATCATTCCAAGTTTTTACTTTATTAGAAGCCCAAGCTTCTGCAACGGTTTGGATGTAATTTCTATGTAAGGCACTTCTTTTATAACAATAATCAAATAAAGCAATCATAACTTGTTCATCAAATTCATATTTTGTAAACCACAAATCAATGTCATTATACCAAGAAGGTCCCATAATTCCTTGAAAATACATATTATTAATATGGTCAATCGCTTTTGCCCTTGATTTATTTTTTGCTGTTTGTTCTACTTTTTCTTTTGACATAGTTAGATTAGGAGTATAAAGATTATGAAGTGTAGATTCTTGTAAATCTATTATAATAAAACCATTTGTCTTTTTTAAAATCAACTCGTTATCTTCTAAAAACTTAATGCCATCATTAATGATTTTTATGGGAATATTTAACTTTTTTGATAAATCATTTAATTTAATATCTTTACCATATTTAGATAAAAAAACAAGATAAAGATAAATTTTTAAGTAGTCTCCAGGTATAGCAGATAAATATTCTGAAAAAAATATATCTGGTATCATGGTCTCTGAAAATAATAGTGATTTTTCTTTTTGTTCTAACTTCATTTTAATCTCTCCCTCATGCAAAATAATTGGTAATTCAAATTATATCTTTTTTAGACAAAAAATTCAAGTGATTTTTAGTTCAAGTTGAGAATTTTTAGATTTTCCTTGAAATTCAATTGAGAATTAAAGTCAATTCTATAAAGATAACATAAAACCAGCTATTATTATTTTTTATATAAAAACAATTTAGGTTTCAAGATAAAACGAAGCAAATAGGAAAAAACGTAGACAATATTTTCTCCATTAAAACCAGCAAAACTAAGCAAAAACAAAGGGAAACATAATATTACAAAAGCAAAGATTTTTATGGTTAAATTCCTAAAAATCAATTGAATTAAAATAAGAACAAGAGCATACCAAAGTAAATTAACAAAAGCAGTAGAATAATCAATAATACCCAATAATTTGTTTTTAAAATCGTAATTCTGAGGAAAAATAAACTTCACATAAATCACCTCCTTATTTAAAGGAATCATTCAAAAATTTAGTTTTTGAATTGAAAAGATCCTACTAAATGATTACAAGTTAAGATTTAATTCCAACAAAGTTTTTCACAGATTGTGAAACTTCTGTGGAAACACCACCAATAAAATCACGAACCAAAGAATTTGTTTTAATTAGAGCATAAATACCTCCAACATAAATAAATTTGGTAAACAAATTAGTAGAGGAATAATCCATAGAAAATAGAATTAATAATACAATAGCAACAATAATCTGAATAAATAATAATGAAAATAAATTACGAAACCAGGCTTTAAAAAACCAATTTGTTTTATCTAATGTTAAGGATAAAAAAGCAAAAGGAGAAAGCAAAATAAAAACTTTAATTAAAATATAACGAAGAGAGTAAGAAAATACTAAATTTAATAGAGACATACTCAAAGTACCTTTAATTAAACCATCTAAAGAAAAGATATTGAGAGAATTCGTATCAATTGATATATTAGTATTAATAGTAGTTATTAATTCTGAAAAGCAAATGTTTTTTTGAAATAAACTTTCTCCTAAATTACGAATAGCAAGTGAAACATTAGAAATTATGTCGACAATTAATTCGATTAAGAAGAAGGAAAAGTTCATAGCAATTCCAAATAAAATTAGTTTAATAATAAAACTAAAAGGGGTTTCTGTTTGGGTATAGGTAAAATGTGCTATTAAATATCTTGTAGCATAATATAAAATAAAAGCTAATAAAAAGGAATTGGCAATTAATAAAATACCATGGGAAGAAGAAGTACCAAATAGATTTTCAAAATTCTTATCTTGTAAAATATCCGAGTTAATAAAGGTAATGTCATCTAGTACAGAATAAAGATTATTGTCAATTGAGCTAAAAAGCGTTTCGAAAATATGGTTAATGGTATCAATAATAAGTTGTGTGATATTATTTGAATTTTCCAAAATAACCTCCTTAACTAATAAGTGATTTGATGGCAGATAAAATTAAATCAATGGCAAGAATAAAGGCATAAGAAAATAAAGAACCTTTTATTAGTTTTTTTCCCATTCTAATTTTTTCTTCGTCACCAAAACTAAATTTCTTCATAAAAACTCCTGTTCCAACAGCAACGGCGGCAGCAGGTGTTGCAATTTTTAAAAGCCAGTCTTTAATACTTTCAAAAGCTGAAGTGATTTTGCTTACAATTTGAGGATCACCCCAAGCAAAAGAAATAGAAGAAAGTGTATGTAGAAATACAAAAAATATAAAAATTGTAAATGTAATATAAAAAGTTTTTTTGCTCATAGAATCGAGCTCCTTATCTAATATATTTAGGTTTTTATGAGGTTTTACCTATAAACCTATCATAGGTTAAAAAATTAGTGATTTTCTTTAAAAAAAGGTAACATAAATACCTTTTGAGGGGTATAAATTTTATTTCCATCTGACAAAAATGTAAGAGCTGAAAAGGTTTCCAAATTTTGAGTAAAAAAATTTGTTTCAAAAATATAATCATTTTGGAAATAAGAACTAAAAGTTTCTGAAATATTAGAATTTTCTGAATTTAATGTGTTGGTAATATAACTAAAACGGGTTTGCTTGGCACTTTCTGAAATACTTTTAGAAGTTCTTTCTTTCTCTTCTTTACCAAGCTGTTTTTGTGCTTCTTCAATGGTAAAAATATCATCTGTACGAAACCATATTTTATTGATTAAATTTTGAGTGATTACTTTTACTCGTGATTCATCTTTTAAGGTTGCTTTTAGAGAAGAGTAGCTTTGTGTACTTACGATATTAATACATTTGGCTTCTCTACTTAACGAAAAGAATTCACCATCTGATTTAGTAACATATTTATCATACTCATCACAAATAAAGGCAGTAGTCCTAGCAGAATTATTGGATAGGTTAGAAATAATTTCAGTTTGAAAATCTAATTTTAAATAAGCTGCGATTATTTTAGAAAGAGAAGCATATTCTGATAGGTTCATATTTAGCACAACAATTTTTCCTTTGCTAATTACATCAGAAAAGCCCATAAAAGATAGTTTTTCTAAAGGAGCACAAAAAGTAGACATAACATCAAAATCCGAAACGAAGCAATTAGTAATACGAGTGATCTCAGAAATTAAGATTCCTTTCGTACGAGGATCTAAATTTTCAAATTCTTTTTGAAAAAAATCTAAACTAGAGTTCAATTCATAAATTTGTGCATGAGATAATTTTGAAGAAATAAATAAACCTCTTAAAATATCAACTTTCTCTTTATAATAATTTGGTATCGTGACTAACTTATGAAGTTCCGAAAAAGTAACATAATTATCATTGTAAAGCCTACACAACTTGATACATTCTGTTAAAATTTCCTCTGCTTTGTCAAGCCAATAGGATTCAGAATTATTTTCAGAAAAAAGTAGAAGAATCCTTTTTAAGCGGTTAGCTAATACTTGAGGTTTCAAATTTGGTTTATGTAAAGGAT
The DNA here is from genome assembly GCA_947575605.1 of uncultured Clostridium sp. Lineage (GTDB taxonomy): Bacteria > Bacillota > Clostridia > TANB77 > CAG-508 > CAG-269. Next base: position 12,972 of record CANPNZ010000030.1, read on the forward strand.
TATAATACGTATTGGATTTTAATTCAATAACAATCAAATCTTTTTCTAATCCAAATTGCTTAGCATATTGTTGTACTTGCTCATAAAAGTTTCCTTTCACATCTAAAATCAGCATGCCAATCTTTTTACTGGGATGGGTATGATTAAATTTCATTAATTGTTTGGTAAAAGGATACATAGCACTTGATGTTTTGCCAGAACCTATTGTACCAGTAATTAGAAAATTTTGATACAGACCTTTTTCAGGAATATAAATTTTTTCATGGGACAAATTTTCTCCTATCAATAAACATAAAGTATCTTGCTTCCATCCATTGAGATGCTGTTCATTTTTAATTCTAGTAGATGATGTGCCAAAAAAAGGAATCTTTCGAAAAATTCGAGTATAGATAAGATGACCTAATATTAAATGAGAAAATAAAGAACAAATGATATATATAATTTTTAGTAATTGCCATAAATCTGAGTTTTTAGAACAAATATCGAAAGGATGAATGCCATAAGTAATGATAATCTCTTTAGCAGTAAAAATAGGATAAAAAGTAGAAAAAGTAACATAACTGAATATCATGCAAAGTAGAAATAAAAAAATGGATTCTTTTAAATATTTAGAAATAATATAAAACCTCCTTTTAGAATGAGTTTTTTTTGATTTTTAATTTGGAACCTTGTTTGTTATGAAAAAATATGATATCAAAAAATGTATAAAGTGAATATAAAGTAATAAAAAGATAAATAATAAAAGTGATAAAAAATAGGTCAATCAGTTTAGAAATAATGTCACCACCTTTCAAATTTTTACCATAATACAATATTTTTTTAGTTTTGTCTATACTTTTTTGAAAAATTATGCTAAAATTATAAAATAATAGTTAATGTTCCGTCTTATAAAATAGGACAAAAGGTTATATAAATAAAGACAGAGCGGTAACCAATAATAGTTATGGTCAGCTTTTAATCAATAAAAGGAGCAGATAGTAACGGATAGAAGGAGGGTTAGGAAAAATGGAATTTAATAAAGATACTAAAATAGGAGAAATTTTAGAAAAGGCACCTGAAAAAGCAGAGATTTTATTAGAAGCAGGAATGCACTGTTTGGGTTGTCCAGCATCGCAAATGGAAACATTAGAAGAAGCTTGTGGCGTTCACGGAATTGATGTAGAAGAATTAGTACAAAAGTTGAATGCTTAAATGGCTTAGTTTATGATACAAATGAAAGAAAAAAAGTAACATAATTGTTGCAAAAGGATAAAATCATAAAAAATTGTCTATTCAAAGATATATAATTGATTAAGAAAAAATCAAAATAGCTACAAAAAGACAAAAAATTTTCATAAATGTATTGACAATTAACCCAAAACAGTGTAAAATATAAAAGCGTTGTACTTAGCAACGCATAATGTGGGCTATTAGCTCAGGTGGTAGAGCACTTGACTTTTAATCAAGTTGTCCCGCGTTCGAGTCGCGGATAGCTCACCAAAAGAACTAAATAATTTATAGAAATTATTTAGTTCTTTGTATATAAGGCCCGTTGGTCAAGCGGTTAAGACACCGCCCTTTCACGGCGGAGACATGGGTTCGATTCCCGTACGGGTCACCAATTTAATATGCCACTTTAGCTCAGCTGGCCAGAGCACCGCACTTGTAATGCGGGGGTCCCCAGTTCGAATCTGGGAAGTGGCTCCA
>CANPNZ010000031.1 GCA_947575605.1 uncultured Clostridium sp.
TGGCAACTCTGAGACAATGTCCAAAAAGAACCGTCCCCAATGGACATCCAATTGATTTTAATTTTTCTTTTTTCGGTTTTCTTCAAATTCTTCCCAAGATTTACTAAATTCATGCTTAGCAAATGATTCTTTTAGACCTGTGATTTGTTTTAATCGAATAATCTCATCTAATTCCATTCCTAAATGCTTTGAAATTTCCTTTTCAGACCATCCATTCTGAGTTAGTGTTAAAACAATATGTGACATATCTATAATTTGATGTGTTCCTCTTGCTCGATTATGTCTAATTGTACTTGCCATACGATTTTCCAAGTCTTTATCAATTGTTACAATGGGAATTTTCTTTAAATTAAAATATTCTTTCGCACAACGATAACGGTGAAATCCATCTACTACAATATATCTATCATTTTCTTTATCATAATAGGTTACAATTGGTTGTGTATAACCATCTTCTTCAATGGAATGTTTTAACAACTGCATTTCTGGTGGTGCTACTTTATTGGGGTTGTAATCATTCGCAATTACCTTTTCAATATTTACCATTTTTACATTTAATACGGGAAATTCTATTTGGCTCATTTTACCTGTCCTTTCATGTTCTAGTTTATAAAAGTGCTACTTCTTTTTCGGTATAAATTGTTACAAAATTTTTATAATCTTGATTTTTATTCACTTTAAATCCGCATTTTTCATATACTTCTGTATAATAATTGGTTACAATACTATAAGTTATTTCATTTTCTTTTCTAATTTCCTGTAATATCTCTTCTAAATACTTTTCTTTTGTCGTATATACATTTTTTATTATATTTCTATTGATCGATACAAATGCCATTACTTTTTCATCTTCTATATAAATATACCATTCTTTGCTATCATCATCATAAATCCTATCATTTGTTTGTTTCTCTATTAATCTTGATCCAAAAAATTTCCCCATATATTCATAAAATTTTTCATCTTTATTCATCATTTTTATAACCATAACTTTTACTCCTTTAACTACTTTTTTGTTCTTGTATTATTTTTTGTAATATTTTATCATCTGTTTTTGTTTTTTTATTTAACAGATTATCCCATTTATGGATTAATTCCATTAATTCTCTGTCATCATTTTTGGTTTGACCAAAGGATAATCTTCTTAAATAAAAATCATTTTTTTCAATGGCTCTGGCAATTCTTCTCCAGGAAATCGCTTTTTTCTGATTTTCTAATTTACATTCTGCTGTGTCTGGAATATCCTTTAATTCTACGCTATATTTATTTTTATACCAAATCATAAATTTCTTTATTTTTCGGTAATAGTGTAACATTAAGTCTCGATTATAAATTCCTATACTTTCTAACAAAAACACAGTGTATTCTTGCCAAGACATAAATTGTGGCTTACACGATTTAATATTTCCAAGTGCTGTTGTTTTACAATAAATATTTCCAAAATTAACGCCATTGACTCGATTTAATACTTTACTCCATGTATCATATTCTAATGCTTTAAATTGATCTAATCCATTTCTTTGATCATCTCCATATGGTTGGCAAAGTCTCTGTTCATATATACTCACACCATTTTTATACATCAGTTCATAGATATAATTAAATTTTAAATCTAGCTGACTTACTGCCCCCCATATATCTTCTGTTGCCCAATCATAAAGAGGATAAAAATTATAAACTTCGATGTGCTTTTCATTTACTTTTAATTTGGTTGTCCAATGATATTTTTTAAAAGTAATTTTTTTATCTTGAAATGCAATCGTTCGGAATCTATTTAAACTTTCATCTGTCCTAATTCCTATCCCACAAGCTACTTTCCCTCGATATTTTTGTTGGTACCAACCTGCAAATTGCACAATAAACTCTTCAAACTCTTCCCCTTTTTTAAACCATGAAAATGGGCAATTATCCATATTAATACTATCTTCTGGCATGTTTCTGACCCATAGATGTTTGCTTTCTTCTTCCCAACAAATCCATTTTGGTTGTAACACGGATACAGCATTTCGTAAGGCTATTGGTAGGGTAATATGATAAAAGTCTCGAATTTGTGATAATTGTTTTAATTCTTCTATATGTTCAATAGTACAACGATATTGAGTCTCTAAATCAATAAATAATACATCAAATTTTTTATTCATTTTTTTAGCTACTCTGTTAGCTAATTGTACCATGACAGAACTGTCTTTTCCACCACTAACACTAAAATAAATATTGTCAAAATTTTGGAACATAATCTCTAGTCTTTCTATTGCGGCATCTAATACATTTTTCTCTAAATATTTTTTAGCCATTCAATTTCCTCTTTTCTGTTCCAAATTATACCATTATTGGAATATACTGTAAAGTTTTGTCGAAAAATTTTTAAATTTTTTTGCTAAAAGTTGCCAAGAGGGACGGACCTTTTTGGCAATTTTCTTATATTATAGGAAAGAACAAAAAAAATTGCCAAAAAGGTCCGTCCCTCTTGGCAATCTATGAATTCATATATTTATGTTTTATACAAATATCTTATTTTTTGTTTACTAAATCTTTTAATGCTTTTCCAGCTTTAAATACTGGAGCTTTTGATGCAGGTATTTTGATTTCTTCCTTAGTTTGTGGATTTCTACCTTTTCTAGCTGCTCTTTTTCTTACTTCAAAAGATCCAAATCCAACTAATTGAACTTTGTCTCCTTTTTTTAATGCTTCTGTTACTACTTCTACGAAAGCGTTTACTGATTCTTCAGCTGCTTTTTTAGTAGCTCCTGTTTTTGCAGCCATTGCTGCGATTAATTCAGCTTTGTTCATTTAAATTACCTCCTATAAGATTTAAATAGTTTATGTACTTTATTGCATGAACAAATGCAATAATGTACTTCACTTAAAATAATTCGCCAAAAATACTGAAAATCCTTCTTTTTTTTACCTTTTTTTAATAGATTTTTAGTTTTTCCAATACTTTACAGATTTTTTTACCTGCTGGCATGGTTTGTATTTCTTCTTTTGAAAATACTTTTAAGGCGACAATCGCTAGAGCATAAATGATTACAGCTATAACAATTGCTATTATTGTTGCCAATTTTTCTGGCATTATTCCACAAAGTGTTAAATAGCTAAAATAGGAACAAATTCCCATAATTACTACTGCGATGACTGGTTTTATCACAAATTTTGAAAATGTTAAATCCAATTTTATTGATTTTCTTAACGATGTTATCGCTATTGTAAAAGCTACTAAATGACAGGCAACGGATCCCCACGCTGCTCCATTTACTCCTATTTCTGGAATTGGCACTAAAACCAAATTAAAAATAAGTTTTACCAATACACCGACAACCTAAAGATATAGCTGGTATCATTAGTTTTCCATAGCCTTGCAAGGCTCCATTAATGGTCTGATCTAATATAGTAAAGATAATCGTCAAAGAACTAATTTGCAAAATAACCTCTCCTGAACTAGCATTGGGAAATAATAAATTAAGAATTGGTCCTGCAAATAAGCACATTCCAACGGTACAAGGAAGTCCTATCAGCATAGATGTTAATAAGGAAAATGAAGTTTTTTGTGTAATGGTTTTTTTATCTTTTTTCGCTTTTGCTGCTGATATGGCAGGTACTAAAGCAGTCGCAAATGCTACATTAATAGACAATGGCAAACTGGTTAGCATATCCACTTTTCCACCTAATATTCCATATTGTGAAATTGCCATATCTTCTGACATAAATTGTTTTAAACTTCTTACTACGGTAAAAGAATCAATATTTTTATTAAGAGATGACATGATAGCTGTTAAAGCAATGGGAATGGAAACCAACAATATTCTTTTTATAATGGTTACCACTCTTTCATATTTATAATTTATCGTTGCTTTTATTTCTGTTGCAATTTCTCGACCTCTGGTTCTATAATATAAATACAAGTAACCAAATCCAGCAAAAGTTGCCAACGTGGTAGCCAACGTTGCCCCTCCTGCCATCCATTCTGTGGATGCTCTTGAAATAATCGCAATGATTTCTACTAATATAATGGTAAGTGTTGTTTTAAATAATTGCTCTAAACTTTGTGACCTTGCGGTTGCTTTGATATTTTGTCTGGCGTTGAAATATCCTCTCATAACAGACGAAATCGCTACAAAAAAGATGGCAGGTGATAATGCTACTAAGGTCATTTCCGCTTCGGGTATTTGTAACCATAAATTTGCTATCTGATTGGCCCCAAAAAACAATAATAAGCTTCCTACTAACCCAATCATAGCAAATGTGGCAAAAGCAATTTTAAAGATTCTATAACCACCTTTATGGTCTCCGTACAGCAATTCTCTCAGAAACTAATTTTGAAATAGCATTTGGTACCCCTATTGATGATATGGTAAGCAACATGGCATAAATTTGATAACCTGCCGCTACAATCCCATTTCCTTTATCGCCAAATCCTTCTCTATTTGTTAAATATAATGTATATACTAAACCTAATAATTTGATTAATACTTGTGAAAAAATCAGAGTAATAACTCCTTGCATAAAAGTCTCTTTTTTAGGAGTCCTTCTACTTATCTCTTCTTTTGACATTCTATTTTTCATTCCCTTCTTAATCATACCGTTTGAAAACTGTTATCTTCGAACTGGAATCCCCTTTTATTCATTTTACGAATTTATTATAAATTTAATTACTAAATTATTCAATACTTTTAAAAAAATTTAATTTTCATTAGAAAATTTTTGTACCATGTATTTTTATATAAAAAAGCGGATTAACAAATTCTAAAAAACAAAGTTTTTAAGAATTTGTAACATTCGCATAACTATCTTCTACGGAAAGTTTCTCCTTTTAGTCGAACTTTCCTAGAATATAAAAAATGATTTTTGAAACAAAGAATAATTTTCCTCTGTTTCAAAAATCATAACTAAATATTGTTATCAATATTAGGTAGTAATTGTTTTTTCCTAGAAGTTACCCCTTCTAAAAAGGCTCTATCTTTTACTAATTCTTTTCCAAAAGCTAGTTTTATTACGCCTGCTTTCTCTCCTAATGCTATTATTTCTGAATTGCTATTAAAAATATCGGTAATAGCTAATACAAATAGACTTAACCCTTTTTCTTTAATCGTTTGTTGGATAACCGCTTTTAATTCTTCTTCTCTTTGTAATACATCTTCGATACTAACTGTATTTACCTGTGCTATTTCAAATTTAATTCCTTCTTTTTCAAATACTTTAGCATCTATATTAATTAGTTCTTTGGCTGAAAAATCGCCTAAATCTGTTCCCGCTTTTAGCATTTCTAGTCCATACTCATTGACATCTATTTCAGCTATTTCTGCTAATTCTTCTAATAACTTCTTTTCTTGTTCTGTTGTCGTTGGAGATTTTAATAATAACGTATCGGAGATAATACAACTAAGGCATAATATCGCAATATTTCTTTCCATTTTTATATTATTTTCTTGATACAACTTATATAAAACAGTGGCTGTACATCCTACTGGTTCTGTTCTATAATATAATTGATAAGGAGCTTTAAAATTCATAGTATGATGATCGATTACCTTTAAAATTTTAGCATTTTCAATATTACTTACACATTGAGTTGCTTCATTATGATCGACTAATATTACTTCTTGATTATCTTCTACATCTTCTATATAGGGAATATCCTTGATGCTTAAATAATCTAATACATATCTTGTCTCTTTATTAATGTTTCCAATTCTTACTGCTTTTGCATTTTTATTTCCCATCTTTTTTTCAAAATCTTCCATTATGATACTAGAACAAATTGAATCTGTGTCTGGGTTTTTGTGTCCAAAAATTATAACTTCATTTTCCATTTTAATATTCCTCTTTTCTTCTCTATTTAAGATAGACCTTATGAGCAAATCGGAAAGCCTTAAAATTAGCATAATTTTAACTTTTCTCTTTGGCTTTCCGTTAATTTGTTCGTGTGCGAAATTTTCGTTAGAAAATTTCTGTACCATGTATTTTTATATAATAGGAAAGTATCAGTTTCCTATTATATAAAATAAGGATTTTGAGCCTATCTCTCTTAAATCCTTATCATTATATTTTCTTTTTTATGGATTGTCAATCTTTTTGACAATTTCCTCTAAGTCATTTTGAGAAAATTCATATTTTTTATTGCAGAAGTGACATACTAACTCTGCTTGTCCATCTGTTTCTATGATATTCTGTAATTCTTCTTTTCCTATGGTTATTAAGCCACCTGCCATATGTTCTTTTGAGCAATCACATTGATAAATAGGAGTAATATTTTCCTCTATGATTTCCACTTGCTCATCACCTGTAATTCTTTTCGCAATTTCTTCCAATGTCAATTTTTCATCTAACATCTTTGACATCGCACCTGCTTTAAAAATGGCTTGTTCTACTTTCGAAATTTCTTCTTCTGTTGCATCTGGCATTGGATTAATTAAGTATCCCCCAGCCGATTTTACTCCGTTTTTATCTACTAATACGCCAAGTGCTACTGCTGAATTTCTTTGCTCTGAATTGACAAAATAGTTAGCAAAATCATCTGCTATTTCTCCCGAAGTTAACGGCGAAATTCCGATATAAGGCTCTTTTAGCCCTATATCTTTTATTACATTAATATATCCTTCGTATCCAACGGCTCCACCAACATCTAATTTTCCAAATTCATTTAATGGCATGTCTACTTGTGGATTGATAACATAGCCTTTTACTTTTGGAAAATTGTTGGTTGTTGCTACCATCATTTCAATTGGTCCATTTCCTTTCATTTGTACCGTTAATTTGTCTTTTACATTTTTCATTTCAGCTCCCATTATAGCGGTTATGGTTAGCATTCTTCCAAAGGCTGCTGTAACAACTGGACTTAGGTCATGCGTTTTTCTTGCTTTTTCTACTAAATTTGTCGTGTCTGCACATATGACTGCTATTTTTTTGTTATGTGCTAAAAATTTTATCATTTTGTCTGACATATTTTCTTCTATCCTTTCAAAATTTATCTAATTAAACGTATTAGGATCCATATCAGAACCCGCAAAAAATTCCATATTATTAATTGTGTTCATATCTTCTTTTTCTATTTCAAAATCAAATAAATCTAAATTTTGCCTCATTCGTTCTTCTTTTTCTGATTTTGGTAATGGTATTATATCATTTTGTAGACACCATTTCAAACAAAGTTGGGCCACTGACTTATTATATTTCCTAGCAATACTAATTAATATTTCATTACTTAACATTTTACCTTTTCCTAATGGCGCCCAAGCTTCTAAAACAATATCTTTTTCTTTACAAAATTCAATGGTTTCTTTTCTTATTAATCCTGGATGAAATTCTATTTGATTTACAGTAGGAATTATCTCTGAATTGTCTATTAATACTTCCAAATGTCGTTTTAAAAAATTGGAAACTCCTATATTTTTAGCTTTTCCTTCTTTGTATAGTTTTTCGAGTGCTTTCCATGTCTCTATATTTAATTTATCATCCTTATTTTTAGGCCAATGAATTAAAAATAAATCTACATACTCTAAATCCAAATTTTTTAACGTATTTTCAAAAGATTGCAATGTATTTTCATATCCCATAGAATCTTTCCAAACTTTACTGGTAATAAATAAGTTTTCTCTACTTACCTTACTTCTTTTAATAGCTTGTCCTATTTCTACTTCATTTTTATAAGCAGATGCTGTGTCAATATGTCGATATCCTACTTCAATTGCTTTTTCTATGATGTTAATACATGTTTCACCAGTTACCAATGAAGTACCAAATCCTATACTTGGTATCTTATTTCCATTATTTAATTTAATATCGTATTGGTTATACGCCACTTTTATTTTCCCTCATTTCTTCATATAAATTTATGAGCTGGTTCATTAGGTTTTCTTGTGAATAATTCTTTTTTGCATAAGATTGTAAGTATTTCTTATCAAACTTTTTCTCTCCACTTAATACCTTATTTATTTCTTCTGCTAATTGTTCTACATTTTCCTTTTCTACTAATATCCCAACATCTTTTGTTATAAAATCTGTCATTCCACCTTCTTTGGTGGCTATAACTGGCGTTCCACATGCTATTGCTTCTAATGCAACTAACCCAAATGCTTCCTGTCTTGAAGGAACAATACACACATCAGCTAAACTATATATTTTCCTCAAAGCTTCATGGTTTTGGTCTCCTACAAACACTACATTTTTTAATTCTAATTTTTCTTTTAATAAATTTAGAGCTTTATATTCATTTCCAGCTCCTGCAATTAGTGTTAAAATATTCTCTTTCTCATAAATTTTTGCACTCTTTAATAAGATATCTACCCCCTTATTTTGGGCTAATCTTCCTGCAAAACAAACTACTTTCTCATAATTTTTACTTATATTAAAACATTTTAAAAGTTCTTCTTTGCTTTTATTTTCTCTGTAAAATGATTCTGGATTGTAGCCATTTGGTATGGTAACTAATTTATCTTCATAGTCTGGATATATTTTACTTACTTTTTGCTTATTATTATTTGAGATCGTTATTACTTTTTCAGCTCCTGCTATTGCTTTATCAGCATGTCTATGATATTTGTTACTTTCATAATATCCCATTATATCTGATCCATGACTTGTTATAATAAGCGGTATATCATACTCTGTTGCAATACTAGATATAATCCATATATGACCGTGAATGAATAATGTCTGGCTGGAATTTCTTAATTTCTTCTTCTATGGCTTTTCTAAAAGCTGTTTCATATTGTTTTATTTGTAATTCTGTCATATCTACAAATAAAAAATTACTTCTTGGATGTGGATCCATACATGGAAAATTAAAATCTAATTGTCCCTCAATGATTTCTTCTCTTTTAAAAAATACAGGATGTATTTTTACATTTTCCAGGTTTATTATTTGGGTTGTATTTTCTGGCATAATAATACAAACTTCATGTCCCTTCTTTTCTAATTCTTTTGCAATATTCATTACATATATTCCACTTCCTGAACCAACTAATGGAAAATGGTTAATCAATAATATTTTCACTTTTTATCCCTCTTATTTCCTATATATTATAGCTATAATTTATGTTACCTATTATAACAGATAAATTATATCACTTTGAAAATTTATTGTCAATTAATGTAAGATTTTCAAGTTTCGATTTTTTCAAGTTATAATAAAAAAAGCTACATAACATGTAACTTTTTATCTATGTATTTGAAACATATCTTTTCCCTCTCCACAAACAGGGCATACCCAATTATCTGGTAAATCTTCAAACTCGGTACCTGGTTTTACGCCAGCCTTTTCATTCCCAGACTTTGGATTATAAATATATTTACACTCTACGCATTCATATCGTTGTGATTCAAACTTTTCTGATTGGAAATTCTTATATCCTAATCCTAATGCAACAATTACCATCAATAAGAAAGACAACGCTTTCCATATTCCGCTCTCTAACATAATAATTGCAAACAAGCCAAAAGTAGCAGCTATTCCATATAAAATTAGAACGGCTTGTTTTTGACTAAAACCTCTTGCCACAATCAAATGATGTAAATGGCCTTTATCAGCCTTAAAAATTGCCTTGATTGACTTTCCTCTAATTAATCTTCTAACAATCGCCCAAATCGTATCAAATATTGGCAATCCTAGTGCTAATAATGGTAATACGATAACGGCTGCCGTATAGGTTTTTGCCACTCCTAATATGGAAATAATAGAAAGTGAAAATCCTAAAAAGTTAGAGCCTGTATCACCTATAAAAGTTTTAGCAGGTGCAAAATTAAATGGCAAAAATCCAACCAAAGCTCCTGCTAATGCTGTTATTAATAAAATCGAAATAAGTGGTGAGCCATTTAATACAAATATAATTAGTAAAGATACAGCTGATATAACAGAAATCCCTGCTGATAATCCGTCTAATCCATCAATTAAGTTAATGGCATTGGTTACTCCTACCACCCATCCTATCGTTAAAATAATAGAAAAGGCTTCTTTTAATTCATCTGTCGCTAAAAAAGCTGGGGTTATTTCATCAATTCTTACACCAAATGCCACTACCACAATAGCAGCGATTACTTGTCCTAATAATTTTACTATTGGTTTTATGGTTATAATATCATCAAATATACAAAAAATAGATATGACAATCGTTCCTAAAAACATTCCTAATAATTTCATTCCATATTGTTCTGGTCCAAATAAATCAATACTATTTTCTAAACTTTTTACAATTAATAAATAAATAATAGCTACTAAGAATCCCAGTATAACGGCTGGTCCTCCAAATTTAGGCATGGCTTTTTTATGCATTCTTCTTTGGTCTCTTGGTACATCTACTGCTCCCACTTTTCGTGCTATCTTAATGGTATATGGCGTTGCCATAAATGTTACAATAAAGGCTAGCAAAAAAGCAATGGCTATATCTCCCCACATATGCTTTGCCTCCTATTTCATGTTTTCCTCTTCTATTTTATCAATTAATTTTAGTCTTTCTTCATGTCTTCCCCCTTCAAATTCTGTCGCAAGCCACATTCTTAAAATGCAAATTGCTTCATTCATTGTTACGGCATCTGCTCCTATCGCTAAAATATTTCCGTTGTTATGTAATCTCGAATATTTAGCTGTAAATTCATCATGGCAAAGGGTACATCTAATTCCTTTGAACTTGTTAGCTACCATACACATTCCAATTCCAGAACGACAAATTAGAATTCCTTTTTCGCAACTGTTAGCTTGTACTTCTTTTGCCACTTGCTCTGCAATGTTAGGATAATCTACTCTTTCTTCATTCATACATCCTAAATCTTTATATGGTATTTCTTTCTCTTCTAAGTATTTCTTGATTTCTTCTTTTAATCGATAACCTCCATGGTCACATCCAATTGCTATCATAACTCCACTTCCCTTCTCTTTTATCACTATATCATAATTTTTTTGCTATTACAATAATTAATTACAATTATTTTGAATTTTACTTGCTTTTTCTTAAAAAATGTGTTAGAATATCATATGTTATAGTGTAATATAGACTAAGAGGAGGTGCTTAAAAGAAATGCCAAATATTAAATCAGCTAAAAAAAGAGTTAAAGTAATTGAGAAAAAAACTTTAAGAAATAATATGATAAAATCTGCTTATAAGACAGCTGTAAAAAAATTCGAAGAAGCTTTGGCTAGCGGAAACATGGAAGAAGCTAAAGTTCTATTTTCTGAGGCTACCAAAAAAATCGATCAAGCATGCACAAAAGGTGTTATCGTTAAAAATACAGCTGCTAGAAAAAAATCTAGCTTATCAAAAAAATTAAATGCAGCAATGGCTTAGGACTAAACTATAAAAATTATGCATAGTTTTTATAAATAGGGAAGGAAGGACTCTCATCAAGAGTTCTTTTTTGTATTGTATATCTATGCGAGTGCGATTGGAGCAACCGACAGATAAAATTTTTATTTTGTTGGTTGCGACGCACAAAGTGTAAAAAAATTATATAGGATAGCCTCCACTTGCCAAAAGTCGAAACTTGAATTAATTTCCATTGTTTTTACTACTTTTTCATGTTACCATTAATTATGATAATAATTGTTTCGTGAGGTGTAATATGTTTAAGAAAATATTAGATAATTTTAAAAATTTAGATAAATTGACATACAAAATTATGAATTATGGTTTGAAATTTTGCTTTGCTATTTGCCTAATTGCTACTTTTATTTTATTTACTTATGGTTGGGCTTTTCCTTCTCCCTTTGTTTATTACATAGGTATTAATCTATTCAAAGTTAGCTTGATTTTTAGTATTGAATTTATAATTTGTGCTTTTGTCATGGATGGCATCAAAAAACAGCTAATATAAAAAAAGACTCACTATCTAATTGGTGAGTCTTTCCTTATTTTACTATTACGATATAATTCATCTGGACAAATATCAGCTCCATTTTCCCATTCAATGGATAATCCTGCTATTTTTACTTTATTAAATTTTTTACTGTCTTTCAATTCCTGAAACTGCTTGAATTTAAAATATGGCTTTACATCAAATATTCTCTTTTCATTATTATCAAATTTTATTTCTATTTTATAATTGTCTAATACTTTTACCTCTATAGCTTTTGGACTCATATAATCACTCCAATCCTTTAATTTTTATTAATTCTCCATCTTCATTATAAGCATGCCATGCTGCCTTTAATTCATCTTCATGTAAAACAATCCATGCATTTACTATTTTTTCTTGCTTTTTTGGTAACTTTCCACTTAATACTTTCCCATCTAATGTCATTGACATATCATATTCATTGTATTTTATATGTATATGTGGCTCATTATGATGTCCTCCTAATTCTTGGTACATGTAAATTAAAATACCATAAAACTGCGAAATAATCGGCAATCTATCACCTCCTTAATTATAACATCGCCTTTTATTTTTTTCAATCTTTTAATTGGAATATTTTGTGAATTAAGATAAATGATCTGAAATTTTTAGAAATTAAAACTATAGAGTTTCACCTATTTTACACTATTTTAGAAATTATGTCAAATTAAAAGACTCACTATCTAATTGGTGAGTCTTTTCGTTTATTGATTTAATTCCTCTAAGAACATTTTATTTAGCATTTGAGGATTGGCTTGTCCTTTTGTTTCTTTCATAGCTTGTCCAACCAAGAAACCTAAAGCTCTATCCTTTCCCGCTTTGTAATCTGCAATTGACTGTGGATTTGCTTCTAATATTTTTAATACGACCTCTTTAATAGCTCCCTCATCTGATATTTGTATCCATCCTTTTTCTTTGACAATCTCTTCTGGGTCTCTTGGATTTTCAAATAATTCTACTAACACTTTTTTACCAATACTAGAACTAATTGTTCCTTTATCAATGAGTATCACTAATTTTCCTAATTGTTCAGCAGAAAAAGGTATTTCAATAGGTTCTTTTTCTGTTTCATTTAGAATTCTTGAAATATCTGATATAATCCAATTATTTACTGCTTTTGGATTATTACATACCGCAATTGCTTTTTCAAATAGGTCAGATAAATATTTAGATGATGTAATCAAATTAGCATCTTTTTGTGATAACTGATATTCTTCTAAATATCTTTGTTTTCTGCTTTCTGGTAATTCTGGTAAGGTATTTCTAATGTTTTCAATATATTCCTCTGATAATCTAATGGCTACTAAGTCTGGCTCAGGAAAATAACGGTAATCTTGTGCATCTTCTTTATCTCTCATTGAAAATGTTTTTCCTGATACTTCATCCCATCTTAAACTTTCTTGCTCTATTTTTCCGCCTTCTTCTATTATATCAATTTGTCTATCTACTTCATATTCAATCGCTCTCGTAATATTTCGAAAAGAGTTCATATTTTTCATCTCTGTACGAGTTCCTAATTTCGCATCTCCTTTTTTTCTAACAGAAACATTAACATCCGCTCTTAAGGAACCTTCTTGCATTTTACAATCTGATACTTCAATATATTCTAAAATAGATTTTAATTTTCTTAAATAGTTTTCCGTTTCTTCTGCACTTCGAATATCTGGCTCTGAAACGATTTCTATTAGAGGAACACCTGCTCTATTTAAATCCACTAAGCTTCCTCCTCCAAATTCATCATGATTTAATTTACCAGCATCTTCTTCAATATGAATTCTAGTTAATCCTATTTTTTTCTTACCCTTTTCCGTTTCAATTTCTATATAACCATGCTCACATAACGGTTTATCAAATTGTGATATTTGATATGCTTTTGGTAAGTCTGGATAAAAATAATTTTTCCTATCATTTTTACTATCTCGGGAAATCTCACAATTAGTTGCTAATCCAGCTTTTACAGCATATTCCACGACCTTTTCATTTAATACTGGTAAGGTTCCTGGCATTGCCATGCAAATAGGGCAAGTTTGTGTATTGGGTTCTGCCCCAAATTTTGTGGGACAAGAACAAAATATTTTCGTTTTTGTTGATAACTCTGCATGAACTTCTAATCCTATTACTACTTCATATTCTTCTCTTGACATTCTTTTCCTCCTCAAACGGCTTTTATTGTTTACAATCTCACTTTGTTCGATTGCATAAGTAATCC
>CANPNZ010000032.1 GCA_947575605.1 uncultured Clostridium sp.
TATTTCAGCAAGATATTATAGTAATTTTAAATCAGAAGATATAGAAATATAACAAAAAATTACAAAGTTATAAGTGAGGTAAAAATGATTTTTAAAACTTTTGCATTATTAATAATAATAGTATTTTATAACATTTATTTTATTAAAATGTTTATTCAAAAAAATCAAGGAATAAAAACAAGACAAATTGGAAATTATAAAAATTCAAGCATTAGGACAGTAGAGGTGTTAATGTCTATTGCAACATTTTTAATTGTACCAATACAACTTGTTTCAATTATATTAGATTTAACTATATTAAATAGTAGTATTAGATTCATAGGATTTTTTATTGGAATATTGGGAGATATATTATTTTTAATATCTGTAATAACAATGAAGAACAGTTGGAGAGCAGGAATACCAAGTGAAGATAAAACTGAATTGGTTTCTAATGGAATATATAAAATAAGTAGAAATCCAGCATTTTTAGGTTTTGATTTAATGTATATAGGAATTGCTTTATTATATTGTAATGTATTAACAATAATTTTTTCATTATTTGCTATTATTATGTTACATTTTCAAATACTTCAAGAAGAAAAATATTTAGAAAAAACTTTTGGAGATAATTATATAAGTTATAAAAGTAAAGTATTTCGTTATATAGGGAAAAGATAAATTACAATTTAGATAGGAGTTGATTTTAATTGAAAATAGTTACTTATGGGAAGAAAGAAAATGAAAAGATATTATTATTACACCCTATGTTTACAAGTGCCAAATTTTTTGATTTTGTAATAGATAGATTAAGTAATAAATATTATTTGATTATTCCAACATATAGTGGGCATTATGAAGATTCAGACTATATATCAATGGAAGATGAAGAAAAAACTATTGATGAATTTCTAAAAAAAAATAACATTGATAAATTAAAAGCAATTATAGGATTTTCTTTAGGTGGTAATATTGCATTTCATTATTTTTGCAATAATCAAGATAAAGTCAATCAAGTAATAGTAGATAGTGCTCCTATCTTTAAATTTCCAAACATTATTAAAAAATATTTTTATAATAGATATAAAAAATGTTTACTTAATATAAAAAATCATCCAGAAAAGACAGTTAAAGAATTAAATAAGTGCTTTAATGGTATGGGAAAAGTACAACAATATGTTGCACCAATTTTAACAATAGAAAGTCTGAAAAACTTATTAGAAAGTTGTTACAATATTGAAGCACCAAAATTAGAGAATGATTCACAGAGAAAAATAACTTTTGTTTATGGTGCAAATGATATAGCAAGACTTTGCTTACCTAGAATTAAAAAATATAAAAATAGTGAATTTATCAAAATTGATTCATTAGGTCATTGTTGTTATTTTAGAGAAAATACAGATGAATATATAAAAAGGTTAATTAGATAAATTACAATTTTGAAAGGTGTTAAAGAATGAGTAAATATGAGCCATTATGGAAGTATTTAAAAGATAATAATAAAGAAAAATATATATTATCTTATGAAGAAATTAAGAACATTATAGGATTTCAAATAGATCATTCATTTTTAACTTATAAGAAAGAAGCAAAAGAATATGGATATGAAGCCTACAAAGTATCTATGAAAGAAAAAACAGTAATTTTCAATAAGGTATAACTAGGAATTACAATTCAAAAAGGAGTGATGCTAATTATGAATTATAGTTATGTAATGGGAATTAATAATATTGATATACTTAAACAAAATAATTTTAAAATCAAATATTTTGGAAATAATTATGGAGTTATCTTTGATGACAATAAGATTGAATTGTTTGAAAAATATATATGTGAAACGCTTGAAAATGGATTTTGGAATGAATATCTAGGTAAAGATAAGGTATTTATCTTTAAATTTGAAAACAGCGAAATAAAAAGATATGTATTAAATAAAGATAATGAAAAAGAAGTACTGAAGTTATGTTGTGAATTTGCAGATTGTAAATTCAAATCTATTGATAAAATGTTAAAAAATAATAGTTTTTATGCGAAAAGTTATTATACAGAAAATATTGGAAAATCCTAGAAATGTATTTGACAAATGCAAAAGAATATGTTATTATTTAATTACAAAATAAATGAACTTTGAATATCGCTAGTATTCAAATCATGACAGTGTGTGTACCACGAATACACATGCTATTTTTTTGTCAAAAAATAGAGCAGACCACGAATCTGCTCTACGACTAAATACAGCTAATTAGTCTTGACTTTGTTGTCATCTTGCATCTGCTTATGTTGTTGTTCTAATTGTTGTTGTAATCTAATGTTTTTTTCTCTTTCTGCTATGTACTTGTCAGCAAAATGCAAAATTAAATCGCTAGTATTCAAAATCATAACCCCCTTTCCGCCTTTTAGAAAAGGCTAGCCTTTCCTTTAACGTAAGGTTGTTAATATATTACTATAATTTTATATTCAAAACAAGCGAACATAATAAAATGTTACAAGTTTTTTCCAATTATTTGTGTCAAATTTTTATAGATATAAGATTTTTTACATAAATAATATCAAATATTGGGTAATTTTTTAAGTAGTAAATTTGATAGATATAAATTAAGAAAAACCTTAATAATTAACGGTTCTAAAATATTAATTTGATAGTTATTCTAAATAACTGAAACATAAATTTTTATAAAAAATAAAAATTTTTTTAATTTACGGTTGGATTTTTGAAAAAATATGGATGTATATATAATAGAGGGATAGTTTTTTTAAACTTTTTTAAAATTAGGAAAGGAAAATTTGAAAAAGACCTCAATATATAAAATATGGGATAATTATAAATCAAAGAAAGGGGGAATTGTAATACCATAAAACAATAAAGATATAGTGTTTAACCTTTAAGATAAGCCCTTTAAATCAATGATTTATATGTGAATAATAAAGTTTCTTTAGCATATAAATTGAATAAATATTAATAAGTTAACAGGAGAAAATATGAACGAAACATTTAAAATTAATGTGTATTTTGATGAAAAGGGTGAAGAAATCGAAAATTTAATATCTCATTTTTTAATTGATTTATTAGAGAAAAATGGATAATAAATTTTTATTATTTCAGTATTTGGATTTCTTAAAAAATTAGTTATAATTAATAGGAATTCAAATTGTTTTTTATCAAGCATGGGAAGGAGGAGAAATGCTTGAGACAATAAAAACAGTAATTTATAAGGTGGCAATATATATAAGATTATCAAAAGAAGATGTAGAAAAAGGATTTGATGAAAGTGAAAGTATTACTAATCAAAAATCTTTATTAACAGAATATGTACAAAACTTAGGATGGAAATATAAATTAGTAGATACTTATATTGATCCAGGATATACAGGTACAAACTTTAATAGACCAGATTTCCAAAGAATGATTAGAGATATCGAAAACGGAAAAGTAAACATGGTCATAACAAAAGACTTATCTCGTTTAGGTCGTGATTACATAGAAACAGGAGAATATATTGAAAAATGGTTTCCAGAACATGAAGTTAGGTATGTTTCTGTAACAGATGGAATAGATACGTTTGCCACTAATAATGGAAATAATGATATAGCACCATTTAAATCTATCTTAAATGATATGTATTCCAAAGACTTATCCAAAAAGATTAGAACAGCATTACATACTATGCAAAAACAAGGCAAATGGGTAGGAGGAAAAACAGCATTAGGATATGTAAAAGACCCAAATGATAAAAATAAATTAATGATATGTGAGCCAGAAGCGGAAATCGTAAGAACTATTTTTCATAAGGCTAGTTTACGGAGAAGAAGTAGGAGCCATCAAAAATTATCTAAATGACAACAAAATACCAACAGCAAATCAAATAAGGTATAACAAAGTAACTTTTTGGGAAAATAAAACAGTAAAAAACATCTTAAAAAACGAGGTATATATTGGAAATACTGTGCAAAATAAGAGAAGTAGAATAAGTTATAAAAACAGAAAATTAAGAAGTAATCCACAAGAACAGTGGAACATTGTGGAAAACACGCATGAACCAATCATTGATAAGAATGTTTTTAATAAAGTACAAAAAATGGTAATTGTGCAAAAATATAATAGAAATGAAAAAAAGCATAAGTTTTTATTAGATGGATTATTGTTTTGTTATGAATGCAAACACAAAATAGGAGTAAGAGGAAAGAAAAACGGCTATATGTTTATGATATGTAATAATTATCGTAGAAATTCAAAATTAGGACTTTGTACATCACATGGATTTAGCTATGAAGCATTAGAAAAAACAATACTACAATACATAAAGAATTTATTTTTAGCAATTGATAGTAAGAGAATTGAATTAAACATAAAAAATAATCGAACAAAACAAGATTATGGAAAAATGTTAAAACAGAAACAAACAGAAATTAACCTTATAAAAGATAACATAGACAAAATGTATGTTGACAAATTAAACGGTAAAGTTAGCGAAGAAATGTATGAAAGGGTATTTAACAAACTAATCAATGAAGTAAATGAAAAAGAAAAGGAATACAATGAGTTAAAAAACAAAAAAGAAAATGCTATGCAAGATGATAGTAAAGAGATAGAAAACATTGTTAAAGAATTTTTAAAACTAGAAAAGCCGACACCTGAAATAATGAAGGTAATTATTAATAAAATAGAAATACACCAAGATAAGCAGGTAGATATCATTTTTAATTTTAAGAGATTAAATGATATTAATATCAAAAATGCACAAAACGACTAATCTAATATTGGATATTAGATTAGTCGAAACAAAAAAATCAAAACTGTCTATTTTGACATCAACCAGAAGGAATATCTATGGCAGTACCTATGAAAAATGGAGGAATGAAAATATCCAAAGTAATTTTTTATGTTATATTATCTGGTATTACAACAGGAATAGGAGCCTTTTTTGGAGCCATCATTGGTTCTATATCTGAACAAATTATAGCTATTTGTTTGAGTTTTGCAGCCCGGAGCTATGTTATATATCGTATCTGGAGAATTAGTACCAGAAGCCAATCATTTATATCATGGAAGAATGACGGCAGTGGGAAATATGGTAGGATTTCTAATTGGAATTTTTGCAACTACTTTGTAAAAAAATAGATACAATAAAAATAACAAGATTACTATTTAATCTTGTTATTTTATATAAGAATTGTTATTTCTTTTTACCAGACGAAGATAGTACATTACTGTTTTTCAAAATTTCTTCTAAAACAAATTCAACCGTATCTTTTCCCTTATAATGTTTTCCATCATAGCATATATAGCGACTAGAATTTTTCATAGTATTATAGAAATTATTAGGGTATTTCAAATTATTTATTTTACTATTATTTATTTCAGAACTTAGAATATGGGCAAACCAGTATCTTTTTTTATTATTGGAACCATATACGTCATATTTATTTATTTTTAGAGTATCACCAGCATTTTTTTCATCTACTGGTGTAGGTGGAGAAATATAAAAGTTATGGTTTGGATAAGCTTTAGCAAGTGATCTATAATACTTAGCATAAGTCTTAGCAATTGCTTCAACTTGTGCTTGTGATTTTGGTTTAACCAAATCATTTCCACCATGCATAAAAGCTACGGTAAAATGGCAATTAGGGTTATTTTGTATAATTCGATCAATTTTATTTCTACATTCGCCTGGTGTACCTTTATCAGAATAATAATCTTTTGGCTTTTCACCAGATAACCATTTATATCCAGTTCCTCCTTCACATACAAAGAATAGATCAGCATCTTTATCAGTTAGTCCAGTATGTGATTTAAAGGAAGAATAATATTTATTATTCCAATCAGTAGTTGATCTTACTGTATAACCATATTTATTATAAAAGTTTATGTTAGAATAAACCCCTGATGTATTAGAACACTTAGCTCTACCAGCCAATTGAACAACCGTAGAAGCACCAGCAATAATCATTTTTTCTTGTTTTACGGTAACTGTACAAGTGGCAGTTTTATTACTCCCATCATTAGCTTTGACAGTAATGATTGCTGTTCCTGTACCAACTCGTGTGATTTTTCCATTATTTACAGTTGCTACTTTTGTATTAGAGCTACTCCAAGTGACAGTTTTTGAGGAAACCGTTGCAGGAGAAAAAGTAGCAGATAGTTGAGAAGTGGTATTTGTAATATCTAAACTAACAGAAGTTTTGTTCAAAGAAAGACTTTTAGTAGAAGTTTTTACTGTTACGGGAATAGATACTTGTGTGTTAGCATTGGATTCTGTCACTATAATAGTGGTACTACCATTAGCCTTAGCAGTTACTTTTCCGTTACTATCAACGGTAGCAATGGAAGTATTACTACTTTTATAAGATAAATTGCCTATGTTTTTACTATTATTATTCATAATATTTGTAGTTGAAGTAGTACTTAAATCTAAAGTGGGATTATTTATTTTTAGTAATAAATCTGGAACAATAATTTCAATAGTAGCAGATTTATTATTTTCGGTTTTAGCAGTAATAGTAGCAGTACCAGGCTGTTTAGCAAGAACATTTCCATTACTATCTACATAGGCAATATTAGCATTAGAACTACTCCAAGATATTTTATTTTGTGTATCTGTATTAGATGGAGAAATAGTAGGTTTTAAAAGGATAGAAGAGCCTTTTTTTACATAGGTTTTATTAGCCCCTAAACTAATTTTGGCGGGAGCCGTTCGAACCGTAACAGAACAAGAATCAGATTTTCCATTTTGTGTAGTTGCTGTAATATTGGTTTTACCGGAACTATGAGCAGTTACGATTCCATTCGAATCGACAGTAGCAACTGTTGGATTAGAACTAGAATAAGTAACTATATTTTGTATGTTACAGTTTGTAGGGAGTAAAGTAGGTTTTAAAGTAAAGGTATTATCACCATTAACATACAAATTTTTAGAATTTACAATATCAATAGATTTTGGCGACGCTTCAATAACTAAGGTAAAGGAAGAAGATAAGGTATCATTCAATTGTGCTGAAATGACAGTCGATCCAATAGAATGCATTAATACATTTCCTTCATTATCAATAGAAGCCACTTGCGAATTATCACTATTCCATGTTATAATTTTACTTATATCATAATTTTCTTCATTCAATTTAGCTTGTATCGTGATAATAGAAGAACTATTACTTAAATCCAGCTTAGAAGAGGTATCGCTTACAAGTGTATCTTTTACATATAAGGCAAGAGAAGATAATTCAGAATATACGATTATTTCACAAGAAGTAGAAGTATCTCCCATGTTTGCTGTAATTTGTGAATGACCATCTTCTAAACCAGTAATAGTCACTTGTATTTGGTTGTTACTATAAGTATCATAAGTAAAAGATGCGATGTTGCCATTCTCACTTTCAATGGATAAGTTATCTAAATTAATTTCACTTAAATTTGTATCAAATGTTATTAATAATTGGCTAGAAGAAGATTTTTTTACTAAAATTTGACTCTTATCAAATGTCATTTTACTAGGTTGTTTAGTAACCGTTACTAAACAAGTAGAAGAAATACCATTTTCGCATTGTGCCGTGATCATAGCTTTACCAATGCCTTTTGCTTCTATTATTCCAGTATCTGTAACAGAAACGATATTAGTATTATTACTTGACCAAGTAACACCATTTTGTATATTAGTAGTATTTGGATTTATAGTATAACTTAATTGTTCTGTCTCTCCCAAAGTTAAAGAAGTACTATTTTTATTGAATGATATCTCTTTTGGGGAAGTGCATACCATTAAAGAGACAGTTCTCTTTAGATTTTCATTTAAACTTGCTGTAATGGTTGTTGTTCCATTGGAAATGGCTGTAATTTTACCAGTCTCATCAACAGTTGCGATATTTGAATTTTCACTTTCCCAAGAAACTAGGTTGGTTATATCGGTGCCAGTTTCACTATTGGCAAAAATTCTTTCCGTATTATTTTTTGATAAATCTAGGACAGCCCAATCGGCACTTAATGAAATATCTTTTATTTCTGTGTAGACAGAAATGGTACAAGTAGCTTCGATACCATTTTTAGTATAAGCTTTAAGGATAGTAGTTCCAGCTTCTAGTCCAGTAATTGTGCCATCTTCAGAAACACGAATCATATTTTCATTGGCATTATACCAAGTAATATCTGTGTCATAGTTAGATGATACAGGTTCAATAATAGGTTCTATTTTAGTAGAAGTCCCTTTTTCTAAGGAAATCTGAGAAGGAAGTATTAAGGTAGAAGGTATCGTGTAAACTGTTACCATACAAGAATCTTGCAAATTGTTTTCGCTTGTAGCAGTTATGGTAGCAGATCCATTTTTCTTAGCCGTTAATTTACCATTTTCATCCACAGATACAATATTTGAATCGGAACTATTCCATACAAGATTAGTCATTGCATTAGAAGAAGCAGGACGAAAAGAAGCTTGTAACGAATAAGAAGAGTTACCATTGACGAATAGTTCTAATTCTTTTTTATCTAGTTCTAATTCTTCTGGTGTTGTATACACAGTTACATCACACATCGCATTGGTTCCATTTGCACAAGTAACCAACACTTGTGTAAATCCGTTATGTAAGGCAGTAACTAAGCCATTATCATCTACACTTGCTATATTAGGATCCATAGAAGAATAATTAACTTCTTTATCAGTAGTGTTTTCAGGTGTGATCGTATAAGTTAAAGTGGAAGATTCTCCTATTTCCAAAGCAAGAGAAGTGGTATTTAATTCAATTTTTGAAATTTCAATATCAGGTTCTTCTTCTGGTTTAGACTGATTTTTTATGGATTGTTGGGTATATAATAAATCGTATAAAGAAGGTACATTATTTACACGGTTATCACAAGCTTGTAAAAAATCATTTTCTAATGTAGATAAGCCTACCATACTACATTTAATGGCATACATATCATCACGATTGATATTCCCGTCACCATTTACATCACCTTTTACTACCAATTTATATTGATAAGAAGTATCATTTTGATCCAAACAAGATACTTGAATTCCTGTTTTAGCTATCATGTGATAATCTTCAATTGGATTGTTTTTAGTATCATAAAATAAAATATCAGTAAAACAATCTAATTTGTAACTAACATCTAGTAAAGAAATACCTTGATCTACATATATATAATGAATATCTTTGGCTAGATGAATGGTATGCATAAGAAATAGCATAAAAAAGCTGATGACAAAGGTTAGAATAATTTTGGAGAACAATTTTAATTTTTTCATTTATTTTCCTTTCTTTATGTTACTAATTTCCTTCTTCTATTATACTTTATAATAAGGAAGAAAGCAAAGAAATAATTGAATGAAATTATCCTATAATACTTACAGTAGTACGGATGTAGTAAAAGTGAAGGAATATTAAATTTATGTTACAAAAGAAAATAAAAAAACCGAAACTTCAAATAAAATTATTTACAGAAAAGGTATAATGTAATATAATAAAACTACGGTTAGAAAATAGGAAAGGAGACAAGTCATGAAAGCGAAAAAAATATTAATATTATTCTATCTATTTATTATCGTAGCAACAGTTTGTTATGCCAGTGAAGTAGAACTAAAAGTAACAGGAGAATTAAAAGAAAAAGTAAACATAAATGTAAAAATGAGTGTAAATCTTGCAGAATTGGAAGAAAATATTTATTTCTTACAAGGGCAGTTAGAATATGATACCAATATTTTTGAAAAGGTTACCACGAAAGATATTGAATTACTAAATGGTTGGCACGATTTAGTATACAATGAAGAAAATGGAATGTTTGTTATAGAAGGAACAGAGAAGCAAGAAATTGATATTCAAGATATCATGAATATCAAAATGAAAACAAAAAATAAATTAGCAAAAGATAGCACTACCATAAAATTAAAAAACATAAAAGAATTAGGAGAAAATCAAACAGAAAATGAATTAGAAGAGGTTATTGTAACAGTAAGTAAGCCTGCTACATCAAATTTCGCCAATTTTGCGAATAAAATATTACCATTTACAGGAGAAAACTCTTTTATTATTTATGGAATCATAATAGGAATCATTTTGATAGTAGTTGTTTTTATGAACAATAGAAGGAAACATAAAACCAAATAAAGTCAACATAACAAAAAAGAAAGGAAGAAACAATGCAAGATATATTAAAAGGATTAAACGATAAACAATACGAAGCAGTAATCCATACACAAGGTCCATGCTTAGTGATAGCAGGGGCAGGAAGTGGAAAAACAAAAGTATTAACACATAAGATAGCCTATTTAATGGGAGAAAAAGGAGTAAAACCATGGGATATCATAGCCATTACCTTTACCAATAAAGCAGCCAATGAAATGAAAGAAAGAATTGCAAACTTAGTAGGAGAAGCAGCCAAAGACATATGGATGGGAACCTTCCATTCTATATGTGTACGTATTTTAAGAAGATTCATAGATCGAATCGGATTTGACACTTCTTTTATCATCTTTGATACCAGTGATCAAAGAACCTTAGTAAAAAATTGTATGAAAGATTTGGCAATAGATGACAAACTATTTACAGATAGAAGTATATTATCCGAAATCAGTAATGCTAAAAACGAAATGTTAGAGCCAGATCAATATACCTTAAGAGCGAATGGTGATTTTAGAAAAGAAAAAATAGCAACGGTGTATGAATTATATCAAAAAAGATTAAGAGAAAATAATGCGATAGACTTTGATGACATCATAAACTATACCATAAAAATTATGATGGAAAATCCAGACATACTAGAATACTATACCAATAAATTTCAATATGTCTTAGTAGATGAATACCAAGATACCAACAAAGCACAATTTACCTTAATTACGTTATTTGCCTCTAAAAATGGTAACATAACAGTAGTTGGGGATAATGATCAAGGAATTTATAGCTTCAGAGGAGCCGATATTTCCAATATATTAAACTTTGAAAGAGACTTTCCAGGAACCAAAATTATTAAATTAGAGCAAAACTATCGTTGTACCGGAAATATTTTAAAAGCAGCCAATAGCGTTATCAAAAATAATGAAGTAAAATACAAAAAAGAGCTTTGGACGCAAAATGAGGAAGGAAACTTACCACATGTCTACCAAGCGGATAACGAGTATGACGAAGGAGCGTATATTGTAGAACAAATCGAGCATTTAAAAAGAGAAGAATATTACAAATATTCAGACTTTACGATATTATATCGAATGAATACGCAATCCAGAGCCATTGAAGATATTTTAAGACGAGAAAACATACCCTACAAAATTATTGGTGGTTTAAAATTCTATGAAAGAAAAGAAATCAAAGACATAGTAGCTTATTTAAGACTCATTCAAAATAGTAATGACAACCTAAGTTTAAGAAGAATTATTAATGAACCCAAAAGAGGAATTGGAAAAACCAGCTTAGACAAAATAGAACAATTAGCAATAACCAATGAAGTTTCCATGTATGAGGTGATAAAAAAAGCAGATGAATATGGATTAAATAGAGTTTTCTTAAATTCCCGAGAATTTGTTAATAGTATAGAAGAATTAAAAGTCAAAAAAGATAACATAACAATTTCAGAATTAATAAAATTAACCTTAAAAAAATCTGGTTATACAAAAGCGTTAGAAGCGGAAAATACAATAGAAGCAGAAAACAGAATAGCAAACTTAGAAGAGTTTTTAACAGTTGCCGTTGAATTTGAAGAAGAATTCGCAGAAAATTCTTTAAGTGAATTTTTAGAAGGAATTACCCTATCTAGTGATTTAGACAATATGAACGAAGAGGAAGAAATGGTAACATTAATGACACTTCACAGTGCAAAAGGACTTGAATTTCCAGTTGTATTTTTAGTAGGAATGGAAGAAGGAATTTTTCCAGGTCATCAATCCATGATGGAACCGAAAGAGCTAGAAGAAGAAAGAAGACTATGTTATGTAGGAATTACGAGAGCGAAAGAAAATCTATTCTTAACATGTAGTAAGCAAAGAACCATATTTGGTTCTACCAGTTATAATCCAATATCCAGATTTTTAGAGGAGATTCCAGAAGAATTATTAGAAGGATATGAAGAAGCATTTGGACAAACCTCCAATAAAGAGGGAATGTTTAAAGAATCTTCTTATACCTGGACATATGGAAGAAAAGAAAATAGTAACATAAAAACCTATCAAGCGACCGAAAAACAACCAGCAATGGCAGCAAAAAGTAACAATTTTGCATTTAGGACAGCAGAAAGCTTTTTAAATAATTTAGGTAAAAAAACAACTTCTACAAAAGAAGTTGACTTATCACAATATAAAGCAGGTATTAGAGTTTTTCATAAGAAATTTGGAGAAGGTACCATCAACATTGTAGAGCCAGAAGGAGAAGACTTAAAAGTAGACATAAGTTTTGATAAAGCAGGCCATAAAAGATTAATGGCAAGATTTGCCAATTTAGAGATTATTGATTAGTGGCGAGTTTGGGACAGGCACAGGCTCGCCATTTTGGTGTTTTTTGGGATAGGTTTGATTGGGCGGTTTTGGGATGGCGGGATTGGGACAGGCACAAAGTAGCCACAGCATAAAGTACTTTTTGTGACAGGTACAACCTATGCTTTTTGGGTAAAGTTGGGACAGGCACAAACTTGCCATTTTGGTGTTTTTTGAGATAGGCATAAATTTAAAAAGTGAAATGAAAAAAGATGATAAGTAGTTATTTTAGATAAAAAAGAGAATGTAATAGAAATGAAAAGAAATCTTAAAAATAATGGAACATTAAGAATAAATGGTACAGGAACCATTGAAAATAGACGGAGATTATACATTGCAAAATAATTCTACTGGTACAGTAATAATTACAAATGCAAGTATTACAGGTCAAACTGATAATACAAGTACATCTACTATAACAAATAAGGGTAATCTCACAATTACTGGAAGATCTATAATAAGAAGTGAATTGCGTACAATTATAAATTATACAGAGGGTACAACTACTCTTCGGAGATGCCACTATTAAATCTGATGAAGGGGTTGGTGTTTGGATGAAAGGACGGTATTCTTAATATAAATGGTAGTAGCTATGATTCGTTGAAGATTATTGGCGGAGGTGCAAATCCTCCTAATGAAGGACGTTTTGCATTAATTGGAGCTGGTACTGTAAATGTTAATGGTTTGGCAACTTTGAATAGTAACCATGATCCATTTCTTACTCTTTCTCCAAATAGACTGGTTATGAGAAAAGGTTCAAATGGAGATCTAAAAATAATTGGGCAAATTTATGGCACATTAAATTGGAGCTAACAATCTTAATGAAAAATAATGGTAAGGTAATAACTGATTATCAGTTATAGTAGTCCTTAAAGTTAGAAATGAATTCTATTATTAAATAGGTGTTATTCAATAATTTTTCTAAAAAAGGATTGCTAAGCATAAAGAATTCTTTTAAGGAAAAAATAATAAGGATAAAAGTAAAAATGTATAAAAACTCAAAAGATGGAAATAATAAGCAAGAATAAGAAAAAAGAAAGGAAGGATAAAAATGGCAGATTTAAATCAAATTGAATTACAACACCTAAGACATTTGATAGGAGCACACGAAACGGCATACCAAAAATTAAATACTTATTCTTCACAAGCTGTTGACCCTCAAATCAAACAATTATTTTCAAAATCAGCACAAGATGCGTTAAATACGAAACAAAAATTAATGACATTTTTAAACAATTAAAAAGAGGAGGTAGAAAGGAAATGGATGAGAAAACAATGGTAAATGATATATTAGGAAGTGTAAAAGCTGATTTAACAGCATATCAAACAGCGATATCAGAATCAGAAAACATGCAATTAAGACAGACATTCCAACAAATTAGAAACAATGATGAAAGTTTTCAATATGAGCTATTCAAAATAGCACAAACAAAAGGATACTATGTACCAGCACAAAAAGCGACAACCACAGAAATAAGCACTGTAAAAACAGAATTACAATAGAAGAGAGAAGATTAAGTATCCATCGGGTGTCCATTTGGGATTGTGCCATTGGGGACGGACCTTTTTGGC
>CANPNZ010000033.1 GCA_947575605.1 uncultured Clostridium sp.
ATGAATTTAGAACTTCTATGATAATTAGCTTGAACAAAAAACTTTTTTATTTTTTACTATTTTATTATGAATAACAGAGAAGTTGCCAAAAAGGTCCGTCCCCAGTGGCACAAGGTTGTCATTTAAACCCGGAACCAGTGGCAAGACTATAAAATAAAGACACTTTATCTTTTCTGAATAAAATCCTTTTTCTGTTTGTAAAACCGCTTGTTTTACATTTAGACTCACTAATCTTTCTAATGCTGTTGCCATTAATCGGTTAAAAATTCCTCTTCTCCTATTCAGTTACTATTTAATTAATTGCTTTTTACTTTTTCCTCCCAAGTATCTCATCTTTATTATATTCTTCTGGCTTTAATCCTAATCTAGTTTTCATGTAAGTAACCAAACCGAGAGCCGTAATTAATACTATAATTCCAATGATTGTCATACTATTGGCTGTATTCGTTATTCGTAATAAATAAGAACCTAAAAAACTAATCATTGCTCTTAATATATTTCTACTAATGGCGTTAACCGCATAAATCTGTGTCAATATTCCTTCTTTGGCAAAATTGCCTAAATATCTTGGGGTTAATACTTCACTCATTCCCTTTGAAATATGAAGAAAAGGACAACAAATAAGAACTGCTAGTAGCGTTACTTCATAAGAAATGTTGATAGAGCCTATTATTCCCATGATTAATATAGAACAAGTTATCATGAATAAAATAGTTGTCAAGGAATGGTTACGAAAATGATTATGAAATTGAACCTGTTTTTTAGCACCCATTGAAGAAAAAACTCCAACATAAGCGGTTATCATTGTAATAATTTGTTCTGGTGTTCCAATATCGACTAATAAACTGTTTCGATAGGTTCCCATTAAGCCAAATATTCCCCACGTAAGACCAGCATATAAGAATAAACTCCTCAATCGTTGTGACTTTATAATAAATTTGATATTTTGCATTAGATCTTGCATATAGCTTTTAATCGTTGATTTTTCTTTCTTTTGGTTGTTTTTTTCCTCTTCGATATCTCTAAAACCTAATGATATTATGGTTGCTGCTATTGCAAAACATAAACTTGCTGTCATTGGAATATAGGGATTGATAATATATAAAAATCCCGCACAAAAAGAACTACAAGCATTTAATAAAAAATAATTTCTACGTCCCTTTCCTTCTAACTTTGAATAAATGTCTCCTTTTTTCTTAGTCTCTGGAATGGAGTATCGAATTAAGGTAGTATCTGATATGTCTTTTAGGGAATAACAAATTGCACTAATAAATTGAGCAAAAATAAGCATTTCTAAATTTTTACAGCACATAATTAGTATAACAAAGATAATATTAAATAAATTGGCCAAAATGGTACATTTTCTTGTTCCCATTCGATCTACTACCATACTAGCTGGTATTTGAAAAACAATCATAAATACAGCATAAAAGCCCGCACCTAAAACAACATCAGCACTACTAATATGCTTTACTTGTGTTAAAAATAAAAATTCAATCGCATAGTAAAAAATTAAATCTACACCAATTGCTCGATAAATGGAATAAATTTTCATATTTTGTTTTCTTGCTTGTGTTATCTCTTCATTCATTCGTATTTTTTCTCCTTTGTATCGTTTTATTATTTTTTCTTAATAAATTGTATTATTTGCTCTGCTACTATTTCTTCTTTTCCTTCATAACTGTGATTGGCTCCTTCTATATAAGCAATATCTTTGTTTGTATTGGTTATTTTCTCATTTACCAAAGTAACTAATTCTTCTGCTTCTTGCACAATCATTTCCTTCACATTTCCCCATCTCATAAATAGTGGAATCGTTATATGGTTTAGGGTTTGAAGTTCTGTATTTTCACTATAATCTGCAAAATTGATAGCATGGTTATCACGTGCATATCTTAAAAAAGTTTTAACACTAATTGGATATAGAAAGGCCTCGTTCGGCATTAATTCTAATTGCTTGCCTTCTCTTTCTTTTTCTTCTGCCAATGTTAAATATTTACTAAATTCATCTCCTAAATAAATTTTTAATGTATTTGGGATGTCTACTAAAGAAAGTAAAATAATTCCTTTTATGTTTTCTAATAGTTCTTCACTTTCTTCGTCTTTTAATTCATTGTACGTGTACACTATTTTAGTACATCCTAAGCTATGTCCTTGTAAATAGATATTTTGATAACCTAATTCTTTTAATTTTAAAATAGCTCCTACGATGTCTTCATATCCTTCTAAAACATCTTCGTAAGCCGTCCCTCCTAATTTTTCTTCTTCTTGCCCTTCTATGTTTCTTTCTATATATTTTACAATTTCACTTCCTCTATTGTTAAAACAAAAATAGTCAATTCCTGCTTCATTAACTTTGCTAGCAATGATTTGATCTCTTTGTTTTAAACAATTACTTACCATTCCATGTACTGCTAAAATAACATCTTTGCTTTTTTCTTGACTCTCATAAATTAATCCGTTTAATAATATGCCATCGGTTGCTAAAAAGTCTATTTTTTTCATCGGTTTCACTTCCTTATTTTTCTTTTATCTGTATTATTTTAAGTTTCGTTTTTTGGCAAGGGGTGCTTATAATTTATAATTTTCGAAACTACTTAAGTAAGCGACCAAACGAGCTATGCGAGTGCGATTGGAACAACCGACAGATAAATTTTTAATTGGTAGGTTGCTTTCGCACTAAGTGTGAAAAAATTATAAATTATAAGCACCCCTTGCCAAAAAACGAAACTTAAATATATTATACCTTTACTTTTTTTAATTGTCAAAAAAAGGCAACAAAAAAAGAGTAAATCTGTAAGCCGGGTTCTGTCTTTTAAAATAGCCATTTATCTAGGATATATATTGCTATATACCTCTAGCCACGCAAGTTAGAAGGCGCCGAGCAGGCTTAATCTTCTATTTAGGTGTTGCTTCAGATGGGGTTTACACTGACCCACTATGTCACCATAATGGCGGTGAGCTCTTACCTCACCTTTTCACCCTTACCAAAATTGGCGGTTATTTTCTGTTGCACTTTCCTTAAGGTCACCCTCACTAGACGTTATCTAGCATCTTTGCTCTATGAAGCCCGGACTTTCCTCTCGTAATTCCTTTCGGAAATTTACCAGCGACTATTCAATTTACTCTGTTAGCTATTATATCATATAAGACCTAAAAAGTCTACTAAATGAATGAAGTAGCACACATTATTTCATATAATCCAGGTATTAATGATGTTACAAATATTTGTATAACTGTTAATAGATCAATAATCGTATGCCCAACCATAATTGGTAGTGGATTTCGCTTTTTATGGTAATACCAACATAAAATTATAGTTAATAGTAAAAATGATAAAAAACGATATATAATGTATTTTACATCAAACAAAGTAGGAATAAAACTATGCTGCAATGCAAAAAACAATGCTGGAATTATAATTGACATATATTTATTCTTTATCTGATTAACGCCACAACCTAAATATAATCCATCTTCGGCAAAAGCTGTTGATATTGGTAACACAATAATATTAATGATTGCTAACCATACTGGGATAGGTGCAATCATCATCGGAGCTGCATAAGGAATGACTCCATAACAAATATATCCTGCCAAATACATTCCGATCATTCCAATCAGTAAAATAAGCATAGCTATACTTATAATTTGCTTTGCTGTTGTTTTGCCTTTTTGATAATTAATTAATTCCCAATAATTAATTTCTTGTTTTTTGGTGATAAAAAGTAAAATCAATATTGTTATGATATTAACCAAACTTGCTACAATGGACCACCAATTACTTATTTCGCTAATTTTTTTATTGGTAATAAATGCTCCTACTATAAAAATTAACATGAAAATGATAGAACGAAATGGTAATAAATATGGTAAAAGTGTTTTTTCATTTTTCATTTTTTCCTCCCAAAATTACTATCTTTTTTCTTCCTCTTACAGCATACTATGTCTATAAAAATAATGTTTAAAATCTGTCTAAATATTCTTCGGCAACAACAGAATTAGAACCAATTATTGCTCCATCTCCAATACGAACTCCTGGCATTATCGTTACATTTTGTCCTATCCATACATCATTTCCAATAACAGTATCCCCTTTAATAGGTAAATCATTTTGTGAAGGTGGAACTTACTCCCAACCCTCTAATGTATAAAATGGAAATGTTGTTACTGCATTCATTTGATGATTAGCACCGTTCATTACAAATTCAACCCCAGAAGCTATTTGACAAAACTTTCCTATAATCAATTTATCATTATTAAACTCGTAATGATGTGTTATATGACTTTCAAATTCTGTATCTGCAATATAAGTAAAATCTCCAACTATAACATTTTTATTTTTAATAGTAGGTTTCACATATATTTCTTTATCATATCCAACTATTGGATGTATTTTTGGCATTTTTCCATCTTTCATATTTTTAATTCTCCTTTACAGATTGTAATTTAATATTATTCTTGTTTACTATTTTTATCTTTGCTTTTATCTTTATCTAAATGAGTAGTTGCTAAACATAAAAATGAAAAACCTAAACATAAGAACATTACTGCTGTACCAGTATTCTTATCTATAAAATTCAATATAGAAGCAATAAAATATATTATTGAAGCCGTTAGAAATCCTATAAAACTCATTTTCTCTCTTTTCTCTTTTTTCATATTCTTACCTCCTCGATAAATTACTAATTATCTCTCTCATTATAACATTATTCGTAAAAAAATATATGAAAATGGCAAAAAATAATAAGCCAGAAAAGTATTTTGTAAACTTCTTTTTGACTTATTATTCCATTTTAATATTCTTAAAAATAAACTTTTGGCAAGTTACATAAATAATAAAAGAGACACTCTAAATGATATGTTTCTTTTATTATCTGAATGGCAAAATTTATTGCCAGTAACAGTCTTATAACATTTTCTTTTACATTATGTCGATTTTCTTTGTGCTATATCATATATTATTCATTTCTTCTAGCAAATTTTTATATTTTATCAAGAACACGGCTGGATCCTTCAAATTAGCTGCATTTTGTAATTCATTTAGCATAATATATCCCTTACTCACATTATATTGTTTTCTAGCATCAATATTAGTCATCGTCAATAACTTTGAATACGTATCAATAGCATTCTTTATATCTGTTGAAATTTCTTGCCAATTATCTGAATCTAATTTAGCATATGCTTTCAAAACATGTGACTTTGTCTCTACTAAAATGGTATACAATTCTTCTTGACCAGAACCTCTCAGAAATTTTGGAAAATACTCATACACTTTTGCTAATTCCTCTAATGTTTCCTCTTTTTTCTCATCTTTTACAACCGTTGTCATTTTATCATACTCGGTATTAAAACCTAAAATATCTTCTTGATTAATATTAAATTGGTACAAATCCATTGTAATAGCAGGAAGTGAAGTATATAAATTTTCAACTTCATTTTTGATTAAATCCCAATTAATATCTTCTTTTCTTGTCAATACTCCACTTGATTTCAACTCAAATTTCTTGTTCTTTTGTGATTCATCACTTGTCCCACTTTCACTAGAATCTGTACTGTTTTCTTGTCCTTGTGATGAACTATTACCTCCAGAAGAACTGGTATCACCACCTTGTCCTCCACCTTGCCCACCTCCTTGACCACTACTAGATGAACTATTTTGGCTTTTCGATTTTTCTGTTGTTGACTTTGACATTTCGCTGGTTATCACACTATAATTTCTAGCTTCTATGTTATTCATAGAATTTAATAAATTAGCTATTTTGCTTTCCATATATTTAATTTGTGATAATGCTTTATCTTTTTGATTTTCCGAATTATTTTTGCTAGCATTTGTATAAATCGTAAGTGACAATATTACTACTATTATAAGTAACAACATATAAGCAATTCTTTTTATGTTTTTCAAATTGAAAACCTCCTCTAATTTTCTATTTTTTCTAGTATTTGCATTTTTGATTTACTTTATTCTATGTATAAATTTTATTGTATTTTTTTATACTAATAGAAAGATTATTTTTAGGAGATTTTATGTTAGTAACCGTTAATTTATATAGTGAAAAAAAGGGAGAAATAAACGATTTTTTAAGTCGTTTTTATAACACTAATGTTGATATTCCAAATGATTTAAGTTGGGAAAAAAAATATGCGAATCCAGTCGAATTGGCAGAAATTGTCGGGACCTTTATTGATAATTGTGATGATTTCGAATTAAATATGTGGATTTCTTTAGATAAAAATGTTTTTGTTCATGTTACCGAACAAAATGCAGATGACATTATCAAGTATTTATATGAGCGCTTTCCTTATTGATGTCGCCTAAAAGGCCGATTGCATGTCCATCTGGGACGGTTCTTTTTGGACATCGCTCAGGGGTTGGCGTTGTGCCACTGGGGACGGACCTTTTTGGCAAAGATTCGAGTTTTATAGAATAAAAATAGTAAAAAATAAAAAAGTTTTGCTTGAAAGTAATTGAATTAGAAGTTCTTAATTCATAATAGGGAAAGTGTTCATGCGTCGTGCATGGAAGGGTGCCATATTATGAATTTAGAACTTCTATGATAATTAGCTTGAACAAAAAACTTTTTTATTTTTTACTATTTTATTATGAATAACAGAAAAGTTGCCAAAAAGGTCCGTCCCCAGTGGCACAACGCCAACCCCTGAGCAATGTCCAAAAAGAACCGTCCCAGATGGACACACAATCGCTTTCATATAAAATTTACTTTTCTAGGATAATCGTAACTGGTCCATCATTTAAAAGGCTGACTTTCATATCGGCACCAAATATCCCCTTTTCTACATGAATTTCATTTTTTTCACATTCAGAGCAAAAATATTCATATAATTCATTAGCTTGATTTGGTCTAGCAGCTTCTGTAAAAGATGGTCTATTTCCATCTGTACAATTAGCATATAATGTAAATTGGGAAACAATTAACAATTCCCCTTTTACATCTTTTAAGGATAAATTCATTTTATCATTTTCATCTGAAAAAACTCGCAATTTGCAGAGTTTTTTAACTAGATAATCTACTTGCTCTTTTGTATCTGTATGGGTAACCCCTAATAATACTAAAAAACCTTTTTCTATTTTTCCTACTATTTTCTCCTCTACTTGCACTTGTGCATTTTTTACTCTTTGTACTACTATTTTCATGGCATGATTATGATTGATTTACAATCAATGTTTCCTCCTCTAATCTTCTTCCTCTTCTCCTAATTTTACATTTGATTCTATTTCAACTGTTTTTTCTAAATTTGATTTCTCTTCTTCATCTTCTTGTTTATCATTTTTTTCTTGATTGTCTTGCTTATCTTTTTTATTTTCTATATCTTGTTGTAATTCTTCCTTAACAATTTGCTTCTCTACACTATTATCTTCTTCCACTTCTGTATTTTCTAATTCTTCTAAAACTTCTACTTCTTTAGCCGAATCTTGTGTTTGTTTTTCTCCACAATTGGGACAAAATTTATCTTCTTTTTCAATTTGCTTATAACAATTTTGGCATTGTTTTTTATCCTTTAATGTTAAACATTCTTTTAGCAAACTATCAATTTCATCACTTAAAACATCTATCTTGGTACATTGTTCTTCTAAATCTTTTTTGATACATATGTCTTCTTCTCTTATATGCTTCTCATATACCTTTTTACCAATTTCTTCGTAAATGTCATTAATTTGCGTTTTTAATTCTCCTATTTTGAATTTAAGCTTAGTTTCTTTGGCTATTTTGCCAGTTTTATCTGCGGTAACTTTATATGCTTCTGAGGCTTTTTTTCCTAATTTATCAAAAAAATCCATTCTTCTTTCTCCTTTTTATTTACTAATGTTGCCACTGGTTCCGTTTTTTTTGCAATGTGCCATTGGGGACGGACCTTTTTGGCAATTTTTCATTTATTTTTATTAGATTGTATGTTATATAAAAAAACGGATTAACAAATTCTAAATGATAATACAGAACAAATAGATTAACTTTTCTATTTATGAAATATAACTGTTAGCTTTACATGATTAGTCCGACCAGTAAGGAACGAAATTTTTATATAACATACAATCTAATAATACGTACGAAACTATTAGTTGCCAAAAAGGTCCGTCCCCAATGGCACATTGCCAAAAAACCAGAACCAGTGGCAACTTTTTTCTTTTTTATTATTTATTATTTGATTTTTATGTACTAATTATTCACTTTTTTTATCTCTTGTCATTAATTTTTTAACAGCTTCCTGTGGTTCTAAATTTTCATAAATCACTTTATAAACGGTTTCTACAATTGGCATATCAATTTTATGAATTTTGCACAATTCATAAGCTACCTCAATATTATCGATACTTTCAATTACCATTCCTACTTCTTTTTGTGCTTCTTCTAGCGTTTTTCCTTGTCCTATCAGTTTTCCTGCTCTTCTGTTTCTACTATGTTCACTTAAACAGGTTACAATCAAATCACCAAGTCCACTTAATCCATAAAAAGTTTCCTTTTCTCCTCCTAATACTACGCCAAGTCTTGCTAATTCATTTAAACCTCTTGTGATTAAGGCAGCAAATGTATTATCTCCTAAATTAATTCCTGCTGCTACTCCTGCACAAAATGCAATGATATTTTTTAAAGCTCCACCAATTTCTACTCCTTTTACATCTTTTGAAGTATAAATTCTCATTTCATTACACATAAAAGTGTCTTGTACCATTTTTAGGACATCCTCATGTTTAGAAGCTACTACTAAAACTGTTGGAATGGCAATGGATACTTCTTCTGCATGACTTGGTCCTGATAATACCCCTACTTTTGCGGTTGGCAATTCTTCCAAAATGACTTCGTCTAAAGTTTTTAGACTTTCTTTTTCAAATCCTTTTGAACATATAATTACTGACTTGTTACCCACATATTGTTTATATTGTTTGAAGGTATCTCTTGTGAATTTAGATGGCGTTACATGTAAAATAAATTCTGCTTCTTCTATAACCTCTTGAAAATCATTAGAACATACAATATTTTCATGAATGGTTAGATTAGGTAAAAATTTACACTTTTTTTCTTCATTAATGATTCTCTTTTCCTCTTGATCAAAAGACCATATTTTAATTTGATTTCCACATCTTGCCAAATGGGTAGCTAAAGCAACTCCCCAACTTCCACTTCCAATAATCGCTATTTTACTCATATTTATTCTCTCCTTCAACTTAATTATTATTCCATTATCTCTTTATTTTATTCTGTCCCTTTTTATTTTTTAAAACTAATTTTATTTTCTGTTCCGTTTAATAATCTTTTTATATTACTTCTATGATTATATAACACAATCACTGCTAAAATGACACTATAAATAAAATAAGTGCTTCCCTTTTTATCCTCTGTTAATATGGTGTAATTTTCATTGATAAATAATGTTAGTACGGGAAATAATATGGCAGCTCCGCAAGAACCTAATGATACCATTTTTGTTAAAATCATTAATGCCAATGCAAATACCAAACATATTAACCCAATTTGCCAGTTACTCATTAATAAAATTCCGAAGTGAGGTAGCAACTCCTTTTCCTCCTTTGAATCCAAAGAAAACAGGAAAAGTGTGTCCGATTACAACTGCAATACCTGCAATTTGTAATAATAGCTCCTTGTTCGCTCCTTTTACCATATTTCCAATAATAATAGAAATCCCAATGGCTACTACTCCTTTTAAAATATCACATACTAAGGTAATAGCTGCTGCCTTTTTCCCAACTGAACGTAGCATATTGGTAGTTCCTGCATTTCCACTTCCTTTTTCTCTTACATCAAATCCCGCCATTTTTTTACTAATCATGACAGAAAAATTGATACTTCCTATGCAA
The DNA here is from genome assembly GCA_947575605.1 of uncultured Clostridium sp. GTDB lineage: Bacteria > Bacillota > Clostridia > TANB77 > CAG-508 > CAG-269. The sequence goes on from CANPNZ010000033.1 coordinate 9,842, forward strand.
TACGCAATGATTGCCATAATGATACCTTCTACCATTTTCTTTCCTCCTTTATTTTTTCACTTTAAGAGCTGTACCTAAAGGTATAATTTATCTGTAATTTGCTTCGCTCATACAGCTAAAAAATTCCTTAATCTCTCTCTCCTTTTTCTCTTACTATAATTCTAACTGGTGTACCCTCTAAGCCAAATTCTTTTCTAATTTGATTTACCAAATATCTTTCATATGAGAAATGGAACAATTCTTTATTGTTTACAAAAATAACAAATGTTGGTGGTTTTGTTGAAGCTTGTGTTCCATAATAAATTTTTAGTCTTTTTCCTTTATCTGTTGGTGGTTGCACAATTGCTATTGCCTCATTAATGACTTGATTTAAAACAGATGTGGATATTCTCATTGCATTTTGTTCTGCCACATAATTGATTAAATCAAATAGTTTATGAATTCTTTGTCCCGTTTTGGCTGATATAAATATTATAGGTGCATAAGACAAATATTTTAATTTATCATATACTTCTTTTTTATATTTCTCTAAAGTTCCTGTTTCTTTTTCTAACATATCCCATTTATTGACTACTATGATAACGCCTTTTCCTGCTTCATGTGCTTCTCCTGCAATTTTAGCATCTTGGTCTGTTACCCCTTCTGTGGCATCAATCATCATTAAACATACATCTGCTCTTTCAACCGCTAATAGTGTTCTCATAATACTAAATTTTTCAATGGATTCTTTTACTTTGCTTTTTCTTCGAATTCCTGCTGTATCAATTAATACATATTTTCCTTTTTCATTTTCAAATTCGGTATCGATAGCATCTCTTGTGGTTCCCGCTATATCACTTACAATCGCTCGATTTTGTCCTAATACCTTATTGATTAAGGAAGATTTCCCTACATTTGGTTTTCCAATAACAGCTACTTTTATGATATTATCTTCTTCTTCGTTTTCTGTTTTCGGTGGAAAACTTTCGTATATTTTATCTAAAACATCTCCTATTCCAATGGCATTAGAAGCTGAAATTGGATATGGCTCACCAATTCCTAAATTGTAAAATTCATATGCTTCTTGTTTATCTTGCTCAAAATTATCCGCTTTGTTGCATACTAAAACAATTGGTTTTTTGGATTTTTTTAACATTAAGGCAATTTCTCTGTCTGCTGCTGTTATCCCTTGTTTTACGTCTGTTAAGAATAGAATCACATCTGCCATTGTTACTGCTAAATTGGCTTGTTCTCTCATTTGGGACAATATGATATCTTCGGATTCTGGCTCGATTCCCCCTGTATCAATTAATGTAAAGTTTCTTCCTCTCCAATTGGTTTCAGCATAAATTCTGTCTCTTGTTACTCCTGGTGTGTCTTGTACAATGGATATTCTACTTCCTACTAAATAGTTGAAAAAGGTTGATTTTCCAACATTTGGTTTTCCGTATGATGGCTACGATTGGTTTCATTTGGTATTTTGGGGACAAGTATCCATTTTCCTTTTTCTTGCTCCCATTCTCCTTTCCTTTTTGATAGGTATAGTATATCATATTCTAGTAAAAAAAAGCAACGCTTTTTCACTTTAAAAACGTTGCTTTTTTCTTCTTAAATTTTAGCAATTCCACCAATGATTTTACTATTTTCAGCTGTTTTTAACCAACTAGCTCCGCCAGAAACAACAATTGTGTCACCTTTTTCTAAAATTTCTTTTTGTTTTAATTTTTCAATTCCTGCTTCTACAAGTTCATCAATGTTTTCTTTCTTTTCTACATAAACTGGTACTACATTCCATACAATTGCTAATTGATGGTATGTTCTTTTATTATCTGTGATGGCTAAGATTGGGCATCCTACTCCCATTCCTGCAAATTTTCTAGCGGTATCTCCACTGTTGGTATAACATACAATAGCATCTGCTTCTAAATTCATAGCCATAACTGCTGTTGAATAAGCAATTTTACTTTCTAGGCTACTCATATCAATACTTTCATTTTCTCTGAATTTTTTCCAATAGTCAATATCATTTTCCACTCTATTTGCTATTTTTACCATAGTTTGAACACACTCAACAGGATATTTTCCCATCGCACATTCTCCTGATAACATGATAGCACTTGTTCTATCATAAATAGCATTGGCAACATCACTTGCTTCTGCTCTGGTTGGTAATGGATTATATGTCATAGTTTCTAGCATTTGTGTAGCTGTAATAGCTGGTTTATTAGCTTTATTTGATAATTTGATAAATCTTTTTTGCATAACTGGTGGTTCTGTAAAATCTGTTTCCGTTGCCATATCACCACGAGCAATCATTTGAACATCAGCATTTTCAACGATTTCTTCCATGTTTTCTAGCCCTTCTACATTTTCTACTTTTGTAATAATTTTAATATCTTTTCCACCATTTTCGTCTAATACTTTTCTTACTTGATCTATATCATCTTTATTTCTTGCAAATGACATAGCAACATAGTCATAGTTTTGTTCACAAGCTGTCTTTAAGTCATTGATATCTTTTTCTTTTAAAGCTGGTAAACGTACGGCTGTTCCTGGTAAGTTAATGGTTTTTCTACTTCCTAATCCATTTCCATGTACGACGGTACATACAATATCTTTACCAACAATTTCATCAATTACTAATTCAATGGCTCCATCATCAATTAATACTTTGCTTCCTGGTTTTACATCTTTGTATAATTCTTTGTAAGATACAGACACTTTGTCTTTATCTCCTACAATGTCTTCATTTACTAAGGTGAATTTTTGCCCATCTTCTAATTTGATTTTTTCATTTTTTCCTGTTACTAGCATACCTGTTCTAATTTCTGGCCCTTGCATATCCAATAATAAAGAAATTGGAATATCCATTTCATCTCTTAATCGAATAACATCTAATGTTTTTTCTGATTGTTCTTCCCAACTACCATGTGAGTAGTTAATTCTTGTTACATTTAACCCTGCTTCAAATAATTCTTTCAATTTGTGTTCACTCGCTGGACCTATGGTTCCAACAATTTTTGTTTTCTTTAAATCTTTTTTCATTTTTAAATTCATTCCTTTCTTGAGGTTCTAATTACCCCTCTCTTAATAAAAACCAATTTGCATTATATCATATCTTGTTTACAAATTTCAACATTTTTTATAGATTTTTTTTGATGATTTTTGGGATGTTTGGGAGTTATTTTATAAAAATACTAATAAATAAGGTATCAATAAATAATATACTAAACTTTCAAACAAAAAAAATTTATATAGCTAAAACAGTACCCCAAAAATTATCTCAGCTCAATTATAGCATGTAATATCTTCTCATCTTCACTTTGTATCACCACAATATGTTTATCCTCTTGATAAGTATATTTACCAATAATCGTATCGCCTAATTTTATTTCTTTTTTATACATAATTCGTATCTCATCAAAAGGTCTGTGGTTATATACTTCTTCTGGCAATGTTTCGTAAGCAATATCTAAATAATATAAATTATGCATATGACCTATTACATCTATATCTTTTCTTTTTACTTCATATATTATACTACTTTTATAATTTTCTGGTGCCTTTATTTTTTCAATTTCTTTTTCTTGAAAAACTGATTTTTCTATTTCAGACTCATATTTGTCTGCCATTTCTTGTTCTACTTTTTCTATTTTTCCCGTTTGATTATTGATTAGCAACCATTTGGAAGAAGCGATAATACATAGATTGTCTTTTTCATCATAAACTTCGAAATCACGGTAAGCATAGCACTTTACAATCTGCCTTGACCAAGTATGAATATCCATAACTTGTCCATATTCTGGTCTTTTTATGACTTTCACTTTCCAATCTAATAATATCCAAGATAGATGCGTTTTATCCGAAGTTTCAATACCATATCCTACACTATCTGAATGATAGGCTGCTACATTTTCTAAATATTCTAATATAGCGATATTACTTACTTCTTTTCCTTTCCATACATCTTTTAGTCCTACTTTAAATCTCTCTTTATAAATCATTTTGCTTCCTTTCTTTTTTCAATTAGTGTCCATCTGGGACGGTTCTGTTTGGTCAGGGTGTCCATTGGGGACGGTTCTTTTTGGACATTGATGACCAAAAAC
>CANPNZ010000034.1 GCA_947575605.1 uncultured Clostridium sp.
TTTGTGTTATCGTCTTTTTGTGTTTTATTTCTATTTCTCCCGCGGGCGGTGGGGCGGCCTTTTTTTTCAATTAATTAAAAAACACCCCCCCCCCCCCCCACTGGCACATTGCAATTTTTAGCATATATATTTTTTTACCCCATATATTGTTATGGGGTGAATTCTTTTGCTAATACAATCATTCAAAATAAGTAAAAAATTAGTCATTGCTTTTATACTATTCATTATTTTATTATCTAGCATTGTTATATTTTATTCTTTTGCTAATGATAGTAGCAATAGTCATGAGATAGAAGAAAAAAAGAATTTTATTAAGTGGGTAGATTTTAACGTTACTTCTGAAGCCTTAAATCTAACTGCTAAATTAGATATTGATTCTCATAATAAAAAAGAGGAGATCACTTATAATTGGATTGAACTACTTGCTATCTTGTCTTGTAAAAATGGTGGCAATTTTAAAAATTTTAAGCCAAAAGATCTAAATGATTTGGTAGGAGAATTAAAAAATGGACAGTCTATACAAGATTTAACACAAAACATGAAATTTTATGATTATTATTTTGAAAGTTATTCTGCTGTTTTAGGTGGTTTTATTGGTAATTATTCAATTGAAGTTTTAAATGAAGATGGCTCTAAGTCTTATCAAGAAAAATATGGTTTGAAGGCTTTTCTTCCTATTGCTAAAAATTATTCTTTTAGTCATTATGATGATTTTGGGAATTCTAGATCTTATGGTTTTAAAAGAACTCATTTAGGAAATGATTTAATGGGTAGCATTGGTACTCCTATTGTTGCAGTGGAATCTGGTGTTGTGGAAAATTTAGGTTGGAACCAATATGGCGGCTGGCGAGTTGGTATTCGAAGTTTTGATACAAAACGCTATTATTACTATGCTCATTTAAGAAAAAATCATCCATATAGTGAAGGTTTAGAAGAAGGAATGACCGTTAAAGCTGGTGATGTGATTGGCTATCTTGGAATGACTGGTTATAGCACAAAGGAAAATGTTAATAATATTAATGTTCCTCATTTGCATTTTGGTATGCAATTAATTTTTGACGAGTCTCAAGTAGATAGTCCAAATGAAATTTGGATTGATGTTTACCACATCATTGAGTTTTTAATGAAAAATGGTAGTGAGGTTTATATGGCTAATGAAGAAACAAAAGATTATGAGAGAAAGTTTGATTTTATGGAAAATAGTTTGACAGAATAAGTCGAACTATATAATATTATGTCAAATTTGTGTTTTATGGAAATATATGGTATACTATTATATACGTCATAATAAAAAGGAGGATAGACATTATGCAATGCACATTTGAAGCTTTACAACGCTATGCTAAGAAAAAAGGACGTGGTTATTTTTCCACCCCTCTTTCTGAAAATGAACGACCTGGTTCACCATTGGAAGGTTTATTATATTCCAATGGTATTGTAAATCATTTAGTTCTCAAAATTATCTTAGCATAGAAACACCTGGCCGCCGGAATTTTATACAGCCGGCGGTCTTTCCTTTATTTTTTTCCTAAAACAACTTTTATTTCTTTATTAATCTTTCCTCTTGTAACCTTAAAAGTTACTTCATCATTTGGCTTTTTTGTATAAATATACTGTCTTAAATCATTCATAGTATTCAAAGACATATCATCAATACTAGTAATAATATCTCCTTCTTTTAACTCCGTGTTATCTGCTGGACTATTCTTAGTAATTTGAGCTACATAAATTCCTTTGTCAAAATTAATATGAGAACTAGCATTTAAATAGGGTATTACTTCTTTATCATACGCATAAATTCCAACAGTTGCCTCTTCAAATGTTCCCGTAGTTTTGAAGCTATCAATAATTGGTTTAATAATATTAATGGGAACAGCGAAACCAATTCCCTCTGCTGATGAAATTTTAACAGTATTGATTCCCAATACTTCTCCATTTGGATAGATTAAGGGTCCTCCACTATTACCTGGATTGATTGTTGCATCTGTTTGAATTAAATCTGTCATATAGGAAGATTTATCACTTTCCTCAATTTTTATGGTTCTATTTTTGGCACTGATAATTCCTGATGTTACGGTTCTTCTGAATTCAAATCCAATGGGATTTCCTATGGCATAGACTGTTTCACCTACTCGAATTTGGTTAGAATTTCCTAGTGTTACATATTCTAAATTTTTGGCATTTATCTTAGTAATGGATAAATCTAAGTCAGAATCGCTCCATACAACCGTTCCATCATAATTATTTCCATTTTCTAAAGTAATATAACATTTGCTATATTTTTCGCCTGTTACATGCTCATTACTTAAGATATAACCATCTTCTGTTACTATCATTCCTGTTCCTAATCCTAACTCACTTTCTGTACTTTTTGATAAAATACTATTTCCTGCATTTTTTAATTTAGAAATTCCAACTACTTTTCTCGTGGTTTCTTCAATAACATCTGCTACTTTTTTACTTTCTTCTTTGGCTGTTTCCACAGTTTGTGTGGTAGGTGTGGATAAGGTTTTGGTTGCTTCATAATCTGCTGTTTTTATTTCGATTTTTTGATAGGTTATGTATAGATAGAAAATAAATATCCACACAACCATCGCTAAAATAGCACTTATCCATACTTTTTTTCCATTACTCATTTTTTTCCTTTTTTTCAAGTTCTCCACCTCTTTTTTAGTGTTACCAAGTTTTTGTTTTTTAAACAATTTATAGGATGATTTTTGGGTTTCCTTTAACTGTGCTAGCATTATCAATGCTTATGAATCAGTAATCCATTTAGATACACTGGTTAAAAAATGATTCTCAAAATCATATAAAGTCATCAAAAAACCTTAAATATCTAAATTAATTTTTTAGATATTTAAGGTTTTCTATTATTAAAAAATAAATAATTCTAATTGCAATTTTTAATTATTTGCCATAAAATTGTATTTTTAATAAATCTACGTAATTTGTAGCCGTACTTTCTGTTATATATAATCTCCAATATTACTAAATTTATTATTAACATTAAATAAACTTATCAAAACAAAATATTATTTCACTGTTTTTAATTCTTCATATCTTTTCACTTTTTGGGTAGTAGTCTTAGCCAATGGGATTGTTGTAATTGTAATTTTTTTAATATGTTTATAAATTGGTAATGTTTTATTAATTTCTTTTATTTTCTCCCAAATTATTTTTTGATATTCTTCTACTGACTTTTCTCCTAACGTATCTTTTATTAATGTTTCATCATATACCATTTTAGCACATAGCATAGTATCTGTTTTACTTTCTCCTCTTTGGTATACCATACTCTCTAATATATATGGAATTTTATTAATAAGAAATTCTATTTCTTGTGGATACACATTTTTTCCATTTCTCAATACAATTACATCTTTTTTTCTTCCTGTTACAAATAAAAATCCATCTTCATCTAAATAGCCATAATCACCAGTTTTAAACCATCCATTTTCTAATACTTTATTGGTCTCTTCTTCGTTATTATAATATCCTAACATAACACTTGGACCTTTTACAACGATTTCCCCTACTCCTTCTTGATTTGGTTCTTCAATTTTCACTTCTAAATTATCCAATACTAATCCAACCGAACCTGGTCTTTTTCTATCATCTGCTTCTGCAGATATGACAGGTGACGTCTCTGTTAATCCATATCCTTGTGTTGAAGTAATTCCTAAATTATGATAGCCAATAATGGTATCTTTATTCATAGGAGCTGCTCCATATAATACGGTTCTTAGATTTCCACCAAGATTTTCTAGTATTTTTTTAAATACTACTCTCCTTATATCTATTTTACATTTTAATAAACTGTTAGCTATTTTTGTCATAATATGAATTAGTTTTGTTTTTCCACTATCTTCGATTCCTTTTTGTATTTTTTTATACATGGTTTCCAAAACTAATGGTACCGCAACAAATACCGATATTTTATATTCTTTTAAATTTTGTTGAATATATTTCAATCCATCACAAAAGGCAACAGTTGTCCCCCAATATAACCCAAATAAAAAAGTTATGGTACATTCAAAGGTATGATGCATTGGTAAAAATGACAATAGTGTATCTGTTGTATATAACTTTAAGTAATGACTCAAGGCAATAATATTAGAACAGATGTTATTTTGTGATAACATAACTGCTTTTGGAGCATTTGTTGTTCCAGATGTAAATAACATAATTGACATTTTATTACTATCAATTTCTATCTCATCATATCTGTTATCCCCTCGATTGATTAGCTCTAATCCATTTTGTAATAATTCTTTATATTGTACTTGATCCATATTAATCGCTATTTCTACCATATTATCTGTTTGCTCTACTATTTTTTCTACTAAATCTTTATGCTTATTTTCAAAAATAACCGCAGTTGCTTCACTTCTTTTGATTAATAATTCTAATTCATTATCTGGCAACGCTCGATCTAATGGTACTACTATCATATTCCCTGTCGTAATAGCAAGATAACTGACACACCATTCGTATCGATTATTTCCTACTATAACTATTTTTTTATTTTCTAATCCTAATTGCAATAAACTTGTACTCATAGCTTTGATATCTTTTTTAAAATCTTTATATTTTATTTCTATGTATTCTGGTGTTTTATTAGTAATATCTTTTTTAAATTTATATACAATATGTTCCTCATTTCCTCTTTCTGCTACTTGTAGTAACTGTTTGAAATTTTCCATTCTTTCTTCCTTTTCCATTTTCTACCTTCTTTCGTTTTTCATTTTATAATATATGTTTTTTTTTTTCAATATTTTTCTTGCTTTTTTTACAATATATTTATATAATCTTATAAAAAAGGGAGATTTTGTTATGAACCATGATTTTTTTAATTTAACATGCCCTCAAAAAGCCATCTTAAGTATGGAACATTTCTATCCCAACACAAGTATGAATACTATTACTGGTAAAATTTCTATTCATGCCAATGTTGACTTTACTTTATTGCAAAAAGCAATCTTAATTTTTGTTGAAAATACCAATAATATTCGTTATCAGCTTCATATTGAACAAGATACCATTTCCCAATATGAGAAAAAATATGAACCTTTTACGATTGATCATATAAAAATAACGGCACAAAACGAAAAAGAAGTGAGTGATACAATAGCAAGGAAAGTTTTTTCTTTGTATGACTGTCCTCTTTATTATTTTGCAACCTTTCAAAATGAAGATTTAACAGGAGGCTTTTTTATTTGTATTCATCATGCCATCTCAGATGCTTGGTCTATGAGTATGTTAATTAGCTCTATCATTTCTATTTACTCTCACCTTTTGAAAAAAGAACCGATTGATAGGTTAGATACTTTTTCTTATCAGGATTTTATCCAGCAAGAAAATGACTACTTGCAAAGTTCTAAATTTGAACAAGATAAAACATTTTGGGAAGACCTTTTTGATGAAAATATTTTTGAAAATGCTTATACAAATAGTACATCTTCTGTTCTTAATTGTACAGCAACTAGATCTGAATTCAAATTATCTAAAAAATTAACAAATCAAATAGTAGATTTTTGTAAACAGATAAAAGTATCTCCTTTTACTTTTATTCTATTTGCTATGGCAATTTATGAAAGTAAAGTAAAGCAAACAAATCACATTGTTTTATCTGCTCCTATTTTGAATAGAAGCAGTAAAAAGGACAAGGAAACATTTGGATTATTTGTTAATAATATGTTATTTAAATTGGATATTGAAGACAATGTTTCTTTTTATGATGCTATTACTCTTCTTAGTAAATCACAGTTTTCTTATCTAAGACATCAAAAATATCCTTTACAAAATTTAATTACTGCTATAAAAAATAAATTTAATATAAAAGAAAATCTTTATGATACATCTGTCTCCTATCAAAACGCTAGAACAAACCATTGCGAAGATAATGTAACTTATGATTCCCAGTGGCTTTTTAGCGGTTTCTCAACCATTCCGTTATTACTTCATATTTACGATATGGATGATACCAATAGTTTTTCTTTTATTTATGATTATCAAAATAGTCAATATCAATATGCACAAATTAAAGATATTCATAACCGCCTATTATATATTTGCGAACAAATTATAGAAAATAAAGATATACAAATAAAAGATATTTCATTAGCAACAGAAGAAGAAAAGAATAAAATTTTAAATGAATTTAATCAAACAACAGTAAAATATGATACTTCAAAAACAATATTGGACTTATGGAAACAGCAAGTTCTTTTAAAAAAGAATCAAACTGCTATTATTTGTGGAGATAAAGAAATTTCTTATCAAGAATTAGATGAACTATCTAATCAATTTGCTGTATTTTTACAAAAAAAATATAACTTAGTAAAAGGACATAACATTTCTGTGATTTTAGATCGCTCCATTGACTTGATTGTGGTTACTTTGGCAATCTTAAAATGTGGATGTTCTTATGTTTTAATCGATCCTTCTCATCCAACTGATCGAAAAGAATATATGATGGAAAACTCTGATTCTCAATATGTGATTTCCAATTTAGACTTGGATAACAAAAATCTAATTCACTTTACAAGTGTTTATGATTTAAAAGAATCTTCTGCCAATTATAAAAAACCAGATATATCTTCTGACTACTCTATGTATTTACTTTATACCTCTGGTTCTACTGGAACACCAAAGGCAGTTACGGTAACACATCGAAATTTTCACAATTATTTGATTGGAATTTCTCAAGTTATTGATTATTCAGGCAATAAAACGGTTCTTTCTATGGCTTCTATTTCCTTTGATGTATTTGGTTATGAGTTATGGGTTACCCTTTTAAATGGTTTAACTTTAGTATTGTCCTCTGGAGAAGAACAAAATGATTTTATCCAATTAAATAACTTGATAACTTCTCATCATGTCAATATTTTATATGGGACACCTAGTAAAATACAATCTTTGTTATCTTCTTGCCATAGTAAACATGATTTTTCTTCTCTTTTAGAAATAGGAATTGGTGGAGAATCCTTTAGTAATTCTTTCTTAAAAGATTTGCGACAAATCACTTCTGCTAATCTATATAATATGTATGGACCAACAGAAACAACGGTTGGATGTTGTTGCAAAAAAATAGAGAGAACCAATCAATTGATTACCATTGGGAAACCTTTAGCTAATGTTAAATTTTATGTACTTGATAAAAATTTAACCTTATGCCCACCTGGTATAAAAGGTGAACTTTACATTTCAGGTGATGGCGTGGCAAAAGGATATTATAATAATCCAGATTTAACGAAAAAAAGCTTTGTCCCAGATATTTTGAATCCAACATTAACAATGTATCGCTCTGGTGATATGGTTAGTTGGACGAATGAAGGGGAATTAATTTTTTATGGTAGAGCTGATTCACAGGTTAAAATTAGAGGTTATCGAATCGAGTTAAGTGAAATTGAACGTGTTCTTGGAAACCATCAATTTATTAAAAATTGTATTGTTGTGAATTATAACGATAATGGTAGAGATTTTCTTTGTGCTTACTATACTTCTGATTTTACCATTCAAAGTTACGAATTAAAATTATTTTTAGCAAATAAATTACCAAATTATATGATTCCTTCTTATTTTATACCAATTTCTTCTTTACCATTAACCGTAAATGGAAAAATTAATAAAAAGGAATTACCTTCTCCTTTTCAATTTAGAAAAGAAGAAAAATATGTAAGACCAGAAAATGAATTACAAAAAAATATTTGTCGTGCTTTAGAAGATTGCCTATTAATAAAAAAACTTAGCATAGACGAAGATTTTAACAATCTTGGTATCGATTCTTTAACCATTATAAAAGTGCAATCGCACTTAGCACAATTAGATATAACTATACCAACACAATATTTTTACGATTATACCAATGTAAAAGATTTAAGTTTTGCCTTAGAACATTCTAATACCAATGAAGATACTTCTTTGGTAAATGATAGTTTTCCATTTTTACAACATAATTTAGCAAAAATAAAACCGAAAAATCATAATTTTAAAAATATTCTCCTAACAGGATGTACTGGGTTTTTAGGAATTCACATTTTAGAAAACTTATTACATAAAAAATGTAAAATATTCTGTTTGATTCGAAGTGCCAATGTAGAAAGTGCTAAAAAACGAATTATTAGTATGTTTAAATTTTACTTTAAAGATACTTTTTCACCTGAATTTTTATTTGATAAAATTGAAGTTATTGTTGGTGATATTAAATATAAAAACTTAGGACTATCAGAAGAACTTTGGGAAGAACTAGGTCATAAAATTGATTTGGTGATTCATTGTGCAGCCCTTGTAAAACATTTAGGTAGATATGATGAATTTAAAAAAATGAATTTAGATGGAACCAAAAATGTTGCAAATTTCTGTATGAAATACCAAATTGGCTTAAACCATATTTCTACTACAAGTGTATCTGGCGACTTTATGCCATTGCATAACACTTCTAATCTGGTTGATTTTACAGAAGAAAACTTTTTTATTGGCCAAAACTATAATGATAATTATTACATAAAGAGTAAATTACTAACAGAAGAATATATCCTACAAAATATAAAAGAAGGTACTTTACAAGCTAATATTTTTCGTGTTGGCAATCTTACTGGTAGATATCAAGATGGACTTTTTCAATACAATATTGATAGTAATGCTTTTTATAATAAACTACAATTTATTTTGAAAAATAAATTTTTCTATGAGAGTGGAACTTTACAAGAATTTGATATGTCACCAGTAGATGAAATTGCAAATGGTATTACTAATATTATTTTTCACTATGGAAATATGAATAAAATTTTCCATATGATGCATCCTCATAAATTTACTATGCAATCTTTAATTGAGCTTTTAAATCAATTAGGTTATAACATAAAAATTATGAAGGACAATGATTTTTATAAAAAGATTATTAAAATGGATTTAACAGCAAATTCTTTAACCATCAATGACTATAATTTATATACTAATATTTCTTATTTAAATATAAAAACAAGATGTGACATTACTTTAAAATATTTAGAAAATATTCCTTTTCATTATAATACCATTGATTTAAATTACCTTACTAAAATAGTGGAATATATGAAAAATATAAAATTTATATAGGGAGGTTTTTTTCATGCAAAAGAAAACAAAAAAAGGATTTCATTTATATACTTATCAAAAAGTTATATTATCTTACGTCATTTCATTTTCTATTTGTGCTTTAGTCTTATATCCTACTATGCACAAAATACTAAATTATCCGCCTGGTACAGTTGACACACAATTTCAAGTTGATTATGGTGGACTTACCTATACACAGCAATTTGCAATATTATATATTTTTATTACTGCTTTATTTGTTATTTATCAACGTTATTTCTTATTTAAAAAAATTGCTAATTGGGAAAGGTTTGGTCCTAATAACTCTAAATATAAGATACAAGAAATAAGAACTACTTTACTAACAGCTCCTACCAAATTCTACTTATTACAAATTATTATTCCTTTTATTGCCATTACAATTGGACTTGGTATGCCTGTTGTAAAACATGAGGTAGAATCTTCTGGAATAACAGTTGCCATTTTATGGGTAGCCGTTTTTACCTTCAATGCTACCATTTCTTACGTATTTTCTAGGAACTTGTTTAAAGCTATTTTGATTAAAACTTTTAAGGAAAATCGTTTGTTAACAAAACATACTAGATTAGCAAAAGATATGATGCTATTACTATTACCCTTATTAATTGCTGGCTTATTCTTTACGGTTATTGTATCTTTCTCTCGTTTAATTAATGTAAGAGGAAACGACATTTATCAATACTATAAAAATGAATTAAGTTATAATTTTGATGAGAATATTTCTTACCAAAAAAGCGATGTCTTAGAAAAAATGAATCATATCAACTTTATTAATGATACCGATTCTTATTTCGTAATTGATTCCGATAAAAATATAATCACTTCAAATAATGTTCCTTTAACTGACTTCTTCCAAAAATACATTTTCGAATTATCAGATCAATACGATGGCAGAGTTTATGAACATTATGCCGTTAATACACAAGGATATGTAAAGCATATTATAGTAGAAGGATCCGATTACATGATTGGAATTCACTTTCCTATATCTGGTGGCGATTCTCTATTTTATATTATTACTACTTTTATTGTTTTATTTGGTATTATTTCTTTCTTAGTTTGGTATTATTCATCCTCACTTTCTAGCCAAATAAAAATGATTGTAAATGGTCTTAATGATATTAATACCCAAAATAATGCTGAATTCAAGAAAATACCAATCATCTCTAATGACGAACTAGGAGAACTAACTGTTGCCTTTAATAAAATACAAGATTTAACAAAACATAATATAGAACAAATTCATGATAATCAAGAAAGTTTAATGGAAAAAGAGCGTTTGGCTTCCTTAGGGCAATTAATTGGTGGAATTGCTCATAACTTAAAAACTCCAATTATGTCTATTTCTGGTGCCGCTGAAGGTTTAAATGACTTAATTAAAGAATATGATTCTTCTATTGATGATCCTGAAGTAAACAGCCAAGATCATCATGACATCGCTAAAGATATGACTACTTGGATTGCTAAAATTAAAACGCATACTGAATATATGTCTGATGTAATTACTGCTGTAAAAGGACAAGCTGTTACTTTATCCAATGAACAAGATATTTCTTTTACGGTTGGTGAATTATTAAAAAGAGTTAATATCTTAATGAAACATGAATTAAAGAATGCCATCATTTATTTAAATATCTCTATGAAAGCAGATGAAAATGCCATGATTCATGGTGATGTTAATAGCTTAGTTCAAGTTATCAATAATATGATTTCTAATGCTATTCAAGCTTATGGTGGAAAACCAGAACAAAATATAGATTTAATTGTTGAGAAAAAAGAAAATAACTTAGCTATTTCTATTAAAGATTATGGAACTGGTATGCCAAAGCACATAAAAGATAAATTATTTAAGGAAATGATTACGACAAAAGGAAAAAATGGTACTGGTCTTGGTTTATACATGTCTTATTCTACGATTCGAGCACATTTCAATGGTAATATTACAGTTGAGTCCGAAGAAGGACAAGGAACTACTTTTTGTATTACTTTACCATTATAAAATTGACAAAGAAGGTTGCCAATGGTTCCGGGTTTAAATGGCAACCCTCTTTGGCAACAATTTTTTAAAAAAGCTTGATTTTTCCACATTTTATTAATATAATGTGGAAAATAGCACAAAATCCAATTATTGGAAAGGGATGAGATAAAAGATGAGAAAAGGAATACAAAACTTAGAAAACAGCGAAAATAGAAATTATAAAATCATAGCTGTTGACGATGAAGAAGGAATTATTGATTCGCTATCTATTTTCTTAAAAAGATCTGGTTATGAATTCACTGGCGTAACCAATCCAGAAGAAGCGATTGAAAGAGTCAAAAATGAACACTTCGACTTAATGATTTTGGATTTTATTATGACTCCTTTTCATGGGGATCAAGTAGTAGAAGAAATCCGAAAATTTAATAAAGAATTATACATTTTATTATTGACTGGACACAAAGATTTGGCTCCTCCATTGGAGACCATCAGAAGACTTGAGATTCAAGGATATTGTGAAAAAAGTGATAAATTTGATCAATTATTATTACTAATTGAATCTGGTATTAAATCAATTGCTCAAATGAATCAAATTAAAAAAATAAATGAAGAACTAGAAAAAGCCTATTTAGAAAGTATCGAAACTTTACGTTATACGGTTGAAGCTAAAGATACTTATACAAGAGGTCATTCTGATCGAGTTTCTGCCTTTTCTGTTTTAATTGCTAAAAAGTTAAATTTATCTGAAGAAGATCTTCGAACCATACAAATTGGAGGACTATTTCATGATATTGGTAAAATAGGGGTTCCTGATAGCATTTTATTAAAGGAAAGCAAATTAACAGATGATGAATATTCTGAAATTAAAAATCATCCGTCGATTGGTGCTCATATTTTATCAACAGCAACTATTTTCAAAGATATGATTCCGATTGTAAAACATCATCATGAAAGATATGACGGAAATGGTTATCCTGGTAGATTAAAGGGTGAAGAAATTCCATACTTAGCTAGAATTGCTGCCATTGCCGATAGTTTCGATGCTATGACATCACGTAGAACCTACCGTGATTCTTTACCAATAGAAACCGTAATTGCTGAATTTGAAAGGTGTAAAGGTACTCAGTTTGATCCTGAACTTACCGATGCCTTTTTAGATATTTTAAGAAATCACTTTGATGAAATTAAAGAAATACAAGAAAAATATAAATAGTGTCCATCGGGGACGGTTCTTTTTGGACATTGCCTGTCACTGGTTCCAGGTTTAAATGGAAAGTTTGCCACTGGAACGAACCTTTTTGGCAAACTATTAATTCTTAATAATAAATAATAAAAAATTAAAAAGTTTTGCTTGAAAGTAATTGAAGTAGAAATTGTTAATTCATGATATGGAAAGTGTTCACGCTTGACGTGGAAGGGTGCCATATCATGAATTTAAAATTTCTATGAAAATTAGCTTGAACAAGAAACTTTTTAATTTTTTATATTTTATTCTATTAAATTTAAAAATTTGCCAAAAAGGTCCGTCCCCAGTGGCAAACTTTCCATTTAAACCTGGAACCAGTGACAGGCAATGTCCAAAAAGAACCGTCCCCGATGGACACTTAAACTTTCATAGAAAGTCCTACTTTTTGCCTTTCTTGATCTATTTTAATTACTTTAACTTTGACAATATCTCCCACAGAAACTACTTCGGATGGATTTCTAATGAACTTATCACTCATTTCAGAAATATGTACTAATCCATCACGTTTTACGCCAATATCTACAAAAGCTCCAAAGTCAATTACATTTCTAACTGTTCCTGTTAATACCATTCCTTCTCTTAAATCCTCTAGTTTTAAAACATCACTTCTCAAAATTGGTTTTGGCATGTCTTCACGAGGATCTCTTCCTGGCTTGGCTAGTTCATCAATGATATCAGATAATGTCATTTCTCCTAAATCTAATTCTTTTGCCATAGTTTCTATATTGACACTTTTTAATTTCTTTCTTAAGTCTTCTAATTTTTCTTTGTCTTTTAAGTCTTTTTTGTCAAATCCTAAATTTGTAAGTAATTTTTCAGTTGCTTCGTAACTTTCTGGGTGAACTGCTGTTATTTCTAGTGGGTTATCTCCATCTAAAATTCTTAAGAAACCAGCACATTGTTCAAAAGCTACCTTTCCTAGTTTTGGTACTTTTAATAATTGTTTTCTATTTTTCAATTTTCCATTTTCATCTCTATATTTTACAA
>CANPNZ010000035.1 GCA_947575605.1 uncultured Clostridium sp.
TCTCACTTTGTTCGATTGCATAAGTAATCCGTAATTCGCTTCGCTCAAACGGCTTTTATTGTTTACAATCTCACTTTGTTCGATTGCATAAGTAATCCGTAATTCGCTTCGCTCAAACGGCTTACTTAATTTCTGGCTTATAATTTTCTCTAAATTTAATAGCCTGTTCAAATGTATAGGCTGCATTTAATATGGTTCCTTCACAAAATTTGTTTCCAATTAATTGCATTCCAATTGGCATTCCTTCTTGATTTACTCCACATGGAATTGAAATTCCTGGAAGTCCTGCCACATTAATAGATACTGTACAAATATCTGTTAAATACATCTCTAATGGATTATTTGATTTTGAACCAATGTCAAAGGCAACATTCGGTGATGTTGGTGTTAATATTACATCGTATTTCTCAAATCCTTTGTTAAATTCATTCATAACTAATGTACGTACTTGTTGTGCTTTTTTATAATAAGCATCATAGTAACCAGATGATAATACATAAGTTCCTAAAATAATTCTTCTTTTTACTTCTGGTCCAAATGCTTCACTTCTTGATTTTTTATAGATTTCTTTTAAATTTTTGAATTCTGGAGTACGATACGTATAACGAATGCCATCAAACCTTCCTAAATTTGAACTTGCTTCTGCACAAGCAATAATATAATAGGCCGCTAACGCATATTGTGATATATCCAATGAAAACTCTTCTATTTCAGCTCCTAATTCTTTGTATTTTTCAATCGCCTGTTGTAAAGAAGCCTTCACTTCTTCATTAATGCCTTCTCCAAAAAATTCTTTTGGAACCCCTATTTTTAATCCTTTTACATCATTTTTAAGTGACTTTGTGTAATCCAATTTCGATCTATTACTTGATGTGGTATCTTTTTCGTCATGACCAGCAATAATATTCAATAACATGGCTGCATCTCTTACATCTTTTGCAATGGGCCCTACTTGATCTAACGATGAAGCAAATGCTACTAATCCATACCTAGATACTAAACCATAAGTTGGCTTTAACCCAACTACTCCACAAAAACTTGCTGGTAGTCTAATAGAACCTCCTGTATCTGATCCTAATGCCCAAGGTACTAAATTGGCTGCTACTGCTGCTGCACTTCCTCCTGAAGATCCTCCTGGTACTTTATTTAAATCCCATGGATTTCTGGTTTTCTTAAAATAGGAATGTTCTGTTGAACTTCCCATAGCGAATTCGTCCATGTTTAATTTTCCTAAATTTATCATATTTTCATGGTTTAATTTTTCTACAACAGTAGCATTGTATGGTGCTACAAAGTTTTCTAACATTTTAGAACTACAAGTTGTTTTGATTCCTTTGGTACATAAATTGTCTTTGATTCCAATTGGTATCCCTGCCAATTCTCCTGTAATTTCTCCTTTTTCTACTTTGCCTTGTATGTCCTGCGCTTGTTCCATTGCTTCCTCTGTTAAGGTGGTTACAAAGGCTTGTACGTCTTTTTCTTTTTCATTGATTCTATCTACATAGGCTTTGGTTATATCTGTTATTGTTAGTTCTTTGTTTTTTAACTTTTCTTGTAATTCATGTACCGTTAATTCTGTAATTTCCATCTATTTTCCTCCTCGCTTTTCTATTTCTTGATAAAAATGTGGCCAAGAATAGATCCTTTTAATTTTCTCGTTATCATAATTTACATTAATAATGGTATCCATTATATAAGTCTCTATTTGTGC
The DNA here is from genome assembly GCA_947575605.1 of uncultured Clostridium sp. GTDB lineage: Bacteria > Bacillota > Clostridia > TANB77 > CAG-508 > CAG-269. The sequence continues at coordinate 1,712 of CANPNZ010000035.1, forward strand.
TTCTGACATTTTCTCGCAATTTCTTATACTATCATCAACAAATATGTCTATCTGTTTTTTCTTGGCTACTTCCACTTTATCTTGTGCATTTACAATTAATTCATCATAATTGATTTTATTATCTTTTAACCACTGTATCGTTAATTCTTTTATATCAAATTTATCAGAAGGAAACCTCGCTGTAATAAGTATAATCTTATGCCCTTCTTTTTTTAATTGATTGATTGTTTCTACTGCAAATAATTTAGGTTTAGCATTTAATAATATCGTCTGATAATATTTATCTAAAAATTCTTTATGTTCCTCCTCATTCCAGTCATGGGCTGTACTATAATACTTATCACTTACACAATTCCTATCTATCTTTTCTATGTTTTTTCCTAATTCTTCTATTGTGTATTTTTGTGCATAATGAAATAAACAAGCATAATTATCTGTAATTGTATCATCTATATCAATTCCAATAATCATAAAATTTTCTCCCTCATCCCTTAATTAGTTAATAACTTTTGGTATTTTAAACATATTTTGTTCTTTGGCTACCGTATTTTGCAATAAACTTTCATTATCTTCAAATACTTTTATTTCATCTTTTCTAAATACATTTTGTGCTTCATTACTTCCTATGGTTATATCTAAATTATCTACTGGTGCATTATTTACAATATTAGCAAAATTCAAGATATCTTGTAAGTGTAATATATAACTGTCAATCTCATTTTCTTCTAAATTTAAATGTGCTAAATTAGCAATGTGTAAAATCTCTTCTTTACTTACTTTCATTATTTTCCTTCTTCCTCTCTTAACCAATCTAGTTTGGAAAAGAATTGTTATTTGGCTAGGCAAAGTTTAAGAACAAAAGCAGATATTAATAACATTGTCTTTGTTTTAAACGTTATAAAGTCCTCGTCTTTGTTGGTATGCCAAATTTTCTTTAGCAAAATAATAATTATTTTTCAAACTAGATATTTTCTAATCTCAATTTGTCTTCTATTATATACTTTTTTTACCAAAAAAACAAGCCTAAAATGGCTTGTTTTCGTGTTTTTATATTATTTTAATTCAACAACTGCTCCAACTTCACTGAATTTAGCTTTTAAGTCTTCAGCTTCTTCCTTAGCTACACCTTCTTTAATTGTTTTTGGTGCTCCATCTACTAAGTCTTTTGCTTCTTTTAATCCTAATCCAGTAGCATCTCTAACTACTTTAATAACTTTAATTTTTTGATCTCCTGCATCTGCTAATACTACATCAAATGATGATTTTTCTTCTCCAGCAGCTCCTGCTACTGCTCCTCCAGCTGCTGGTGCAGCAGCTGCTACTGCAGATACTCCATATTTTTCTTCGATCGCTTTCACTAAATCTGCTAATTCAACAACTGTTAAAGCGTCGATTTCTTCGATTAATTTTTCTATTTTTTCCATTTTAATACCTTTCCTTTCTTGAGGTTTAACTTCGTTTAGAAAATTATTTCAAACTAAACTTTCCTCTTTTCAGTGATTTAAGCTCACCACTCTATTTTCAATTTATGTTATGAAGCTTATGCTTCTTCTGTTGTTTCAGCTTCTTTATTTGCTTCTTCAGCAACTGCTGGTTCTTCTGCTGGTACAGAAACAGTTACCTTTTCTCCCGCTTCTTCCTTTTGCATTCTTACTTGATCAAGTGCAACTGCAACTTTTGAAATATTGCCAAGTAATGCACCTGCAAGCATTGATAATAAGGTTTCTCTTGATGGTAATTTTGCTAACGTAATAATTTCTTCTGCTGTCATTACCTTCCCATCAACAACACCACCTTTAATTTTATAAAAATCATTATCTTTACTAAATTTATAAATTATTTTAGATGGTTCCAAATAATCTTCTGAACTGATAACAACTGCTGTTGGTCCTTCTAATTTTTCTTCTAAACCTTCTATTCCACATTCAGCCAATGCTCTTTTTGTAATATTATTTTTTATAATATTATATTTAGCACCTGAACCACGTAAGTCTCTTCTTAAAGTTGTATCATCTGTTACATTGATTCCTCTGTAATCTGTTAAAAGTATTAATTTAGCATCTTTCATTTGTTCCGCTAATTTACTTACTTCTTCTTTCTTTTGATTTAGTATTTTTTCACTTGCCATTTTTTTCTATTCACCTCCTAATATTTTTTATCTATTTTCGTTCATAGAAATTTTATTTTCTATAAAAGAAATAACACTCTTTGGCCTTCCGAGGATACAAAGAGTGTTTTATAACACTTTTTTACCTCGGTAGGACTTAACTTTTTGCCTACTGTCTTTGGCTTTCTATTTTATTTTTGATCAATATAAATTCCAGGTCCCATTGTTGTAGTAATTGCTACACTTTTAATGTATTGTCCTTTGGCTGCTGCTGGTTTTGCTTTTATAATAGCATTGATAATGGTTTCATAGTTTTCTAATAATTTATCAGCACCAAATGAAACTTTTCCAAATCCTAAATGAATAATGTTAGTTTTATCTAAACGATATTCTACTTTTCCGGATTTAATTTCACTGATTGCTTTTGTTACATCCATAGTAACGGTTCCTGATTTAGGGTTTGGCATTAATCCTTTTGGACCTAATACTTTACCTAATCTACCGACAACTCCCATCATGTCTGGTGTTGCAACGATTACATCATATTCAAACCAGTTATCATTTTGAATTTTTGGTATTAATTCTTCTGCTCCCACAAAGTCTGCTCCAGCTTTTTCAGCTTCTTCTGCTTTGGGTCCTTTCGCAAATACTAATACTCTTTGTGTTTTTCCTGTACCATTTGGAAGTACAACAGTACCTCTAACTTGTTGATCAGCATGTTTAGAATCTACGCCTAATTTTACATGTAATTCAACCGTTTCATCAAATTTTGGTTTTGGCATTTTTTCAATAATTTCTAATGCTTCTTTGATTTCATATTCTTTTGTTTTATCAACTAATTTTACACTTTCTGCATATCTTTTAGATGTTTTCATTTTTCTTTACCTCCTTTGGTTTTAACGAGCTTTTTATTCTTATTCGCTCTCCCAATTCTTATATTTTATACTTGTTTTTATTAAAACAATTCAAAATTATTATATTGGAAATTTTTGAGTAAGTTGTCAAGTTGAAAGCGTACACTGGTACGTCGAAATTTGACAGCTTAATCGAAAATTTCCAAGATGATGATTTTCAATTTTGTTTTAGTCTGTTACTACAATACCCATAGACCTAGCCGTACCTTCAACCATACTCATAGCAGTTTCTATACTAGCTGCATTTAAATCTGGCATTTTTTGTTCTGCAATTTCTTTTACCTGTGCCTTTGTTATTTTAGCAACTTTTTCCATGTTTGGTTTTCCTGAACCTTTTTGGATTTTAATTGCTTTTTTTATTAATACTGCTACTGGTGGTACTTTTGTTATAAAATCGAATGATTTGTCTTTATATACAGTAATTACTACTGGGATAATCATTCCTGGTTGATTTGCTGTTCTATCATTGAATTCTTTAACAAATTGCATGATATTAACACCACTTGAACCTAAAGCTGGACCTACTGGTGGAGCTGGTGATGCTTTTCCTGCTTCAATTTGTAATTTAATAATGTTTGATATTTCTTTTTCTGCCATTTTAATGGCACCTCCCTATTTCATTTTTTGAACTTGTGAAAATTCTAATTCTACTGGGGTTTCTCTTCCAAACATAGAAACTAGAACTTTTACTTTATGTTTTTCTGTATTTATTTCTTGAACGGTACCTACAAAGCCTTCAAATGGACCATTCATAACTTGTACTTGTTCACTTACTTCATAATCTACATTGATTGGAACATCTTCAAATCCCATATTTCTGATTTCATCTTCCGTTAATGGAATGGGATCTGTTCCAGAACCTACAAATCCAGTAACTCCTCTTGTATTTCTTACAATATACCATGATTCTTCGGTTACGATCATTTTGATTAATACATAGCCTGGAAAAACTTTTCTTAGATTCGTTTTTCTTTTTCCATCTTTGATTTCTATTTGCTCCTCCATAGGAACAATAATATCAAAAAAGAAATCTTCTAACTCTCTATTTTTAATAGTTTTTTCCAAGTCTGCTTTTACTTTATTTTCATAACCAGAATAAGTATGAACAACATACCATCTAGCTACATTATCATAATCTTTTTGAGACATTTTATATAGCCTCCTTCTATTTTTTCAATTATTCTACACTGTTTTCTGCCGTAGTATTTTCTTCGCTAGAAGTTGTTGTGTCTCCTTCTGTTTCTTCTACTCCAGTAGTAGTATTTGTATTATCTTCCGCATTTTCTTGTGTATTGTTGTTATCAGTTGCTGTTTCATTTGATACGGTATTATTCGTTCCTACTACTTCTTTTATTTTGTCAACGCCATGTTTATTGATTGTTTCAAATACTATGTCTAATGCAAAAACAATTACTGCTGTAATAATTACAATGGTTATTACGGCAATTGTATTATTTACTAATTGTTTTGGCGTTGGCCAACTTACTTTTTTTAATTCAGCTTTGAAGTCTTTGAAAAAACTTTTCTTATTTTTATTATTTTCTTTTTTCGTGTTTGCTTCTTTATTAGCCATTTTATTTCCTCCTTAAAATAGCTTTCTACTATTTAGTTTCTTTGTGTGTTGTACGTTTTTTGCAAAATTTACAATATTTAACGATTTCTAATCTATCTGTATTATTTCTCTTATTTTTTGAAGTCGTGTAATTTCTTCTTTTACATTCTGTACATTCTAATGTTATATTTTCTCTTGGTCCTTTTGCTGCCATATAAATAACACCTCCGTATTTTTTAACATTACTTTTTTTGAAACGATGTGAGCGTATATCCGTAATAATTATACGCTTGAATATTGTACCACTTTTTTCCTATTCTGTCAATCAATTTTATTGAAAAAATACATAATTTCAATAATTTTTTGTTACCATTCACAACTAGATTTACTTTTATATACAAAATTTATTATATTTTTATAAAATAACAATTCGGGGGGACCAACAAATTATAGAATGTTATCAAATTTTATTAATTTTTTAATAAAATTTGATTTACAGTCTATTATGTGGTTGGGCGTTATTTTATAAAAATATAATAAATTTTGTTAGTAGTTATTTTAGCTGTGAATGGTAACTAATTTTTTAATCTTATTTCCTCTTTTTCTTTTTTTGAACAGAAAATCCAAATTTTCCAATTTTCTTTCCCAATGCATAATAATGTCCATTAGCATAAGCAATTAAATCACATTTTGAAATATCAAATGCCCCTTTTTCATCTATGTATTTTTCATCTGCATGAATGGCTAATACTTCTGAAACAAACATATGATGAGAACCAAGTTCTTTTATTTCCTTTACTTTACATTCTACTGATACCGGACTTTCTTTGATCATAGGACATGTTACAAATTTTGCTTTTTCTTTATGCAATTTCATTTCTTTAAATTTGTCTACCTTAGCCCCCGTTTTTACACCACACCAGTCCGTCGTTCTTGCTAAATCTCTTGTCGTTAAATTAATGATAAATTCTCCCTTTTCTTTAATTAAATGATATGAATATCTACTCGGACGTACTGAAATATAGACAGTTGCTGGATCGGTATTTAAAATACCTGTCCAAGCAACTGTTATTATATTTGCTTTTTCCATTGTTCCACAACTTACCATGACAGCTGGTAAAGGATATAAAAAAGTTCCTGGTTTCCATATTGTTTTAGCCATTTTATTTAGCCACTCCTTCATTTTCGTGTTCTTTCTGTCTTTGCTCTCTTTCTTCTATTATCATAACCGCCGTTAACATTTCTTGCTCATTTGGTGTTAATTTTTTTCTTTTTAGTGTCACATCATAATTTGAAGCTTTAACCTTGTTAACTTCTTCTTTTACTATTTCAATTTCTCCAATGTATCCTGCATTATACTTCGAAGCTAATATTAAATCATCTGATAACAATCTATTAATAATACAGTCTAACCCTTCTGGTTTTATTAATGTTAAATCGTTCAAATTAAGACCTGTCTTTACAACATCTACTTTTTCTCCTTCTGGTAGGCTTCTTCTTACTTCATATTCATTTACATGGGATTTAAGACCAAGTGACGTACAATAAAGAATTCTTGCAATTTTTCTAACTCTTATTTCTTGATTAAGTTTATTCGTATAACATACTTCTTTACTATCTGCTACTTCTTGTCTTATAGCCATTCTTTCTTCTGTTTTTGCTGTTCTAGCAATTAACGATATGTCATATTCTGATATATGAGAATATGTTTCTTTTATTTCTTGCTCTCTTCGTCTTTCTTCTTCTTTTTGTCTTTCTTCTTGTAATTGTTCCATTGTTTTAGTTCTTCTTTCTGTATTTTTTATCTCTTCATATGCTTCTCTTATATTTTTTATTTTTGTTATTAATTTCACCTTATCAGTAAATCTACTATCAGAAAGCTTTTCTATCTGTTGTTCACACTCTCTTAACAAGTTATCTTTTTGCTTTTTTATATATTGATCTTGTTCATTTTCTGACAATAAATCTAAACCTTTCTCATTTACTTCTAGTATTTCAAAAGGTGTTTTTCCATTTATCTGTACTACACTACTATCAATTTCTTTTCCTTCGTTTAGTTCTCTTACATAGATTCTTCTACTAAATTCATCTTTTATTTTTTTATAAGCATCCTCAATCTGTTTAAGTTGTTGTGCTATCTCTTCTTTTTCCTCTGGTAGTGTAGTTAGACTTATTTTTCTTTCAAATCTTTTTTTTAGTATCTTCATATTTTTCTTTTATAAAACGGTCTATCTCTTCTTCTGATGAATGCTTTAATTTCATGTAATTAATAGAATCTTTACTTGTTCCTACTATTTCATAACAATCTCCCATTTTATTACCTTCTTTCACTTTTCCTCTTTTAATTTTACCATAATGAATTTAATAAGTCAAAATAAAACATTTTTAAGTTTCGTTTTTTTGCAATAGGAGCTTATAATATATAATTTTTGAAACACTACATAAGCGACCAAACGAGCTATGCGAGTGAGATTGGAGCGACCGACAGATATTTTTTTATTTTGTGGGTTGCGACACACAAAGTGTGAAGAAATTATATATTATAAGCTCCTATTGCAAAAAAACGAAAGACAGACTAAATTTAATGACTTCATTAATTTTAGTCTGTCTTTCTATTAAAATAAAAAAACTAGCAACAACCTATCTTCCCAGCAGGGTAACCCACAAGTATTTTCGGCACATTTAGGCTTGACTTCTGTGTTCGGGATGGGAACAGGTATTACCCTAAATGTCATCGTCACTAGAAAATTATATAGTGTTAAAGCACACTCAAAAATACATAGATGAATGTTAGGTTCGTTTTAGTTTTCTTATTCGATTGCTCTTCTTTATATTACTATGGTTAAGCCCTCGATTTATTAGTATTGGTCAGCTTAATACATTACTGCACTTACACCTCCAACCTATCTACCACATAGTCTACGTGGAATCTTACTACCTTACGGTATGGGATATCTTATCTTGGGGTGGGCTTCACACTTAGATGCTTTCAGCGTTTATCCCTTCCCTACTTAGCTACCCAGCTATGCCATTGGTATGACAACTGGTGCACCATTGGTAAGTTCAACCTGGTCCTCTCGTACTAAGGTCAACTCCCCTCAAATATCCTTCGCCTGCGACAGATAAGGACCGAACTGTCTCACGACGTTCTGAACCCAGCTCGCGTACCGCTTTAATGGGCGAACAGCCCAACCCTTGGAACCGACTTCAGCTCCAGGATGCGATGAGCCGACATCGAGGTGCCAAACCTCCCCGTCGATGTGAACTCTTGGGGGAGATAAGCCTGTTATCCCCAGGGTAACTTTTGTCCGTTGAGCGATGGCATTTCCACACACAACCACCGGATCACTAAGACCTACTTTCGTATCTGGTCGACTTGTCAGTCTCTCAGTTAAGCTTCCTTCTGCCTTTGCACTCTTTCGCGCGATTTCTGTCCGCGCTGAGGAAACCTTTGCGCGCCTCCGTTACTCTTTTGGAGGCGACCGCCCCAGTCAAACTGCCCGCCTGACATTGTCCCCCAACCCGGTTAGGATTGCAGGTTAGAATTCCAATAGATTAAGGGTGGTATCCCAACGTTGACTCCACAAATGCTGGCGCACTTGCTTCATAGTCTCCCACCTATCCTGTACATAAACTATCGAAACCCAGTATCAAGCTACAGTAAAGCTCCATGGGGTCTTTCTGTCTTGTCGCAGGTAACTAGCATCTTCACTAGTACTACAATTTCGCCGGGTACATTGTTGAGACAGTGCCCAAATCATTACGCCTTTCGTGCGGGTCAGAACTTACCTGACAAGGAATTTCGCTACCTTAGGACCGTTATAGTTACGGCCGCCGTTCACTGGGGCTTTGGTTCAAAGCTTCGAATCAAGTTCTAACTCTTCCCCTTAACCTTCCAGCACTGGGCAGGCGTCAGCTCCTATACTTCATCTTTCGATTTAGCAGAAACCTGTGTTTTTGTTAAACAGTTGCTTGGGCCTCTTCTCTGCGACCTATTTTTACATAGGCAACCCTTCTCCCTAAGTTACGGGTTTAATTTGCCGAGTTCCTTAACAATGCTTCTCTCGCTCATCTTAGGATCCTCTCCTCATCTACCTGTGTCGGTTTGCGGTACGGGCACCTATATACAATACCTACAAGCTTTTCTCGCCAGTGTGCTTCTTGGAAATTCGTTACTTCATTTTTCACTATATCTTTCGATACGAGTCTTTCCTCTTCCTCGCTTTCCTTCCACTCCTGTGTCCCTTGCATTTTTTAAGTATATCGGTGGTGCAGGAATTTCTACCTGCTGTCCATCGGATACGCCTTTCGGCCTCTCCTTAGGTCCCGACTTACCCTGGGCGGACGAACCTTCCCCAGGAAACCTTAGACTTTCGATGGCATGGATTCTCACCATGCTTTCGCTACTTATTCCGGCATTCTCTCTTCTATCTCGTCCAGTAGTCCTCTCGATCTACCTTCAACCTATTATAGAATGCTCCTCTACCACTCATGATTACTCATGAATCCGCAATTTCGGTGTATAGTTTAGCCCCGGTAATTTTCCGCGCAACTTCACTCGACCAGTGAGCTATTACGCACTCTTTAAATGAATGGCTGCTTCTAAGCCAACATCCTGGTTGTTTACGCAAAATCACATCGTTTTCCACTTAACTATATCTTTGGGACCTTAATTGACGATCTGGGCTCTTTCCCTTTTGACCACGGAACTTAGCTCCCGCAGTCTGACTCCTGAGCTTACACACATGGTATTCGGAGTTTGATAGAGTTCGGTAACCTGGTTAGGCCCCTAGCTCCTTCAGTGCTCTACCCCCACATGCTACTTTCTCAAGGCTAGCCCTAAAGCTATTTCGAGGAGAACCAGCTATCTCCGAGTTCGATTGGAATTTCTCCGCTATCCACAAGTCATCCCGAAGCTTTTTAACGCTTATGGGTTCGGTCCTCCACTTGATTTTACTCAAGCTTCAACCTGCTCATGGATAGGTCACTCGGTTTCGGGTCTATTTCATATGACTTAATCGCCCTTTTCAGACTCGCTTTCACTTCGACTTCGTACCTTAAGTACTTAATCTTGCCATATAAAATAACTCGCCGGACCGTTCTACAAAAAGTACGACATCGCACCTTAACGTGCTTTGTCTGCTTGTAAACATAGGGTTTCAGGTTCTTTTTCACTCCCCTCCCGGGGTTCTTTTCACCTTTCCCTCACGGTACTGTTTCACTATCGGTCACCAAGTAGTATTTAGCCTTTGGGGGTGGTCCCCCAATTTTCATACGAGATTTCCCGTGTCTCGCACTACTCCGGATACTACCATGCTTCTTAGACTTTTGCTTACTAGACTTTCACTATCTTTGGTCTGCTTTTCCAAACAGTTCTGCTAGTCCTTGAAGATCAATTATGTAGTCCATAACCCCATCGGAATTACTTCCAATGGTTTAGGCTCTTCCTCTTTCGCTCGCCACTACTCAAGGAATCGAGTTTTCTTTCTTTTCCTGTGGGTACTTAGATGTTTCAGTTCCCCACGTTCCCCTCCATACACTACTTTACTCATGTATGGATTAATCAGCTTTTACCTGATTAGAGTTCCCTCATTCGGATATCTATGGATATAATGGATATTTGCTCCTCCCCATAGCTTTTCGCAGCTTATCACGTCCTTCATCGGCTCTTGGTGCCAAGGCATTCACCCTATGCTCTTAGTAGCTTAACCTTCTTCTCGCTATGTCTAATCTTCGTATTGCTGTGTCAAACTTTGTCGTAATTTTTTCGATGTACAAATGTACTATCTCAAAAATTTCTCCTCGTTTTCCTTGCACTACTTGATTATACTTCGCGATTTTGCTTCGCATAAGCTTCGTATTACTACTTATCTTATACTTAGCTTTTTAGTCAATCGGTTTTCTTTACAAAATTTCTTTCGAAATCTTGCTTAAGTTATCCTAAAACTTTCTACTAGTTACATACAATTTTTTCAAATTGTTTCTAGTTTACCTTATTATTCATCTATATATTTTTCAATGTGCTT
>CANPNZ010000036.1 GCA_947575605.1 uncultured Clostridium sp.
CAAAACAGATAAAAATAACAGCAGAAGATACAGGAGGAAGTGAATTACTAGATGCCAATTATTATCAATATTATGTATCAACTAGCAATATAGGATTAGCAGGAGGAAGTTGGCAAAAATATGCAAATGGGACAGCCTTTACAATAGGAAGTGGAATTACAGGAACAAGATATATATGGGTAAGACAAGTAGCAGATAATGCAGGAAATAAATCAGAAGCTAGTAATGGAACTTATCATGTAAGCAATGCTTATGTGTTTGATAATACAGTTCCGACTTGTACGATAACAGCCAATGTAAATGATACAACCAATGCAAGTAGTATAACGTATACTTTCACATTTAGTGAAGAAGTAACAGGATTTACGAAAGAAGATGTAGCAGTAACAAATGGAACAAAGGGAACCTTTACAAGCAAAAGCGAGTCAGAATACACACTAGTAGTAAACAATACGGGAAGTTGTAGTCAAACGGTTTCAGTAGCAGCAGAAAAATGTACAGATGTAGCAGGAAATGGAAATACAGCAAATAGTAAAACAGTAACCATTGATAGGACAGCTCCGACGTGTACGATAACAGCCAATGTAAACAGTCCAACCAATGCAAGTACTATATTCTATATCTTTGAATGGAGTGAAACGTTAGCCAACAATACATTTACAATAGATGATATAGCGGTAGCAAATGGAATAAAGATAAGCTTCGAAAAAATGAATAATTCTGTTAATAAGTATAGGTTACAAGTAAACTATTACCAAGAAGGTACTCAAACCGTATCAATAGCAGCAGGAAAATGTACAGATGTAGTAGGAAATGGTAACACAGCCGCAAGTAAGACAATAACGGTAGATAGAACCGCCCCAACTTGTACCATAACAGCCAGCGTATATAGCCCAACCAATGCGAGTAGTATAACTTATAATTTTACATGGAGTGAAGAAGTATTAGGATTTGATATAAGTGATATATATGTAAATAATGGATCTAAAGGATTGCTTTCAAAAGTAAGTAGTACAAAGTACGCATTAACAGTAAACTATACTGGAAATTGTAGTCAATATGTTTCAATAGCAGCAGGAACATGTACAGATATAGCAGGAAATAATAATATAGCAACATATAATACAATACTTATCGATCAAACAAAGCCGAAGGTAAGTATAGTGGCTAATACTACTTCAATGAGCAAGACCAAACAAGTAACCATTACAGCCTCAGATGAAGGAGGAAGTGGATTTGCAGGAAGCAATAGTTATCAATATTATGTATCAACTAGCAATACATCATTATCAGGAGGAAGTTGGCAAAATTATACAAATGGAACAGCCTTTACGATAGGAAGTGGAGTCACAGGAACGAGATATGTATGGGTAAAACAAATAGCAGATAATGCAGGAAATAAGTCAGTAGCAACTACTAGTAATTATCATGTAAGCACGGCTTATACCTTTGATAATATAGCGCCAACTATAACAATAGGATCTAATACAGCGTCTATAAGTAAGACGAAACAAATAACAATCACGGCACAAGATACAGGAGGAAGTGGATTATCAAGTAGTAATAGCTATCAATATTACTTGTCAACCAGTAATACAACGTTATCAGGAGGAAGCTGGCAAAATTATACCAGTGGGACAGCTTTTACAATAGGAAGTGGAATTACAGGATATAGATACATATGGGTAAAACAAATAGCAGATCAGGCAGGAAATAATTCACTAGCAACTACTAGTAGTTATCATGTAAGTAGTAGGTATGAATTTGACAATGCAGCACCAACAGCAACAGTGACAGTAATAGATAAGGCAAGAGAAAAAGAGAATAATGGTATTGTAAAAGGAAATGCGGGTGAAATATCAGTAACGGAAGTGAAAGATATATCAGTAGGTTCGATGGTATCGACTAAAGTAGAATATTATGTAGGTACCAATAGTGTATTATCTGGAAGTGAAACATGGACAGAATTAACCAGAGTTAATATGGACACAGGTGGTTTTATTAGCGGTTATAAATTTACATATAATATAAGCCCAACAACGACAACAACTTATTATATATGGTTAAGAGATAGTCTAGGAAATACAACTTCTAAAACTTGCAAAGTTTCTGTGTTAGAGCAAGTAGCAGAAGTATTAGAAGAAGGAAGCATACATAAGGCTTATTATGCAAATCTTCAGGTCGCTGTTAATGAATGTCCAAATGGAGGAAGAGTAAAACTATTGAAAGATTATACAGTACCAGATGTAGAACTGACTATTAAACAAGAAAAAATATAACACTGGGATTAAATAATTTTACTATAATAGGGAAAATATATAATGCAGGAAAGGTTACTGTACAAAATGGTATTATTCAATCAACTAGAACTGATCAAGCAATATTAAATGATGGATCTATGAATGTAGTTAATTGTACAATATATGGTTATAACGAAGGATATCAAGTTGTAAATAGAGGAAAGAAGAAAGATGGTATGAGTGAAATAGAAACAGGCTATCTTATGTTAGAGGATTGTACTATAACAGGTAAAGGAGATTATGAAAAGAAAAGTCTTATACATACTTTTGGAGCAGGACAAGAAGAAGGAACCATAGATACGAATACTGTTATCAAAGGAGGAAGTTATTCAATTGGTAATAAGTGTATACATATTTTGCTTAATCATGGGATAACTACTATACAAAGTGGAAGTTTTACATCTAGTAGTTATGAGTCAATGTTGTGTAATGGAGATGCAGAGAGAAATGTAGGTGTAAAAGCTATCAATATTGATGGTGGTACATTTACGAATAGTGGAGGTTCAACAGAATTAGGTGCAGTATTATACCTAAATAAGGGTTCACATGCTAACATAACAAAAGGAACACTAACACATAGCAAACAAGACAAGGCAATACATGTAGAAAAAGGTGCAACACTTGTAATTAGTGGTGGAACGATAACATCTAATTCAACTACGAAAGGAAGACCTACTGTATTAAATCAAGGAACGACATTTTTCAATAAAGGAAACATAAAAAATACAGCAGGAGGATGGGCAATCAATAATGAAGGAACTTGGAAGAAGGAATCAGGAACTACTGGAGGAACAGCTTCAGGAAAGAAAGAACCAACTACATTAACATGGTAATGAAAAAGTGTATTAATTCATTCACTTTGAAATACAATTCTAATAACAGGACAAGAGAATATTCTCTTGTCCTGTTATGTTGAAAGAAGCTTGACAAATAGCCTATTTGCTAGTAAAATAGAATAGAATAAATCGAAGGAGAAAATTCATGCAAAGAACCAGTCGAAAAGTTTTAGATACCCTAGTATCCAGAACCAAAATATATTTAGCGATTATATTTATTTTATTAGTATACATAGCCATACGAAACACTTATATGATAATACCATGTATTATTATATTTGCATCTATTGTCATATATAGTTACTATACCAATAACAAAAGAAAAAGTGAAATATCAGAAACACTACAAGATTTAACATTGACAGTAGACACAACAGCCAAAACAAGTCTTATCAACTCGCCATTTCCATTAGTCATATTAGAAACAGACGGAAATATTATTTGGAGAAGTTCAAAATTCACATCTGAATTTGCCAATGTAGATATTAATACGTACATGGAAGATTTAATCACGGATATTAAAGAGGAAATAGAAAATAAACAAAAAAGTAATAATCAAGAAATTATCAAGCAAATTGAGATTGACAAAAAGACCTATCAAGTAGTTGCAAAATATGTAAAAGCAAAGAAAAGTAAAACAGAATATATGGTGATTTTGTACTTTATTGATGACACAGAAAATATAAAATTACAAAAAGAATATAAAGACTCTAAAACGTGTGTTGGAATTATCATGGTAGATAACTATGAAGAAACCATGCAACGCTTAGAAAGTGAAGAAAAGCCACAAGTCATAGCAGAAATTGATAAATATATTTATGAATGGACAGACAGTACCAATGGTGTTTTAATCAAAACAGAAAAAGACCGATACATCTATTTTTTTGAGCAAAGATATTTAGACAGTGTAAAAGAAGACAAATTTAGTATTTTAGATAAAATAAAAGAAATTGACATGAAAGAAAAAGTCCAATTTACGCTAAGTATTGCTGTTTCCAATGAAGGAGCCACAGACAAAGACAAATATAAGTCAGCACAAGCGGCAATGGATATTGTTCTAGGACGTGGAGGAGATCAAGCCGTTATTCGTGAGAATGAAATCTATAAATTCTTTGGAGGAAGAGCACAAGAAGTAGAAAGAAGGACAAAAGTAAAAGCTAGAATCATAGCACAAGCACTAGAAAATCTGATGAAAGAATCTAAAAAAGTAATGATTATGGGACATACCAATCCAGATATGGACTGTATAGGAGCAAGTTTGGGGATTTACCGAGTAGCTAAAACCTTAAATAAAAATGCTTATATTGTAATGGATAAAAACGTTTCTGCCATCGAAGAATTCACCAAGTCAATCGAAAAAGAAGAAGAATACGAAGATGTTATCATCAACAAGGAAGTAGCTTTGGAAAATGTAGATGGTGATACCTTATTGGTAATTGTAGATACTCATAAAATGAACTATGTAGAATCAGAAGAATTAGTTGACAAAGTAGAAAAAATTGCGATTATTGATCATCATAGAAGAAGTGCTGATTTTATTGAAAAATCTACGCTTACTTTCCAAGAAGTTTATGCTTCTTCTGCAGCAGAATTAGTAACAGAATTAATACAATATGTAGAAGAAAAAGTAGAATTAAAGACCATTGAAGCAGAAAGTTTATATGCTGGTATTATGATGGATACCAAAAACTTTACTTTTAAAACAGGAGTAAGAACCTTTGAAGCGGCAGCCTACTTGCGTCGATGTGGGGTAGACATCATACATGTCAAAAAATGGTTCCAAAGTAATTTAGAGAACTTTAATCGAATAGCAGAAATTGTAGGAAAAGCAGAAATTGTAAATGACAGTATAGCCATATCCATATGTGAAGATAAAACAAAAGATGTGAATGTCATTTGTGCTAAAGCAGCCGATGAATTACTTACCATTAGTGAAATAACAGCTTCATTTGTCATGGGTCAATTAGGAGATAAAGTATGTATTAGTGGACGTTCCATAGGTGATATTAATGTACAAATCATATTAGAAAAATTAGGTGGTGGCGGACACATCACATTAGCAGGAGCACAAGTAGAAGGCATGACAATGGAAGAAACCAAACAAGAATTAATAAACCGAATCAATGAATACTTTTCAGAAATTGAGAGCTGAGGTGTGCCACTGGGGACGGACCTTTTTGGCACATTGGCAAACACGGAATCGTTGGAAATTTGGCAATTTAATAATAAGAAAGGCGTGATAATATGAAAGTAATTTTAAAAGAAGATATTAAAGGAGTAGGAAAAAAAGATCAAGTCATCAATGCCTCTGATGGATATGCTAGAAATTTTTTATTTCCCAAGAATTTGGCAGTAGAAGCCAATAATGAAAATATGGCAAAATTGAAAGCAAAGCAAAATTCTGCTAAATTCCAAAAAGATCAAGAAAGAGAAGAAGCCTTAAAAGTAGCAGATAAACTATCCAAGATTTTATTAAAAATAAAAGTAAAAGCAGGAGAGAATGGAAAAATTTTTGGAGGCGTATCGGCAAAAGAAATAGCACAAGAATTAGAAAAAGAATACAAAATAAAGGTAGATAAAAAGAAAATAGATTTAAAAGATACGATTAAAACATTAGGAATACAAACAGTCGAAATCAAGTTATTTGAAGGTGTTATTGGAAAATTAAAAGTAGATGTTATATCAGAATAACATACTAATGTGCCAATGGGGACGGACCTTTTTGGCAACTCTATATTTATGATTATTTAAATAATATGGTATATAAAAATAAATAAAAAATTGCCAAAAAGGTCCGTCCCCATTGGCAATTTGGGAGGAATAAGATGGAGATAGGAAAAGTACCACCACACGATTTAGAAGCAGAGCAAGCCATTATAGGAAGCATGTTAACCGATAGAGATGCCGTTGTTTCTAGTGTTGAAGTGTTAAAAGAAGAAGATTTTTATCGTGAAGATAATCGAGCTATTTATACAGCGATATTAAATTTATATAATCGAGCAGAGCCAATTGATATTATTACAGTAAAAGCAGAGTTAGAAGCAATGGGGAAATTCCAGCAGGTAGGAGGATTAGAATATTTAGCAGAACTACCAGAGAAAGTTCCTACTACGGCTAATGCTTCAAAATATATTAAAATTGTAGAAGAAAAGTCAACTTTGAGGAATTTAATAAAAACAGCGAATGAAATTATCGAATTAGGTTATGATCCAACAGAGGAAGTAGAGAACATCATGGAAGGAGCCGAAAAAAAGATTTTCAATATCATGCAAGCTAAAAATCAAAAAGGATATAGTCCAATCAAAGATATATTAGTAGATAGTTTTACAGAATTAGAGCAACTTTACAATCGAAAACAACATATTACAGGAGTTCCAACAGGATTTACAGAGTTAGACTATAAAACAGCAGGATTTCACGGCTCAGAATTAATTTTAATTGCTGCCAGACCAGCTATGGGAAAATCAGCCTTTGCCTTAAACATTGCTACTAATGCAGCGGTTAAATCTAATGTACCAGTAGCCATTTTTAGTTTGGAGATGTCAAAAGAGCAAATGGTAAACAGAATTTTATGTAGTGAGGCGATGGTAGATAGTAATAAAGTAAGAACAGGTAAATTAGAAGAAGATGATTGGACAAAACTAGCACGGAGCCATTGGACCATTATCAGAAGCAGAGATTTATATTGATGACACACCAGGTATATCAGTAATGGAAATAAGGGCTAAATGTAGGAAATTAAAATTAGAAAAGAATATTGGTATGGTAGTAATTGACTATTTGCAATTAGTACAGGGAAGTAATAGACGAAATGGAAGTCGTGAGCAGGAAATATCAGAAATCAGTCGTTCTTTAAAAATATTAGCCAAAGAGATTGGGGTACCAGTTATTGCATTATCCCAATTATCAAGAGCAGTAGAACAAAGACCAGATCATAGACCAATGCTATCAGATTTGCGTGAATCAGGAGCCATTGAGCAAGATGCCGACATTGTTATGTTTTTATATAGAGATGATTATTATAATCAAGATAGTGAAAAAAAGGATATAGCAGAAGTCATTATGGCAAAACATAGAGGAGGTTCCACAGGAACAGTAGAATTGTTGTGGTTGGGAAGCTATACCAAGTTTGTTAATTTAGAAAGAAGGTTTGATGATTAAATTTACAATTGTGCCATTGGGGACGGACCTTTTTGGCAATTTAGATAAGTAAAATGACAAATAAAATAGATGAATTATATGGAATATGTGTTTTTTGAGGGGAGAACATGATAAAGGGGCTAATATATAAAATTAAAAAGGAGGAAATTATTATGGCAAGAACTTCAAGAAATAATATGAGAAATTCATCTTTTTTTCATATTATGGTTCAAGGAATTAATAAAGAATATATATTTGAAATGCGAAACAACAAAGAAAAATATCTAAAATTGATTTATAGTAATACAAAAGAGATACAAATTATAGCATACTGTATTATGGATAATCATGTTCATATTTTAATACAATCAGAGAACATTCAAGATATACAAAATTGGATGAAAAAAGCTAATACGAGTTATGCTATTTACTATAATAGAGTAAATGAAAGAGTAGGATATGTTTTTAGAGAACGATATAAAGCGCAACCAATTAAAAATGAGAAACATTTATATTTAGCAATTGAATATATCCATAACAATCCAGTAAAAGCAGGAATTTGCAATAGGAAAGAAGAATATCAATTTTCTAGTTATACTAAAATATATCAAGCCAATTTAGCTGGAATACAAAAGAGAATGGAAGAAATAATAAATTTATGCTCATTGCAAAAGGAAAATAGAAAGAAAGGACAAGCAGAAAAATTTTTATTAGTAGAACATGAAAAAGAAAACAAAGAAGAAATATGCCAAGAAATTATTGATAACTTTTTGAGTGATAAAAAATTAAGTAGAGAAGAATTGAAAAATGAAAAACAAACTTTGAAAGAGATTGTTAAAATTTTAAAGTGTAAAAATAAAATATCTTATAGATTGATGGAGAGAAATTTGAAGATAAGTAGAGAAACCTTGCGAAGATTAAATATAGAATAAAATAAAAGGTGATGAAATGGAAAATTTAGAAGAAAAGGTTGTACAAACAATTAATAAGCATAAATTAATAGAAAAAGACGATAAAATAGTTTTAGGAGTATCTGGGGGACCTGATTCTATGTGTATGTTAAATTTTTTTACGAACCTATTAAAAAGAAAGGATCAAGAAAAAAGTCAAAAAGAGAAAAATTGCCAAAAAGGTCCGTCCCCAATGGCACAAATAGTGGTAGCACATGTAAATCATTTGTTACGAAAGGAAGCAAAGGAGGAAGAAGAATACGTTAAAAAATATTGTGAAAAAAATGGAATTGAATTTTATGCAAAAAGTATAGATGTTCAAAAATTGGCTCATACTAATAAAATAGGAACAGAAGAAGCAGGCAGAATGGCAAGATATGAATTTTTTGATGAGGTTTTAGAAAAAACGAAAGCAACGAAAATTGCAATCGCTCATAATAAAAATGATAAAATTGAAACAATTTTATTGCATACTTTAAGAGGAAGCGGAATAGATGGCTTGAAAGGAATTCCTGCTAGAAGAGGTAACATTATAAGACCTTTGATAGAATGTGAAAGGCCAGAAATAGAAGCATATTGTGAAAAAAACAACTTACATCCTTGTATTGATGCTAGTAATTTTGAAAATATTTATCATCGAAATAAAGTTAGAAATATGGTTATTCCTTATATTCAAAAAGAGTTTAACCCCAATATTGTAAAAACAATCGATAGACTATCTGAGATTGTTCAATTGGAAGATGAATATATGGAAAATCAAACTAAGAAAGCTTATCATGAGATCGTATTAGAAGAAAAAGACAAGAAAATTGTAGTAGATTTAAAAAGGTTTAATTTGCAAGAAACAGTAATAAAAGCAAGGTTAATGCGATATATTATAAAAAGGTTATTTGGAACAACAGCAAGTATCGAAAAAATACATATAGATGATATGATAAAGTTATGTACTAATAATGTGGGGAATAAATATCTAACACCGAATAAGAATTTTAAAGTTTTGGTAAAAAATCATAAGATTTTCTTTTCCAATTTGTCTTAAAAATGTTTTCATCTTAATATTTATTGTCAAAAATATAGACGGATGCCTATCTTGATGCTGTTAATCTAAGAAAATTGATAAAAGAAAAAATAAGAAAATATAAGTTTCCGTAGTCAATACGTGGAAACAGTGATTTTGTAATAAAAAAGACATATAAAAAACTATTGAAAAAGAAAAAGTTATGTGTTATAAAAAGCAATATAAAAACGAAATCAAACCTAAGGAGGAATTATTTTGAAAAATGGAATTAAAACATTAGCTATGTGGTTAATAATAGGAGTCATTTTTATTGTAGTATTATCATCGATTATAGAAAATAGCGAATCAAAATTAAAATATTCGGAATTAATAAGTGATATTAATAGTGGGAAAGTAGAAGAGATTGAAATTGAGTCAGACGGAAAAACAGCTACTGTTACCTTAAAAGATGACAAGATTAAAAAAGAAGTGAATATACCAGATATGGAAAGCTTTATGGCCTATTCTGAAGATTTCTTAAAAGATGGTGCCTTTGCTTTAGAAGAAAAATCACAATCAATCTTTATCACGATTCTTAGCTTATTAACGCCATTTGGTTTATTAATTATATTCTTTATTTTCTGGTTCTTTATGATGGGCGGAGCTGGTCAAGGTGGAGCCGGAAATAAAACGATGTCATTTGGAAAAAGCAAAGCAAGAATGATGACCCCAGCTGAGAAAAATAAGATTACCTTTGAAGATGTAGCTGGTGTAGACGAAGAAAAAGAAGAATTAGAAGAAATTGTACAATTTTTGAAAAATCCAAAGAAATTTACAGACATGGGAGCAAGAATTCCAAAAGGTGTTTTATTAGTTGGGCAACCAGGTACAGGTAAAACGTTGTTAGCAAAAGCAGTAGCAGGAGAAGCGGGAGTTCCTTTCTTTATCATTAGTGGTTCAGACTTTGTGGAAATGTTCGTCGGAGTAGGTGCATCAAGAGTTAGGGACTTGTTTGAGCAAGCTAAGAAAAATGCTCCATGTATCATATTTATTGATGAAATTGATGCAGTAGGACGTCAAAGAGGTGCTGGACTAGGTGGAGGACATGATGAAAGAGAACAAACTTTAAACCAATTATTAGTTGAGATGGATGGTTTCGCAGAAAACGAAGGAGTTATTGTATTAGCAGCAACCAATAGACCAGATGTATTAGATAAAGCATTACTTAGAGCGGGAAGATTTGACAGACAAATTGTAGTGGGATTACCAGATGTAAAAGCAAGAGAACAAATTTTAGAAGTACATTCCAGAAAGAAACATTTATCAGATGATGTAGACTTAAAAGTAGTAGCTAAAAATACATCAGGATTTGCCGGAGCAGACTTAGAGAATGTTTTAAATGAAGCAGCTTTATTAGCAGCAAGAAGAAATTTAACGGAAATAGGAATGAAAGAAATTGAAGATGCGATGGTTAAAGTAACGATGGGACCAGAAAAGAAAACAAAAGTAAGAAGCGAAAAAGAAAATAAATTAGTTGCTTATCATGAAGCAGGTCATGCAGTGGTAAGTCATTACTTAGAAACACAAGATCCAGTGCATCAAATATCTATTGTACCAAGAGGTATGGCAGGTGGCTATACGATGTACCGTCCAACAGAAGATAAATCCTTTATGTCAAAAACAGAAATGGAAGAAAACATTGTATCACTTTTAGGCGGAAGAGTAGCAGAAGCGTTAATTTTAAATGATATTTCAACAGGTGCTAGCAATGATATTGAAAGAGCAACTAAGATTGCAAGAAGCATGGTAACAAAATATGGAATGAGTGAAAGAATTGGAGCTATCATGCTAGGAGCAAATCAAGAAGAAGTCTTCTTAGGCAGAGATTTAGCACAAAGCAAAGAATATTCAGAAGAAACAGCTGCTGTTATTGATGAAGAGACCAAGAGAATTGTAGATACAGGATATAACAGGGCACAACAAATTTTATCTGATAATATAGATAAATTGCATCAAGTAGCAGGTATCTTACTTGAAAAAGAAAAAATCGAAGCAGATGAATTTGAAGCCATATTTGGATAAAGGGATTGGGGGTCAGTCTTTTCCCTTTTGAAGATGTGCCACTGGGGACGGACCTTTTTGGCAATTTGTTTGTCATGAATAATAAATAG
>CANPNZ010000037.1 GCA_947575605.1 uncultured Clostridium sp.
CCCAATGGCACGTCCCCAATGGCAATGTCCAAAAAGAACCGTCCCAGATGGACACAAAAAAGTAAATATGATAGAATAAAAAGCGATAAAGATACAAAAGCTAAAATGGGGGAATGATAATGAAAAAATTATGGATGATAATAGTAATTTTAGCAGTTATTTTCTTAGGAATGCTTGGATATAAAAACATAAAAATAAAAAAATCCAATATTAGTATGGAAGAAATAGAAAAAATAGAAAGCTATATGAATCAAATATATATGTGGAAAGAAGTAACAGGAGAAGCTTTACCATGTTTTGAAACAATTGACGAAGCAAATGAACGCTGGATATGGCAAGTTGTTCAAAAAAATTTGGAAGACTATGAGCTTTCCTATGAGCAAATACAAAATAAAACCAAAGAGTTATTTGGACAGAATTTTACAAAAGAATTTCCAAAACAAGGAACGGAATATTTAGTTTATGAAGAGGAAAACAATAAATATTATCCGATTGAAATTAATTTGGATCAACAAGAAGATGTATTTTTATTAAATCAAATTAACCGAATCACAAAAGGATATGAAGTTGAAATTATAGAATATATCGAGGATTATTCACAGACAACTAAAGAAGAGAATCATCAAATTGTGATAAGAAATCTAAAAGGAGAAGAGATTGGAAGGGTTAATAGCCAAGAAGAGAAAGAAGCTAAGGAAATTGCAAAAAGCAATGTGGATAAGCTAACAAAAAAGAAATTAGTATTAAAGTTAGAAAATGAAACATTACAAGTAGAAAGAGTTTATTGCTATTAACAAATCCATACTATTAGGCTAATGCGAAGGAGGAAACATGATAACACTAGAAAAATGTAATATATGTCCCCATGAATGTAATAGTAATCGAGAAAAAGGAAAAATAGGAAGATGTAAGGCAACAGAAAAAGTAAGAATTGCTTTATATAGTACACATAACTTTGAAGAACCATGTATTAGCGGAAAAAAAGGATCAGGGACAGTTTTTTTTTCAAATTGCAATTTGAATTGTAAATATTGTCAAAATTATGAAATTAGCCAATTAGGGAAAGGAAAGGATTTCACGATAGAAGAGTTAGCAAAGATATTTTTAAGGCAACAAGAAAAAGGAGTAGAAAATATCAATTTAGTTACTCCTACTAGCTATGTATTACAAATTATAGAAGCTATCCAGATAGCAAGAAAAAAAGGCTTAACTCTTCCTGTTTTATATAATACGAATGCCTACGAAAAAGTGGAAACTTTAAAATTATTGGAAGGCTATATTGATATTTATTTACCAGATTTTAAATATGCTGAAAATACATTAGGAAAGCAATATTCTAATGTTGATAATTATTTTGAAATAGCAACGAAAGCCATTGAAGAGATGATTCGACAAGTAGGAATTCCTCAATTAAATCAAAAAGGAATGATGAAAAAAGGGGTTATGGTGAGGCATTTAGTATTACCCAATCATATTCCCAATAGTAAAAAGGTTTTAAAATGGCTGAAAGAAAATGTGTCAAATGAAATTTATATTAGTGTTATGGCACAATATTTTCCAACCTATCAAGCCAAAGAAATTAAAGAGTTAAATCGAAAATTGACGAAGGAAGAATGGAAGCAAATACAAGATTACATAGAAGAATTAGGAATAGGAAATGGCTATGTACAAGAACTGGGAGAACATGAGGAAGAGTATGTACCTAAGTGGGAATTAGGAGATAAATAGTAAAAATAATAGATTTAAAACATAATTCAAAAGTTCTATTAGGTATGGTTAATGTCGAAAATTGCGACCAAATGACGTCGAAATAACTTGAAAAATTTTCCATCAAAGTGTATAATGTGATTAGATTTTAATCCTAGAAATTATTAAATCAAATAAAGGGGGATATTTGAGCTTAGCAGAAGTTTGGATATTCCTATTTTTAGAAATTTTTATTTTATATCTAAATATTAACTTAAAATCTTTTTAATCTAAAAAAATCACGGAAATAATTGACAATACGTATAACACGTAGTAAAATAAGAAAGAAGGCGATAGATTGACGTTTAAGCAAATGGAAAAAATTTTATTAAAAGACGGATGGTACTTGTATAAAACAATAGGTTCACATTATCAATATAAACATAATAGTAAGCCAGGAAAAGTAACAATACCAAGACATTGTAAAGAATTAAAGAAAGCAGTTGTTAAATCAATACAAAAGCAAGCAGGTATCATAGAAAAAAAGAAGGAGTGGAAGGTATGAAATTAGTTTATCCAGCCAATTTTTATTATGAAAAAGAAGGAGGATATAGTGTAGAAATACCAGATTTATTAGGTTGTGTTACGCAAGGTGATACTTTAGAAGAAGCTATGGAAATGGCACAAGATGCAGCATTAGGGTGGATATTAACAGCCATAGAGGAGGAAGAAGAAATCCCAAAACCATCACAAATTGAGCAAATAAAAATAGAAGGAGAAGGTTTTAAAACCCTACTTTTATTAGATATTGACCAATATTCAGAAAAATATGGAACAAAAAAATCAGTAAAAAAGACATTAACCATACCAGAATGGTTAAATAAAAGAGCAGAAAAAGTAGGAATTAACTTTTCGCAAGTGTTACAGGAATCTTTACTCAACAAAATTGTAAAAACAGAAAGAAAAAAGTAGAAATTTAAAAAATAATATGATATACTTTGGGAAGCAAAAAACAAAAGGGAGGAATCAAAATGACACAAGCGGACAAACACTTTATAGAAACCTGTAAAGAAATTATTGAAAACGGTTACTCTTCAGAAGGAACCAATGTAAGAACCAGATGGGAAGATGGAACAGAAGCAAATTATATTTCCATTGTAGGAGTATCGAATAAATATGACGTAGGAAAAGAATTCCCAATGATTACATTGAGAAATAACAGTGGAGCTTATAAAAGAGCCATAGATGAAGTATTATGGATATGGCAAAAAAAGTCAAACAATATAAAAGACTTAAATTCACATATTTGGGATCAATGGGCTGACAGTGAAGGAAGTATTGGAAAAGCCTATGGTTATCAAATGGGGAAAAAATATCAATTTAAAACAAAAGAAGGAATACAAGAAATGGATCAAGTAGACTATGTTTTATATTTACTAAAAAACGATCCATCTAGTCGTAGAATTGTGACAAATATATTTAACCATGAAGAGTTAAAAGATATGGGATTAGAACCCTGTCTATTTAGTACCCAATGGATTGTAAAACAAGGAAAATTACATTTGATTTTAAATCAACGTTCACAAGACATGTTAGCAGCTAACGGATGGAATGTTATGCAATATGCGGCCTTACAATATATGTTTGCCCAAGTGTCAGGATTAGAAGTAGGAACCTTAACCCATAATATAGGAGATTGTCACATATATGATAGACATATACCGCTTGTTCAAAAGTTAATCGAAGCAGAAAGCAAAGACGTACACCCAAAACTTATCATAAAAAATTCAACCAAGAATTTTTATGATTTCAAAGTAGAGGACTTTGAAATAGAAGGATATGAATACAATCAAACAATAAAATTAGGAAAAATACCAGTAGCAGAATAAAAAGAATAATAACAATAAACATAAAAAAGGAGAAAAAAGATGTTAAGTATTATAGTAGCAAAAGCAAAAAATAATATAATTGGAAAAGAAAATAAAATAATATGGAATTTACCAGCAGACTTAAAACGTTTTAAAGAATTAACAACAGGGCATACTATTATTATGGGAAGAAAAACATTTGAATCACTAGGAAGAGTCTTACCAAACAGAAAGCATATTGTTTTTAGTCAAAATCCTGACTTCAAAGTAGAGGATGAAAATGTTAGTGTTGTTCATTCTATGCTAGAAATACAAGAATACATAGAAAATGAGCAAGAAAACTTTGTCATTGGTGGTGCTATGATTTATAATTTATTAATGTCACATGTAAGCAAAATGTATGTGACAGAAATTGACGAAGAATTTGAAGGAGACAGCTTTTTCCCTAAAATTAATACAGAAATTTGGAAAGAAACAAGTAGAGAAAAAGGACCAAAAGATGAAATAAACAATTTAGATTATGACTATGTCATCTATGAAAAGGATAGTCAACAGTAAAATTCAATATTTGATACTTTTTATTGCAATTATCAAATTAAAAAGGTCAGATATTAACACAATAAAAGGAGAAAAACGTGAAAATAATAGGCATAACAGGAAAATCAGGAAGCGGAAAATCAACCTTAGCAGCATTACTTGCTAAAAAACTAAAATGCGATAGTATTAATATTGATAAAATAGGGCATAAAGCAACTGACGATGAAAAAATCAAGAATCAATTATGTGAAATTTTCGGAAAACAAATTTTAGGAGAAAGTAGCAAGATTGACAGAAAAAAATTAGGAAATATTGTATTTTCTAACCCACAAAAAATGGAGATACTAACGGAAATTACTTGGGGCTATATGCAAGAAATATTAGATGAAATTTTACAAAAACAACCTCCCATTATTATATTGGAATGGGCACTATTGCCAGTTGACAGTAAATATTGGAAAAAATGTGATATCAAAATATTAATGCAAGCAGACGATAAAGAAAGAAAAAATAAAGTAATAGAAAGAGATCAAATATCAGAAGAATATTTTTTGAAAAGAGACGCAGGAAGTATTGATTATACACCTTTTGAAGTTGATTATATTTTTCAAAATGATTATAAAGAAGAAACGATGCAGAAAATAGTAAATGCGATAGAAGAGGAATAGTAAAAATCGCTTTTGGTTAGAATAGATTTATCAAGGAGGATAAAAATGTTCAAACCAAAAGCGATTTATTTTGAAAAAGAAATTTTAAATTATCCATTAGGAAAAGAACTAATGGATAAATATCAAGACACACCAAAAGTAGAAATAGAAAACCATAATAACATAGAAGAAATGAGAAAAAAATCCAATAAAGAATTTGCGGATATGAAAAGAAACCTTATTATAGGAGTTAGAAAAACTCATAAATTTGTAGAAAATCATAAAACTTCGGATTACTTAGTACCTTATACTTCATCTGGTTGTACAGCAGCTTGTATGTACTGTTATTTAGTATGTAATTATAATAAATGTGCGTATTTACGACTATTTGTTAATCGAGAACAAATGCTAGAAAAAATTATCAAAACTTCAGAAAAGGCAGAAAAAGAATTAACTTTTGAAATTGGAAGTAATAGTGACCTAATCTTAGAAAATACAATTACCAATAACTTAATTTGGACGATTGAAAATTTTCAAAAAGCAAAGCAAGGCAAATTAACCTTTCCTACCAAATTTGATATGGTGGATTCTATTTTGCCACTAAACCATCAAGGTAGAATTACCATTAGAATGAGTGTGAATCCAGAAGAGATTATTAATAAAGTAGAATTTGGGACATCTAGGTTAAAGGGTAGAATAGAAGCCATTAATAAGTTGAAAGAGGCAGGATATGAAATCGGTATTTTAATAGCTCCTGTTATTTTAGTGGAAAATTGGAAAGAATTATATGCACAGTTAATCGAGAGGCTGTATAGAGAATTATCAGAAAAAGTAAAAAAGGATGTCTTTTTTGAAATTATATTTATGACTTATAGTTATATTCATACCAAAATAAATGAAGAAGCATTTCCGAATGCGATTTCTTTATATGATAAAGAACAAATGACAGGAAGAGGACGTGGCAAGTATTGGTATAAAAATGGTGTTAGAGGGGAAGCAGAACTTTTTTTACGTGAACAAATGAATCGATTTTTTCCGAATAATAAGATTGAATATATTGTTTAAAATATAAAAAGCACAGATAATGTAAATTAACTGTGTTTTTTAAGTTACTGTTCATTTTTATAAGTTGTTTCTAAGTGAAATTCTTACATTTAGATTTCCAAAATATTGAAAATAGTAAAAAAAGATGATATAGTAAAGGAGGTAATAGATTGCCAGTTGTTTCGCAATTTTATGGAATCATTATAAGGTAAAAGGGGAGGATATAAATGTATATAGTGCCAAAACCAATTGAAATAAAAGTTTTAGAAAATTACAAATTGTGGTAAAATTCGAAACGGGAGAAGAAAAAATATTTGACATGGAAAAATATATTCATAAGAAATTTTATCAGAGATAAAAAAACAGAAAATATTTTGAAAATGTGAAAGTAGCAGGAAATACGATAGAATGGGAAAAAGCAGAAGATGTAGCACCAGAAAACTTATAATTGGTTTCGTAAAAATGCTAACCTAGATAATTTGCCAGTTATGGGGAATTCTGAAAATTGGTATCAATTTGAATCTATAAAAGTTCCCATATTAACTTTTTCTGGTTCCAATGAAACAGACAATTATTTACATTTAGACTTACTAAAAGAAAAAGCGAAAAATTGTAAAGATTTTGCATATAAAATAATAAATAATACCAATCATTTTTATAACGATAAAGAAGAACAAATAGGTAATATGATTTTAGATTGGATAAAAAAGAAATTTGATTCAAATTAAGAAAAACCACTTGTAAAATCTTAGAAAATATGTTAAAATATAGAATAGTGATAAACAAAAACCAATTAAAAAGCAAAGTAGATAAATCATAAAATATGAAAAAGAGAAGATGATCGTGGCTGAAAATCATCTCATATTGATTTATTGAAATTTCACTTTTTAGGTCTTTTTCCGAAATAGAATGAAATGAGAAAGTAAGAAAAAGCGGTCGAACCGTTAAAACGATAATGAGGTTAGTAAAAAGCTAATAAATTTAGGTGGTACCACGAAAATTTGCCATTTCGTCCTAGAAAAAGAATAGGAGGAAGTGGCTTTTTAGATAGAAAAATTGGTAAGGTTAAATAATCATTTGTAATTCAAACTAGAAAGTAAAAAGGATGTTGAAAAGGATGTGTTAAAATGCAACCCAATAAAAATTTACAATACTATTTAGATGCTAAGATTTATAGTAGTGAAGAAGTGCAAAAAAGCATAGAAGAAACCAAGAAAGAATTCCCTAATAAAAAAGTAAAAGTTAGCATAGCATTAAATGAATTTGATATGTATATTATAACCTTTCAATTTGAAAATAAGAATAATTTTTTTCATACCATCATTATAAAAATTTGGAGAAAATTCAAAAAAATACGATTATTAGAAAATGGGAAGAAAGAAAAACTAGAACCATATCCTAATAATCAAAAAAATTATGGACAATATAAACAAACGAAAACATATCGTCCCTATTAAAAGCTTAGAAAGGCAATAGGTTTATAGGTAAATCCTTTAACTAAAAACCTAAATATATGATACAAGGAAAATGAAAGATTATGAAAGAGCAAATTGCAAAAATCAAAGAAAATTCAGTAAAAGAAATCAGTCAATGTAAAGAAGAAAAAGAACTAAATGAATTAAAAGTAAAATACTTAGGAAAAAAAGGAGAACTAACCGTAGTTTTAAGAGGAATGGGAAGTTTAAGTCCAGAAGAAAGACCAGTAATTGGAAGTTTAGTTAATCAAGTAAGAGATGAATTAGAACAGTTAATACAAGAAAAAGAAAAAGAATTTAAAAGAAAAGAATTAGAAAAGAAATTAGAAACAGAAAATATAGATGTAACCGAACCAAGTAAAAAAATAAAAATAGGTTCTTTGCATCCCATCACACAAATAATAGAGGAAGTAGAAGAAATATTTTTAGGAATGGGTTACCAAATAGCAGATGGTCCAGAAGTAGAAAAAGCAATCTATAATTTTGACAAATTAAATACCCCACCAGACCATCCAGCAAGAGACGTACAAGATACTTTTTACATAACCGATGATATTGTATTACGAAGTCAAACCTCTCCTGTACAAGCAAGAGTGATGGAAAACCAAAAACCACCTATTAAAATTATTTGTCCAGGAGCTGTGTATCGATCTGATAGTGTAGATGCAACTCACTCACCAGTATTCCATCAAATAGAGGGATTAGTTGTGGATAAAAATATAGCCATGACAGACTTAAAAGGAACACTGGAGATGTTTGCTAAAAAATGTTTAGGAGAAAATACTAAAATTAGGTTCAGACCACATCATTTTCCATTCACAGAACCAAGTGCGGAAGCGGATGTATCTTGTTTCGTGTGTGGAGGAAAAGGATGTAGGGTATGTAAAGGCGAAGGATGGATAGAATTATTAGGATGTGGAATGGTACATCCAAGTGTATTAAAAAATTGTGGAATCGATCCAGAAGAATATTCAGGATTTGCATTTGGATTTGGTGTGGAAAGAATTGCGATGGCAAAATTCGGAATTGAAGATATGAGATTGTTATATGAAAATGATATCAGATTTCTAAAACAATTTTAGTATCATTTTGGAAATGTTTATAGTTTAGTGAGTATTAAGTGAGCTTACAAACTTTTTTAGAAAATAAATTAATTAAAAATTTAGTTAATTGAGGAGTGTTAAAATATGGAAATCAAAAACTTATTTCACAGAAATGAAAGATTACGAGTAGGAAAACTTGTTACCTTAGAACAAGCAAAAAAGTATGAACAAGATAAAAAGTATAAAGATTGTATTTTTCCAGTAGAAGGAATCATAGGCGGAAAAGTAATGTGCAGAATGCAAAAAGTACAAAGAAAAGAAGAATCCTTGAACTTAAGCAAAAAGGAACAAAAAGCAAGTTTTCAAGAATATATTACAGGTGGCGGAAAATACAGGGAAAATGATAGAAAAGTCAAAAAAGGAAAAACAGATACATCAAATACAATCCAATATAATAATTGGCAATCGGCTAAAAGATATAATCCAGAAGCATATACAAGATAAAGGAGAAGAATTTTATGAAAGCAAGTATAGAATGGTTAAAAGAATATAGTGATATCGATGTAGATCCAGTTGAATTGGGAGACATATTAACAATGACAGGATCCAAAGTAGAGACCATAGATCAATTAGGAAATGACATTAAAAATGTAGTAGTGGGAAAAATATTGGAAATAGAAAAGCATCCAGATGCCGACAAATTAGTAGTAACCAAAGTAGATGTGGGAACAGAAAAGATACAAATTGTAACAGGAGCGAATAATATCAAAGTAGGTGATATCGTACCTATTGCAAAAGATGGGTCAGAATTACCAGGTGGTATAAAAATAAAAAAAGGAATGTTGAGAGGAATTGAATCTTGCGGGATGATGTGTTCAGTTGGAGAACTAAATTTGACGCTAGCCGATTATCCTGGACAAATTGAACATGGTATTATGATATTAGATCCAAAACTTGAAAATGAATTAGGAAAAGACATCGTGGAAGTACTAAATCTAAAAGAAGACATCATCGATTTTGAAATTACCTCTAATCGACCAGATTGTTTTTCCATCGAGGGATTAGGAAGAGAAACAGCAGCATCACTAAACAAACCATTTAAAAATCCAAGAAAAAATATAGATGAAATGCACGTAGAAACCAAACAAGAACTAGAAGGGCTAAAAGTTGATATTGAAGCACCAGATATATGTTACCGATACGTAGCAAGAATGGTTAAAAATGTAACAATTGGGCCATCACCAGATTGGATGGTAAGAAGATTAAAAGCTTGTGGCATTAGAAGTATTAACAATATGGTAGATATTACAAACTATGTTATGTTAGAAATGGGGCAACCAATGCACGCCTTTGACATCAATTCAATAGAGGGAAAACATATTACTGTAAGACGTGCTAAAAACGGAGAAGTCATTACGACCCTTGATAAACAAGAAAGAGAGTTAGACGAAAACAATCTAGTCATAGCAGATGAGAAAAAAGCCGTAGCCATAGCAGGTGTTATGGGTGGATTAAATTCAGAAATAGAAGAAGATACCCAAACAGTGGTATTTGAATCTGCTGTCTTTTATGGAGGAAGTGTTAGAAAAACTGCCAAAAAAGTAGGATTGCGAACCGAAAGTTCTTCACGATTTGAAAAAGGACTATCAGCAGAAAATGCCGTAAGAGCAGTTAATAGAGCCGTAGAATTAGTAGAATTATTAGGAGCAGGAGAAGTAGTAGACGGAAAAATTGATGTCTATCCAACGAAGCAAAAAATAAATCAAATTCCATTGGATGCCAACAAAATTAATGTGCTATTGGGAACCAATTTAGCAAAACAAGAAATGATAGATATATTAGAAAAACTAGAAATTAAAGTGGAAAAAGATATGGCAATTGCACCATATTTCAGAATGGATTTAGAATTTATGGCTGACATAGCAGAAGAAATCGGTCGTTTTTATGGCTATGACAAACTAGCTTCTACCCTAATTAAAGCAGATACTACCTTAGGAGTTAGGAATAAAGAACAAAACATCAAAAAGAAAGTAAAAGAAGTATTAGTAAATCATGGAGTTTCAGAAATTTATACCTATGGATTTGTAAGCGAAAAAGATTTGGAACAATCCAACATTAGTGAAGAAATCAAGAAATATGCGATTACCCTACAAAATCCATTAAGTGATGAATATAAATTAATGAGACCATCTACCATACCAAGTATGATGCAAACATTAGCAACCAATCACAACAAAAAAAATAAGCAAGTTAAATTATTTGATGTATCAAGAAACTATAAAAATATGAAACAAGAGGTGGAAAATGGCGAGGTTCCTTTACAAGAAGAGATATTAACCATTGGTATGTATGGTCAAGATGTTGATTTTTATGCTTTAAAAGGAATGCTTGAAAATGTATTAGAAGCAATTCATATTGCTCATTATGAAATAGAAAAAGAAACACAAAACACTTCTTACCATCCAGGTAGATGTGCTAATTTAAAAATTGGAACAGATATAATAGCAACATTAGGAGAAGTTCACCCAGAAGTATTAGATCAGTATAGCATTTCTAAAAGAGCTTATTTGGCAGAAGTCAATATCACAAAATTAGTAAAATATGCGAAAGCTAACAAAAAATATACAGAAGTTCCAAAATTCCCAGCAGTGGAAAGAGATATGGCAGTAACAGTTGACGAAAATATAGAAGTGGGACAAATTGAGAAAATCATAACAAAAAAAGCAAAGAAACTATTAGAGAGTATGCAACTTTTTGATATTTATAGAGATGAAAAATTGGGACAAAATAAGAAAAGTATTGCTTATTCACTTATTTTTAGAGATAAGAATAAAACTTTGAGTGATGAGGAAATTAATACCGTAATGGAAGCTGTTATTACGGAATTAGAAAAACAATTAGGAGCAACTTTGAGAAAATAATGTTTTAAGTTTTAAATTATGAATTAATGCTGTCAACCTAGTGTATCTTCAAGCTTCGACTTTTGGCAAGTGGGGC
>CANPNZ010000038.1 GCA_947575605.1 uncultured Clostridium sp.
G
This sequence comes from uncultured Clostridium sp., assembly GCA_947575605.1. Classification (GTDB taxonomy): domain Bacteria; phylum Bacillota; class Clostridia; order TANB77; family CAG-508; genus CAG-269. The sequence continues at coordinate 2 of CANPNZ010000038.1, forward strand.
TAATTAAATATGCCAAAAATAGAGAAGTTTAAAAGCTTCTTTTTTTTGCTTTAGTTTCTCATAAGAAACCAAATACGTGCTATTATCTTGACATATGACATAGTAGTATTAAAAAAGAATAAAAACTGTCATAAAATCTAAAAAAATAAATGCAAGAGGTGTTTTATGACGATAAGAATTACAATCAAAAAAATAAGAGAAGAAAAACATATATCATTAAGAAAATTAGAAGAAGAAACAGGAATAGAAAGAAAACGTTTAGCAGATATAGAAGATGGAAAAGTAGAAGCAGATAAAATTTTATTTGCGGAAATGATAATAATAGCTGAAGTTTTGGATTGTAGCATTTTAGAATTATATGAGACGGGATACCTAGAAATAAAAGGGATTGGAGAGATTTGAATAGGAAAATAAAAAAAGCCACTTTTGTCAAAAAAAGTGGTTTTATAAAATATTTTTATAAATACGTAAAATAAAAAGTTAATTTGATATATCTTTTGTTAATATAGATTCATAAGAGCTCAAAAAAATATTGTATAGTGTCACTATCATTTTGTTATTAAATAAAAAAGAATATATTCAAACAAAATGAAGGAGAGTATAAGTATATGAAAAACAAAGAAAAAGAAGTAATATTAGATGAAACTAAAAAAAGTAAAAAAGAAGGAGGAAAACTATTTACAAAAAAGAAAAGTAATAATACAATAAGAAAGAATTATAACCCCTTTGAAGTAAATTATAAAATTTACAAAAGAAGGGATGGATCATATAATATGGATAAAATGATTTTAGAAGAAATAAAAAAGGACTTAAATTTTAAAGAAAGAATAATTGTACATATCAACAAAAAGACTTTTATAAAAGTTTTTAATAAGACAAGATTAGAAATAATAAACAAATATATAAAATAATGCTTGTAACATTAACATTTTGATAAAAGATTTGGTAAACCAGCTTGTTCAACAGGAGGATTTCCAACAGTAAAAAGAGGAAGTTTAAGCAATTATGTATTAATTGCACAAGACGATTTAAATACATTAGGCTTTCGAACAGGTGGATTAGACGGCATTTTTGGAAGTGCTACACAAAATGCGGTAATAGCGTACCAAAGGTCAAGAGGATTATCTGCTGATGGGATTGTAGGATGTAATACATGGAGATCTTTGCAAGAAAATGTAGTGGGTACAGGACCAACCAATACAACGATCAATTAAAATTAATTAATGCCTAAAGTGAAAGCACTCTAGGCATCTTTTTGCATTTTTATTAATTCATTTGCTAATGCGGATAAAACATTTTTATTGTAGTCATTTAATTTCATATAATCTTCTAAAAATTTATCATCAGTAATAGTATTCAAAATAGGAGTTTTATTATCAATTAAATCATTAAATAGAAAATTAGCATCTATATTCAGTGCTTTGCAAACATGAATAATAGTAGTAGCACTTCCAAAAGCAATGCCTCTTTCTAATTGGCTAATATAGCGAGGAGATAAATGCAATTTTTCAGCTAATTCTTCTTGTGTATATCTTGTTTTTGCTCTAGCTAATTTGATTTTCTTTCCAATATTCTTTCTTAAAAATTTCTCTTCACTTTTCATAAGGTACCTCCATATATTCTATATAAAAAGTATAGCAATTAGACTTTGAAAAGAGAACGAAGTATTAATAGGAATGAAAAATTAAAATAACATGGACAGTTTTACTTTTTCAAGAATAAAAAATAATTGCATGACTGAACAATAATGTAAATACTAAAAAAATAAAAAAATTTCAAAAAAGGCTTGCAAAATAAAAAAAGTTGTATTAAAATTTAAGAGAAGTGGAGAAAAGTGGTGCAAAGTGGTAAAAAAGTGGAAGGGAGTGAAATTTAGTTGCTAATTGGTGAATACGAGCATTCCATAGATGCCAAAGGCAGATTAATTATGCCAGCAAAATTGAGAAGTGACATGGGAGAAAAGTTCATCGTAACAAAAGGACTAGATGGATGTTTATTTGCGTTTTCACAAAATGAGTGGTTAAATTTCGAAACAAAATTAAAAACGCTACCACTATCTGATAAAAATGCCAGAAATTTTGTAAGATTTTTCTTATCTGGTGCGACAGAATGTGAAATTGACAAACAAGGAAGATTTTTAATTCCCAATAATTTAAGAACAGCAGCTAATTTAAACAAAGAAGCTATTATTTTAGGAGTGGGAACAAGACTTGAAATTTGGGATAAAGAAACATGGCAAAATTGTGATGAAAATATTTCAGCAGATGAAATTGCTGAAAATATGACAATGTTAGGTATATAACTTGCAAAAGTTTATATAGAAACCAAAGATAAACATACGAAAGATAAAGATACAAAAGAAAAAGATGTAAGTTACAAAAGATAATTTTACAAAAGACAATCATACAAAAGAAAAGACAAAACACAAGAAACCAAAGATAAAATTACATAAGATTTAAAAATGCAAAAGAAAGTTTAACAGAAGAAATTAAAAAACCAAAAGATAAAACAAAAAAAGAATCAGCTGGTAATTTTTTGGGATTATCAGCTACTTTATTATATTCTAGGAAAGTTCGACTAAAAGTAGAAAGATAATCGAATGAGGCAAAGACAAAAATAACTTGCATAGAAACATGGCAAGTAATTTTTGGCGTTAGTAAATCTTTAAAATAGCGAGGTATGAAACTTGGAATTTAAACATAAACCAGTCATGCTAACAGAATGTATAGAAGGACTTGCTATCAAACCAGATGGTATCTATGTAGATGGGACTCTTCGGTGGTGCAGGACATAGTAAGGAAATCCTTCAAAAGTTATCAAAAAAAGGAATGTTGATAGGAATTGACAGAGATGAGGAAGCCTTAAAAGCAGCACAAGAAAACTTAAAAGATTTTACCAATGTTACTTATATTCACGATAACCATGACCATATCAAAGACATATTACAACAAAAGAAAATAGAAAAAGTAGATGGAATTCTTTTGGATTTAGGTGTTTCGTCATATCAATTAGATGAAAGAAATAGAGGTTTTAGTTATTTGGGTGAAAATGTTTTAGATATGCGAATGGATAAGTCACAAAAATTAACAGCACAAATAGTAGTGAATGAATATACAGAAGAACAACTAGCCAATCTTATCTATGAATATGGTGAAGAAAGATTTTCGAGACAAATTGCTAGAAATATTTGTAGACAAAGAGAAGAAAATCCCATTCAGACAACCAAACAATTAACAGAAATTATTGAACAATCTATCCCAAAGTCTAAACAAAAAGAAGGACATCCTGCCAAAAGAACTTTTCAAGCCATTCGAATTGAAGTAAATGATGAAATAAAACCATTATATCATACGATAAAAAATTGTATGGATTGTTTAAAAGAAACAGGAAGATTATGTGTAATAACTTTCCATTCATTAGAAGACAGAGCCGTAAAAAAAGCATTCATAGAAGCAAAAGGGAAGTGTACCTGTCCAAGTGATTTACCTTATTGTGTATGTGGAGCAAAATCACTTGGTGTGATGATAAATAAAAAACCAATTGTGGCAACAAAAGAAGAATTAGAAGAAAATACAAGAAGCAAAAGTGCGAAATTAAGAATTTTCGAAAAAAGATAAGGAGGTGATAACTTATGGCAAGAAGTAGATATGAATATGGAACCAATCCGCGAAAACTAGAACCAGATATACAAAGAAAAAGGCAAGTAGAAAAGAAAAGAATTAGAGTAGTTGAAGATTTACCAAAACAAACGATAAAAATATCAAAATCACAAAAAGAAAGACAAATTAAGTTAACACTATTAGTAGTAGGCCTATTTATATTACTATTAACGATAAGTTATCGAAACTCCCAAATTAATGAGAAATTTAATCGTGTACAAACCTTAAAAAGAGAATTATCTTTGATCGAAAAAGAAAATGAACAATTAAAAGTTAGCATTGAAAATAGTGTCAACTTAAATACCATTCAGAAATTAGCCAAAGAAAAGTTAGGAATGCAAAAATTGACGAATAAACAAACGGTATATGTGGCATTACCAAAGAAAGATTATGTCGAAGCTCCATCAGAAGAAGTGGTAGTAAAAGAAGAAAAAAATTGGTTTGAAAAACTAATGGATAAAATATTAAATAAATAATAGCAAGATTGCCAAGAGGGATAGACCTTTTTGGCAATCTTTGGATTTTATAGAAGGATAGAGAATTATTACGGAAACAAGGAATAGGAGGAAAAAAACAGGGAAATATTGCAAAACGATTTCAAAAAAGAAAACAAACTGTAAAATTACCTAAAAAACCTTAAGCAACTAAACTGTTTGGAGGTATGAAATAGCTGAAGTAAAAATAAAATAGATAGAAAGTGCAACAAAAAAATGTTACAATTTAGACAAATAAATTTATAAAAAAACTGAGTTGGAAAATTAAATTTTTACCATTAGACAGAAATAAAAAATGTTTATTGTCAAATTTAATATTTTCAACTTAATTAGTCGTTAATCGGAAAGGATGGAGAAAAATGAAAAAACGAATTAGCATGATAGTAGCAATTTTAATGGTAATTTTAACAAGCACTCTGTCTTATGCTAGTGCAAAAGTAGAAGCAACCTTAACTGCTACTTCTCAAAAATTAGAGGAAGGAGAATCTGTTGTATTTACCTTAAAAGTAGACAATTTCCAAGAAATTAAACATGGAGTTAATGCTTATCAAGGAAGGTTAGAATATGATAAAACTATATTTGAAGAAGTAAAAGAAGCCAATTTTAAGGAAATGAGTGGTTGGGAAGGACTACAATATAATTCTAAAACTGACGAATTTATTATATATAAAAAAGCAGGAACTACGGTGGAAGAAAATATAGTAGAAATATCACTTCAAGTAAAAGAAGGGGTAAAAGCTGCTAAAACAGAAGTTAAAATCATAGATATGGTAGCTTCTCAAGGAAAAGAAGATATCTATATTGTTAATGAAAAGAAGACTAACCTAGAAATAAACATCATAGAAGAGCAAAAACCAGACGATAAACCAGATGACAAGCCGATTGACAAACCAGATGAAAAACCAGATGATAAGCCAGATGACCCAAAACCAGGAGAAGATTCATCAGGTAAGCCAAGTACTGAAAATCCAAATAAACCAAATAATGAAACAAAACCAGAAGAAAAAGAACAATTGTATCAAGGAAAATTGCCAAAAACAGGTAAAAACTATACGATGCTATTTTTATTATTAGTGGTAGAAGTGTTATTGGCAACAAGTGCTATTTATTTTGGCAAGAAATGGATCACAAGCGAAAAGACAAAAATGTTTGTTATAGTAACCCTAACAATGGCACTATCTATGCAATTTATAGGAACGGTTTATGGAGCTGTTACTACCTTTGCTCAAAAAGGAGAACTAAATGGAGATGGAGCCATTAACTATGCAGACGTTAGTTTGTTAGAAGCTCATTTAATTCATTTGAAACCATTAGGAGAAGATAAACCAATTGAAGAAGCAAAAACCTTATTAGAAAACGCAGATATGAATAGTGATGGAAAAATCACAGTAACTGACCTTAGTATTCTAATCCAAAAAATCGAAAATAAATTAAATTATGAAGTAACAATAAGAGACTTATTAGTGAATAACTATTATCCAATAAAAGGCGAAGAAATAGTAATAAGCTTTGATGCAGATGTAAATTATGATGCAACCATTCAAGCAATTACAGTAAATGGAAAAGAATACGAAATAAAAAGAAACGAAGCCAATAACAATTTATACGAAATTAAAATAAATGTAGGAAATACCAGCGGGGTAAAAGAATACAAACTAGAAAAAGCAAAATTGGACAATGGCAAAGAAGTGAAAATAGAAGACGAGGTTAAAGTTGATGTCTTAAAACAACAACCTCAAATTCAAAACTGGACAGTAGAAGAAGATATCGAAAAAACAGAATTGAATGTATCCTTTGATGTAGTAGACCCTGACCAAGCCTTTTCTTCTGGAAATTATAGAATTGTTGAAAAACAAGAAGAAAACGAAGCAGAAGGAGATGCTATCTTAACAGGAGAAGTAACAGCTGGAAATAATAAAATTAACGTTAAAGTAGAAGAAGGAAAAATCTATCAAATCATTATGTGCTTGACCTATAACTTAGATAGCGATACTTTAGAAATAGAAGGAGAAAATCAAGTAACGGTTACTGAAAAAGAAGACTTAAAATTAGTTGTAAACTATGATTTCAAAGTATCCGATTTAGAGACCTATCGTTATCATGACGGAATCGAAGAAAAAACAGAAGAATTTAAGACAGGAGAATACATAAACTTAAAATTCAATAGCACAAATGCTACTACTTGTACACCAAAAGAAGCGATTATCAATGGAAAAACCTATCCATTAACCAAAGAAAACGATAAATATAAAGCAGTAGTAGATGGAGCAACTAGTACAGGAACCCATACTGTTAAATTAGAAAAAGTAATTTTAAGTAATGGAAAGAACTTTGAAGTAGGGCAAGAAGTAGAAGTAAAAGTAATCAAAAACGCACCAATCGTAAAACGATTTAGAGCAAATGAAAGCTTAGAAGACAAAGAAATTAATATGCATCTTTACTTAAAAGATATTGACAAAACAATCACTGACCTTACCGTAAAATTATATGATAACCAAAATAACGAAATAACAACTAAAAATTTAACCGATAAATTAGTAGAAGAAAACCTAACAGATGAAGAAACCGAAGAAGAAATCAAAAATACCTATTATATTAATAGTCAGTTAGACACTAGCACAACAGCAATGCAAGATAGCTATAAAGTAAAAATAATTGCTAATTATCAATTATTAGAAAATAACGATGAATATGTTCATACAGAAGAAGTATTGTTGGAAGAAACCATAGAAGCAAACCCAGTTGTAAACATTGAAAAAGTAGACGTTTCTAAAAAATATCCAGAAAAAAATGAAAATATCACATTAACCTATAAAGTGGAAACCAACAAAAAAGACCTAAAACTTACACACATTATGGTAAATAACTTAAAATGTATTGCAACCAAACATATTGATAATGACGAAAATGTGACCTATACAGTGACATTGAGTGCAGGAGAAACAGCTGGAATCTTAAACTTAGATACAACAGAATTCATTTTTGAAGGAAATGTAATAGCCCATGTAAAAAATAATGTGCAAGTAGATGTCTTAAAAGACAAACCTACTAGCCAAGCATTTTTACAAGTAGACGACATTGACAATAGTACTGTTAGATTAACAGCTAATATCGTAGACCCAGATAAGGCATTTATTAGGGGAAAAGCTGATTTAGTTAGAAATAGTGATGGCGAAATAGTAGCTACCAAAGAATTTGACGCTGAGCATATCACATTTGTAATTGAAAATGTAGAATTAGAGACTGAATACACCCTTGTTGCTAAAATGACCTACGATAGAGATACCAATAAATTAACAGAAGAAACCAATCAAAACTATGTGGAAGACGAAGAATTTAGAAGAAGACCAATTCAATTGATTGCAGACTATCAACTAAAAATAGAAAATATTAAAACCTATCGAGGAGAAACAGAAAGTAAATACTTAGAAAGAGGAGAAGAAGTAACCATAGCTTTTGATAGTACAAATAAAACAGCCTTTTATCCTGTTCAAGCAGTGATTAATGGAAAAACCTATCCACTAGAAAAACAAGGAACAACTTATAAAACTAAGGTACCAGTAGTTTCAAGTTTTGGACCAAAAACAATTACCATAGAAAAAGTAATTCTAAATAATACAAAAGAAATCGAAATCACTGAAAATAACCAAACAAGAGTAGGAATTTTAAAACTAAGACCAACCATTACAGGATTTGGTTATGTAGAAGATGAACAAAATCAAGCGATTAAAGTAAATTTTGTGGTAAATGATGTGGAAGATACCATAACAGGAGGAACCATTAAAATTACAAATGAAAACGGAGAAATTGTAAAACAAGAACCATTTTCTCGTGATATGACAGAAATTAGTTTCCCAAAAGGAGTTTGTGAAGAATACGAAATAGAAATATTAGTAGATTATGACCTAGATACCAACCAAATTACAACAGGAGATAACGAATATGTAGCACAAAAATTATTAGCAGAAGGAATCAACGTAAGTGGTGAACGTCTATTCGAAGTAAAAGACATCTTAGAAATTAGTTTATACCAAGAAGGAAAAGCATCTGAAGTAACAAGTATAACCGAAGCACAATTAAAAGACCACTTAGACGACTATATCGTAAAGGTAAGAACCAAAGGAATGCCAATGTTCTATACCCAAATTGAAGATTATGAAATTACAGAAGAAGGAGACTTAAACTTTATCTTAGCTTATGATAATGTAATTCAATATCAAGATGGAACCAAACAAAATAAACTAAAAGTAACCTATAGCAAAATGGAAGATGGGGTAGCTCATAATAAGAGTATTGAATCTTTGATTTCCGAAATAGAAAAAGACCCAACAGGAACCTTTACTTTAACACAAAACTATGATGCTTCTTATTTGAATGTATCAAGAAATAGCATCATACCAAATACTTTTAGAGGAACTTTAAATGGAAATGGCTATAAAATTTACAATATTAACAAACCATTATTTGAAACCCTAGAAGGAGCAACGATTAAAAATCTTACCTTAGAAAATGTGAATTTATTAGGGGCAAATAGCAAAGGATCTATTTCAAATGTGGCACAAAACACAACCATTAGCAATGTTCATATCAAGGGATTAGATATGACAACAGGAACCAATGAATCTGGTGGAATGGTTGGTGATATGCAACCCGGTTGTACGGTAGAAGAAAGTAGTGTAACGAAACTTCATATCAAATTAGACCATATTAGAGTAGCAGCCATTGCAGGAAAATTTGATGGAAGTACGATTAAAGATTGTTATGTAGAAGGTATCATTGAATCTATTACCTCAACCAGAGATGGTGTAGGAGGAATTGCTGGAGATGGCTGGGGAACAGCAGATGCTAACATTACAAATTGTATTGCTAAAATAGAATTTGTAAACAATACAAGAGCAAAAAACAATGGAGGAATTTTAGGACTTGTTAGAAATAGCAAGGTAACACTAACCAATAATATCAGTTTATGTACAGGAACAGGAGTAAACAAAATATGTGGTACAGCTATGAATTCTGCTTCAACCAACAACTATGAATTAGAAGAATCTGAACTAATTTCCAATGCATCTGGAAATAAAGTTAAGAAAATAGCAAAAGCCAATATGAATCAAGAATTCTTTGTAGAAGAAGCAAAATTTGACGAAGAGAAATGGGATTGCACCGATGCTTCTTATGAGAACTTACCAGCATTGAAAAAAGACATCCATAAGGAAGATGATATTGTAGTAGAAGAACCAACAACGAATAAGTTATATATTCCAGAATATAGTAGAATTAAAAAGATAGCAGGATTTGATACCAATAAATTAACAACTTATCATAACTTGCATAAATTAATGCCATATTATGATGCAAAATACTTAGTAATGGATGGAGCAACCATTACTGCTGACAGTGTATTAAGCACAAAAGCAATTAAGCATATTTTACCTTATGCCAATGGAAAATTGATAACCTATATTACTTCAAAAGATTATCAAAAAATCACAACGATTAAAGTAGTCTTTGAAGATTATAGCGTTAAAGAATATAACGTGAACTTTGAAAAATTCATACAAAATATAGCGATTTATAAAATACCAGAACTAAACTTAAATTATGCTTATGACAATTATGCCATCAAAGAAGATGGAAGCATGATAACTACCATAGAAGAATACATGAAAGGTCTTGATTATACAACCGATTTAGACCCACTAACAACAGCAGGAGACAGTAGATTGTACAAAGACCATTACAATGACGTTATAAAAGTCAATGCAAGAGAAATTGCAATGAAAGTATTACAAAATGATGAAAATAGTGTACTTACTATGGAAAACAACATATTAAATAGTAAAATACAACAAGATTTAATTGACAGTGGAAAACTAAAAGAAATTGTATATGGATATACCTATTATGACAGATGGTATGGTTTTGAAATAAGAGGGACTAAAGTATCAGACCTTATGCTATTTGAAGGTAAAATGTATTCTGATTCAATGACATATTATAATGTGCTAAAAGAAACACTAGTAGGAAACTTAGTACCAGGAAATACAGATGCATTCTACAATACTTGTCTAAAGAAATATACAGGAAGTTCAAGTATTGGTTATTTCTTAGACTATATAATAGCTAAGATTGGTGGATACGAAAATGTAGATGATTGGTTTACAGAGTACTTTGGTAGTAGAAATATACTTGCTGAAGTTGCAGTAGACGATAAACCAGAAATATTATACCGTGGTTGGTATCAACTTAAGAAAAATGCAAGAATGATACTTCCCGTTATTACACTGCCAAATGATTGTGCTTATATGATTTCTGGACCTGCTCATTTACAATTTGGACCTTCTCAGTTATATCATAAAGATGTGAATACAGATGCTGGAAGAACAGCAGTTAAAAATACAGTTAATAGTCATGTTAGCCTTGTAAAAAGACATTTTAGTACATTAGCAGACTCATTTGATTATGGTAAATGGAATCGATATTGTATTATGGTTTATGATTGTACAAAAATAATTACAGGTTATAAAACTAGTTACTTTCCAGGTACAAATGTTCCAATAGGAACAAAAGCAGTTTATACACAAGGAAAAGTTGGGCTACAATATCCATTCTTTAAGAATTTTAGTGAAGTTTTAGGACTATGGCAACCAGGTGGTAGCTCAGCTGGTGTAGGTAATACTGCTGGATTCTTATGGTTCCAAGCAAGACCAGGACTTACTAATTTTGATACTTGGACACACGAATTTGAACACGCTTTATATGATAAAATAATGTTATATCAACGTGGTGCTAGAGTGCAACTTGAAACACTTACAGAAGGTAATGTTCAACAATATGCTAATTGGAGCGAAAATAATC
>CANPNZ010000039.1 GCA_947575605.1 uncultured Clostridium sp.
GAAACACTTACAGAAGGTAATGTTCAACAATATGCTAATTGGAGCGAAAATAATCTTGTTCAAGATGTTGGACCTTATTACTTTAATACATCTTTCTACTTGAATAAAGAAGGTAATGCAACTCAGAATTTAACACCTGAGAGAATTAATACAAAAGAAAAATTAGAAAATTATTATAAAGGACAACAAAATGCCCTAGATTTACTAGACTATATTGAAGGAAAAGCATTTATTAAATTAACACCAGAACAACAAGCAAAAATTGCGACAAGAATGAATATATCTGCTGGTTGGTCTTCTTGGGGAGGCATTACAGCACAACAGGCAACAGATATGAAATTAACATCCTTAGAAGCTTTATATGATAATAGAATTGTGCTAAGACCAAATAATGCTTGGGGAGCAAGTGTAAGAGGATTGAGTGTTATCAATGGTCTTGGAAGTAATGATTATGGATTTGAATCTGTATGGGTAAACCGTTGGTTTATTGGACATTTAGATGGTGGTTATGCCGATGCATTCTCTACCAAACGTAATTTCTTTGAGATGCTAGGTTATGCTGGAGTAGAGGGATATGTTACTTATGGTAGCAAAGCATCTGCTAATGACTTAGATGCTATTAAGAAAATTACAAAAATGGTAACTGGTACAGAAATGGATTGGAAACAATACAAGATGAGCCGATATGAAACAGTAGAACAAAATATTAATAACAATAAGTACATTGATGTTGATTATATGATTGAACGATTTACAGAAGCATTAATAAATGACGCTAACAAAGGAGATAGAAATATTTCGCAAAGAACCAATCTTAGAAAGATTTATTATCATTACTTAAAGAGTGCTACCAATGATTTTGTGGCTGACCCACTAGGAACCAATGTTAAAGTAACACATATTAGGACAGCAGAAGAATTAGTAGAAAAAATGAATCAAGAGCCTTATGGCTACTATGTATTAGATAATGACATTGATTTCTCAGGAATGACAACCAATGTAACACAAACATTTATGGGAAGACTAAATGGTAATGGACATAAAATAATTGGTAATAAAATACCAATCTTCAACAAAATTAGATATGGTTATGTTGGAAACTTGAAGTTAGAAGATACGGATATTCCAAGAAATATTACAAATGCAGGAGCTTTAGCGTATAAAATAGAATCTAGTACAGCAGAAAAAATCGATGTAACAGGACTAAAAATGTTCTTTGGTAGCAAAAATGATTTAAGCTTAATTGGTGGAGCAGTTAGTAATGTAATTACCAGAGATTGTACGGTAGAACGTTTAGTGACAAAGATTGCCAACAAAGAAGAATTTGCCCAAAAAATAAATGCAGAAACAGGTGGACTATTTGAATTAACAGGAAATATAGACTTTACTGGATATACTGGAGGAAACGCTGTTATACCAGAAACTTTTACCGGAAAAATAGAAGGAAATGGTTATACGATTTCTAACTTGAATAATGCTAGCTTATTTGCACAATTTAATGGAACGGTACAAAACTTAAAAATAACAAACTTTACCAACACAGCACCAACCACAGACTTTGTAGCAGCATTTGCTGGAAAAAGTTCAAGTGCAACCTTTACTAACCTAAAATTTGAAAATATCACTGTACAAGGTAGAAATAATGTTGCCGTGTTGGTAGCAGTAGACAACGCAAATTCTACTTTTGATAAAATTAGTGTTAAAAATGCGAATGTAAGTGGAAGTGGTGTTTATATAGCAGGACTAGTTGGTAGAAAATATGGTGGACGTGTAAGCAATGTATATGTTGACGGAAGTCTATCTATCACAGCAGTAGCCAATGCGGGTGTGATTGGTTCAACAGAAACCAATGTTACGATAACCAATGTAGTGTCTAAAGTAAATATGGAAAGAACAGCCGATTCTGAAAAGAAAGGTAGAAAGCAAAATGCGGAAATGGTTGGATTACCAAATGGTAATACAAGTCGTATTAGCAACTCTATTACTTTAGGTAATATGACTGGTTATACAGAAGATATGGTTCCTCATAAATTTATGTATGGAGACGAAGCTTTGATGAATCAAATGCTTACAAATTGCTACGAATTGACAGAGGCAACAGGTATTAGTGGTGTTACAGCCAATACAGATGGACATTTGCAAACCGTTGCAAGACAAAACTTAAATGCAGAATTTTATAGGAATTTAGGATTTGATGAGACGATTTGGGATTTCAGTAAGATTACAACCAAAGGATATCCTGAATTGAAATAGTAATAAAAAAGTACTATATGACTTAATGTCAATAGTACTTTTTTGCTTATGTAATAGCTCCTAAATTATGGCAAAAAACAAAAATTATATAATAAAAAGTCTCCCCACTTAATAAAATGAATTAGGAGGTTTTTTATGATACCAATTAAGCTTTCAAGTAAGAAGAAAATGAGAAATACCTTATTTATTACTTTTTTAGTTATCACATGTTTAATCGGAAGAATAGGATATATTCAATTTATACAAGGTGGGGAACTCTCTAGCATGGCATATCAGCAACAAACATTAGATAGAAGTATCAATCCTAAAAGGGGAACCATATTGGATAGTACAGGAAAAAATGTACTGGCAGTTAGTAGTACCGTAGAAACCGTTACGGTAAATCCAGGAAATATAGCAAAAGAAAATAAAGAAAAAGTAGCACAAATTCTATCTGAAATTTTTGAATTAGACTATGAGAAAATTTTAAAAAAGGTAACCAAAAGGAGTTCCATTGAAACCATTGCCAAAAAAGTGGAAAAGGAAAAAACGGATAGGTTAAGAATATGGATGGAGAAAAATAATATAACAACAGGAATTAATATTGATGAAGATACCAAAAGATATTATCCTTATAGCACCATTGCCTCTCAAATTATAGGTTTTTGTGGAAGTGATAATCAAGGATTAGATGGAATTGAAGCGAAATACGATACGGAATTAAAAGGAACACAAGGAGCCATTCAAAGACATACCGATGCCAAAGGAAGAGAAATAGGAGAAGAAGGAGAAAAGTATGTATCAGCCGTAGATGGCAATGATTTAGTTCTTACCATTGATTTAAGTATTCAATCCATTGCCGAGAAATATTTGGAAGAGGTATGTATTGATAATGTTTGTACCGATGGTGGAAATATTGTTATCATGAATCCACAAAATGGTGATATTCTCGCTATGGCAACGTATCCTAATTATAATTTAAATCAACCTTACGAAGCCTATACAGAGGAATTAAGAGAAACTTGGGATAGTATGGAGCAGGTAGAAAAAACAAAGAGTTTACAAGCCGTGTGGAGAAACAAAGCCATTGCCGATACCTATGAGCCAGGTTCTGTTTTTAAAGTCATTACAGCTTCAGCAGCTATTGAAGAAGGATTGGTAACAGATATTGACCAAGAAGGCCAATTTTCTTGTACTGGTAGTATTGAAGTAGCAGGCGTTAGAATTAAATGTTGGAGACATTATCGTCCACATGGTTCAGAAAGCTTGCGATTGGGACTCATGAATTCTTGTAATCCCGTTTTTATTGGACTAGGACAAAAGCTTGGTGTACAGAAGTATTATAGTTATTTAAATAAATTTAGATTGTTAAATAAAACAGGAATTGACTTGCCAGGAGAAGCCAATAGTATTTTCTTAGCAGAAAATAAGGCAGGTCCTGTTGAATTAGCAACCATTAGTTTCGGTCAAAGATTTGAAATTACGCCAATTCAATTGGTAACTGCAGTGTCTTCCATTGCCAATGGTGGAACCAGTGTGCAACCCAGAGTCGTAAAACAAATTATCAGTAGTAGTACAGGAGAAATTCAAGATGTACCAGTAAAAACAAATGGAGAGGTTATTTCAAAAGAGACCTCAGAAAAAGTTCTAAGTATGATGGAATCGGTTGTGTCAGAGGGAACTGGAAAAAATGCAAAAGTAGCTGGTTATCGAATTGGTGGCAAAACAGGAACTTCTGAAGATGGGGTTAATACCAATAAATATGTTACTTCTTTTTGTGGCGTAGCACCCATTGACAATCCACAAGTGGTTGTTTTGGTAACCCTTTATAATCCAACTGGAGAAGGAGGACATCAAGGAGGAGGCGTGGCAGCACCAGTAGGAGGACAGATTTTTAGTGAGGTTTTACCCTATTTAGAAGTAAGTAAAGGAAATGCTGAAGAAGTAGAAGTAGTAGAAGAAATAGAAGCACCAGATTTGGTAGGAAAAACGTTAGAAGAAGCTTCAAAAATGGCAAAAGAAAGTGAAGTAGAATTGGTCATAGAAAAGGAAGAAGAGGAACTTGATAAACAAAATACGATTGTGAAAGAACAAGTACCAAAAGCTGGCATTATCATAAAAAAGGAAAGTAAAGTTTATGTGAAATACTAAAATTTTACGGATATAAGTGTTATATCCGTTTTTTGTCTATATTTATAAAGTTTACATGAAATTTTTGTTGTAACAAATGAAATAGATTTGTTACTTAAATTTAATATAATAGATATAAGCTAAATATCCGTAATAAAGGAAGAAAAAAATAAAAGATACAAAAAAAAAAAAGACTTGAAAAACTTAAAATTTGATATTATCATAATATTAGAATAAGGAGGAGAATTTATGAACAAAAAAAGAAGTAAAACAAAAAATAATGCAATTAGGGTAATTGCATTATTAGTACTTTTAATTTGTGTACAATGCATGCTTACAATTATATTTGAAGGAAAAGAGGCAGCAAACAACAAATTATTATCTAGTGCAGTATATGCCAATACTGACGAAAATACGAAAGAAGATCCTAATGAAGGAGAATACATTCGACTAACAGATTTGGAATGGCGAAGAGAATCAGGAGCTGGATATGGTTCCTTAATAAAAAATGAAGCAAGCAATGGAACAAAGTTGAGTATAAAAGTTGAGGGATCTTACTATGAATTTGATTATGGTATATGGGCACATGCTACATCAAATATATACTATGACATAAGTGAATATAGTGAAAAATACCACTATCTAACAATGTATGTAGGAATAAATAGAACCTCTAATACAGGTAATGGTGTTAAATTTTGGACATATACATGTGATGCAGATAACTTTGTTTCATCAGGTACAGATAATTGGGAATTAAAAAATGAAACCATAAGTTTGCCAGGACAAAATGCTACATTTGTAAAGATAGACATACGAGGGGCTAAATATTTAAGATTACAAGCGCATGACAATGGAGCAAATGGAAACGATCACTCAGTATATGTAAATCCAATGCTTATTACAGATAATTATAAAGAAGAAAATAATAATTATTCTGATATATCTGTATATGATCAAAAAATAAAAGATTATCAAAACAAGGATTTATCAGATCCAAACTATGAAAAATTGGTTTTACAAAGAAGATTTGTAGGAAATGTAGGAGGATATGCTCTAAAAAGATTTATTGAGGAAGATCCAGATAATCAAGCAACAATAGACTGGTTGATGAATGACGTAGAAAATTTACGTTATTACATATTAGGTGGAGAACCTACAGGCGGTTATTATAATTCTTTAAAAGTATTAACTAGATTATTAAAAGAATATAAAAGTGATTTTGATATACAAGATTCTATATCAGATTTAGCTATAAGTACTCTTGAAAAAAGACATTTAAATTATCCAACAACAAAAGGAAATTTATATAAAAGAATGGCAATTACACTTTCACTAACACACTCATCACAAGTTGGTTTATGGATGCAATCAGGTGTTATTGCAAATCAATCAGATGCTGTTAATCGTTACAAAATTTATAAGGATTTATATAATGATGGAAAGTTTAAAGCAACTGATAGTGTAGATATGACAGCATGGTTTGAAACATTTACAATAGAAGAGATGCGTTATGTATTAAATACTTTAATAGATGATGAAGAAATTTTATGGCTTAATGAATATGTGCAAACACGTATAGATGCTCAACCTAATAATGTATGGGGATTATTAACACCACATCCTTATATGGCATATGTATGGCCAAATTATTCTAATGCAAATTTCTATTCAGTAGAGAATAAAGAATATTTTAATGACTTATTTAAAACAGTAACAAAAGATCCAAATGACCCAACTAAAACTATAACAAAAGGTCTATTTGATTATGAGATAACACGAGCAGAAGCAAAAGAAGACGGAAAATATAATTTAACACGAGCAGGAGAAGAATTAGGAGAAGGTTCAATGCCAATATATAAATTATGGATGAATTTTCGTAATAAATTTGGAACAGGAGCTGTTTGTGGTGGTATATCAAAATCTGGACACTGTATACGTGGTGTAAATGCTATTCCTTCTGCAGTTATTGGACAACCAGGTCATGCAGCCTTACTATATTATAATAGAAATGGTAATGCACAAGGATATTGGGGAATAGACAACGACGTAAGTGGTTGGACATTATCAGAAAAAGGTGAAAGATTACCACTTGGTTGGGGAAATGACAGAAGTTATAGAGGTACCTATAATATTCCATATGTTATATTAGCACAAGAAGCAATAAATGATATGCCAAACTTAATAAAAGCTGAAGAATTACTAATGACAGTAGATACTTACAAGGATGACAAAGAAAAACAAGAAGCAATTTATAGAGAAGCTATCGAAGTTCAATCAATTAACTTAGACGCATGGGTAGGACTTATTAATTTATATAACTCAGATAACACTAAAACTGAAGAACAATATTATGAGCTAGCTAAAGAAATGATGGAATCTTTAAAATGTTTCCCATATACATTTAGAGATTTAGCAAACAAAATAAAACCTAAATTTACATCAAATGAATATAAGTTTAAATATTCATTATTAGAAATACGTATATTAACAGAAGCAAAAAATTATCCAAATGAAAATTCAGCTGTGTTACAACCAAGTGTTACAAGATTACTAGCATCCTATATATTAGGACAAACAGATACAAGATTAGCAAGTTTTTCATTTGATGGTGCAGATGCAGGGAAAATCGTATTATCTAGTAGATTTGATGGAAATGGTATCAGATGGGATTATAGCTTAGATGGAAAGACAACATGGAATGAAGTAGCATCTACAGCAGAAAATCATAAACATGCTTTAACAAAAGAAGAAATTGCATCTATCACAGCAGAAAATGATATTTATATACACATTGTAGGTACCAATTATAATGAAGAAAACATATACAAAATAGATATACAAGAATCAGCAGGATTACCAAATAATTTATATGCAAACGATTTGGAAAACAAAATGATTGCCTCTGTTCCAGGAATGGAATGGAAATTAAACGAAACAGATGAGTGGACTTCATATCAAGAGGCAGAACCAAATTTAACAGGTGATAAAACAGTATTTGTTAGAATGGCTGCAACAGGAACTCATTTAGAGGGAGAAACAGTAGAATATCAATTTACGCAAGATGAAGTGAATGATAAAAGAACCTATATACCAATATCACATTTAGAAATAGCAGGATATTCTACGCAATCACAAGATAATAAAAGACCATTTTATGCACCAAATGCAATAGATGGAAATCTAAATACTTTATGGCACACAGATTTTGGTCAAAATGTTTTACAACAACCAACTAAGCCATTTGTTACAATAAAATTAGATGAACCAAAAAATATATCTGCTTTAGAATTTATTCAAAGAAAATATCCAGGTAGACCACAAGATCCAGATGACATAAAAAATGCTAGAGTATACGTAAGTATAGATGGTGAAGCATGGATGCTAGCAGGACAAATAGAAAATTGTGAGACTTATGGCGATTTATATGCAATTAATTTTGAAAAACCAGCTTATGGACAATATGTAAAAATAGAATTGGATACGAAGAATATGTTTGCCTCACTAGCTATGGTAAATTTATTTGAAGATGTAACAGTGGTAACCTTAGGAACTTTCTCATTTGATGGAGAAGATGCTGGAAAAATTATGCTAATAGACGAATTTAAAGGTACAAACTGGGAATATAGCTTAGATGGAGGAACAAACTGGAAAACAGGAACAGGAGATGAACAACAATTATCAGCTGAAGAATTATCACAAATTAATGCAGATAATAAAATAAAGATTCGTTTAAAACAAGGAAATAAGGAATCAACCATCAATATTCAAAATCAAGATGCACCAGTTATCACAGCCTATTTAAATGACTTAGAAAACAGATTAATAGGAATGGGCGATACATCAAAACTTGAATGGAGAACACAAAATACGACTGGAAATTGGACTTCCTATTCAGAACAAGAAGCAATTGTAACAGGAGATACCAAACTTTTCATTCGAAAGAAAGCAACTAGTACGTTACTAGCAAGTGAAGCAGTAGAATTTACATTTACAGAGGATAATCAACCAAATACAGCAAAATATGTACCAATCAAACATATAACATCGGTACAAGTGTCAAGTACAACAAATGGTAGAGGAGAAGAAGGAGAAAATGCAATCGACGGACTTCCAACAACCATGTGGCATTCAAACCGTACAACAACAACAATGCATGACCCAAGATGGATTGTTTTAGAATTAGATGAACCAATCTATCTATCAAAAATTGAATATGTAAAAAAATCACAATATGCTTATGGAATTCCAAAAGATGGAAAAGTTTTAGTAAGTATGGATGGAGAAAATTGGACAGAAGTTCTTAACTTCGAAAATCTATATAATGTGTCAACAGCAGCAGAACTTATTGCTAGTGATGATAGAAAAGAACTTGTAATGCAAAAAGTAGAAAAAGCTAAATATGTAAAAGTAGAATGTACAAAATCTTGTGATGATGTACATGGAGACAGAGATGGGCAACCAATGGATTACTTTTTCTCAGCAGCTATGATAAATCTATTTGAAGACAAAACAAAAGTAACAGTACCAACAGCAGAAATAGAATATAGTACAACACAAACAACCAATCAAGATGTAACAGCAACCTTAGTAAATCCAAGTACAGACATTACTATAACCAATAATGATGGAAAAGATACTTATACCTTCACAGAAAATGGTGAGTTTATCTTTGAATTTGTGGATAACAAAGGAACAAAAGGAACAGCAAAAGCAAAAGTAGATTGGATTATTAAAACATTACCAACACCAAGCGTTACCTATACACCAGATACTTTAACCAATCAAGATGTAGCAGCAACGGTAACCTTTGATAGAGATAATGTAAAAATAGTAAATGAAGCAGGTGAAACAATAGAAACCATTACAACAGGAAATGCTTATACTTATACCTTTACAGAAAATGGTTCTCATGAAATTAAATTTGTAGGACCATATGGAAATGCAGGAAGCACAGTTGCAAAAGTAGATTGGATTGATAAAAAAGTGCCAACAGCAACCATAAAATATAGCTCAACTAACTTATCAAATCAAGATGTAACAGCAACCGTGACATTTGACGAAGAAAATGTAACAGTAAAAGATGGAAATACTCATACTTTTACCGAAAATGGACAATATACATTTGAATTTCAAGATGCAGCAGGAAATAAAGGAACAGCAATTGCTAATGTTACGTGGATTGATAAAACATTACCAACAGCAAACATTACATATAGTACAGAAAACCTAACGAACCAAGATGTAACAGCAACGGTAACTTTCACAAAAAATGGTACTCCTTTAGAAGGTGTTATTGTAGAAGGAGGAAATACTCATATATTTGAAGAAAATGGAACACATCAATTTAGATATGTAGGACCAGCAGGAAATAGAGGAGTAGCAGTTGCCAAAGTAGATTGGATTGACAAAGTTGCACCAGTTGGAACAATCGAATATTCTAATACAAATTTAACCAACAAAAGTGTAACAGCAACTATTACTTTTAATAAAGAAGATGTGACCATTACAAACAATGATGGAAAAAATACCTACACATTTGAAATGAATGGAGAATTTGAATTTGAATTTGTAGATAAAGTAGGAAATATAGGAAGTGCAACAGCAGAAGTTGGATGGATTGATAAGAGAGAAATCAAGGCAACCATTACTTATGATATAAATGACATAACCAACCAAGATGTAACAGCAAGCGTAACATTTGATAAAGATAATGTGAAAATATTAAATGAAGCAGGAGAAGTAATTGAAACGATTAGAATAGGAAATGCTTACACCTATACCTTTACCGAAAATGGAAGTCATGAATTTAAGTTCGTAGGACCAGCAGGAAATGAAGGTACAGCAATTGCAGAAGTAACTTGGATTGATAAAACACCACCAGCAGCAACAATTACCTATAACATCAATGAATTAACCAATCAAGATGTAACAGCAACCGTAACATTTGATGAAGGTGGCGTAACCATCATAAATGAGAAAGGGGAACCAATTGAAAATGGAGATACTCATGTATTTACAGAGAATGGAACCTATACTTTCCACTATGTAGGACCTTTAGGAAATAGGGGAACAGCAGTTGCCAAAGTAGATTGGATTGACAAAGTAGTACCAGTTGGAACAATAGCATATTCTAATACGAATTTAACCAATCAAAATGTAACAGCAACGATTAGCTTTAATGAAGAAAATGTAAGAATCACAAATAATGACGGAAAAAATACCTATACATTTGAAAAAAACGGAGAATTTACCTTTGAATTTGTGGATAAAGCAGGAAACAAAGGAAAAACAACAGCTAAAGTAGATTGGATTGACAAAGTAGTACCAGTTGGAACAATAGCATATTCTAATA
>CANPNZ010000040.1 GCA_947575605.1 uncultured Clostridium sp.
AAAAGGTCCGTCCCCAGTGGCACAATGTCCAAAAAGAACCGTCCCCAATGGACACTCATCTAGCCTTACAAGTGCATTACTCTTTGTTTTATTTCTTTGGTTTTTCCAACATTCCAAAAATTTTCTCCTAAATAACCACAAGTTCTTCTAACTACTGTTAATTTATTGTGATCTTTATTACCGCAATTTGGACATTCCCATTCATTATCTTTATTGATACTAATCTCTCCATCAAATCCACATTCATGACAAAAATCTGATTTTGTATTGAATTCTGCATATTGGATGTTATCATAAATAAATTTAACAACAGATTCTAAAGCCGCTATATTTTTATTCATATTCGGTATTTCGATGTAGGAGATGGATCCTCCTGATGATATTTTTTGAAATTCACTTTCAAAAGCCAATTTGTCAAAAGCATCGATTTTTTCTCTTACATCTACATGATAAGAATTTGTATAATATCCTTTGTCTGTTACATCTTTAATGGTTCCAAATTTTTCTTTGTCAATTCTTGCAAATTTATAGCATAAACTCTCTGCTGGCGTTCCATATAAAGCAAAGCCTATATTGGTTTCTTTTTTCCATTTGTCAGTTGCTTCTCTTAAATATTTCATAAGTTTTTGAGCGAAGGCATGTCCTTTTTCTGATGTTTGTGACTCTCCTGTCATTAGTTTGGTTACTTCATATAGACCAATATAGCCTAAAGAAATAGTGGAATATCCCCCATATAATAATTTATCTATGGTTTCTCCTTTTTCTAATCGTGCAATTGCTCCATATTGCCAGTGAATTGGACTAATATCTGATTTTGTTCCAAGTAGTGCATAATGTCTACACATTAAAGCTTCTTTGCATAATTCTAGTCTCGCATCTAATTCTTTCCAAAACTTTTCTTCATCTCCATCTGCTACAATTCCAACTTGTGGTAAGTTAATGCTTACAACTCCTTGATTAAATCTTCCTTCAAATTGATATTTTCCCTCTTCATCTTTCCATGCTGATAAGAAACTTCTACATCCCATTGGACTGAATACATTTCCTTCATAGTTCTCACGCATCTTTTTAGCAGATATATAATCTGGGTACATTCTTTTGGCAGAACATTTTACCGCTAATTTTGTTAAATAGTCATATTCTCCACCTGTTAAATTGTTGAACTCATCTAATACATAAACTAATTTTGGAAAAGCTGGTGTTACATAAATTCCTTTGTCATTTTTGATGCCTTGTTCTCTTTGTTTAAGCACTTCCTCAATTATCATTGCATTTTCTTTGATATAAGGATCGTCTTTTTCTAAATGCAAGAACAATGTTACAAATGGTGATTGTCCATTGGTTGTCATTAAGGTATTGATTTGATATTGAATGGTTTGTACACCTGCTTTTAATTCTGCTTTTAATCGGTCTTGAGCAATACTTTCTATCATTTCTTCTGCTAGTTTTCCTTCATATTTCTCTTGCATTTCTTTTTTGAATTTATCATAACTTTTTCTTAAATATTTCCCTAAATGAATTAAATCTACTGATTGTCCACCATATTGGTTACTGGCTACTGCTGCAATAATTTGTGTTGTTATGGTACATGCTACTTGAAAACTTTTTGGGGTTTCTATCATTTTCCCATTCATAACCGTTCCCTTGTCTAACATATCTGCTATATTGATTAAACAGCAATTAAAAATTGGTTGTACAAAATAGTCAGCATCATGAAAATGTAACACGCCTTCTTCGTCTGCTTTTACAATTTTTTCTGGCAATAATAATCTTTTCGTTAAATCTCTTGATACTTCTCCTGCTATATAATCTCTTTGGGTAGATGCTAATAAGGTATTCTTATTAGAGTTCTCTTCTGCTAATTCTTTATTTTCATTTCTAATTAAACCAAGTATAGATTCATCTGTTGTATTTTGTTTTCTAACTAAAGCTCTTGTATAACGATACACAATATATTTTTTGGATAATTCATACTTACCAATTTCCATTAATTGTTCTTCAATAATATCTTGGATATCTTCTACTAACATTCTCTTTTTGCCAAGTTCTTCAATATATTCAATTAAATTTTTAATTTCATCTTTACTTGCCCTTTCTTTTGGTCTTACTTCTTTATTTGCTTTTTCGATTGCTATTTTTATTTTTTCTCTATCGTAATCTACCGCTCTTCCATCTCTTTTTATAATTTTCATGTTTTATCCATCCCCTCTATTCTGCTTTTTCTGAAATTTCTCCTACTCAACAAACTTATTGTTTCTAAGAATTTTCACTGATTTTTAATATGTTCCTATTATACCGTAAGTTTTTTCTTTTTCTGTTGTAAAAGCAACAAATTATTTGCAATCAATTTGAACTGTGCTTTACTACAACATTTTGTAGAATATTACATTTACATTACAATTTCATTCAAGTTTCGATTTTCTTTCATAAAATTAGCTCCCATCTCTTGGCATAAATAGGGTCTATTTTATTCCTACCGCTTGATTGGAACGAGAAATAGAAATTATTAAGTAAAAAAATGAGGGATGTTCAAGGCAAGACAGTATGCTATTTTTTCATAAATTCAGTGATTTCCTACATAAATCGAGAAATTCTAAAATCATTTTATGGCACCCTTCCACGCACGACGCGTGAACTCTTTCCATAAAATGATGTAAGAATTTCTAAATTTATTCCAGTCATACACTTCATTTATTCAAAAGATAGCATACTGTCTTGAACGTGAAAGCGGCTCATTTTTTTACTTTATAATTTCTTTTCAAGTGGAATGAACAAGGTAGGAATAAAATAGACCCTATTCATGCCAAGAGATGGGAGCTAATTTTATGAAAGAAAATCAAAACTTGAAACAATTTTAATGTTGCATTTGCAACTCTTTTGTAGTATAATCTTATCATAAATAGTTTTAAGTTTCGACTTTTTTAAATGAAGGAAAAAATCGAAACTCAAATAAATACTATCTTATGTTAAGATAAAAGGATTGATAAAATGAATATTAATTTTAATATAGAAGAATTTATAAATAATTTTGAAAATAGTTGTCATAGAGTTCAAATAAAAAGCTTTTCTAAAAATGAAGTCATCACTAGCTACATTAAAAAAAGAAATCAATTTTGTATTTTAATGAATGGAAATGCCGATTTAGTTCGTTATGATTTGAATGGAAATCGAACCATTGTTGAACATTTCTCCAAAAATGACGTTTTTGGAGAAGTATTTTATACCATTACAACAAATAATGAACTACTCGTAGAAGCTCGTGAAAAATGTGAAGTGCTTTTTTATGGCTATAATGATATTCGCCACAAATGTAGAAACAATTGTAAATTTCATCAAAGGTTATCAGAAAACTTGCCAGAATTAATATTGAGTAAAGTAACGGATCTTAATATGCGTATTGAATTACTAACGAAACGTTCTACTCGCGATAAGTTGATTGGCTATTTTACCATGTTATCGACTAGAAGTTTAAGCAAAAGTTTTTCTTTGCCTTTTTCGTTAACCGATTTAGCTGATTATCTGAGCGTGGATAGAAGTGCTATGATGAGAGAGTTAAAACTTTTAAAGGAAGAAGGTTTTATTGAAAAGAATGGGAATAAAATTACTTTGCTTTATAAATAGAATGGAGAGAGAAAACATTTAAAAGTTTTCTCTCTCAACTATTGAATATTATTTTCAATTAATTATTATTCTTCAGTAGTTTCTTCACTATTAGCTTCTTCAGCTACTGGTGGTTCTTCACTAGGTCCTGGTTGTTGTGATTCACCTGGATTGATAGGCTCTTCTACGTCAACATCATTATCTCCTTCTCCAGATGTATTATCTGAAGTTGAACCATTATTTTCTTCTCCTCCAGTTGTTCCTTGATCAGAACCATTTACACCTGTATTATCTGATCCAATATTATCACTAGGATTTGTTGGTTTATTTAAATTATCTCCTCCAACAGATGAATTTGAATCATTTCCTTCTTCTGGATCTTGTTGTCCCTTGTTATCATTTGAAAGATCGATTAAAGCTCCATTTTCCCATACATTTACAGATATATTTGCAGTTTTAGCTCCACCAACTGCTGCATATTCTATGGTTAAACCTTCAAGGATATTTTCTTTAGAATCTTCCCAAAATTCTTGGTCTTCTAATAAGAATGAATCAATAGAAATTCCAATTGCTTGTATTTCTTCTGTTGTGTTTTCATCTGCTAGCATATATTCTCCATTAGCATTTTTATAGAAACTTTTTATTGAAAAGTCCATATTATTTCCAGCTGCTGAAGTTTCATAAACTTTTATATTTGCTGTTCCAGTTGCACTTGCTTCTATATCTCTATAAGAAATTTCTATTCTGTCTCCTTCTTCATCTCTTAATTCAATTGGTATAATGGTATAAATATATTTATCTCCATTTATTTCTTCTGGTCTTCCTTGACCTGTTGTGTCTTTATATAAAGTAATTGGTCCTACTTTATTAGCTTCTTCAGGAATTTTAACTCCATTTAATGTAATTCCTTTTATTCCAGCAGGTTGTAAAATATCTACATTAACTACTTTTGAAATACCATCAATTTCTAATGTTATTGTTTTAACTCCTGTGGTTGTTAATGGTTTTATTGTAAGTATATTATTAGCATAATTTGTTTCACTTGCAAAGATTGTATTATCAAATGTAACCTTTACTTTGTTATTGTCTACTCCATTAACTACAAATGGTTCTGGAGCAGTGTATCCAGGTTTTAAGTTTGTATATTCATGTACAAATTCTACATTTAATTTCTTTTCTTTTCCAACTCTTACTTGTGCATTTCCTGTAACTTCAGTTGTACCTTCTTTTATTCTAATAGCTGTTATTTCATCACTTTCTGTTACTTCAACAGCATAAGTTTCTCCTCTTTGTACACCACCATTTACATTCGTACCTGCAATAATTGGTGTAACTTGATATGTTCCTGCTTTAGCAGCATATAATACCATCTCAAAATTTCCTGATGAAGACTCATTATAGTTTACTTCTGCTATCTTACTATCTTTACTTACAATTGTTCCATCTAATTTTATTTCATAGGTTAATATATTTTTGGTAATAGGATCATTTCCCATTGCAGAAGCTACATCTGCAGCTACTGTTATATCTTCATAACGTTTTCCATTCGTATTTTGTTCTGTACTAGAAATATTTCCAATTAAGTTTCCTGATTGTACTGGGTATTCATCTATTATGGTTTGTTCTTGTGTTCCATATTGTTTTCTTAATATGAAAGCTTGTTGAGCAAGTGCATTGGCTTTATCGTCACTATCCTTATTGGCATCTTTTACAACATCAAGAGCTTCTTGTTTAACAGAATTAACGGTTTCTGTTCCCACGTCATTTTTTCTTGTTTTTAAGGCATCTGCTGTGGTAACTCTTCCATCACCATTTACATCTCCATAAATAACAATTGTATAAGTATTACCATTTATTTCAATGGTTTCTCCTGTTCCTAAAATACCATTATTATCGGCATCAAGAACTTTTACATCACTACCAAATTGAGCTTTGATATCTTCTTCTGAAAGGGTATCATCGCTATATGGTAAAGCATAGGCTACTATATTTGATGCTGATCCTAAAGTACCATACATTCCTATTGTCTTTTTGCTTCCTGTTTGAGGAAGTCTTGTTATGGCATTTCCTTTTCCATCAACATATTGTGGATTATTGGCTACTTCTGTTTGACCATTTATTTGTTTGATTTGTACTTCTGTTGCGTCAAATTGTTCTCCATTTTCACCTATTTCTACTGTTCCAACTACTCTGAATGGAACGCTTGTCCCACCAGCTATGGCTTTGAATTTCATGGTCACTGTATCTGCTTTGGCAGCATTCATATCAAATGCTGAAACTCTTACCATGTCCTTAGCGATTAGGTTTGAGTCAGTAGAATCCAAGTCACTTACTGCTGAATCATTTACATATTCATATTTACTACTATCAAATTGTAAATCAAATTGAATTGATTCAACATTTTGTTTGGTATTTACTTCAACTGTTACAACATCTCCTACATTCATTTCAGATTTGTCCACAGTTAGTGTTGCAGCATTTACAGATAATGGCAACACTATTGCTAATAATAACATTACTGTTATTGTTCCGAAAAATGATTTTTTCATTTCGTCCTCCTTAAATTTTTTTATTTTTGAGATTCCATCTCTTGTGCTTTTACAATAAGTCTTGTAATTCCGCCTGGATTGCATGTGATAAGTGTTACTTCTCTTTTTCCTTCTGTTTCTTGATCTAAGCAATCTAGTTCTGTTGGATTTACGGTATATTTATCATAAATCTTATAAGTAACTTTTTCTCGATTTGCTTTGTCAATAATATAGAAGGTATCCCCTAGCTCTAGGTCGTTTGCACATTCAAAAATGTCTTTGTAATTATGGCCCGTTATACAAAAATTACCTTTTTCGTTCAAATTTGGTCCATAAAATTTGGTGACTGATAAGCTCAAGGAAGAATCTGTTGTTTCTTCTAATATGTTTTTTTGTAATCCTAATTTGTCGATTACAATTACGCCAAGTACCTTATATTCTCCCATTTTATCTGGTATCTTATTAATATCTACCACTTCTGGTGAATTTTTTTCTTTGGTTGTTTTGATAAAGTCTGATTCCTTAATAAAATTTGCTCCCAATAGGATAACAAGTCCCATTATTAGAATCAATGAAAAAAATTTTATTTTTTTACTACTGAGTTTTTTATTTTCCTTTTTGCCACTATGCTTTCCTTTTTTAAAATGCTTTCCTCCCAATAGAAATTCCTCTTTTCTTTTTGTGATATTAATAAATTTTATCCAAATAGTCTCGACATTTTTTCCAATCGAGATTATTATAGCATATTTATTTTTCTTTGTAAATATTTTTATGATGTTATTTTTTATTTTTCATTTTTTCTTTTGTTAATTAACTTCTTCTATTACTCCTGCCTGCGTTGTATCGTTTGGTCCCATAAGTGGTGCTTCTTGCGGTGTTTCTTTATCTACTACTCCGTTAGTTGTCATATTCGTCTCATTTTGGGTATCCTTATTTTTATTTGCCTCATTCATATATAGCATAATGATTACTCCTAAAGTAATAATAATTACAATAACACCAGCTGCTATTTTTTTTCCTAAGTTTTCTTGTTTCATTTTTAATTTTCCTTTCTTAATTTATTTTAAGAAAGGGCTGATATTTTTTTCCATTCAGCCCTATTTTTTATATTTATATATTATTATTTTTTTGCATTAACTTTAAATGTATCGGTATTAATTACTCGATCATTAATGGTTTGCATCTCCATTTTATAAATACCATTTTCTTCAAATTGATAGATGTTATCTGTAATTAAATCCTTTATTTCTTGACTATCTCCTTCTCGTTTTGTCATTGTTATTCTTGTTATTAAGTCTAAATTTTCAAATTTAATCGCATAAATTGTTCCATCACTATTCTTTAAAAAAGTATATTTAGCTTCTTTTTCTTCAATTTTTACCGTCTTTGTTATTTCTTTGCTCTTATCCTCTATCTGATTTGAATTCCTATTCTTTACCACAATAAATACTAGCAAACTAACTACTATCAAAATAATGACACATAATATAATTTTTTTCATATTTAATTTACCTTTCTCTCAAACAGTCTTTATCTTTTAATATAATAGACTGATTAAATTTTTCAATTTTATATCAGTCTATCATATTAATTATTTTAATGTCTTATAGTACTTTAATTGTATATTGATTGATTGGTAATACTTTTCCACTTGTTGTTTTTACTTCTACCATTATTCTGTCACTTGTTCCTGCTGGGAAATAGTATTCACCATTTACTAATGTTGTTTTGTCAATTGGATAAACAGGTTGTTTTCTTCCCGTTACTGTTATAGTATCTATTTTGTCAAGTTCTATGAATCTAATTCCTATTGTATTTCCTGATGCATCTTTTATTGGTTCATAACTTGCTTCTACTTCTTTTTCAATCGTTATACTTCTAGTTACTATTGTCGTATTACCGAATTTTATTCTTATTTCATAAGTTCCAAATTCAGTTAATGTGCATCCTGCTTCTGATGTTGCTGTTATAATAGTTCCATCGTCTTTTTGTACTTCAATTGTGAAACCTGCTGTTGCTGTAATTTTTACTCTGTTATTTACTGGATCAACATTATTTTCTAATGTATTGGTTACTCCACCACCTACACTATAATAAACAGTTGGTAAATACATATTCAAAGTATTTTCTGCTGTATGAGTTCCACTAAATCCATCTACATAACTTACATGATAAGTAATTGTTTGTGTTAATGTTGTTGGAACACTTTCTATGGTTGCTTCTGCTGTTATGTCTTTCGTTTTATTTGAAGAAGAAGCATACGTTCCTATTACTTTTATGTTATTTCTATCAATAGTTTTTCCATATAGATATTTTGGATTTGTTAGATCATTATAAGTAGTACTAATTTCTGCTATATAGTCTTTTACCATAACTTCAAATTTTGCTGT
This sequence comes from uncultured Clostridium sp., assembly GCA_947575605.1. Classification (GTDB taxonomy): domain Bacteria; phylum Bacillota; class Clostridia; order TANB77; family CAG-508; genus CAG-269. The sequence continues at coordinate 8,519 of CANPNZ010000040.1, forward strand.
TTGACCCATATAACTTACTGTTATAGCTTGTTTTCCTGTTGCTGAAGTAGTTCCTTCTACTATATCACAATCTTTTAAGTCAACTCTTTCTACTGTTCCATTAGATTTTGTAACTTTTACTTTAATAGCATATTCTGTTTTTAAGTCTTCTCCGAAGTAAACTTCCGTTGGTAAGTTTTCAAGTTCAATTCCTTTAATTCCTACAATCTCTAATTTAGCTGTCATAGTTGCTGGGCTTACAGATGCATAATTTTTGCTTAATTCTTCGCTTAATACGAAGGTTGCTACGGCATTGTAAGTTCCTACATTCGTTCCTGCATTGTTTGTATACGTTGCTGTAATTCCTGCTGGTAAGTTTGCTACTGTGATTTCATGTCTTGCTCCATCATATGCTACTTCTTTATTCGTGAAGGTTACATCTGCTGGCAATGTATAGATTGCTTTTCTTACATTGATTTGTACATCAATACCTGTAATAATATTATAGTTTTCTGTATCATCTGGTGTATAGGTTACTTTAAAGGTATTGTTTCCTGCATTTCCAACGGATGTTGATAAAGCATCTTCAAAACTAAATCCTTTTGGTAATGTTACATCTGCTAATGTTTGTCCATAAGTTGCTGTTAATCCGGTTGGTACCGTATATTCTGGGTCCATTTTTGATGTAATTGTATAAGTACCATTTTGTGTTGTTACATTGTAGTTATTATTTTCACTTGCTGTTATTACGATTGGATAAGTTCCAGCTACTGAGCTTGATGTTGCTGTTGTTGTTACATTAAATGTAATATCTCCCTCATTTACTAAACTTCCTGTTGTAATCGTATAAGTTAAGTCTTTGATATTAGCTCCCACTACACTTGTTTGATCATTTGCTTTTACTGCAATTTCTCTTGGTGTAATTGTATAGGTTCCGTTTACAAATGTTACGTTATAATTTGTATTGTTTGCTGTTCCTGTTATTGCATAAGTTCCTACATTTGAAGTTGATGTTGCTGTTGTTGTTAAGTTGATTCCTAAGTTAGCAGCTCCATCGCTTGTTAAAGCTACTCTGTTATCTCCATAAGCACTTGTTTTGTTATCAATTCTTACGGTTACTGCTTTTGGTGTGATTGTATAAGTTCCATTTACAAAGTTTACTTTGTAGTTTTTATTGGTTGCTGTTCCTGTTATTGCATAAGTTCCTACATTTGAAGTTGATGTTGCTGCTGTTGTTAAGTTGATTCCCAATTCATCTGCTCCATCACTTGTTAAGGTTACGATGCTATCTCCATATACACTTGTTTTGTTGTCAATTCTTACGGTTACTTCTTGTGGTGTAATTGTTAAAATTGCAGTTTTATTAGCGATTGGTTCATAGTTCATGGTATCTCCTGTGAATTTAGCTGTAACTTCATAGGTTCCTACATCTGTATTACTATTATTTTCATAACTTACTGTTACGCCATCTGGTAATTCTCCTGTAAT
>CANPNZ010000041.1 GCA_947575605.1 uncultured Clostridium sp.
ATTATTTTTTGTTTTCTATCTTGTCAGTTCAGCAAAGGGGAATTTCTCTATAACTTATTATTATTAAATTCATAAGTATATTTATGAACTGATTTTCCATCATTTATTCCTATTATATTTACTTTATCATCCCAAACTTTATAAACAAATGGTTCTTTAAATTTTTCTTTCAAAAATTCATATGCTTGTATATATAAGGGATTATATATATTTTTTTCTTCCAAATTACCTATGTCTTTTAATTTTTTATGATTGGTTAGTTTCTTTATTATCTGCCACCCTAAATAATTTTCTTCTATTTTATATGGCTCAAATCCCATATCCATGTACACCTTTACAGCTAGCCAAGTATGTGTTTGAGTATGCAATAATGTTTTTTTATGTCCTAATCTTCCTAATTGTTTTAATGTTTCTGATATTAATGGTTTTGATAAATGCTTACCTTGATACTCTTTTTTCACTGATACCCAATGAACATTACCTGTAATATCATTTTCTGGTATATCTAAATAAAAAGCCGTTGCAGTAGCTACTTTTTCACCCTTTTCATTTTCTATAAAAATACATAATTTTTTTAATTCTTCATAATGTTCTTTATAATAATAATCAAATATTTCCATTCCTTCTTCAAATGATAAAAATTCTCCTGCTGACATTTCAATTTCAACCCAATCTTTCTCATCGCCCTTATTAAAGTAAACAAATTTGTAACCATTAGGCAATTTACAGTCAATTATATTATTTAAATCATTATGTACTAAATATAAATCAACATATTTTAATGTTCTATTTATTGTATTCATTATTTTTCCTTCCCCACCAAATAGGTATTAGATTCTTTAACTTTACTGTATCTATTTTTTCTAACTCTTTTAATATTTCTATTTCTCCACTTTCTTGACTTAATTGCATCATATATTCCATACAGGCTCCACAAGGCATCATAAAGTTATCTTTTTCTCCAATACAGACAATTTTTGATATCTCATATTCTCCATTTGTAATCATCGTACTAATTGCATTTCTTTCAGCACACATCCCTAAACTACAAGATGTATCAATACATACTCCTGTATATATATTCCCATTCTTTGTCAGTATTGATGCTGAAACTCCTCCAGCATCAAAAAATTTATTAGATATATCACATACTTTTTGCTTCTCTATAGCTTTATTATATAATTCTCTCCAAATGTCATCATCACTATATAAATAATCAATATGTATAGCATATATACCATTCTTTTTAATCGATTCTTCATATCCATTTAAGCTATTTATAAATCTTATACCTTCCTTATAATCATTTGTAGAAGATAGTGTGTATTTGGTTCCTTCTAAAATTAATAATTCCTGAATAGAGTTATATTTATTAATTTCTATTATCTTGCAATTAATCTTTTCATTGTTACTATTATTAAATACAATTATATCTCCAATTTCATATTGGCTATAATCATCATTTCCAGTATTTACCCTTATTTCTATTCTTTTCGTTTTATTTATTATTGCATTAAATGCCCTATTATTCAAACTTAAATATCTTTTTTTCATCTATATATTCATCCTTTTTAGCTTTTCTCTTAAATATTTTCCTTTTTAGTTATATACATTTCTGGCAATAACTCTTTTAATTCATAAATCTTATTTTCATCTACCATAACTCTAGTTGTTAAATTTTTATCATTAACCATGCGTATTAATTCTCTACACCTACCACATGGAGCATAAATTTTCCCTTTTGCTGAATAATCTACTATTTTATCTATTTCACTTTCATTATTTTTTAGCATTTCTACTATTGCTGCATATTCTGCACAATTTCCTAATGCACAATTTGAGTCTATACATATCCCTGTATAAATATTTCCTTTTTTAGTAAGCAATGCACAGCCAACATGTCCGCAAGATGCATATTCACTTAATTTTCTTTTTGTAGCTAATTTCTTAGCTTCGTTCATTAATTTTTCGAAATCTTTATCCATTATAAACCCTCTTTCTTATCTATTTACTATCTTATATCATAAATTACATAAAATTTCTAGTAATTTACAATATATTATTGTAAATTTATTATCCACTTCCATAATCAATTCTAAACTGCAAATCACTATCAGAATAATACTCTGTAATTGCATTATACAAACAACTAATCATAAAATTGGTACTATTATGTATTTGACTATCTTGTTTCAAATAATTTAATTTGTCAAAGGCATAAAAAATAATAGAAGCATTTAATAACTGCATTCTACTTCTAACTATTTCCTGTGGTAAAACTGCTTGTCCTATTTTTAAGTTATTTGAATAAAACATAATGTCTAATGCATTCTCTATAATATTTCTTTGGTTTTCTTTAAACAAATATAACTCACATTTTTGTTTTATATCTTCTAAATTTTTTGTTTCTCTTTTAGACTGACTAACATCTATATTATTATTTTTATGTTTTTTATTATCTTTCTTATTTGCTCGTAAATTTTCTGTCTCTTGAATCGTATTCTCTCCTATATAATACTCTTCTTTTATTTGATTATCTGCCAATACATTTTCTGTATCAATATCATTAATCTGTAATTCTTCTTGTTCAATCTTACCTATATAAATCAAATTAGGTTTTCCAAATCCTTGTTTTTCTTCTTTTATGAGTTTTGCTTCCCTTAATTCCTTAAATGCTCTTGTTACTGGCTTATCACTTAAATTTAATTTACTTTGTATCTCTTTTCTAGTATAAATTAAATAAATTTCTCCTTTATCATTTATCCATTTATTCATTCTTGATAGGTTCATTCTATTTAGTAAAAATGAATAAATTACTTTGGCTTCTATGCTTAGCCTTTTATATTTTTCATTACAAAACAATTCTTGTGGCATTTGATAATATGAATGCTGTAATGTTTCATTTATTTTATAAAGATTCATCTTCTTCACCTCCTGGTTCTCTATATCTTACTAATAATTCATTGATTTTTCTTCTACTTAAACTTTCATATTCACATTTAGGTAAATATTGCTTTATAACACTTTCGTATTCTTCTAATCCAAATATGTATATGTTTTTACAATTATCGTTTTCATAAAAATAATAATGTAGTCTTGCTAATATTTCCATATTTATTAATGGCATAATTACAACATAATTATCATCATCAATTTTTAAATCTGCCAATCTAAAGTCTGATAATTCTACATCATACATTTCCTTAATTCTTAAATAAATACTGTGCCTTATTGCATAATTATTCCTCATTAAAAATTTACCATATTCATCATAAGGAATTAAAATTGTATATTTGTTTCCAAAATAAAATCCTTTTTCATTTAATACTATTTTTTCTATGTTATTTGTAAATATCATAGCATTTGCATATCCATTTTCTTTTTTTATATCGTAATAAATTGATTTTATATATTTATCATCTTTTCCTTCATACACTGCATATACTAAAAAATTTTCTTCATTGTAATCTAAATTCCCAATGTATCTTCTCGAATAAGTTGTTGGTTCATCTTCTTTTTTCATGTTCCAACTAGCTGTAAAAGTTAAATTATCTTGCATGAAACAGCTTGCTATATCGCTTATTACGTTTAATCTTTCCATATTATTTTCATTCCTACAATGATTTCTTACTTCAAATCCATTTTCTAATAAATATTCTTTTCCTTTATTTCCTAATGTGATATATCTGTACTTTAGTCTTCTTACATAGTCATGTTTTGCTAATAGTACAATTCTTTTTTCTTGATATGTTTTTGTTTCATAAATATATCTTGCATTATCTAATGATATTATTTTATACTTTCCTAAAAATATTAATAATTCTATATCTCTGTTCTGCAATGTCATTCCACTTCTCATCTAAATCACCTCCATAATTTTTTAATCGTACCTTCCTTAAATGGTACACTTGTAGAGGGCACATATTGTATATGTCCCTTCTACTCTAGACAATTTCTTTTAGTTATTTTCTATTAAAACTCTTGGTATTACTTAATTTCTTACAAAATTAAATATAGCAAAATTTGTTTGAATTTTTTTGCTAAAATTTTGCTATCTTTGTATATATGTTTATCTTATTTTTTGGTTAATTATTTTTGTAATTTCATCAGCTGGTAGTACATAAACTTCTACATATGGTTTGTCTGAATAATATCCTTGTACCATATAACAAGAACAATAAATATTGTCATCTTTGATTATTTTTCCATGTATTAATCCATCTTGAATTGGTTTTACATTTCTATTATCTACATCCCATATCTTTCCATCATCATATATTTTTATAATTGTTATTGTGAATTTATCATAAAATAGTCTTTCATATTTTCTTGTTATTCTAGCTATATTATTTGTAATTCGTTTTCCGAGTATAATTTGCACCCTTTTTGATTGGTGGAACTTTTTCTGGAATATGTATTTTTAATATGTCATCTTCTACTTTTGCTTTATAGTCATAGTCTATAAATTCTGTTACTTCATTTTCCATAAATTCTCTCCATAAGTTTTCTTGCATTACTGCATCATACATATACATTCTTACTTTTTCTAGTTTACAAAAGTATTTTTCTAATTCCTCATCTTTTATTTTTTCTTTTGTTTGCACTACTTCATTACTTATTTTTTCAATTTTCTTAATTGATTCTATAATTTCTTCTCTTTTCATAAATATCACTCTCGCTTTCTTAAGTTTAATTTTTCGCATAAAAATAGAAGGTATAGATTATGCTATATCCTTCTTATATTTATAATTTCATTTATCATATTCATAATAATATAAAATATCACTATCCATATCTAGTATTCCCAAAGATATGGCATAGTACATTCTATCTTCTAATAATTCATCAATACTATGTTTATCATTTACGCCATTACTTCTATTCGTAAATATCCAATAATAATTTTCAATTTTAGGAATTTCATAATATATATTTTCTCTAGTATGAAATTCTAATCTTTCTTCTAGTCTCTCATCTAATTTTGTGTTTTTCCAATTTTCATTTTTTTCAATTTTTTTTATCATATTTTTTTCTTGATTTTTTGATAAATATATTTTTATTACTTCTTCATCATTAAATAAATCATTATCTTGCAATTCACATACTTCTCTCTTTGTTAACTTTGGTACTCTTAATTCTAAGCACTCATTCATTTGCATATCATTTGTATATAATATCAAAACAATTAACAACAATAATAATATTATTATTGAAACAAAAATCACTTTTTTCATAAGTCTATCACCTCGAAATCTTTTATTTTGAAGGTAATATCTATATTATATTCTTTCATTACATTACATTTCATAGAATACCATGCCAAATTATATAGTGTACTTGAAAATATACTTTTTGGAACACTACTAGTATCTTTATAATATTTATCAATCTTTTTAAATTCAGAATAATCATATCTATCATGTAATTTAATATCTAAATTCCAATTTTCATTTTGTTTTTTTCCTATCATCTTCAATTCTGCTTTATTGATTGCAAAGTATAAATCCTTATTACTAAAACTTACTGGAAAATCTTCATCTACATTACTATCAAACACAAATTCATAATTATTACTTCCATATTTTTTTATTATTTTACTTATCGTTTCCTGAAATTGTTCTTGTTTTTTTATTTCTTCAACAACCTTTCCTTCTGAAAAAAATAAATCTTCTGGTTTTTCTTCTAACGAATGTTGTAAAAATTCTGCTGCTATTTTAAAATTTGCGTATCTTCCTCCAACTTCAATTACTGTTTGCCAAAATGCATATTGCATTTCTTTAAAACTATTCTTTTCATACTGATTTTTATTTCTATACATATTGAATATATAACTAAAACTTGTAATTAATAATTTTAGTTTCTCATCATCTTCTTCATAATTACCATTTTCTAATTTTGAAAGATTATTCTCAAATTTTCTTTCCTTTTTATATAAATCGTAGGCTTCTTTTAGTTTCATTTTTCTAGTTGTTATCATTTCTTCAAATTTTTCTACTTGATTAATATTATCAATATCTGTATTTATCTGTTCTTTTAATTTATCAAAATTTCCATAATGTAATTTATCTAAATATTGAAATGTCAAATACCTATCAGCTAACCAAATTTTTTGTTCTTTATTAACTCCTGAAATATTTGTTTTACTCATAATGTTTCTATATAAAAATTGTTCCTTATTTTTTCCTCTAGCTGGTTTCTTCATATCTAAAAATTTGAATATATTATTAATACAACCATTCCCAAATTGACTTTTAGATTTTTTCATGTCTCTTTCACATAACATACATTCATGCATATTCATCGCCTCCAATCTTACTATTATTTTACCATATTTTTCCTATTCTATCAATATTTGATATTTTATTTGTCCAATTGCCTTATTTCTTTGGCATTTTTATCAGAAATTACTTTTTTCCCTGTTTCTTTTTCTAATTGTTCTCTAGCAAGTTTAGCAATATTACCGCCTTTTATAACTGATTGTTCTGCACCTTTGATTCCTTTTTCATTTGTGCTTTTAGATATTTCTGTAGAAGATGTTTCTGCTAACATATTTAAAACTAATTCCATGTTTGTCATATTGTCACGTAAATTTTCTTTTTTCAGACCTTTTAAATTTTTATATTCTTTTACAGAATATCCACTCCAAACTTGAGTTAGCATATTTGTTAATATTGCAAAATCTTTATTTTTACTAACACCTACTCTTTTTAGTTCATCTGTAAATTCTTTTCTTACATCAATTGTTTTTAATCTTTGGTTTATCCATTCTTCTGAATATCCCTTTTTTCTATAAGTATCTAATGCTCTATTTATTGTTATCTCTGGATCATATGCTTCATCAATTCTTTCTTTTCCAACTTGTGCAAGCCATAGTTTAAATGGTTCTGCTTTCTTTGATGGAATTGATTGTACTAATCTCAAAATTTGTTCTGTATTCATTACATCTGTATCTCTTAATTTTCCATCGTATGCTTTCATTTTCAACTGGTAACAATTTGTTACCAGTTCACTTCCTTCTTGATTTAACCTCATTTTTAATGTTTTCCAATATTTCCTTCCAGCTTGATAATCATTGTCTGTTAAAACAGCTACAATATCTACTACTGAAAAATACCAATTTTCCTCATCTTCATTCCATGCAACTCTAATATTTTTATCTTCAAATAATTTAATACTATTATTTTGTTCCATTTTTTACCTCTTTTCCAACTTTCACTATTTGGGATCCTTAAATAGTAAAAGTTTATTTCTATCTTCTATATTTATATCACATTTCAAATATATTTTCAATAGTTTTAACGAAATTTTGTTCTTTTATTTTGCACTTTAAAAGAGCATATTCTCATATACTCTTCTTAATCTATAATTCTACCTTACAAACCACATCATAAATATATTTTTCTTTTACCACATAGCCTGTCCTTTTTTGATTTTTTCTTGTAATATAGGCTTTCTTTCTACGTTCTCTTTCAAATGTAAAACTTATATATCCGCTTTCTATCAAGCATTTGCTAAATCTATATCTATTCTCTTTCTTGCAACCATCATAGATGTTATTGTCCCTGTTTCCAAATCAGCACATACATCTTGCACATATCCTAATCTTTTTCCATTATTTATATTGACTACTTCTTTATGCTTAAAATCTAAACCTTTATCTTGCATTTTGCTTCTCCTTTATTTTTTCTTCTCAATTATATATATTCATTTTTTATGTTTTTATTTCCAATCTTAAAATTTGTTCTGTATTCATTACATCTGTATCCCTTAATTTTCCATCATATGCTTTCATTTTCAAGAGGGGTCCTAAAATAGGACCTCTCTTCTTTATTTTTATTTATAAAATCTTTTTATATGCACAATTGCACTTTTCTCTAATCTGGAAACTTGAGCTTGCGAAATGCCGATTTCATCTGCTACTTCCATTTGTGTTCTGCCATCAAAAAATCTTTTGACTACAATCATTCTTTCTTTTTCATTTAATTTTTCTAAGGCTCCTTCAATTGCCATTTTTTCCGTCCATGCCTCATCTGTATTCTTACTATCTTTTACTTGATCTTCTATAAAAATACTTTCTGCTCCATCACTATATACTGGTTCTTGTAGAGACACGGGATCTTGTATGGCATCAAAACTAAAAGCAACTTCTTCTTTTTCTACTCCTAATTCTTTTGCAATTTCTTCTATTTTAGGTTCTCTACCATGTTCTTTTGTATATCTTTCTTTAAATTGAATGGCTTTATACGCCAAATCTCTTACCGATCTACTAACTCTTATACTATTGTTATCTCTTAAATATCTTTTTACTTCTCCCACGATCATTGGAACAGCATACGTACTAAATTGTACATTTTGACTTAAATCAAAATTATCAATAGCTTTGATTAATCCCACACATCCTACTTGAAACAAATCATCTGCCGCTTCTCCTCTTCCATAGAATCTTTGTATAACGCTTAATACTAATCTTAAATTCCCATTGATAAATGTGTTTCTTGCTTCTTCATCTCCTGCTTTTATTTTTATGAATAATTCTTGTTTTTCTTCTCTACTTAATACTGGTAATTTTGATGTGTTAACGCCACATATTTCTACTTTGTTGTTTAACAAAAGAAAAACCTCCTTCGAATTTACTTATTTTAAGTATTTCCAAATTTGGTTTTTTTATGCTTTTTTATTTTTCTAACCTATTTTACTAGCAATTTCTTTTTTCATCTTACCAATAATCTTTTTTTCTAATCTTGATATGTAACTTTGTGAAATGCCGCAATTCATCTGCCACTTCTTTCTGTGTTTTTTCTTTTCCCGTTTGAAATCCAAATCGCATTTCCATAATATTTTTTTCTCTATCATTTAATTTACTAATAGAAGCTCTTAAAAGAGTTTTATCCACTTCATCTTCCAAATTTCGTGAAGTAACATCTGGTTCCGTTCCTAAGATATCAGACAAAAGAAGTTCATTTCCATCCCCGTCTTTATTTAACGGTTCATCAATAGAAACTTCTCCTTTTATTTTATTATTTTTTCTCAAATACATTAATATTTCATTTTCAATACATCTGGACGCATAGGTAGCCAATTTAATCTTTTTATCTGAATTAAAAGTATTAACACCTTTCATTAATCCAATGGTTCCTATTGATATTAAATCCTCAATTCCAATACCTGTATTTTCAAATTTCTTAGCAATATAAACTACCAATCTTAAATTTCTTTCTACTAACTTCTGTCGAACTGCTAAATTATCTGGCTCATTTAATTGCTCAATTAATTCTGCTTCTTCCTCTGGTGGCAAAGGTGGTGGCAGCGTTTGACTTCCTGCTATATAAAATATGGGTAAATACTCTATTTCATCATTTTCATTCTTATATTTTGCACAAATGGTATTAATTCCATTCTTCACAAACTCAAAAATATTCATTTTTTCAACTCCTTTCAAATTTCTAAGTTGCCACTGGTTCCGGGTTTTTTTGGCAACCTTTGTGCCACTGGGGACGGACCTTT
>CANPNZ010000042.1 GCA_947575605.1 uncultured Clostridium sp.
TGTTTTTCTTCCTTTTCTTACTAATTGATTAATGGTTGGCACTTAAATTTCACCTCCTATTTTTGAGTTTTTTCTTTTTAATCTGACATAATATTTTGGAATATTATCCCCTTAAAAAGTTTTAAACTGTTATGGAATTACACAATTCGTGTAATTTATAATAACAGTTTATATTGTATCATTTTTATTGAAATAAGTCAATATCAAATGGAAGTTTTTTCTTGTTTTCAAATTTTATTAATAAATTGAATTTCGGGGGGAGCGACACGCACTCCCCCCTTTTGGTATTATACCTACTAAGAAAACATGTCCAGTTCCTTGCAGGTTTTTGCTGCTCTCTTCGGGTCAATAGCAGCCACGTTCAGATTCTGCCACTGTCCGGATTCGTTAATCTTCGCTTCCTTTTTCCGGCTTTTCAATTTTCTGATCATTATCAGATTTAATATGAAAAAGATTATTGAAATAACCATCATGGATAAGACGATAAGATTAAATCCTCGTAAGAGCCCATACGCTAAACTGCCTACAAAGCCTATCAAAGCTATGGTCATAAAGACAATAAAAATAACTTTGAGTAGCTTTTCTGACTTTGTTCTCTCTGGCAGTAATCTGTTCGCTTTTCTCCGCCTTATAAGCATGATTATGCCAGTAATGCCTAAAATTATCATGGCACCAATGACAACCCTCCAGTTTTTAGCTCCTAAGGCAACAGCTCCTACCACCAATGCAACTACCGCTACCACTGATACAATTTTTTTCATCATAATTAAGTACCTCCTTATTTTGTATTTTTTGTTATTATGATGGTTCTGCTAAATTTTTAGCTTATACTATTATTATACCACTTTTTTCCTTATTTTTCAATATTTATAGGCATTTTATGTCAATAATTTTAATGTTCTAGGGTGCCCTAATCAAAAATTATTACATACTTATAGGCATTTCATCATAAAATTTATATATAAAAAAGATAGTATCTATTGAAAAATACTATCTTCTCTTAATATTTTATTCTAACAACTCTTCTTATCTTTCATCTTTAGAAGCACTTTCATATGCTTTTGACATAACATCATTTGTTATATCCTTCTCTGTTAATTTTGCATTTTTACTCATTTGCTTAGCAGCCTCTCTTCTTATTGTCTCTTTAAATTCATTTTGTCTTCTTGTCATATTATTAACATTATTATTTGCTATATCTCTTCCTATTTGGGCAGCTTTTGCAGTAGAAGTAATCTGTTTAATATTAGCAGTTTTAGTTCTTAATGCTCTCCAAAATGCTCCAATACTTCCAACGTTTTCAGTCGATTTAAAGTAATCCATTCTAGCACCAAATCTTTTAAAGAATCCACCACCAAATTTGTCATCCATTTCAGCTTCAATTTCATTTCTAATTCTTCTATTGTTAGTTAATACTTCAGTACCTAACTCTGTATCATCTTTTAAATTTCCATTTTCATCATAAAGCATATTTGCTATTTGTTGTTCTTTTTCTAGTGTTTGTATTGTTTTATCTATTTGTCTATTTTCTGCCTCTAAAGTAGTAATCTTAGATAAATTTTTTTGCCTTGTTCCTACTATTTCTTTGTATTTGTCTTTTAACTCTTTTGCATTTATTACTGTATCAAGACCATATTGAGCTTTAAAATCATTTGGTATGGATTGATCTGTACCAATTTTAGCTGCTAGAGTATCAGATTCTGTTTCCAATTCTCCTTTTTTAGTAGTACAAAAACTATCAATTACACTAGGATTTGATTCAAAATTTTGGATTGAGCTTACATCGACACCCTTTGAAGACAATTCTGAAATTTTAGCTTTAATATTTGCCTTTATAGAATTAATCTTTGCTGCGTCCATACTAGAATCTAAAATATCTAATTTGTCTTTTTGTTTCTTTATATCTCCAATAATTTGTATTGCAGCATCATTATTTTCTATTTTTTCCATGTAACGCATTTCAATATTTGATATTCTAATTGCTAATTCTCTATTGGTTTCTTGTAATCCAACTATTTGAGCTAAATTATCATTTTTTTGAGTTTCTTTATAGTTTTTTAAATCTTCTTGATTAACACCTTTTTTACTTAAGCTATCTACTACTGCTTTCGTTTTTTCAAAAGGATCTTTTCCAGACATAATTACTTTTCTTACATCTGATAGTCCTTTCAATTCATCTGCTTCTAAATCCTCATCACCATTAATTTCTTCTGTTATTGTTTGGATTTTTGTTTCTAACATAGATAAAATAACATCATTTACTTGACCTTCTGACTTTCCATTGAAATCCCTCGCACTTTTCACTGCTTTTTCTACTTTTGCTGTATCTCTATCTTCAATTGCTTTGTCCAAGTCCTTTAATATTTTTTCTAATTTTTCATTCATTTTTTCTAATGACATTGCCATAATTTTTGTAATAGTATCTTTTATACTATTACATTTCACCTCCTTTTATTTATAAAACATCCATTCTTGCTTTTATTTTTTCTGTTAATTCAATATATTTTAAAAGTTCCTCCTTAGATGCTTTTTCAATTTCTTCCTCTGTCAATTGCATATCTAGCATTGCTAAACTTTTCATCAATTGATTTTTTGCTTCTTGTATATCCATAGATTTCTCCTTTCTCAACTTTCGTTTAAACTCATCTATAAACAATTATACCATGCTTTACATATATTTGCAATAATTTTATGTAAATTTTTCTAATTTTTAATAAAAATGTCATAATTTGGTAACATTTGTAACCGTAAAATAGAAAAAAACTTATATAAAAGAAATAAAATAAACCCCGTCATTAAATTTTTTGTCTAATCATTCTGTATTTACTCATTTATTTCTAAATCCTTCAGACTTCTCTCTGCCAACTTTTTATAGCGTTCCTTCTTATCCTTAATTTTCTTTCCTTCTAATTCTGGCAGAATACCAAAATTAGCATTCATTGGTTGAAACTTATCATTTGGGGTAGAAATATACTTTGCCAAAGCACCAATTACGGTGTACTCTGAAAAACGATGATTTATTCCTGTGTCCACAAAATCATCCACCGCATTTAAAGCTGCTACTAGGCCAGAAGAAATTGATTCCACATAACCTTCCACCCCTGTAATCTGTCCCGCAAAATATAAATTAGGTATGGCTTTTAGTCGATAAGTTTCCTCTAATAACTCACTGGCATTAATATAAGTATTCCTGTGCATAACACCATATTTAACAAATTCTGCTTGCTCTAATCCTGGTATTTTACCAAATATTCTTTTTTGTTCCCCATATTTTAAATTGGTTTGAAATCCTACCATATTATAAAGACTAGCTTGTTTATCATCTTGTCTTAATTGTACAATAGCGTAAGGTCTTCTTCCTGTTCTTGGATCATCAAATCCAACTGGCTTTAAAGGGCCAAATCGTAACGTGTCTAATCCTCTTTGTGCCATAATCTCAATTGGCATACAACCTTCAAAAATCTCTCTTTTTTCAAATTCATGTAAAGTTACTACTTCTGCTTTTACTAACTCCTCCCAAAATTCTTCATATTCTTTTTGATTCATAGGAAGATTAATATAGCTTTGTTCTTCCGCTTCTTGTTCGTTTAATCGTTGTTTCCATTCTTCTATCGTTTCTTCTTTTTTCTTTTCTTGCGAATAGCGATCTCCATAAAAAGCGATGTCAAAATTAATACTATCTTTTTGGATAATGGGTGCTGCCGCATCATAAAAATACAATTTATCTTGCCCTGTTATCTGTTGAATCTGATTCGCTAATCCATTCGAAGTCAAAGGACCTGTTGCCACAATAACAATACCATCTTGTAACATTTCTTTGAGTTCTGTTACTTCTTGATGGATGATTTCAATATAAGGATTTTGCTTCATTTCTTCTGTTACTCTCTTAGCAAATACCTCTCTATCTACTGCTAAAGCTTGCCCTGCTGGCACACTTGTTTCATCTGCTATTCGTATTAATAACGAATCTAATCTTCTTAATTCTTCCTTTAATAAACCACAAGCATTGGTTAATAAATTAGATTTAAAAGAATTACTACATACAATTTCTGCTAAATCTTCGTTACTATGAGCTGGTGAATATTTTTGTGGCTTCATTTCATATAATTTTACTTTTATTTTTTGCTTTGCTATTTGGTAAGCTGCTTCGCATCCTGCTAGGCCTCCTCCTATTATTGTGATATAATCTTTCATCTTTATTATCTTCCCTCTCCTTATTGTGCCATTGGGGACGGACCTTTTTGGCAATTCTACTAATTTCTTTTATTTTACCATAAGTTCCTGGCCTTACCAATAAAAAAATGAAAAATTTCATTTTTTTATTGATTGTTTCATAACTTTTTCATTTTTATATTGATTACATTTTTTAAGAGCGAGCAGATTCCCTACTCGCTCGTTTTCCTGCGTAAGAACATATTATATTGTACTATCTGTTCTCGCAGCTTTGATTTCCTACCGTACACGACGTTTTACACGCCGACTGGCAGGAAGTCTGACATTCTCCGCAGCCGCCCTTCTTCACTGTGTTTTGCAACTTTCTCGTATTAAGCGTTTTTACATGCTTCATGCCCTCTTTGCCTCCTTATGTCTTTGGCTGGCGACAAGAATAACTCTTGTCTGGTTTTACATTGTTATCTTTGTTATTATAGCATACTTTCTGTCAACTTGTAAAGTTGCGAGAAATCGAAACTTAAAACAATTTTTAGGCAAAAAGATTCATTATTTCATCCCTTGACAATTTATTAACAAAAGACGTTTTGGTACTTAGCATATTATCTACTAACTCTGCCTTTTTTTGTTGCAACTCATAAATCTTCTCTTCAATTGAATTTTTCGTAATCAACTTATAGACTTGCACATTATTTTTCTGTCCAATTCGATAAGCTCGATCCGTTGCTTGATTTTCTGTCGACAAATTCCACCATGGGTCATAATGAATTACCATATCTGCTCCTGTTAAATTCAACCCAGTTCCTCCTGCTTTTAATGAAATTAAAAATACTTTAATATTAGGATTCGCATTAAATTCATCCACCAATTTTATTCTTTCCTCTACTTTTGTACTACCTGTTAATGTAAAATAGGGAATTCCTAGTTGTTTCAATTCTCTTTCCATAATGTCAAACATAGAAGTATAGCCAGAAAACAATAGAATCTTGTGTCCTCCCTTACTAGCTTCCTCTATAATTTCCATACATTGGTCTAATTTACTGCTACCTTCTTGATAATCATCTATAAATAAAGAAGGATGACAACAAATTTGTCTTAACCTTGTTAAGGCCGCCAATATTTGCATTTGACTTCTTTCATAACCATTGACTTGGATTTCTTCTGCTAGTTCTTGTTTTGCTTGTGCCAAATAATTTAAGTAAATATTTTTTTGTTCTTCTCCCATCTCATTATTCAATATGGTTATCGTTTTATCTGGAAGTTCTGTTAATACCTCTTTTTTATTTCTTCGTAAAACAAATGGTTCAATTAACATTTTTAATTTTCCCATCACTTCTTGGTTTTCTTCTTTTACGATTGGATTTTCATACATGGTTTTAAAAGTTTTATACGTAAACAAATAGCCTGGCATAATAAAATCAAAAATGGACCATAATTCAGCTAATGAATTTTCAATTGGTGTTCCTGTTAAAGCATATCTCGTATCAGACTTTATTCTTTTAATAGCTTTCGCATTCTGTGTATTACTATTTTTCAAATATTGTGCCTCA
The DNA here is from genome assembly GCA_947575605.1 of uncultured Clostridium sp. Classification (GTDB taxonomy): domain Bacteria; phylum Bacillota; class Clostridia; order TANB77; family CAG-508; genus CAG-269. Next base: position 5,721 of record CANPNZ010000042.1, read on the forward strand.
TCTGCTATGATATAACGAAATTGATAGTCTTTTTCTAAATATAAGTCAATATCCCTTTTTAATAAATCATAAGAAGTAATCACCAAATCGTATTGTTGTATTTCTTGAATTTTTCTTTTTCTTTCTGATAAGGTCCCGCTAATTACTAATGTTTTTAATTCTCCAGCAAATTTCTTCGCCTCATTCTGCCAATTCAGAGTTAATGAACTCGGAGAAACAACTATACTTGCTCTTTTTAGACTACTGTCTGTTAGTTGTTCTTGTCCTGGTATGACATCATGTTCCTCTCCAGAATTTTGCACATAATCTAAAATGACAGATAACATTTGAATGGTTTTTCCAAGCCCCATGTCATCTGCTAAAATTCCACCAAAGCGATAATTATCTAAGATCTTTAGCCATTTAAAACCAGTTTTCTGGTAATATCGTAAAATTGGTTCCAAGTTCTTAGGAATTTTGATTTCTTCCTCCAATTGTTCTTTATTAAGTCCATTTACTATTTTCTTATACGCTACATTTTTGGTAACTTCTGTTCCCTTGATTCCTTTTAATAACTGTTCTAGGTATAGGGTTCGATTGACTGGTAACCTTATTTCACCTTTTTCTATCTCTTTATAATCAATATCCATTCCTGTTATGAGTTTATTTAAAAAGTCGATTTCTTTATTTTCTTCTAAATCGACGAAACTACCATCTTTTAGTCTATGATATCTCTTTTTCAAAGCATATTTTGCCATAATTTCTTCTAATTCTTTGACATCTATTTCCATGTTTTTTAAATCAATGGCTAATAAGTTATTTTCAACTTTTACCCCCAGACTTCCAATTTTAGGTTGTCTGATTTGCTTCATTTTAAATTTTTCGGTTGCTAATACTTCAAATTTTTGCATATAATAATTAATATCTTCGGTTAAAAACTCATAAATCTTATCATTATCTGGTAAAATAAACCTTAGATGTCTGGTATCAAACATAAAACCTGTCTTTCGAAATACATTTAAGGCTTTCGTTTCTTGAATTTTGTTTCTTGGAAAATCTAGCTTTTGTTTTTCATCTAATGGATTAAATTCATTAGATCCATACACAAATTTTATTTCTGCTGTTAAAAAATCATTTTTATCAAAATCTAAATAAATTTTGACTTCTAATTCCTTTGGTTGATAAGATGCGATCTCCTCTTCTTCCATATTTTCAATAACAATCGCCTCTTTTACTTTAGGAATGATGATCGAAAACAAATCCGTTAATTCTTCTTTTCCTAAAGATACTTCTGTCATATAATTTTGCCTAAATAATTCTAATAGTTTTAAATTGTTTTTTTCAAATTCTTTGGTACAACGATATAATTTTTTCTGGTCTAACAGATATTTATATTCTTTTCCTTTCATAATCGTTACATTAAAAATTTCTATATTGGGTACAATTACATATTGATTTTCACTCATCTTTTTTAATCTAAATTCTATTTGGGGTTGTTCTTCTGTAAATTCAATTTCATCTGTATGATAATCTTTTTGGAATGCTATTTTTTTACCTTTTAAGACATCAAATAAACTGTCAATTCCACTGTTTCCTAAAATAATACTGGTATCACTTAGTGCCTTCCCATAATATCTGTAATTACTATTGGAATTAGAATTAGCATATTTGATAATTTCTGCATATTGTAAAATAAAATCCAATAATGGCTTACTTTCCTCTTCAAACATTTCTCTTGTATGAACAAATTGTAGTTTTTCTCCATATTTATAGAATTCTTTTTCTAACATTCTTGTGTAAAATTCGGATAAATCTTTGATTTTATACATCTTCTTATTTCCGATTTTGAACTCAATTTTCATGTCGCCAGAAAATTTATCATAAATAATTTTTGGCTCTAGTCTAATACTTCCTTTATGTTTTAATGCAATTTCTTCTTCCTGATCGATTTCTTCTATTTCTTCATTATAGAAAATATTGACAATTTGCTTAAAGTTTCTATAAGGATTGCTCGCATTTGTTTGTTTTATTTCTTCTGCTGGCATTTCTGGTGTATTTTCTGAAAAGTCCATAACAGATGCCAATGTGTGTTTACATACGCCATAATGATTATAATAATCTTCACAATTACAGGTAATATCTTCTACCTCTCCATTACAGATGGATACATATGTTTTATAAGGTTTACTTCCTATTACAATAGCACTGATAGCAAAATTTCTACTGTTTTCGTATTCCCTATTGGTTATTTCTACTCTTCCATTTGCTGTATAGTCTCTTGCTTTTTGGGTCCTTTTTTCTCCCGCATCTTTACATAGATTTTCTAATATTTTACTGTTTACTACCATCCCTTTTCTCCTTCACTTGGCAAATTATTATATAATATTTTTTGTAAAAATGCAAGCTTTCTATTTCTTTTTTTTTACATATGTAGTAAAATATTGTTATCATTCACAGCTAGATTTAATTTTATCTACAAAATTTATTATATTTTTATAAAATAACAATTCGGGGGGACCAACAAATTATAGAATGTTATCAAATTTTATTAATTTTTTTAATAAAATTTGATTTACAGTCTATTATGTCGTTGGGAGTTATTTTATAAAAATACTAATAAATTTTGTTAGTATTTTTTTACTGTGAATGGTAACAAAATTCTATTAGAGATATTTTAATTAAAATTTCTTTTGTTATTATCCTTAAAGGAGGGTATGAACTTTGAAAAAATTTAAAATTGCTATTGTGGGAGCAACTGGGCTTGTTGGCAGATCGGTTATCCAAGTATTAGAAGAAAAAAACTTACCCATTGAAACCTATGGTTTATTTGCTTCTAAAAGATCAGCTGGAACCACCTTTTCTATTTTAGGAAAAAATTATGTCGTAGAAGAATTAACGGAAAATTCATTTGATGGTGGATTTGATTTTGCCATTTTCTCGGCAGGTGGAGAAGTCTCTAAAAAATATGCTCCTATTGCTGCTCAAAAAGGTTGTATCGTAGTAGATAATAGTAGCTATTTTCGTATGGATCCTAAGATTCCTTTAATCGTTCCAGAAGTAAATATGGAAGATGCCTCTCATCATCATGGCATCATTGCCAATCCGAATTGCTCAACGATTCAAGCTATGCTTCCTTTAAAAGCTTTAGAAGATAAATACCATATTAAAAGAATTGTCTATTCTACTTATCAAGCAGTGTCTGGAGCTGGACAAGATGCTTTATGTGATTTGGAAAACACTGATAATTCTGTACCTCTTAAGAAATTTCCTCATCCTATTTACAATAATTGCTTACCACATATCGATGTTTTTATGGAAAATGGATATTCCAAAGAAGAGTTAAAAATGATAAATGAAACGAGAAAAATTTTACATAGACCTGATTTAAAGATAACAGCAACTACTGTTAGGGTTCCTGTTCGAAATTGTCATTCTGAATCCATAAATGTAGAATTTGAAAAAGATTTCGAAATGGAAGATTTACTAACTACTTTAAAAAGTTTTCCTAACTTAATTTTGCAAGATGACCTTTCTTCTAATTTATATCCTATGGCTATTACAGCCAATGGCCATGACGAAGTTTTTGTAGGAAGAGTTCGCCGTGATGAAAGTGTCAAGTCAGGTGTTAATCTTTGGGTCGTAGCAGATAATATTCGTAAAGGTGCGGCTAGTAATGCCATTCAAATTATGGAAAATCTAATGTCCATTGGGGACGGTTCTTTTTGGACATCTCCAAAGATTAACGATACGAG
>CANPNZ010000043.1 GCA_947575605.1 uncultured Clostridium sp.
TAGTCTTGAAATACTTTTGATGTTTTAGGGTGTCCTAATCAAAAATTATTGACATCCCTTATTTTTTTTAGTTTCGTTTTTTTGCAATGGGTGCTTATAATATATAAGCACCCATTGCAAAAAAAAACGAAACTTAAACTTATTTTTAATTCTTAATGGTTATTTTGAAAAAAGAATCCATTAAGAGTTGTTTTGAATCATTCACATTTTATTACGAAAAGGCACAAAAGCACCTGGTATAGGATATTTCTTTATAATCTCCTTTTTCTTTACCCACATAAATTCTTCATTCATACAATCTACTTGAACTTTATATCCTATCATATCCCATTCAATGTGAGAAAAAACATGATGATATGTTCCTATTTTTTCTATTTGTTTTGCTTTCAAATTCCACTTTTGTAATACAGATATTACCTCTTTTTTGCTAACTTTCTCATCTATATTAGGAAATTGATACATATTCGCTAGTAGACCTGTTTCTTCCCTTTTTTGAATTGCTATTTTTTCTTCAAATTCCAATAAAAATACAGTTTTCTCCTCTTTTTTTCTTTTTACTTTTTGATTACGTACTGGAATTAAATTTGTTAAATTTTCACATTTAGCCATGCAAAATTGTTGTAGAGGACACTTTTCACATAATGGCTCTCCATTTGGAATACAAATCAACTCTCCTAATTCCATTAATCCTTCATTAAAATCTCCTGCTTGTTCTGGCATAATCTCTTGCAATTTTTGTGTGAATTCCTTTTTCGTTTTATTTTCTAAAACATCTTTTTTACTTCCTACTACTCTACTTACCACACGAAGTACATTTCCATCGACTGCTGGCACTTGTTCATTATAAGCAATCGAGCTAATGGCTCCTGCTGTATATTCTCCTATTCCTGGTAATTGTATTAATTCCTCATAATGTTTTGGCATTTCTCCTTTGTACCTTTCTTGTATCACTTGTGCTGCTTTTTTTAAGTTTCTCGCACGGTTATAATACCCCAAACCTTCCCATAGTTTTAACAATTTTTCTTCTTCTATTTCTGCTAAATCTTGAATGGTTGGTATTCGCTTTAAAAATCTTTCATAATATTGTTTTACCGCTTCTATTCTTGTTTGCTGTAACATAATTTCAGAAATCCATATATGATAAGGATTTTTTTCTTTTCGCCATGATAACTCTCTTTTGTTTTTTTGATACCATTCTATCATTGGTTTTCTTATTTTTTTTAACCTTTCTATTTGTTCCATTTTTTAATACTTCCTTTATTTTATCACAATTTCTTCTCCCAATATTTGGATTTTATGTTAATTTATTGTATAATTAGTTTACAATAACATCCGAAAGGATGGAGAACTTATGACGTTTAATCTTTTTACAATGAAACCAAGACATACCTTTTTTATGATGACGCCGAATAACTATCGCCAGTATAGCTAAAGGACCAGGTTCTCCAGCTATCAATCAGTAACTCCGTCAAAAGGGACTTCCTTGAACATTCAGGAAGTCCCCGTTTCTTTTTATGAATAACAGAATCTCCCCATTTAATTCAACATCTTATATTTTAGCACTATGTAACAAATCTGTTTTTAAATCAAACAATTTTTGTGATAAATCAACATAGTATTTTTGTGGATTATCCAATCTTTTTACTTCTTCCCAAATAGTTGCCAATTGATTCTTTGTATAAATTGCAATCTCTTTCAAATCTGGACTTCTATAAATTAGCTTTCCGTTTTCAAATATCTTTTCTTGTAATTCTTTTACATAGTAATTATCCAGCTTTTTTCTTTTCCAGGTATCATGTTCATCAAAAATTTCATACTCGCCCTCTGGTTTTGGTTCATCTCTTAGCATAATCACATCTGCTAAAGCATAATTGGTATCTTTACAATAGAAACGGCAAACCTTTTTAAAACTTGGATTTGTAATTTTTTCTACATTTTCACTAATTTTAATTTTAGGAATTATTTTTCCCTCTTTCTCCATAGCTACTAATTTATAAACGCCTCCAAATACGGCATCACTTTTGGCCGTAATTAGATTTTCTCCTACTCCAAATAAATCAATTTGTGCTTCTTGCTCTAGTAAAGAACTAATTAAGTTCTCATCTAAGGAATTAGTTGCACATATTTTACAATCTTTATACCCTGCCTCATCTAATATCTTTCTTATTTTTTTTGATAAATAAGCCAAATCTCCACTATCTAATCTTACGGCTATTGGTCTAATTCCTTGTGGCTTTAAGACTTCGTCAAATACTTTGATAGCATTCGGTAACCCACTTTGTAAGGTATGATAAGTATCAATTAAAAAAGTACCATTATGAGGATAAATTTCTGCATAAGTCTTAAATGCTTCATATTCACTATCAAAACTTTGTATCCAACTATGTGCCATTGTTCCACTTGCTGGCACATTAAATTTTTTACTGGTTGCTGTACAAGATGTTCCAACCGCTCCTCCAATCATAGCAGCTCTTGCTCCATAAATGGCAGCAGACACTCCATGTGCTCTTCTTGCTCCAAATTCCATAACTGGTCTACCTTGTGCTGCTTTTACAATTCTTGCTGTTTTGGTTGCAATTAAACTTTGATGGTTTATAATTAACAATAACATCGTTTCTAAAAGTTGTGCTTCTACTACTGGAGCTCTTACCGTTATTAATGGTTCATTCGGAAATACTACCGTTCCTTCTGGAATCGCCCAAATATCTCCTGTGAATTTAAAGTTTTCTAAATATGTCAAATATTCTTCTGAAAATATATTTTGTGTTCTTAAATAGGCAATATCTTCTTTATCAAATTTCAGATTTTCAATAAATTCAATAATTTGTTCTAATCCTGCCATAATGGCATATCCCCCGCCATCTGGTATCTTTCTAAAAAATACATCAAAATAGGCCACGTCATTTTTATTTTTGGTAAAATATCCATTTGACATAGTAAATTCATAAAAATCTGCTATTAATTCTAACTTTTCTGGTTTCATTTATTATCTCCCTCTATTAAAAAATTTTTTCTTTCAAATGTATAAACTGGTACAAGCATTCTTTTATGTTTTGAATTTTCGTATCTTCTAATGATTTCTTGTTTGACTTCTGGTTGTGTATTTCCTGTTTCTATCATTTCCGCTATCTGACTGTATTTTATTCCCATTTTTTCTTCATCGGTTAATCCTCCTAATCCATCATTAGGAGCTTTTCTTAATATCTTTTCTGGTACGCCCAACATTCTACCAATTTCTAGTACCTCATCTACTGTAAAATTACCAATTGGATTAAAATCTGAACTATTATCGCCCCATTTGGTTGTATATCCTACCATAGCTTCACAAAGATTTCCTGTACCAATTACTAAATAATTTAAAGTCTGTGCTATCCCATATAAAGTTGTCATTCTCAGTCTTGGTTTCATATTAATCGTTGCTTCTTTTGATAAATCTTGCCCTAATTGAGAGGTAATTTCCTTTTCCATTTGCTGATAACTATTACTTAAATCTATCAGCATAGATTTTACACCAAAAGTTTCTACTACTAATTTGGCATCTTCTAAATCGTTATGATTCGAAAAACATGGCATAGCAACTGCTATTACTTTTTCTTTTCCAATCGCCTTTGTTACCATTGCAAGAACAGTGGCAGAGTCTTTTCCTCCACTATTTCCAATTACTACTCCTTTTGCTTTTGCTTTTTGTACATATTCTTTTATCCATTTAATTGCCTTTTCAGCCTCTTTTTGTAATCTCTGTTTTGCTAACACTATCATCCCTCCTTTTATTGATACAACTTATTTTTTCTAATATAAAATAGAACTTCATCTGGTGTTAAATATCGGATACTTTTATTCTCTTTTAGTTTCTCTCTTACAAAAGTAGCACTTAAATTGGTGGTTATATTATTTTTAGCTTTTATAAATGATGTTTCGTTTTCTTTTAAAAAGTCATCTGCTTGTATGATTTCCTCTATGTTGTCTCTATCTCTTTCTAAGACATAGATTTTAAAGCTTTTTACAAGTTCTTGTGCTTCTTTCCAACTATGTAATTCTTTTAAGTTATCACTTCCCATAATAAATGCTATTTCATATTCTGGGTATAATGCTTTAAATTTTCTTAACGTCTCAATGGTATATAGTTGTCTGGAACTATCTATTTCCATTCTTGATACCTCTAGTTTCTCATTTTTATCACATACTAATTTTAACATTTGATATCTATGTTCATTACTAATTAAATCTATTTTTTGATAACTGGTATTGACAGGTACAAATATTATTTTTTCTACTTGCCTATATTCGTTTACTATTTGTTCCGCTAGTGAAAAATGTGAATTTAATGGCGGATTAAAGGATCCTCCAAATATTACTATCTGCTTCTTTTTCATTGTTTATCACTTTCCTTTCAATCCGAAATAATATTCCGCCAAATTTGAATTATTTTTCAGTATTTATCCATTTTAAAATATCTTCAAAAACTATTTTCTTATCTTTCTCATTTAAAATCTCATGTCTCATGCCCTGATACAATTTCCCTGACACATTTTGATAGCCTATCTCTTTTAAGAAATTCTGTGCTTTTTGCCAATCCTTTTGACTAACAATGACAGGATCCTCTTCTCCTGCTATAAAAAATATCGGTAAGTCTTTTTTCTCTAATTCCCAACCCTGTTTTGTATAAATATCTTTCATCAAGGTAAAAAGATTTTGAAACCCATTCAACGTAAAAATAAATCCATTTAATTTATCCTTATCATATTCTTTTACGGTTTCTTCATTCGCACAAACCCAAGCATTTTCAGAAATAGGATTTTCTATTTTTTTATGGTAGGAATCAAATGCTAATTTTTGTACTAAATTACTTCTATGGTATTCTCCTTTAAAAACCTTTAATATTTTTACAATCATCAAGGCCAAACCTACATAAGGATTTTTACTAGGTGAACCACATACAATTAATTGATCGATGTCTTTATCATATTTTTTTATATATTTTCTTACTACCATAGATCCCATACTATGACCAAATAAAATTAACTTCTTATCTGGATATTGTTCTTTCATCTGTTTTGTGATCTGGTGCATATCTTCTACAATATATTCGGCTTTGTCATCATAAAAATACCCTAAATCTTTTTGCGTTTTTACACTTACACCATGTCCCCTATGGTCATGAATGACGGCAAGATAACCATTACCTACTAAATATTCCATAAAGGAATAGTATCTTTCTTTGTGTTCTGCCATTCCATGTGCTATTTGCACAATTCCTTTGATTTCTCCTTCTGGCTTTATGATTGACATTTCTAGTTCCAATCCATCTTGATTGGATTTAACTTTTTTGTTTTCTATTAACATTTTTTTCTCTCTTTCTTTTTATATTCTAAGAAATTACCTAACAAATTCTTCTCTTTGTCTTTGTAAAAGATATGAAAGTTCACTTCCTTTTCTATAATCTGCCATACAACAATAATCAACCATTCCTTCAGCATTTAATAGTTGATAAATTTTATTATTATAATCATAATATTTATCATTTTGATTTGATGGTTGCACAAAAATTGCCTTTCCTCCATGATTATGTACAAATCTCATCGCCATTGCATCACTGTAACCGTCTCCAATATAACATACATTTTGACAATCATTTTCTTTTTTATTATTCTTTTTCAATATATCTTGAATGGCTAATATCTTTTTATCATTTGTCATAATCTCTCCAATTCCACTAATTAACCCTTTTTCATTATGCTTCATAGTAGTTCCATAAATACCATCAAAACATTTCGCTATTTTTAAATTTTCTAGAAATTCTTTCAATCCACCTGATACTATATAATTTTTTGCCAATGAGTTTTGTATAAATTCTATTACACCAAGATGATATTGAATATATTTTTCTCCTTCCATGAGTTCATCATATGTAAGCGTTTCTTCACTTTCAACGAGTAAATCATGGAAAAAAGCAAAAAAGCTTTCTAACTCACTACAAGATTTTCTCTTCCTATATTCAACAATTGCCTCCTCTAATTTATTATTTCTTTTCTCTGCACTATATCCAAATTTTTTAATCCATACCCAAAATTTTGGCCATGTTTCTGTTGTTAATGTTCCATCAAAATCAAAAATATTGATTGGTTGAATATTCAATTCCATATCATCTTTTCCTTTCTTTTTCTCCTATTTAAAACTTTCTTTTATTGTCTCAACTAATCTATTTAATTCTTTAAAGCTATTAGAGTTCAAATAAATTCCAAATTCTACTTCGCCTAATCCAATATTATTTTTAACTTCCTTTAAATTAAATTTTTCCCATTCCCAGTCATATAAATACTCTGATGTCACTACACCAACGACCATACCTTCGTTTACCAAACGAACGATAGACCTATAATTACTAAGTTTCAAATTGATATTCGTATTTTTTGTTAATTCCTTGATTCTTTTGGTTGTTTGCTCATATTCTCTTGGAATATAAATCATCTGCCCTTTTAGATTATCTAATGTTAGCATTTGATTTACCATCTTTGATTGTTTATTCACAATAAATACTTCATGCAAATATCCTAATTTAATAAATTTAAGATCTTCTGGAACTTCTGCATTATATTTTTTAGCAAACACAATATCAATTTCTTTCTTTTTTAATTTTCTAAGTAATTCCTCTATTTCTTCACATATTAAATTCAAATTCACATTAGGATATTTTAATGTATATTCATTTATTGCCTGTCCAAAAATCAATCCTCCCATATGATTATGTGTTCCAATATTAATCGATTTTTCTTTTCCTATTTGTGCGTCTATTCTATTAAGTTCTTCTATTGGATTTTTTAATTTTTCATATAAATTTTTTCCCTCAATAGTCAAAGCAACCCCTTTGCTTTTTCTTTCCAATAACTTAATTGATAACTGATTTTCTAAATTTTTAATTTGTTTGGTAATAGCTGGTTGCGAAATATTTAAGTTCTGACTTGCCTTGGTTATATTTTCTTCTTTTGCTACTGCTACAAAAATTCTATATAGTTCAAAATCTATCATTTACTATCACTCCCATATTTTTATATCACAAAAGCACGAAATATTCAAGATATCTCATGCTTTCATGACACTTATATAAGTATAAGTTAACCGATAAAACTTAATAATTCTTCAAAAGCTTTTTTCATTTGCCTATTATCACATTCATTCAAATCAAAATGAATGGATTGGTTTTTGCATCCAGACAAGTGCAATACTAAATTCGTTGATAAAAATAAACTAAACACACCCTCTTGACAATTTCCATTTTTAAAATAGTTACATTCACTACAAAATTCAGAATATTTTGCTCCTCTGGTTGAATCTTTTACTTGTATCCAATTTTCACCTACAAAATATGAATTCATCGGAATACCATGTCCTTTACTTATAAGGCTTGTAGTCCATTCTGATTTTGAATCACTTGCTATATTTTCTAAGAACTTGTAAAAATTTTTCATGGGAACGAAAAGTTTTTTCCATAAGTCATATGCCTCTTCTCCAACTACTTTGTTATTATCATATCCCAAATACTGTGAAAATTTATTTAAATCTAGCAATTTAACATTGACTTTTAACTCTATTGCTTTTAATATTAACTCCTTTACCTCCTGCTCATTGAATAAAGTTACCACTATATTATATCTTACTGAAATGCGGTTTTTTTTCAAAATTTGAGTTGTATTTATTACATCATTTGAAAGGAACTTTGGGAAATGAACACCATTTAAATTCGCAGATATGCTATCAACGCTAAAAACTACATCTAATCTTTCTTTGTATTTTGTAAGAATATCAATATGTTTCAAAATCAAATGTCCATTAGTATTAATTCTTATTCTAGTATCATCAAATTTCATAATAAATTCAATCAGTTCACCAAAATACGGTACTATTGTTGGTTCACCACCGGTAATTCTGAAATTTGTGATTCCTATATCATGTGCAATAAGAATTATTTCTTTAATTTTTGGAAAAGGTACTGTTTCTTTTTTATGGGAAATGCTTTCTCCTCCTTCTTTACAATAAAAACATTGATAGTTACAATACGTTGTTATGGCAATTGCTAAATATGTGCTTACCCGTTTTTTCATTGAATATTACCTCCTAATAGTATTAGTATCTGTTTAAATACTTGTTATATCTATTATGGTAACATAATGTAATAATTTTTAGAAATACATATCGGTAACTATGTTATAACTTATTGGAATATCAGTCTTAATTACTCTATTCTTTCTTTATATCCTAACTTACTATGTATTTCTTTGTGACAATTAGAACACACTAAAATACATTTTAAAACTTCCTTTCTAAATCTTAAATTTTCATTTTCCTTTTTTAGTAGCTCCTTCTCTTGTAATTATACCCATTTCTTTTAAAACACTCATATTATATTTTACGCCATCTCTTGTCATTTTTAATTCCTTTGCAATTTCTTTTTGAGTCATTGCTGGATTGCTTCCTATTAATTTTATAAGATTTATTTGTGTTTCATTTAGTCTTGCGAAGTTTTCTTGGGTTGTTTCCTTTTCATATTTAAATGGATTTTTTCTATATTTAAATCAAACTCTTAAAAAGTTGTCCATAAATATAAAACAATTTCTATCATATGCTTTTAAAAAACATCTCCTAAACCTATTGAAATAAGCATATTAGAGAATTTTTACACATTGATATTTTATGAATTTTGTGGACTTTTTATGACAAAAAGAAAAACTCTCGAAAGTCTTCTTATATCTAACTTTCAAGAGCTTATTCAATATTAATCTGGCTCCTCGTGTTGGACTCGAACCAACGACCTATCGGTTAACAGCCGAGCGCTCTACCAACTGAGCTAACGAGGAATATATATAAATCTGGCAACAACCTATCTTTCCAGCAGGGTAACCCGCAAGTATTTTCGGCACACTTAGGCTTGACTTCTGTGTTCGGGATGGGAACAGGTATTACCCTAAATGTCATCATCACCAGAAAATTGATAACTTATTTTTATACTTTAGTATTATATATTATTACCTATAATTTTTCAAGTATTTTTAATATTTTTTCCAATTTTCCTGTTTTTATTCAATTGTTTAAGTATGTTAAAGCACACTCAAAAATACATAGATGAATGTTAGGTTCGTTTTAGTTTTCT
>CANPNZ010000044.1 GCA_947575605.1 uncultured Clostridium sp.
AAACAATAAAAGAGCCGTTCGAGCGAAGCGAGTTACGGATAACTTATGCAATCGAGCAAAGTGAGATTGTAAACAATAAAGCAGCCGTTCGAGCAAAGCGAGATAAGGAGAGTGAAAAAATGCCAGAAAATCAAGCTAGATTAGGTCGTATCGAAGAAGAATACAGAAAAGAACTCAGTCAAATCATTGGTTATGAACTAAAAAATCCAAATGTAACAGGATTAATTAGTGTAACAAAAGTAAAAGTTACCAATGACTTAAAATATGCCAAAGTATATGTAAGTATATTAAATTCAAAAAATATAAAAGAAACCATAGCGGGATTAAAAAAATCAGCTGGTTTTATTAGAAGTGAATTAGCCAAAAGAGTAAATTTAAGGAATACACCAGAATTAATTTTTGAATTAGATGATTCACTAGAATATGGTGCTAAGATTGATACCATCCTAAAAGAGATTATGCCTAAAAAAGAAAATTAGTTGTCAATGGTCTGATTTAAATAGCTAAGGTTGCCAATAGCTTGGGATTTGAATGACAGATAAAGGTGGGGATAGTCCTTTAAGAGCCACTTTAGATGGACTTTTTTGGTAACTATAATGCTTTACAATCTAATAAAAAATAAATGAAAGATTGCCAAAAAGGTCCGTCCCCAGTGGCACATTGGTAATTTTAGGAGGAAAAAATGACATTAGATGAAATTTTAAAAGAAATAAAAGAAGCCGAATCAATCGTAATTTTAACACATGAATCACCAGATGGAGATGCTATCGGTGGGAGTTTAGCAGTGAAATTGATGATAGAAGAACTAGGAAAAAAAGTGGATGTAATGATTCCAGAATATCCTAGAATGTTTGAATTTTTACCATCAGCTAATGAAATAAAAACAGATTCTGAAATTAAGAATTATGCTCTAGCCATTTCCGTTGATTGTGCAAACTTTAAAAGAATGGCGAAAAATGAGTATTTTGAAAATGCCAAAAAAACAATAGTAATTGATCATCATGGAAGTAATAACATGTATGGTGATTTAAACTATGTTAATCCTGCATCACCAGCATGTTGCGAAATATTAGTAAGCATGGCTGAATATTTTGATATTCCTATTACAAAAGAAATAGGAACGTGTATTATGACAGGAATGATAACAGATACTGGAGGATTTCGTTATATGGGTATTACACCAGATACCTTTGAATATACGGCTGAATTGCTTCGATTAGGAGTTGATATTCCCGCTATTTATAAAAGAACAATGGGGACAAAAACAAAAGCTAATTTCGAACTAACCAAAAGAGTTATTGATCGAATGGAATTATTAGAAGAAGGAAGAGTAGCTTTTACCTATATGAATGCACAAGATGAACTAGAAGTAAAGGCAGAACCAGGAGACCATGAAGGGCTAGTCAATATCGGAAAAGATATTGAAGGGGTTTTGGTTTCTATCTTATTAAGACAAAAAGATAATGAAAATGCTTATAAGGTATCCTTACGTTCAGAAGATGGCATTAATGTATCTGATATATGCCTATTATTTGGTGGTGGTGGTCATAGTAGAGCAGCAGGAGCGTTAATTCAAGGAACCGTAGAACAAGTAAAAGAAAAATTAATGAAAGAAATAAAAAAATGGATGGAATCATAATTATTAATAAACCAATGAATTGTACATCACATGATATCGTACAAAAAGTAAGAAAATTGCTAAATATAAAAAAAGTAGGACATACAGGAACATTAGATCCAATGGCAACAGGTGTGTTGCCATTATTGGTAGGAAAAGGAACTTTATGTTCCAAATATTTAATCAATCATGATAAAGTTTATCAAGTTGAGTTAACTCTAGGAGTCAAAACCGATTCAGCCGATAAAGAAGGAAACATGATAGAGGAAAGAGAAGTACCAAGAGAACTTTTTGAAGAAGAAAAAATAAAGCAAGTATTAGCAAGTTTTTTGGGAAAACAAGAGCAAATGCCTCCCATGTATTCTGCCATCAAGGTAAAAGGCAAAAAGTTATATGAATATGCAAGAAAAGGACAGACGGTGGAAGTTCAGCCAAGACCAATTGAAATTTATGAAATAAAACTGTTAGGAAAAAACGAAAAAAAGAAACAAATTGTATTTCAAGTGCATTGTTCCAAAGGAACTTATATTAGAAGCTTATGTGAAAATATTGCTGAAAAACTAGGTACTGTTGGTTATATGTCAGCTCTTAATCGTATACAAGTAGGGGAGTTTTCAATAGAACAAGCCATTAACATGAATCAAATAAAAGAAGGAGAACTTCTAGACATTTTAACCATTGAACAATTATTTCAAGAGAAACAAGCTATCGAAGTGGAAGAAAAAAGGTTACAACCATTTTTGAATGGCGTAAAATTAACCATGAAGAAACCAGATGGAGTATATCGTATTTATAGCACTCGAAAATTTATTGGTATAGGAATTGTGAGTCATGAATTTTTGAAAAGAGATATTATTTTAGAATGATAGTCATATAAAAAAATCATCTTCATATACTTAAAAAAAGGAATGAAGGTGATTTTTTGTATTTTATTCAAGAAGCTGACAAGCCTAGTATATTAGCTAGAATTTTCAATCATATACAAATAGAAGGCGATAAAATTATTTTACCAATTCACGAAAGAAAAATAGAAAGTAAAAAAGTGCAAAAATTAGCACAAAAAACAAAGAAGATTTTTGAGAAAACGAGAAGTAAAAGAATAGTCATTAGTAAAAAAGTGCAAGAACAAGAAGAATATATGAATTTACTATATACCTATGATTTAGAAATTGTAAAAGGGAATTGGCTATTTGAGCTGATTTCCTGTAAGGTATTAGATTATATTTTAGAAAAAAAAGAAATGAAAAAAGAAGAGACAAAAATTACAATTTTAGTGAATGACTTATCAGAAAATATGTTGGCTAATGTAAGACAAATTGCGAAACAATACAAAATTGTTAATATTATAACTAATCATAGAGAAAAATTTAAAAAGATAGAGAAGCAAATATTAGAAGAAGATGGCATTATGATAACAGTTGGGAATAATAAGAAAAAAGGAGTTTCAAAATCAGAACTGATTTTGAATGTAGATTTTCCATCTGAATTGGTGAATCGCTATACTATTTATGAAGAAGCAGTTATTGTTAATATAAGGGGAAATGTGAAAATAGAAAATAAAAGATTTAATGGAATGTGTATTAATGATTATGAAATTGCATTTGATAGAAGAGAAGATTTTGATTATGATAAGGTTACCAGGTACAAGGCATGTCAAATTTATGAAGCACAAATAAATAAAAAACAACCATTTCAGGAAATTATGAAACAAATAGAAAAAGATAAGGTTAAAATTGTTGAACTAATGGGAATGAATACGAAGTTTTGATAAAGTATTTTAAATACATAAACTCTTAATCTTATCCAATCAAATGAGGGATGTTCAAGACAAGAACATTATTATATTAAATTCTTATAAATTCCTCAGCTACCCTTTATGACGTCAACAAATTCTTTAACAAAAGTCACAACTATACCTGAAAACAGGACCCTTTGTGACTTTTGTTTTAGAATTTGGTTGACAACATTGACTGAATCGTTACTTAAAATCTTAAAAATTTCTGAAAAAGCTTTTCTTTTTTTTTCAAATATAATATAATGTATTTGTCAAATTTTAAAGATTGGCAAGGGGGTAATAAAATGCCAAGTAACAACGGAAAAAGCAATGATAAGGAAAGAGCAAAAGCGAGACCACGTAATGGACAAAGCAATGGAAAAGGAGCATCTACACAAAAAAGAAGAACAGCAACAAATGGAAACAGTAATAGTAGTGCAAGAAAGAGGCCAACAACCAGTGGTACTGGAAATAGCAATGCAAGAAAAAGAACGACAAGTAGTAATAATGGTAGTAGTGCTAGTAGAACAGGAGCCACTAAAAAAAGACCAGCAACCGCCAAAGAAAATTATGCTAGAGTCAGTACCAAAGGCACAAAAAGAACAGAAAACAGTAAAACGCCAAAGGGAAAAAAGAATAAATTTTCAAAAAGACATCCAAAACTAATGATGGCAATCAAAATAATAATCGTATTAATCTTATTATTATGCGTAATAGGAGCAGGTATTGTAGCAGGCATGTTTTTTGGATTATTTGGTGATGATTTTGAAATTACCAAAGAAGAGTTAAAAATAGGAGCAGCCAATTCGGTTATTGTAGATAGTAATGGAGCGGTTATTGCTAATTTAAGTGGAGATGAAAAAAGAAAAATCATAACCTTAGAAGATATGGCAGAATATTTACCAAAAGCCTATGTTGCCATTGAAGATGAAAGATATTATAAACATAGTGGAGTGGACCTGAAAAGAACAGCAGGAGCGATTGTAAATAAAGTAATAGGAAAAGGTTCTTATGGAGGAAGTACCATTACTCAACAATTGGTAAAAAATATTACAAAGGATAAAGAAACAGCAGGATTAGAAGGTATTTTTAGAAAAGTTAAGGAATGGGCCAAAGCCTATCAAGTAGAAAGGATGATATCCAAAGACCAAATTCTTGAACTATATCTAAATATTTTGTTTGTAGGTTCTAACAACTTACATGGAGTAGAATTAGGAGCAGAATATTATTTCAATAAAAGTGCAAAAGATTTAGATTTGGCAGAATGTGCTTTTATGGCAGGAATTAATAGTTCACCAAATGCCTATGATCCTTTTGATGAAAGTAAAGATAATACGGAAAAAATAAGGAACAAAACGAAAACTGTATTAAATAAAATGAAAGAACTTGGTTATATTGAAAATCAAGAAGAATATGAGGCAGCTGTGGCAAAGGTAGAAGCAGGATTGCCATTCCAAAAAGGAGAAACAGCAACTTCTTCTGGTTATTCTTATCATACCGATGCGGTTATTGAACAAGTAATAACACAAGTAATGGAAGAAAAAGAAATTTCTAGGGAACTTGCCCAAAACTATGTATATAGTAGTGGACTTACGATTTATTCAACAGTAAATGCTGATATCCAAGTAAGAGTAGAAGAAGAAACTTTGAAAGATAAATACATAAAGCCGGGAAGAGAAAAAGACAAAGAAACAGGAGCCTTGAAAAATGAACACACACAAGCGGCTATGGTTATTATTGACCATAAAACGGGAAATGTATTAGGGGTTTCTGGTGGATTAGGACCTAAAACAGGAGCTAACTTGAATCGAGGAACGCAAGCACTAAGACAACCAGGATCTTCCATTAAACCAATTGCTGATATCGCGCCAGCATTAGAGGAAAAAGTGATTACGGCAGCAACGGTATATGATGATGTATTAACAGATTTTAATGGCTATCAACCCAAAAACGATGGTCATGTTTATAGAGGATTAATCAACATTAGAGATATTATTGCTTATTCTCAAAACGTACCAGAAGTTAAAATTATGAAAGAATTGACACCTGGTAAATCGATTGACTATATGAGAAACTTTGGGGTATCTACTTTGTATAAAGAAGGAGATGATCCTACAAAAGAGAAAAATGATGAAGGTCCTGCTTTAGCAATTGGAGGAATTTCGGATGGAATTAGTCCATTAGAAATGGCAGCAGCCTATGCAGCCATTGCTAATGATGGAGAATATATAGAACCAACCTTCTACACGAAAGTAGTAGATGCAAGTGGAAATACCGTATTAGAACCAAAACAAGAAAGAAGAAGAGTTATATCAGAGCAAAATGCTTATATTGTAAAATCTATTATGCAAGAGCCAGTCAAAAAAGGAACAGCGACCTATTGTGCTATTTCTGGAATGGATGTAGCAGCCAAAACAGGAACAACTGATAAGAGTTACGATAGATGGCTTTGTGGTTTTACGCCATATTATGCGGCAGCTTGCTGGTTTGGGTATGATAAAAGTGAAGAAGTAACAGGGTTTGGAACGAATCCAGCTGGTCAAATATGGGATGAAGTTATGACATCTATTCATAAAGGATTAGAAAAGGCAAGTTTTGTTAGACCAAGTGGAATTGTAGAACAGACAGTATGTAGAGCAACAGGCTGTATGGCTACCACAGGTTGTACCGATACCTATAAAGAGATCTTCACATCTGATAATTTACCAGGAAAATGTGAAGGACATGGTTCACAAACGATATGTTCAGAATCAGGAATGTTAGCCACAGAATTTTGTTCACAATATGTAGAAACAACTTTAGGTAGCTTTGGTGGCGTTGTACCAAAAGAAAAATTACAACTATGGAAACCAGTTAATGGAGCAACTTCTTCTGCCAAAGGAAAAATAGAAGAAACTTGTAACATTCATACGAAACCAAAAGAAGAGGAAAAACCAAAACCACCAGTAGATAATAATAAAAATACAACTAATACAGCTGGTAATACGACGAATACGACCAATACAACGAATACCAATAGTACCACCAATAATACAGGAAATACTAATACAGGAGGCTCAGAACCAAAGCCACCAACAACCAATACGGGTTCTGATGATAAGAAAAAACCATAATAGTAGAAGTTATAAAAATTCCTAGCATATAAAAATCTACCATAATAAAAGAGATGTGAAAACACTTCACATCTCCTATTTCAATCAAAAAATGTTAGTATTTAAACCTTATTTTATTGCTATAATAAAACTTTTAGCAAAAAATAATAGGTTTTTAATGGTAACAGCAAATTTAATAAAAAGGAAGAGGGAAAGAATTTGGATATTTATTTTTATAACACATTAACCAAGAAAAAAGAGGTATTTGAGCCATTAGAGGAAAAAGAAGCAAAAATCTATTCTTGTGGACCAACGGTGTACAAAGAAGCAACCATAGGAAACATGAGAACGAATCTATTTCAAGACATATTAAGAAGAGTTTTACAATATAATGGCTATACCTTAAAACATGCCATGAATATAACAGATGTTGGCCACTTGGTTTCAGATGGAGATGATGGAGAAGACAAGATGTTAAAATCAGCAAGAGAAGAAAAGAAAACACCAATAGAAATTGCGACTTATTATACCAAACTATTTTTTCAAGACTTAGCAGATTTAAACATACAAACACCAGAAATTGTTTGTAAAGCCACTGACCATATTCAGGAGATGTTGGCTTATGTTGAAAAGTTAGTAGAAAAAGGGTATGCTTATGAAACGTCAACAGCTATTTATTTTGATATAGCAAAATTAGATCAATATCCGATTCTTTCGAAAGTGAATTTAGAAGAACAAAAGGCAGGTGCTAGGGTAGATGTTGACCCCGAAAAAAGAAGCCCTTATGATTTTGCATTGTGGATTAAGGCTCCAGAAAATCATTTGATGAAATGGGATAGTAAATGGGGACCAAGCTATCCAGGTTGGCATATTGAATGTTCTGCTATGGGTCAAAAATATTTAGGAGAACAATTTGATATTCATACAGGGGGAATTGATTTAATACCAACTCATCATGAAAATGAAATAGCACAAAGTAAGGGAAATTGTGGAAAGATTCCAGCTAGATTTTGGATGCACGGAGAATACTTACTAATTGATGGAGGAAAAATGTCAAAAAGTTTAGGAAATGTATACTTAATCAAAGATTTTGCACAAAAGGGATATGATCCATTAGTATATCGTTTGTTTAGTTATTCTTGCCATTATAGAAATAAGCTAAATTTTACTTGGGAAGGAATGGAAGCAACAGCTAAATCATTGGAAAGATTAAGAAATGGATATCAAGTACATTTGGCAGGAAAAGACAAGGTAGAAGATAACGAGATCCAAAGTTTAGAAACAAAGTTTCATCAAGCGATTAATGATGATTTAAATATGCCTCTTGCTATGAGTATTGTTTGGGAAGTAGTAAGACAGGAGAAAAAATCTCCTAAATGGGCTAATTTACTAGCTAAATTTGATACGGTTTTAGGCTTAAAAATTCAAGAAGTAAATAACAAACAACAAGAAGAGATACCACAAGAGATTTTAAATTTAGTGGAACAAAGAAAAGAGGCAAGAAGCAATAAAGATTGGGCTAAGTCAGATGAATTGAGAGATTTGATTCAAAGGAAAGGGTATCTTATAAAAGATACCAAAGATGGTGTAGAAATTGAAAGAGGTTAGGTAAAAAAGAAGCATTTTTACGAAAAGTTATTGGGTGAACAAATACTAGGCATGAGAAGTATTCGAAAGAACTAAAATACTTCTCATGCTTGTTTTATTCTATTATTTGTGATTTAAAAATTCTATTAAAGCTTTATTTACATTATCTTTTGCCTCATAAAAAGCTCCATGACCTGCTTTTTCAAAAGGATATAAAATAGAATTACTAATGTTTTTATTCATTATTTCGGCCATTCCAAAGGGACATATTTTATCTTCTCTTCCATGAAAAATACCAGTTGGTGTGCTAATATATTTCAAATCATCCCATAGATTTTCATCTCTTAAAGCTATTAACGAATTCATTTCTCCCAATCCAGAAGCACTATTATTCAAATTTTGGAACCAATCTTTAAAAGGTTTTGATGGTTCCTTATAAAAGAATATACTTCCAAAATATTCATTTAATGCTGGTCTATCATTTAGTCCCAGTTTAATTAACTGATTCGTATCTTCTATGGATTGCCCATATGGATTAGAGTATGATTGGCAATAAGATGGAACAGCAGCATCTAATAAGCATAATTTTCTAACTCCATATCCTTGATACA
>CANPNZ010000045.1 GCA_947575605.1 uncultured Clostridium sp.
CCCAATGGCACGTCCCCAATGGCAATGTCCAAAAAGAACCGTCCCAGATGGACACCAGCTAGATATTTAAAAGGATATTACTACTTTAAATAGATCCCCATCTATATAGATATCAAATTTTCCACCTTGTAATTCGGTTAAGCTTTTAGCTATGGATAATCCTAATCCACTTCCTTCTGTATATCTGGATTTATCACCCCTAACAAATCTTTGCATTAATTCTTCGCTACTAATATTTAATTTTTCTTTTGATATATTTTTGATACTGATTTCTGTTTTATCTTTTTCTTCTTTTTTCATGTCAATATAGACTCTTGAATTCTCTAAGGCATATTTTGTTACATTGCTAAATATGTTTTCAATGACGCGATATAAGTAACGATTATCTGCTTTTATTTTAATTTCTTCAACTGGCATATTGATTTCAATTTTCAAATTTTTTTCTTCAAGTCGATCTTTAAATTCACCGATACTTTGATTGATTAGTTCTTTGAGTTTGATTTCTTCTATGTTCAATTGTACATTACCAGAAGATACTTTGGAAGCTTCTACCAAGTCTTCTGTTAATTTTTTTAGTCTTTGTGATTTCCTGTCTAAAATATCAATATATTCCTTTATTTTTTCATCTTGAATCTCCTCTTTTTTTAGTAAATCCACGTAATTAATGATAGAAGTTAGTGGTGTTTTGATGTCATGGGATACATTGGTAATTAATTCTGTTTTTAGCCTTTCTGATTTTAGACTTTCTTCAATGGCATTCGAAAATCCTCCTGCAATATCATTGATATAAATTGCCATTTCTTTTAAATTTCCTTCTAATTCTGTATTATCTAAGTAGATATCATTGTTTCCTTGATATATCTTTTCTAAAGCTTCTTTAATTTCTTCTTGATTTCTAATGTACTTCCTAATTCGATAAAATGTCCATATCCAAAATAATAGTAAACCAATAATGGCTAAAACACTTCCCAAAAGGCAACCTACTATTATACTTATCAATACAAATCCCCAATAGTACCAAAATACTTTTTTACTAGCTGGTGTTTTTTTGCCGATTTCTTTTGTATATTTCTTTATTTTTTTATATAACCAATTTATAATTTTATAACTTAAAAAACTTTTCCAAAATGTCCTAGCTTTTATCCTTTTTATTGTTGTAATACCCCATACAGCACACGCTATATAACCAACCAAATAGGCTATTATATATACTGCTATTACAATGACTTGTGCATACATATCAAAGGTATTTACGATAAATGCCATAACAACTAGTATTACATTAGCACAAATAATGCTGACAATTTCATAGGGTATTTTGTCAAGCGTGTTTAAGCAAATTTGTTCTGTTCCCTTTTTATAGCCAATGGCATTGAATAAGTAAAATGCTATTATTATCAGCAATAATAAACTAATACCACAAGTATATAGGGGTAAGGCTTTATGTTGTAACATAAAGTCATATATGTTCTTATTAAATAAAAAACTATTGATATTGGCTGTTTCTTCTTCATAAAAGCTATAAATATCATAGTCTTTCCACTTTTTCGTTTCTTCTGTATCCGAAACATGGTGGAAACTATAATTATATTTCATATTGTCTTGATTAATATAAGTCAAACTGGTTTCTATTTTTCCTTCTACTAAATTCCAATAAATTGATTGGTTTTTTATTTCTTCTATTACTTTTTGATAATCATTACTTTTAATATTGGTGAATTTTTCTCCTGTTTCTCTATCAATGATAAGGTAATTGATGTAACTTGCTATTCCTGTACTACTATCATACCTATTTTTTTCACTAAAATAACAATATAGATTTCCTTCTTCATCTTCTAATTTGTCAAAATATTTTGTTTTAGCACTGGATTGACATTTGTCTATTTGGTTCATAAAAAAGTATAAATACTCATTGGCAAAATTTTCCGTTTGGGAATACTCCATCTCTTTTTTATTCCCAAATTCACTTAAAAACATCATATGTACCATACTCAATATAAGAATGGCTACTAATATTGGTATCATAATATAACCTATTATTTTTAAACTACTTGAATTTCTTATTTTTTCCATTTCTTCCTCCTAATAGGGTTTTAGCGAAATTGGCAATGGTTGACAAACAAACCCAGAACCATTGGCAACTTTAAATCCCCTCTTCAATTTTATAGCCAACTCCCCAAATTACTTTTAAGTATTTGGGTTCTTTGGGATTAATTTCTATCTTTTCTCTTATATGCCTAATATGCACAGCTATAATATTTTCTGCTCCAAATCCTTCTTCTTTCCATACATTTTCATAGATTTCTGGAATGGAATATACTTTTCCTTTGTTTTGTAATAAAAATTTTAATATATTGAATTCTGTTGCTGTCAATTTTACTTCTTTTCCATCTACGGTTACTTGTTTGGTTTCATCATTGATTACTAATTCTCCTGTTCGATATATCTTGCTATTATTATGGTTCTCTAATGCTCCTAAACTTACATATCTTCTTAGGTTAGAATTAACTCTAGCAATTAGTTCTAATGGATTAAATGGTTTTGTAATATAATCATCTGCTCCTGAATTTAATCCTCCTATTTTGTCATAGTCTTCTGATTTAGCTGATAATAGAATAACAGGTATTGTTTTATTTTTTCTAATCTCTTCTAAGGTTTCTATTCCGTCTTTTTCTGGCATCATAATGTCTAATAGGATAAGATGTATTTCATTTTCTTGTACTACTTTTAAAGCTTGCTTTCCATTATAGGCTTTTAATATGTTATAGCCTTCTTTTTTTAAATAAATTTCAATGGCTCCTACTATCTCTTTATCATCATCCACTACTAATATATTATACATTTTTCTCCCCTTCTCTCTTTTATAGTATATCACAATCTTTATGAATAAAAAATAGAGAAAATATTAATTTTCTCTTAAATCCCTACTCTTTCTATATGCAACCATCTAATTTTACGAAAGTTATACTCTGAAATTGGTTTATCTAAACTATCTAATGTATGAGATGCTATTTTGATACCCTTTAATGTAAATTTATTTTCGATTTTTACAATCACCAGTGTATGTCCAAATTGCTCTCCATCAAAAGATAATTGAGCAATGTCCCCTATTTCTATTTTATTTTGTGTCGTTTCGATTGCTTGTGGTCCTATTCCCTTATTTGTAGTCAAAAACTGATATAAATATTCTACTCCACTCCATGATGGCGATTTATTATTCCCATTGCTATAATACCAACCTGTATCTTTTGTATAGTTCATGGTTTGACTTCCTGCATGAATACATTGGGACGCAAAACTGGTACAGTCTCCTCCTACCTTGTCAAAGTTATAGTATCTTGGATTTCTTGCTAATGCCCATTTTCTAGCATATTCTACTACATTCATTCTATTGTATTCTTTATACTTCATCTGATTTCCTCCTAAAAACAGATTTAAAGAATCAACTCTTTTTCTATTCTATTCTTTTGCCTTATGTTTTGTTCTATTGATAAACAATTCTGTGCTATATAATTGCTTTTTCTTGATTTCATTTTTTCTTCTTGCTTTCGCTTGTATCTTTATGATTGCTTCTTTTTGTTTTGGTGTAGCTAAATAATCTCTAAATAAATTAAATAATATCGCTTTTGTTTCTGGTAACATGGGTTGGTTTTTCAATTCTATATCTTCATCTAATTCGTAATCATATTTAGTATTTCTGTTCTGTTTTATTACTTCCAAAATTTCAATAGGCATTTTAGCATATTCTTTTTCTTCTAATTCTTGTAATATGCTATATACTTCTGCATATGCATTTTTTCTATTATTCATTTGCTATTTCTCCTTCTTTTGATTTTTCAACTAAACTTTTTAATACCGTATCTTCTCTATCTATCATTTCTATATTTTCTAAGGAAGTTATGCTAGCTTCTGCCATTTCTTTAACCTTTCTTCGTCTTCTTTCTAAACTAATACCTAATTCTTTTAATTCTTTAACTTCTTGAGGTGTAGGAGGTTTACTATTTCCATTTCCTCTATAAGCTTTACTTATAGAATTTTTTATACTACCAATCTGTCTAGTTGAATCTAATCCAGCTTTTTTTACTTCTTCTTCACTTATTCCTGATCTTTTCGCTAATAATTTTATTGTATCTTCAGATTTGATTTTTGAGGTATCTACTCCTATTTCTTTTAATTTTTTAAGAATTGTTATAAATTCTCGTACTGTCTCCTTTTTTTCTAAACTAACACCTAATTCTTTTAATTCTTTAACTTCTTGAGGTGTAGGAGGTTTATTATTTCCACGTCCTTTATAAGCTTGACTTATATTACTTTTTATCCCACCAATCTTTCTAGTTGAATCTAATCCAGCTTTTTTCACTTCTTCATCACTTATTCCTGACCTTTTCGCTAATAATTTTATTGTATCTTTAGATTTGATTTTTGAGGTATCTACCCCTATTTCTTTTAATTTTTTAAGAATTTTTATAAATTCTTGTACTGCTGACTTCTTTTTTTCTAACGTAACACCTAGTTCTGTTAATTCCTTTAATTCTTGTACTGTGGGAGGTATAGAATTCAATTTTATTCCTCTATGAGCACTAGCTATACCATTTTTTATATTACCAATTTTTATACTGGAATCTAATCCAGCTTTTTTTACTTCTTCTTCACTTATTCCTGATCTTTTCGCTAATAATTTTATTGTATCTTCAGATTTGATTTTTGAGGTATCTACTCCTATTTCTTTTAATTTTTTAAGAATTGTTATAAATTCTCGTACTGTCTCCTTTTTTTCTAAACTAACACCTAATTCTTTTAATTCTTTAACTTCTTGAGGTGTAGGAGGTTTACCATTTCCATTTCCTCTATAAGCTTGACTTATATCACTTTTTATATTACCAATTTTTATACTGGAATCTAATCCAGCTTTTTTTACTTCTTCTTCACTTATTCCTGATCTTTTCGCTAATAATTTTATTGTATCTTCAGATTTGATTTTTGAGGTATCTACTCCTATTTCTTTTAATTTTTTAAGAATTGTTATAAATTCTCGTACTGTCTCCTTTTTTTCTAAACTAACACCTAATTCTTTTAATTCTTTAACTTCTTGAGGTGTAGGAGGTTTACCATTTCCATTTCCTCTATAAGCTTGACTTATATCACTTTTTATATTACCAATTTTTATACTGGAATCTAATCCAGCTTTTTTTACTTCTTCTTCACTTATTCCTGACTTTTTCGCTAATATTCGTATCGTATCATCATATTTGATTTTTGTGGTATCTACTCCTATTAATTGCAATTTTTTAACTGTTTCAATAAACTTTCTTACTGCCCCCCTTTTTCCTATGGCATCTACTTCTTCTTTTAAGTTATAAAAATCTCTTGTTATACTATCAAGTTCAAAGCACTCTACCTCAAGCACTTTATCAATTATTTTTGTTGGTTTAGGTGGTAATTCAAGATTCCATAAATCTATTTCATTTCCTTTATTTATAATACTTTCTATCAGTTCTATTTTATCCTTATCTAAATCCGAATCCTTTTCAAATCCTTTTGCATATTTTCTATATTTATTTAAAATTCTATATAAAGTTGCTGCATATCTCCTCTCTTGATTACTTAAACTTTCAATATTAGGTATTCTATTGTATAAATTAATCCAATCCATGACGATGGTTAACAATACAATATCTTCTCTTCTATTCGTCTCTTTGCTTACTTTATCTTCTTTATAGAATGACTTAGACATCCATGCCACATTATTGTGAGGATCAATTATAATTGGTCTATCCTCATCTTTGATTGGATTATTGGGATCTTCTGCATGTAAAATTCTACCTAATTGTTGTAAATATAATATAATTGAATCTTTATCTAATGACCTAAGCCACACCATTCCATCTAACCCATCTATATGAATTCCCTCATTTGCCTTATTCATTACAATCATAAATTTAGTTTCTTTTGAATCATCATTTTCAAATTGCTCTAATTGTTCCTTATTTTTCTTATTTCCAAATTCTCCCAACATAGAATAAAATTTAGGCATCATTTCAGAACTTTCGAAACATTTTTTTAAATATTCCTCATATACTTTTATTTTATCTTTACCATTTCTATTTTCACCTATTTTATTTCCATTTCCATCTTTTATTATTTCTTCTTGATTTTTTACAGGAATAAATACAATGTATTTTCCACCTTGTTTAAGATTTGCTCGTAATATTTCTGGTAGCCCTTTCGCATTCTTTAAATCTTTTCTTAATTTTTGATATTTTTCTAATTTTTCCTTTCTTTGTTTTTCATCTGTTATGGATTTTATACTTTTCAATAAATTTTCCATACTTCCATCATTGCTAATCATATATTCACAACCGATAACTTTGGGATTAAAGACAATTCCTAATTTTATCGCATCTATTAAACTCATTTCCATAGCAATATGTTTTCGTTTTTTCACTCCATTTTCAGTATATCCTAATTTTAAAGCCATTATATCTACCATATTTCTATTATCCACATCTCTTTTAGGGGTAGCTGTAATTCCTAGTACCTTACCTTCCTCTTGGTTTTCTATCAATTCATCTAATTTCTTTTCCCATTTCTCAGCACCAGTTCTATGTAATTCATCTAGAACAATAAGACCATATTGCTTTTTTATGGTATCCATTCCCTTTTTAGTTAGTAGACTTTGATATGTCGCAAATTTTATATTAAGAAATACCTTTGTTACCATTTCTTCTTTTGTTTTACCAAGTGTTCCCTTCTTACCATGTACATATTTTACAATATACTCTTTCATTTGTTCTAATATTTCATTGTTAGGTGCTAAATATAATATTGGTTTGTTATTATATTCTAACAATTTTGAAATCGCAACAAAACTTTTTCCTACTCCTGTTGGTAATATGACAGATGCAAACCTTTTATCCTTCCATATTCTACCGATTTGATTAACAGCTATTTTTTGATAATCTCTTAATTCTATCTTCCCTAATGTACTTTTATGGTATCCTAAAAACTCCTCTATTTGTTTTATCGTAGGAACTTGTTTTAATTGTTTTAAATTTTTTCTTGTTTGTTTTACATCTTGATCTAAAATTTTATCTAATTGTTCCGTTATTGCTAAATTGATAATAGCTATTATCATATTTTTTTCGGTTATTCCCGCTTCCGCTAATTTTTTACAAATGGAAATGCAGTCTATTTCTTGTAACCTTTTTACTATATCTCTTCTTCCCATTTCTCCTAATTTATTGATTCCACTTCTTTTCCAATTATAAGAATCTAGTATCGTTTCGATATAATATTCTTCCTTTGTTTTTTGACTATCATTTGTTTCAAAATGTTCCTGACTTCCTATATGATTATCCATTATTCTTTTTGTAATATTTGAGATTCCACCTTTTTCTAATATCTCGCCTTGCTCTTCTATTGTCAAGTGTTTGATTTGTTCTAGTAATCCCATTTCATTGTCTTTTATAGACAAGCCATTACTTCCCTTACTTTTTGAATCTTTGTTTTTTGACTTTGGAAATATTGTAGGTTCTACTACAAATGCATTATTTTCAATATATTCTATTATTTTTTCATAGTTCGGATTATTTTTTGTTATCTTTCTTAGTATCTCTGCTAATTCTCTAGCATATGATTGCGCACTTACTAAATAAAATATTTTCCTTATCATGGACTTTGTTTTTGCATATTGTAGTTTTCCTTCTGTCAGTTCATATATTTCTTCTATTGTCATACTTTTTCTTAATTTATAATTTTTTATGGAATCTTCATCTTCTATAAAATTTCCTTTTTTTATAAATTCAATTATCTCTTTTTTTAATTCATTTACTATTGATTCTTCTTGGCTTTCTACTTGTTCTAATAATTGAAAGATATCTTTGATTTTTTCCATTTAATTCTCCAGGTCTTATTTCTCTCCATTTTTTTAATCTTTTGATTTTTATCTTCCTTATCTTTTCTTAAGTTTGACTTTATCGTGCTTCTAATTTTACCATAATTTAACATAATTTTCAACTCTTGTTTTGCTTTCAATTTGGCTTGATTGCATGACCAGGTCCCCCTATTCTCTTAAAACAGGGAGACCTGGCTGTTGAAAAAATTTCTGCATTTGCCGTGAAAACTTCCTAAAATGATACACAAGAAAGTAATTCGCTAACAAAGTGTGCTAACTGATCTATCTTTTTTCGTTCGCTTTCTGTCATCATATCATAAAGATTAGCACTTAATTTCCACTGAATCGTACCATCTTCATCATAAGTTAGAACTATTTCATTGTCCTGATCCTCATAAATCTGTTTGTTGGCTTCAATTATCATTCTTGTGATTTTAAAACCTCTTTTTTCTTCCATTTCTTCTCCTCCATAATTAGGGTGAATTCACATCAACATAGTTACATATTGATATTATATCACATTTACATAAAAAAAGAAACAACCTAAGCTGTTTCTTTGTGATTAATTTATGATAAGATCACCCTAAGAGAATATCTGATGAAAAGTTCA
>CANPNZ010000046.1 GCA_947575605.1 uncultured Clostridium sp.
AAAAAATTAATTCTTAATAATTGTTTTTGGTCATCAATGTCCAAAAAGAACCGTCCCCAATGGACACCCTGACCAAAGAGAACCGTCCCCAATGGACATCTTGACCGAACAGAACCGTCCCTGATGGACACCAATCTTCCCTATTTTTTCCTTCTTACCTCATATACACTATTAACTTTTCGAATTGCTTTTTGTGCCTTATTTAATTCTTCTAAATTTTCAATTTCTAGTGTAATGTCCATAATAGCAATTCTTTCTTTGGTTGTTTTGGTATTAACGCCTAATATTTTTGCTTTTGTGGTTCCGATTTCTTTTAAGATATCCATCAATAATCCACTTCTATCATTAGAATATACTTCTATATCAACTTGATAAGAAGATGGTTGTTCTGTATACCATTCTACATCTATCATTCTGTTTTCTTCTGCCAATAAGTCTCCTATATTGACACAATCTTTTCTATGAACCGATACGCCTCTTCCTTTTGTAATATAACCTATAATCTCGTCTCCTGGAAGGGGATTACAACATTTTGATAATTTTACTAGACAATTGTCAATACCTTTTACGATAATTCCTGAATTCGATGGATTTGGCTTTCTTGCTCTTGCTTTGGCTAATTCCTCTATTTTTGCTTCAATGTTTTCTTCTTCATGTTCTTTTCGATATTCTTGTAACATTCTAGCAATGACTTTTACGGAGG
The DNA here is from genome assembly GCA_947575605.1 of uncultured Clostridium sp. Taxonomy (GTDB): domain Bacteria; phylum Bacillota; class Clostridia; order TANB77; family CAG-508; genus CAG-269. The sequence continues at coordinate 704 of CANPNZ010000046.1, forward strand.
AATTGGCACCAAATCCAACTGCCGCATACATTTCTTCTACATTTTTATATTTATATTTGTCTAACATGGGTTCCATGTATTCTGCTTTAAATAAATCTGCATGGGTAAAGCCAATTCTTTTTAACTCTTTCTCGATTAGTTCTTTTCCTTTTTCTATGTTTTCTGCTTTTTGTGCTTTTTTAAACCAACTTTGAATTTTATTTTTAGCACTGGTACTTTTTACAAATTTTAGCCAATCTCTACTTGGTCCCTTCGAGTTATCTGATGTGATAATTTCAACAATGTCTCCATTTTTTAAAGGGGTGATAATTGGCATCATTTTGCTATTTATTTTACAACCCGTCATGTGATGCCCAATCTCCGCATGAATGAGATAGGCAAAATCAATTGGAGTAGCTTCTCTTGGTAACACTTTGATGGCTCCTTTGGGCGTAAATACATATACTTCATCTTCAAATAGTTCGGTTTTTAAAGTATTCAAAAATTCTTGTGGATCTTGCATTTCTTTTTGCCATTCTAAGGTCTCTCTTAGCCATGCTAACTTATCTTCTTCTACTTTGACAGATGTCTTTTTTCCAAAATAATTAGCTTCTTTGTAAGCCCAGTGAGCCGCAATACCAAATTCTGCTATTCGATGCATGTCCCAAGTACGTATTTGTACCTCAAATGGCGTTCCTTTATCTCCTACTAAAGTAGTATGAATGGATTGATACATATTGGGTTTTGGTACTGCTATATAGTCTTTGAATCTTCCTGGCATAGGATTATACATTTCATGTACGACCCCTAATGCCGCATAACAGTCTTTAATGGAGTGAACTAAGATACGCAAAGCAAATAAGTCATAAATTTGGTCAAGGGTTTTGTTATCTCTTTTCATTTTTCGATATATACTATATAGATGTTTTGCTCTTCCGTGTAACTTCTGCTTCTATTTTTTGCTTTTTTAGTTGTAGACGGATATCGTCCATAATTTTTTCAATGAATTTTAATCTTTCTTCTCTTTTTCTGTTGATACCTTCTACTAATTCATGATATTCCTCTGGATATAGATATTTGAATCCTAAATCTTCTAGTTCCCATTTGATAGAATAGAGTCCTAGTCGATTGGCTAATGGGGCATATAATTCCATTGTCTCTTTGCTATTGGCTATTTGTCTATCTCTTTTCAAATATTTTAAGGTTCTCATATTATGAAGTCGATCCGCTAATTTGATTAGAATAACTCGAATGTCTTTTCCCATCGCTAAAAACATTTTTCGGTAATCTTCTACTTGTTGTTCCTCTATGGAAGCAAATTGTACAGAACCTAATTTAGTAACTCCTTTTACCATTTCTGCAATTTCCACTCCAAATTCTTGTCGTATATCAGCATCGGTTACTTCTGTGTCTTCTACTACATCATGTAAAAGAGCAGCACATATCGTACTATCATCTAATCCAATATCTGCTAAGATATAGGCAACATTAAGAGGATGAATGATGTAAGGTTCGCCTGAACGCCTACATTGTTCACCATGATGATGATTCGCATAATCAAATGCCTTCATGATTAATTTTGTGTCTATTTTTCTTCCATGTTCTTTTCTTTTTTTGATTACCTCTTGTATGGTTATTTCTTCTTGCATTTTTTCACCTCATTGCTTTTTTGGTGGTAACCCCACCATTTTCCCTTTTTTATATACTAGGAATATTACAAAGAACGCATAATATCCTTCATATTAATTTGCAAACTATCCACACCATTAAAGCTATTAATCTCAAGCACACCTACCACATCAATCTTATCACCAATGCGATACTCTTCCGCTAAATGTCCCAAATTAAAGCCAATACTACTAATAATGGTATTATTATCTTTTAATGTCAACTTTAGATGTTTTCCTTCTGACAAAGCTCGAATGGAATCAATCCTTAAATTTTTAAATACAAAAACTGGCATTCTATTTCCTTCTCCAAAAGGTTCTAGCTGTTTCAAGCTCTCTACCATATCTTTGTTAATATCTTTTACATCAATTTTACTATCTACTTGGATAACTGGCATAATTTCTTCAATATGAGCTTGGGAAGCAATCTTTTCAAACTCTTCTCGAAATTTTAAAAAGTTTTCCTTTCGTACCGTAATTCCTACTGCCATACTATGGCCACCAAATTTTTCTATGGTATCCGTACATTGCATTAAGGCATCATGTAAGTCAAATCCTAGTATACTTCTTCCCGATCCTTTTCCGATTCCATCTTCTTCAAAACTTAACAAAATACTTGGTTTAAAATACATTTCTGTAATTTTAGAAGATACAATTCCAATCACACCATGATGCCAATTTTCTCCTCCTACAATAATGGTATTGTTTTGATTTAAGTTTTCTTCCTCAATTTGTTTGACAGCATTTTCAAAAATACTTTTTTCCGTTTCTTGTCGAATACGATTATGCTCATTCAAATTTCTCGTTAATTCACTAACACGATTGTAATTTTTAGATAATAATAGTTCTAATGCTTCTTCCGCTTTTCCCATTCTTCCACAAGCATTAATTCTAGGTGCTATGCCAAAAGAAATACTGTTAGAGTCTATTTTGCTATATCCAGACGAATGGATAATAGAACGCAATCCTATATTTTTTGTTTGACGAATTAACATGAGACCAAGTTTAGCAATAACTCTATTCTCATCTACTAATGGTACAATGTCTGATATGGTTCCTACACAGACAATGTCTAAATATTTTAAATATTCTTCTTCTTTTAATCCTAAAGAAATTCCAATGGCTTGAATTAATTTAAAAACGACTCCTACCCCTGCTAATTCTCGGAAGGGATAGTTACTATCTTTTCTTTTATTGTCAATGACTGCTAAGGCATCTGGCAATTCATTTCCTGGCTCATGATGATCCGTTACAATGGTTTCTATTCCTAGCGAATTGGCATAGTCAATTTCTTCTATGGCTGATATACCACAATCAACGGTTATCATTAATTGACATCCATCCTTTATAATTTTCCCAATTGCTTGTTGGTTTAATCCATACCCTTCTTCTAATCGGTTGGGAATGTAACTTTCAACCTCCAGTCCTCTATCTTGTAAAAAACTTTTTAATACGGTTATACTGGTTATCCCATCTACATCATAGTCCCCATAGATAGTCACTTTTTCTTGCTTTTCTATGGCTTGTACGATTCTTTCGACTGCTTTTTTCATGTCTGTGATTAAAAATGGATCATGAAAGTCACTTCGTGTTGGCTCTAAGAATAATCGTATGTCCTCTTTTTCGGTTATGTTTCTGTTGACTAGAATGGTGGCTAATAATTTGTTTAATTGGTATTTTTCTTGTATTTCTTGTATTTTATTTTCGTCGGTTTCGTATATTTGCCATTTTTTGTTCATATTCCTCTCCTAATTTATTATTTTTTATTATTTTATACTATTTTGTTATTTTTTGAAAGGCTTTTGCTAAAATTTGTGAAAAAAGGTTACTAATTAATGGATTTTTAACGTTTTTATTGTGAAAGTCTTGGTATTACTATAATTTATTCGAATTCTCGGTTGCCTTACATACGTATAACAAATTCTAAAAATAAAACCCTAACAATTCGGGGGGACCAGCAAATTATAGAATGTTATCAAATTTTATTAATTTTTTTAATAAAATTTGATTTACCGTCTATTATGTGGTTGGGAGTTATTTTATAAAAATACTAATAAATTTTGTTAGTTTTTATTTTAACTGTAAATGGTAACATTGTTGTTAGAAGAATTTAAAAACTTTGTCAAATTCACTTGAATTTCTTTGACTTTTAGTATAAGATAGGTGAGAAAGAATGAGAACACATAGGAGGAAAAGAATGCCAAGAAAAACAAAAGAACAAAAAGAATTAGAAAATGAAACCAAAACATCTACCACAAAAACGAAAAAAGCCACTTCACAAAAAGCAACTACTATCAAAAAAGGCACAACAAAATTAACAAACACAGCAAAAAGTAGTAATACTAGTAAAAAGAAAAATTCGGCTACTACCATTAAAAAAACGTCTAAAAAATCAACTACTAGCAAAACAACCGCTAAAAAAAGTTCTGCAACAGCCAAAAGGAAAACCACATCAAAAAAAGTAGATATTGTAGAATATTATGATTTACCTTATCGTTATAATCAAACCATTGTAAAAGTTTTGGCACAAACTCCTACCAATCTTTTTATTTATTGGGATATTTCAGATAAAGACAGAAAAGAATTTCAAAAACAATATGGAGATAATTTTTTTGAAACAACAAGACCTATTTTAATTGTTCATAATAATACCTTAGATTATAGCTTTGAAGTAGAAATCAATGACTTTGCCAATAGTTGGTATCTACATGTAGCTGACAGTAAATGCGATTACAGAATCGAACTAGGTAGAAAACCCATTGTAAAAACAAAAACATTAAAAACAGATTATATTTGTATCACTACTTCAAATGAAATGGAAGCTCCCAACGATAGGATTTTATTTGATCATCAACAAAAAATGGTCTATTTTAGAAATGTAAAAACAGGTAAGAAAACAGAAAAACAAATAACTTCTATTTCATTTCTTAGAAATATGGGAAAAATATACAATATTTATGATTTATATAAAGCAATTTACCAAGATGAAAATATAGAAGAACTATATAACTTATCGAATCCTTCTTCTGGAAGTTTTTCATCAAAATTCCAATAAAAGTTGCTACTAATTAAAATAGCAACTTTTTTATCTTATAGGGAACTTGACTCTCATTCATCAAATTCTCAAATTCTTATCATCACACATGAAATCTAAAAACAAAGGAGAATACTATTATGCAAGAAAAAAAAGGATATGTAAGTTTTGTTCTTCATGCCCATCTTCCCTTTATCCATCATCCAGAAAGTGATGACTATTTGGAAGAATCCTGGTTATATGAAGCTATTTCAGAAACCTATATTCCTCTTCTAACCAATTTCCAGAAATTAGTAGAGGAAGGAGTAAACTTTAGGATCACGATGTCTATGACTCCTCCTTTACTTTCTATGTTAGATAATAAATTACTACAAAAAAAATACATCCACTATTTAGAGCAATTAATTGAATTATCAAAAAAAGAAGTCAAAAGAACCGCTAGTGACAAAAAATTAAATCAGCTTTCTCATTATTACTTAGAAAGGTATTCTAATGATTTACACTTGTTTAAAGATATTTACCAATGTAATTTAATTGAAGCCTTTAAACACTTTCAAGATATTGGCGTACTGGAAATTATCACCTGTGGTGCTACTCATGGCTATTTTCCCATTTTATATGTCAATGAAAAAACGGTAAAAGCCCAAATTGCTGTTGGTGTACAAACCTATGAAAAATATTTTGGAAGAAAACCTCGTGGCATTTGGCTTCCTGAATGTGGTTATGTTCCAGAATCTGACAAATATCTAAAAGAATTCGGAATTGATTATATTATTACGGAATCACATGGCATTTTATATGCCAACCCAACTCCTATTTATGGAACATTTGCTCCTATTGTTTCACCAGAAGGTGTCATTGCCTTTGGACGTGATATCGAATCTTCTAGGCAAGTATGGAGTTCTATTAATGGCTATCCTGGTGATTACAATTATAGAGAATTTTATCGTGATATTGGCTATGAGGCTGACTATGACTATATCAAACCTTATATTGCCCATAATGGCGTAAGAGTTCATACAGGAATTAAATATTATCGTATTACAGGAGATACTGACTTTAAAGATTATTATAATCGTCAATGGGCTATGGATTCCGCCGAAAAACAAGCTGGTCATTTTTTGGACAGCAGAAATTCTCAAATCAATAATCTTTCACACTATATGGATACCCCACCTATCATTCTATGTCCTTATGATGCTGAACTTTATGGTCATTGGTGGTATGAAGGGCCTTATTGGTTATATATTTTATTTAAGAAAATTTATTACGATGATTGCAATTTTGAATTAATCACGCCTTCTGAATATATTGACAAATATCCCACTATGCAAGAAGCTTCGCCTTGTCGTTCTAGCTGGGGTGCTAATGGTTATAGTGAAGTATGGCTAAATCCTACCAATGACTATGTCCATAGACACTTACATGTAGCAGGCGATCGAATGTGTGAACTAGCTTCTCTTTATCCTAATGCCAAAGGATTACAAAAAAAAGCTTTAAATCAATGTGCTAGGGAATTACTTTTGGCACAAAGTAGTGATTGGCTGTTTATTATTACGAATGGCACAATGGTTGATTATGCCAAAAAGAGAATTAAGGATCATATTGGAAGATTTACAAAATTGTATGAACAAATAAAAGATAATAAGATTGATGAAGACTTTTTAAAAGATATTTCAAAAAAAGACTGTGTCTTTCCTGATATAGATTATAGGCTTTATCAATAATGTCGTTTGAGTGTCCATTTGGGACGGTTCTCTTTGGTCAAGGTGTCCATTGGAG
>CANPNZ010000047.1 GCA_947575605.1 uncultured Clostridium sp.
ACAAAATTATCATCTGCTAAAATCATATCTGCTGCATTTTTAGCTACATCGGTTCCATTTTTACCCATTGCAATTCCGATATCTGCATTTTTTAAAGCGGGACTATCATTCACGCCATCCCCTGTCATAGCAACAACAGCGCCAGTTCTTTGCCATGCCTTAACAATTCTTACTTTATGCTCTGGCGTAACCCTTGCAAATACAGAATATTCTCGGATTGTCTTTTCTAATTCCTTTTGTGGTATTTTATCCAACTCTTGTCCAGTAATTGCTTTATCTCTTGTTCCTAATATATTTAATTCTTTGGCTATTGCTTTTGCTGTTACAATATGATCTCCTGTTATCATAACCGTTTTAATTCCTGCTTTTTTACACGTTTCAACTGCTTCTTTTACGCCCTCTCTTGGTGGATCCATCATGCCCATTAGTCCGGGCAAAAATTAGATTATTTTCAATGGTATTACTATCTATTTTTTGTGGTAAAAAATCCAAATCTTTATAGGCTACCGCTATTACTCTTAATGCTTTTTGTGCCATTTTTTCGTTCTCTTTTTGAATGGTTGCTTTCTCTATTATCGCTGTTTGCCCTACTCCCCCACTCATTTGTTTTTGACATCTTTCTAGTAGTACATCTGGTGCCCCTTTAGTAATAACTCTGTATTTATTCCCAACTTGATGAATGGTTGTCATCATTTTTCGATTGGAATCAAATGGAATTTCATTGATTCTTGGCATACGTCTATCTAATTCATTTTTATCTTTGTCACTAGCTAACCCCTGATTGACTAATGCTACTTCGGTTGGCTCCCCCTTTACTTGTATTTTTGATTCTTGATACAAAATGTCACAATCGGTACACATGCAAGCTAATTCTGTTACAAAATTTACATCTTTACTGTTGATTTCTACTACTTTCATTTTATTTTGTGTTAAAGTTCCCGTTTTATCCGAACAAATGACAGACGAACTTCCTAATGTTTCTACTGCTGGCAATTTTCTAATAATACTATTTTTCTTCGCCATTTTAGTAACACCAATCGATAACATAATAGTTACAATGGCTGGTAATCCTTCTGGTATGGCTGCTACTGCTAATCCAACCGAAGTCATAAACATTTCTATTGGATCTATCTTTTTAATTAATCCTATGATAAAAATAATAAAACAAATAGCTAAGCAAACAATTCCTAATATTTTTCCAACTTGTCCTAATTTCTTTTGAATTGGCGTCTCTGGTGATTCATCTTCTATCATCATGTTGGCTATTTTTCCAACTTTGGTATCCATTCCGATATCTGTTACAATTGCTTTTCCATGTCCATTTACAACAATACTTGCCATAAATGCCATATTATTCATATCCCCTAAGGCAACCTTCGGTTTGCAAATTTTATCTGCCTCTTTTAACACAGGTTCTGTTTCTCCTGTTAGACTAGATTCTTCTATTTTCAAGTTAAAACTTTCGATAATTCTACTATCTGCTGGCACATAGTTTCCTGCTTCTAAAATCACAATATCTCCTGGCACTAATTCATCTGCATTCATTTCATTGGTTATCCCATTTCTGATGGCTTTTGCTTTTGGCGGTGTCATCTGTTGCAATGCTTCTATTGATTTTTCCGCCTTCGCCTCTTGTACGACTCCCATGATAGCATTTAAAACTACAATGGCTATAATAATAATGGAATCTATGTAATCATTTTCTCCTTGTAAGTTTGATACAACAGCTGAAATAATAGATGCTATGATTAAAATAATAATCATAAAATCATTGAATTGTTTGATAAATTTCACAATCATACTTTCTTTGGGCTTGTCTTTTAATTTGTTTTTTCCATATTTTTGTTGTCTTTTGTGAACTTCCTCTTCCTTCAGTCCATGCCTTATGTCTGTTTCTAACTTTTGTAAAACTTCTTCTTTTCTTAATGTTTCCCACATATCTTTTCTCTCCTTTGTATTTTTATTTACTTTTCTATTCTTTAAATTATATGTGGCTTGTACTTTCTTTATGACATCTTCATAAATTGTTTCTTCCTGAGTTGGATTTGATTTTTTATGTTAAGTATGTTATAATTATAGATATTATAAGCTGATAGGAGGATAAACATCATGACAGCAGAACAAGTATTAGATCAAGTGAAACCATATGATATTGACCCCAAAGAGGCTCTTTTGAAGGCTTTTAATTCTGATCTTCGTTTAACGGAATATCTGGACAAAGAATTGAAGGATAAATCTGATTGGGTACAGGCTGCGGAAAAAGATGCACCAAAATTTATCTTTTGTGATCTTCGCTCAAAACGATTCCCCTTTACTACCCCAACCAACTCACTCGAGCTAAAATTTGTTGGAAAAGATCGTAAACCAACATTGGAAGTGACACTCTACAATAACGATCCATTTGTTCTGAAGGACTAAGAGCATAACTCCAGAAAACCGATCCGAAATATAGCAATATATTTTTGGATCGGTTTTTTCATTAATATATATTCTTACTTTATTATCCCAATTTCATAGACAATAACTTAGAAATACCATTCTCTTCCATCGTAACACCGTAAACCGTATCAGCTGCTTCCATTGTTCCCTTTCTATGGGTAATCACTAAAAATTGTGTTTCCTTTGAAAACTTCTTCAAATATTCAGCAAAACGATACACATTAACATCATCTAATGCTGCTTCAATTTCATCTAATACACAAAACGGTGCTGGATTCATTTTTAAAATGGCAAATAGTAAAGCAATTGCTGTAAAAGCCTTTTCTCCACCAGATAATAACATCATATTTTGTAGTTTTTTTCCTGGTGGCTGTACATTAATGTCAATACCACATTCTAAAATATTTTCTTCATCTTCTAATTTTAAAGAAGCATTTCCCCCTCCAAATAATTCTTTGAACACTTCCCCAAAATTCTTATTAATCATAGCAAATTGGCTTTTAAATTGCTCTTTCATCGTGGCTGTCATTTCTGCTATCACTTTTCTCAATTTATTCATGGTGTCTTCTAAGTCTACTCGTTGCTCACACATAAAGTCATATCTTTCTTTCATTGCTTTATATTCCTCAATGGAATCTACATTCACACTTCCTAAATCTCTAATTTCTGCTCGTAAATGATTGACTCTTTTTTGTGTTGTTACTACATTTTCTGGTTTTTGATATTCCCCTACATTATTTGGTGTTAACTCATATTCTTCCCACATTTTATTAATGATGGCATTGATATCTTCTTCTAACTTTGTCTTCTTAACATCAATTTTTACAATTTGAGCTTTTAAATCTTCAATGGTTTTAAATTTATTCGTTATCTCTTCTTCTTGTTTGGATAATTTCTCATTTTTATCCATTCTTTCCTGCTTTAATTCTTCTATTTTGTTTCCACTATTTTGTACCTCTGCTTTAATTGTAGTTATTTTATCCTTAATTTCCTCAATGGATGCTTCTAATTCAAAATTATCATGTGTAATTTGTTCTATTTGATTCCTTTTATTTTCAATACTTTTATTAGCATTTTCAATTTCTGCTGTTATCCTCTCTTGTATTTCTTCAATCGATGCTTCACTTTCGTCAAAAGATGACACTGAAATTTTCAAATTAGTAATATCATAATTTAAATCATCTACATATTTTTGATTGTCTTTATTTAGTTCGGCAAATTCGGTAATGATTTTGGTTAATTCTTCTGTTTCTTCTGTTAAGGTTTGTATTTGTTGATTAATTTTTTCCTTTTCTTGCATCGCTTCCTGTTTTTGCTTTTCTAAACTTTCTTGTTCTTCTTTGAGCTTATTTAATCGTGTTTCTATTTTAGCAATATTTTCATCTATTGCTACCACTTTTTGCTTTTCTGTTGCATAGGTAATATCGATTTCTTGTAGCTCTTTTTCTAAACTGATTGCATTTTCTAAGGTATCTTGAATCGATGCTTCATAATCTTGTTTCTCTTTTTCTAGTTTTTCAATTTTGGTTTTTAATTGCTGTATGTCTTTTTCTAGTTTTTCAATCTCTTTTCCTCTTCCTAAAATATTTACTGTCTTTTTCGCAACAGAACCACCTGTAATACTACCAGAAGCGTTGATAACATCTCCTTGTATCGTTATGATTCGGAAAGAATAGTCATTTTGCTTGGCTACTTTTATGGCTGTTTCCATATTGTCAACAATCACAGTTCTTCCCAATAAACTAATAACAATCTGCTCATATTTTTTATCAAATTTAATTAGGTCTGATGCTATTCCAATGACTCCTTTTTCAGACCCTTTTATTTTTTCTAGTTTTTTACCTTTAACAGAAGCAATTGGTAAGAAAGAGGCTCTTCCTAAATTATTTTTTCTTAAATGCTCTACTAGCTTTTTAGCATCTTGTTCGGTCTCTGTTACAATGTTTTGTAAGCTCGCCCCTAAGCACATTTCAATAGCTGTTTGATATTCTTCTGGTACATCCATAACATTAGCTAAGACGCCATGCATTCCTTTTCCTAAATCTTTGATGTTCTCACAATCTTTTAATAATGATTTTACACTTTTTATATATCCTTCTTTTTCCTTTTCTGTTTCCATTAAAAATTTTAATTTGGATTCTTTAATCCTCATTTCATTTTGATAATTATTAATACTACTTTGATAGTTTTCTATTTTTTTATCTGCCTCATCTTTTATGGTATTGATTTCTTCTATTGCTTTTACTATTTTATTTCTTTTACTATCAATCTCATAAAATTCTTTCGCTATCTCATCTTTTTGAAGTCTTGTAGCATCTAATTCTGAAATGTAATTGGCTATTTCACTTTTTATTTGATTTTGTCTTTTTTCATAATTTTCATAATTAATCTCTTGTGTATGAATTTCTGATTGTAATTCATATTTTTGATCGGTGTTTTTTTCTACTTGTGCCTTATACTGTTCAATTTCTAATTCTTTGCTAGATAGTTTCTCCATTATTTTAGCCAATTCTTCTTCTTTCTCGCATAGCTCTTTTTCAAATTTTTCTTTGTTTTGTTTTAAATTTACTTTCTTTTGTTCCCTTTGTTTCATTTCTTCTTCTAGTTCTTGTTTCTTTAAGACTGTTTCTTCGATTTCCTTTTCAAATCTTTCTTTATTTTCTTGATTATTATGAATTCTTGTATTGGCTACATTGATGTCAGAATTTAGCATTTCGATTTCTTTTTGACTTGCAAATCCTAAATTTGACATTTCTTCTATTTGATTCGTTATGTTTTCTACCTGTGTTTTTAGCTCTTCTTTTAGCCTCTTAATTCTTTCTAGTCTTTCTTCTTCCTCTGCACATTGCGTTGTATAAATTTCTTCGTCTTTTACGATTTCTTCTAAACTTGCTTTATATTTTTCGATATTATATAAAAATAATCCTATTTCGATGCTTTTTAACTCTTCTTTCAAGTTTAAATACTTTTTCGCTTTTTCTGATTGTGCTTTTAATGGTTCTATGTTGCTTTCAATTTCTGTTAAAATATCATTAATTCTAAGTAAGTTTAATTTTGTACGTTCTAATTTTTTCTCACTTTCTTCTTTTCTACTTCTAAATTTTACAATTCCTGCCGCTTCTTCAAAAATGTGTCTTCTATCTTCTGATTTATTGCTTAATATTTCATCAATTTTACCTTGTCCAATAATGGAATATCCGTCTTTTCCAATTCCTGTATCCATAAATAATTCTAATACATCTTTTAATCGACATGGTACTTTATTAATAAAATATCCCGTTTCTCCACTTCGGTATATTTTTCTAGTTACCGTTACTTCTGTATACTCAATTGGCAACGCTCCATCTGTGTTATCAAATATTAAAGAAGCCTCTGCAAATCCTAGAGACTTTCTATTTTGCGTTCCTGCAAATATGATATCTAAAGATTTAGAACCTCTTAACGATTTCATACTTTGCTCTCCGAAGTACCCATCTAATACTATCTGATATATTACTTTTACCTGAACCATTAGGTCCGAATTACACCTGTTATTCCTGGTCTGAATTCTAATGTGGTTTTATCGGCAAATGATTTGAACCCTTGTAATTCTAGTTTTTTTAAATACATTTATGATCACCTTTAGCCTATTTTCTCTTTTTTCTTTTCCTAGCAAAGTTTTTATTTGCTTTCATTATAACAAGTTTATACTATTTTCGACTTTTTGTAAAGATGATTTTTTAAGTTTCATTTTGAGATATTTCCTATTTCTATACACTATGATTTTCTATACAAATTTTGCATTGGATACAATTTGGGCAATATTATAAATTAAGCGTTGTTTATCTGGTGAACAGTTTAACAAAACTTCATATAAATCTCTATTTAGATAGTTATGTGATTTAGGTAATGCTCCCCCAATTAAATACTCTATACTGGCATTTAATACATTACCAATTTGAACTAATCTTTTTAAGTTGATTTGTGTAGAACCTCTTTCTACTCTACTTATATAGACGGTTGTTACATCTAATTCTTCTGATAGTTTTTCTTGTGACCATCCTCTCCCTCTTCTGGCTTCTTTTATCCTTTGTCCTATTATTTTATAATCAATTTCCATATTATCACTTCCTTTTCGTAAGTAAATATAACACTATGAGTTCCATTTGTCAATATATTTTTTGAATTATATGTAAAATTTTATTTTTGGGTTCGTTTTGTTCGTTTGATGTCCATTTGGGACGGTTCTTTTTGGACATTGTGCCACTGGGGACGGACCTTTTTGGCAAAGATTTAAGTTTTATGAATAAAAAT
>CANPNZ010000048.1 GCA_947575605.1 uncultured Clostridium sp.
CTCGTATCGTTAATCTTTGGAGATGTCCAAAAAGAACCGTCCCCAATGGACATTATCCTATTAACTTTTGATGTAACTCATTCACAACGCTATTTTCTATTTCTTGTACTAAAATCTCAATTTTAGCCTGTGCTAGATGAATATCTATTATCTTAATTTGATGGTTATTTAATAATTCCATCACTTGATTTAATACTTGATTATCTTGTATAATACCATATCCAATAATGCTCAATTTTACTAACTCACTTTTTCTTACTTGACAAGTTGGATATTTACTATCTAATAACTCTATGACCTTATTTTGTTCTGATTTTTTAATTCTAAATCGTAAATAATTTCCTTCGCTTTGAAAGGCCTCTACCATAATATTATTTTCTAACAAACTTTGATAAATTTCATAAAATGCTTGACTCTCTATTTCAATGGCAATTAAATTCTCATTTTTCACAATGCTTTTTACTTCTGAAGCTTCAATCTTTTGACAAATTTTGGTTCCGCCTTCTTCTGAAAAAGTTGATTTTGCCATAATATCACAATCAAATTTTTTTCCCATCTGAATACATCGATCATGTAATACTTTAGCTCCGCTATCAGCTATTTCTTGCATTTCGTCAAAAGATATTTCATCTAATCGTTTTGCCATCGTAATCATATTGGGATCTGCTGAGTAAATTCCGTCTACATCTGAAAAGATATAACATTTATCTGCTTTTAACGCCACTTGTAAGGCAACTGCTGTTGTATCAGAACCCCCTCTTCCTAAGGTCGTAATATCCTGTCTTTCATTTAATCCTTGAAAGCCAGCTACTATTATAATTTTCCCCTTTGCCAGTTCTTCTTCCATTCTTTTTGTATAAATCTGCTCAATTTTAGCACTGGTATGAATGGCATTTGTTCTAATTCCAGCTTGCCAACCTGTTAAAGAAATAGCTGGATACCCTTTTCGATTTAATAGAATACTTAATTTGGATGCCGTTATTTGTTCACCTGTTGATAATAACATATCCATTTCTCTTTCTTCTGGAATGGCTGATAATTCTTGTGCTTCTTTAATTAATTGGTTGGTTGTCTTCCCTTGTGCTGATACTACCACTACTACATTTTTTGCCTCTTTTTTTAAACTGATTACTTTTTCTGCAACGACATTTAATTTAATATTGTCTGCTACGGAGGTTCCTCCAAATTTTAATACTACTGTGTCCATTTTTGTCACACCTTTATTTTTTGCAAAGCTTTGTCTAATTTTAAGCAACGCTTTTTTTCTATTGTTATTATAGTATATATCTTGGTTTGTTTCAAGTATTTTATACCTAAACATAAAACCTCTTAAACACAAAAACGTCTAAGAGGTTTTATTCTACATGGTCATCCATGCTAGTTTTTTTTTATTATTTTTTAATTCTTCATAATATTTAGCAATCAATTCATCTAATTGCACGCTTAATTGATAAGTAACTTCATAATCATTACCCTGTTCAATACTTTTATTTAATTTATCCCTCAATTTACAAATCTCTTCATTTAACATATCGATTTCTCCTTTTTAGTAATTATCTTCTGTATAATTATAAATTATCACAATACTCTCCTCAAGTCAAGTATTTTCAAGGTTTTTTGCCAACTTTCGTACGTGATTTTTTTAGTTTTTTCGACATGTTTGGACAATAGAAAACGGCATCTTTACTATTGTATTAAAAATGCCATTTTCTCTACATAATTTTTTTTAGTTTTTTACAATAGAAATGACCATTTTTTCTTCTTTAAAGACATCTTTTAATATTTGTTCCAAATATTCTACACTAATCCCCTTCATTTCTTCCAAATAGTCAAAACTATTAATTCCTTTAAAATGATCTGCCAAAAACATCCTTGCTATGTCTGCCACATCGTTATATTCTTTTACATATCCACCATAGATCATCTTTTTCATTCTTTCAAAATCTTCTTGACAAATTCCTTCTGCTTTTAATTGAGTCACTTTTTCTTTAAATTTCTGATAGACCTTTTCTGGTTCATTCGATTGTCCTGTAACTAAAATATGTGCATATATTTCAGTAAATTCGTATTCTAAACTAGGTTGCGTATAAATAATGCCCTCATCATAAAGTTCTTTGTATAAGTCTGAACTTCTACCAATGATTAAGTTCAATAAAATTTCTATTGCCATATGTTTTTTTACATCTGTTTTAGTTGTGTCTTTTATTCCAATTGTATATAAAGGTTGACTAACTTCTAATTTTTGTTCGATTTTCTCTTGCACAATTCCTTCTGGTTCTTCTGGATATTCTCTTTTTATTTCTCCACTTGGTTTGGTCTCGATTAGTCTTCTTTTTACTTCTTCTAATACAGCTTCTGGCTCAAAATCTCCACACAATACCATTGTCATGTTAGATGGATTATAAAATGTATGATAACATTTATATAGTATTTCCTTATCAATTTTACTGATTGTTTCAATGGTTCCTACAATGTCGATTTTAACTGGATTATTATGATACATAGCTTGCATAGCATTTAGGTACACTCTCCATTCTGGATAGTCGTCATACATCATAATTTCTTGACCGATAATCCCTTTTTCTTTTTCCACATTTTCATCTGTAAAATAGGGATGTTGCACATAGTCCATTAATTCATCCATCGCTTCATAAAAATGATCGGTACACTCAAATAAATAAGCTGTATGATCATTGGTTGTGTAAGCATTAGCATCTACTCCCAATGCTGTTAAAACATCCAAACTATTGGTTCCATTTTCTTGTTCAAATAATTTGTGTTCCAAAAAGTGAGCCACTCCATTAGGAACTGTCGTAATTTCATCTTCTCCTGGAACTACAAAACTGCTTTCATTAGATCCATAATGGGTTCCCCATATCATGTATTTTTTTTGAATTCCTTTTTTAGGGATAATCATTACTGTTAATCCATTTTTTAACTTTTCTATATATACTTTTTCTTTGACTTTTAAATTTTCAATAACTTGCACTTTCTCTCCTCCTTCATAAAATAATAATTTCGTTACTGTTCCATCATGCCATTATTTTTTATGTGAAAGTTTAGTATCTTATTTTCGAAATACTTCGTAAGCAACCAAACGAGCTGTTAAGCGAGTAAGATTTGGAGCAATCTACATTAGAAAAAATTGTTTCTTCCATTTTTTCTTTTAGAGATTGCAACACACAAGGTATAAAAAATAATATACTGAACTTTTACTTAGAAACAACTTATAAAGATGAACACACATAATTTCTTACTGTTTATTCTATTTTTGATATATCTGAGATTTACAGACAAAAAATAGAATAAATTTTTTAATTATTAATCCTTTAAAAAGTAGATCGTATGAATTGCTACATTTTCAGCAATACGAATCACATCTTCTTTGGTTACTTTTTCTATTTTATCCCTATACTCTTCTATGGAAACCTCCACTTGTGATAGCTCCTGTCCAAAATAATAAGTAATTCCTGTATCTTGCTCATCATCAATTGTTTTAATGGTTGCTATGATTCCTTTTTTGGCATTTTCTATGTCTTGCTCTGTAAAATCTCCGTTTTTCATATCGACTATCTGTTGTTTAATAAGTTCTAATGCTTTTTCATAATTTCCTATTTCAATTCCACAATTCACAAAAATATTATTCTTATATCTTAGATAAGTAGAACTTGCTACATAAGCTAAATGTGCCTTTTCTCTAACATTTTGAAACATCTTAGAATTAGCACTTCCTCCTAGAATACTATTATAAACTAAGGTATCATATCTTTGATCCTCTTTGTCTAACTGTATATTTAAACCTAATATTAATTTTCCTTGTGTTACTTCCATTGATTCTGTAACCATATTTTCTTTTTCTGGAAGTTCTTTCCCCATTTCTTTTGGCACAACATAGTTAGGTGTTCTTTCTTGTAATTTCTTTATATTTTCATTGTTCATAACTACTTCGTTCATATCATCACAAATCATTCCTGATACAAATAAATCAATTTTACAGGAATCTATTAATTCTTTATAATACTCGTATAAATTTTTTCCATTCATACTCTCTAGGTCTTCCACATATCCAAATTTGTACAAACCAAATGGCTCATTTTTATACATTTCTTCGATACAACGATCCATACTATATCTTGCTTTATTATCGATTTTTCCCTCAATTCTTTGCCTAATATTATTTTTTTCTTGCTCTACATATTCTGGTTTAAAACTTTCATTTTCAAGATAAGGATTGAATACAATTTCTAATAATTTCTCCATAGAAATCTTCAACATATCTTCCTCTTTTTGTGGTAAAAAATTATCATTTACCGTTTCTAAGTAAAATTTTAAAACTTGATTATCTCCTGTTTTATCTAACCCACAATCAAAACTAGCACCATACATTTCTTCCATCTGCTTACTTATTTCTTCTTGGGATGGCATCGTTTTACTTCCTCTTCTTAAAAGAGCAGATATCACCGCATTTTTGGTTACATTTTCTCTGGTTAATTTGGTCGTTATAAAAATAGCTATTAAATTTGTTTTAAATTTATCTGTATTGATTGTGTGTAATTTGATTCCTTTTTTTAATTCCATTTGCTTATATTCCATCTCTTTTCCTCCTTTGATTTAGTATACTACTTTTTTTATTTTTTATACTTTTGGGGACGGTTCTTTTGGGGCAAGTGTCCATCAGGGACGGTTCTTTTTGGACATTCATGCCAAATATGATTATTAAAAATTAATTTTGAAAACAATGTCCAAAAAGAACCGTCCCCAATGGACATCCCAAAACGACAAAATTGGAAGTTCAAGTATTTTCTTACATCCTCAACTTCCAATCCTATTTCTTAAAATTTTCTTTTTCTTGCTGCCTCTGATTTTTTCTTTCTCTTTACACTAGGTTTCTCATAATGTTCTCTTTTACGTACTTCTTGAAGTACCCCATTACGTGCACATTGTCTTTTAAACCTTTTTAAGGCATCTTCTATATTACCATTATTAACTTTTATCTCTGACATTTATATTCCCCTCCTTCCGGTCCATACGAAAAGTGTATGTGGGATAACCCTTTTAACGTTATTATTATACATGAAAGCTTATAACTTGTCAATAGTTAGAATTCTTTAAGTTTGGTTTTTTTGCAAGGGGTGCTTATCATATATAATTTTTGAGCTACTTCAAAGCAACCAAACAAGCTATGCGAGTGCAATTGGAGCAACTGACAGATAAAATCTTTATTTTGTGGTTTGCTTTCGCACTAAGTGTGAAAAAATTATATATGATAAGCACCCCTTGCAAAAAACCAAAACTCAAATTAGAATTCAAATAATACAGTTTTCTTTTCTTTTAGTGATTTTTTGACATCGATAACTCTCTGATTACTACTTCCTCTAAATCGTAATTTTATATCTTTTTTATCTTCTTCAAATTTACCATCTACTACAACATCAATGTATGACAGTATTTCAGGTGTCTCTTCCCATTTGTTACACATATCTTGCATGACATCTTTGTCAAAAGTATATCCTGTATAACACCATATGTTTTTATCTGGAAATTTCTCCTTTACTTTTCTAAGTAGTGGTAAGAGTCCTTTTTGATTACTATATTCTAATGGTTCTCCTCCTAATAAAGATAAGCCAGACACATAAGGATGGTCTAACTCTTGGATCACTTTGTCTATTTCCTCTCCGTGTAAATTCTTTTCCATAATTAAAATCCCATGCTTCACGGTTAAAGCAATTCTTACAGTGATGGGTACATCCACTCACAAATACAGATACTCTAACTCCTAATCCATTTGCTATGTCTGCTTTTTTTATGTCTGCGTAGTGCATTTCTAATTCCTTCTTTCTGTTTTCTTAACAAATTACCAAGAAGTTGTGCCAAAAAGGTCCGTCCCCAGTGGCACAATTATTTTGAAAATAAGTTACCGATCCAACTAAACAATGGATTTTCAAATAATAGCTCTCGCATCCATCCATTGGTAAAGGGAATAAACCATAAAATAATTCCAATTAGAATAATTACTACAATGGTAAGAACAATAGCCAAAATGTCCTTTTTCGTTACTTCTTTTACTTGTTCTCTCTTCTCTTTGCTTTTTGCTAAATCATGAACCAACTGTTTTGTTAAATCTATGAGTGAGCCAAAGCTACCTATTTTAGGTTGTTTTACTCGTTGTTGTTTAAAAGATCGCCTCTGTGCTGTTTGGCGATAATCATTTTTTTGCATGGTTGATTCAACTGGTTCTTGATTAAAATTCTGCCCATTGGATGTATCTTGCCTATTTAATTCATAATCATATTGTTCTCTTAAAAATTCATCTGATAAGATGTTATAGGCTGCATTGATTTCTTTTATTTTTCTTTCTGCATATAGTTTCTTTTCTCCTGTGTATAAGTCTGGATGATATTTTTTAGCTAATACTTTGTATGCTTTTTCTATGACTTCTTTGGACGCTCTCGGATTTACTTCTAATATCTCATAATAATTTCTCATATGCTTTTACACCGTTTTCCCTTTCTTTTTCGACAGTTTTATTTTATACTAAAATAAAAAAAATAGCAAGAGGGATTAGGGGTCAGTCTTTTCCCTTTTGAAGATGTGCCACTGGGGACGGACCTTTTTGGCAAAGATTTAAGTTTTATGAATAAAAAT
>CANPNZ010000049.1 GCA_947575605.1 uncultured Clostridium sp.
TCATTATTTCCTAGTTTAGCAATTATATTGATATTACCACTTTCTTTTTCAATTTTTATTTTTAGTTTTATATGATCTCCATTTTTTCTTGAAATAGCAGTTCCGCCAAATATTGTTTCTTCACCTGAATAGTTATCATAATTGGCTATATATGTTCCAACATATTTATCTACTCCATATTTTCTTTTGCCTTTTAATTTCCAATTACTTGTTAAACCTGCTGTATCAAAACTTTGAATAAATGAATCATAAGTGTTTATTATTTTGTCTTTTGGATTTTCTCCTATTCCTATATTAAAAATTGTAATCCATACTATTACTACTAATGCTATAATTCCTAAAAATATCATTTTAAAGATTCCAAACATATCTATTCCTCCTCTTTAATGATATTTTTGCTACCAAAGTATGTAGCTAAGAAATATGCTCCATATATAACTCCTATAATAACTACTGTGGCGGTAGCTGATGGTAGTAAATCTTTCTCACTTGCTAAACCTGCCATCATTTTTACTGCAAATTGTATTCCAAATATTGAATGTATAATTGCAAGTAATAATGGCACTCCAAAAAATATTCCTATTTGTCTAAATAAAGATTTGTTTATCATTTTTTCATCACAACCAATTTTTCTTAAAATAGTATATCTTTGTTTATTATCTGAACTGTCTGTTAGCTGTTTTAATGCTAAGATAGCTGAACTTGCAATTAGAAATATTACGCCTAAATAAATTGCAATAAATGTTACTATTGTCGCTAATCCTATACTTCCTTCCATAATCCTTGTTTTAGTAAGTCCTTCTATATCTAATCCTTTTTTGTCTAAATTCTGTATAAGTGCTGAATCATTTTTTGAAAATAATTCTTCAATCTTTTTCTTTCCTTCTTCTGTGTCATCATTATAATTTGCTGCTAAAAAGTGTATTTCTTTCATATCATCTGTTAAAGGGCAATTATCTGGAACAACTATTATTCCTGTATTTGTATGGCTTGTTGACATTACTATAAATCCATTTTTGCACTCATTATATTTTGATTTGTATTGTTTTCCTGCGATTGTTAAAGAATTGTTTCCATCTACTAATACTTCATTTCTTACTTCTTTCATACTCGCAAAATCACAAATCATAATATATTCATTATCATTTAGTTCATACTCATCTATTCCATATAATTTTGCTATTTTATTATAATCAGATATTTTTACAATTTCTTCTGCTGTATCATATGCAAGCATAGGAAATTTCGCTTTTAACTGTTCTAACTTATCTTCTAAAAAATCACTCCATGTTAAATCATTGCTTGCATAGATTGGTATTTCTACCATATCTTTTAATACATTCATATCTAATCCATTATTTTTTAATGTTTGTTCTATTGGTATTTTTGAGTCTTCTCTTTGTTGTTTTGTGGACTTTCTCTCTTTTCCATATTCTTTATAAGTTTCTGGTAAATTTGCTGTTTTATATAAGTTTAAGTCTACTGGTGTCATTTCTACTAATTCTCTTCCCATTGTATTTCTCAACGATAAACTTGAAGAAAGTATTGATATTGTCATAAATAACATTAAACATATAACACTCATACTTACTACCATTGTATTGATTTTATTGTTAATTTGCCTTAATACAAACATATTTGTACCTTTTAAATATGTATTTTTCATTTTTTGAACGATTTGTATGATAAAACCTGATAAAGACCAGAATATTGCAACTGTACTAACTATTCCCATTAAAATAGGTGGTAATAGTTTATCTGCTGTATTTAAACTGCTTGCATCTCCTGTTACTTTCCAATAAGCATAACCTAACATTGTTGTAGCGACAATAAATACTAATAGGCAAAGAAATGGATTTTTTATTTTCACTTTTTCATTTTTCTTACTTGCATTTAATAAGTTAATCAATTTATATTTTGAAACTGTATATGTATTGAATAACATTACTGCAACATACATTACTGCAAAGTAAATACAAGTTTTAACACAAGCATCTTTTGAAAATACAAATTGGAATTCACTCATATCTGCTTCAAACATTTTTGCAACTAATACAGACATAAATTGTGATGCAAATACACCTACAACTATTCCTATGGCAAGTGAAATGATTCCAACAAATATTGTTTCCATTAGTATAATTTTTGATATTTGTCTTCTTCCCATTCCAAGAGACATATAAATTCCAAATTCTTTTTTCCTTCGGTTAATTAAGAAATTATTAGCATATACAATTAACAATCCTAATATAACTGCTACAAATACTGATACAAAACCAAGCATAGAAATCATCATTTTTATAATTTCTCTTTGTGATTGTGATACCTGTAGCATAGCTTGTTGACTGTCTATGGAATTGAACATATAAAAAATTGCTACACCTAATACTAATGTTAAAAAATAGATAGCATAATCTTTTATACTTTTTTTCATATTATTCCAGGATAACTTAAATAACATCGTTCAAATCACCTCCAAGAAGTGTTTGCACCTCGATTATCTTCTCAAAGAATTGTTTTCTTGTGTCGTTTCCTTTGATTATTTCATTAAAGATTTTTCCATCTTTAATAAATAAGATTCTATTTGCATAAGAAGCTGTAAAAGCATCATGTGTAACCATTAAAATAGTCGCGCTCATTTTTTGATTTAAAAACTCAAAGTTCTCTAATAATTGTCTTGCTGATTTTGAATCTAATGCTCCTGTTGGCTCATCTGCCAAGACTAATTTAGGGTTTGTTATAATCGCTCTTGCTGATGCAATTCTTTGCTTTTGCCCTCCAGATACTTGATAAGGATACTTTTTAAGAATTTCTTTAATTCCTAACTTTTCTGCAATTGCATTTACCCTTTTATCAATTTCTCTTGCATTTACTTTTTGAATTGTTAGTGCTAAAGCTATATTTTCATAAGCTGTTAAAGTATCTAATAAATTAAAGTCTTGAAAAATAAAACCTAGTTCTTCTCTCCTAAACTTATTTAATTTGTTTCCTTTTAGTTTTGTAATATCTTCGCTATTAACAATAATATGTCCTGCTGTTACTCTGTCTATTGTTGAAATTACATTTAAAAGTGTACTTTTTCCAGATCCACTCGCGCCCATAATTCCAACAAATTCTCCTTTTTCTACTGTAAAACTAATGTTGTCTATTGCTTTTGTTAGATTTGATTTGTTTCCATAGTATTTCTCTATGTTTTTTACCTCTAATACTTTTTCCATAATAAAAAACTCCTTTCCATGTTTACAATCTCACTGTCGTTCGATTGCATAAGTTATCTGTAACTCGCTTCTCTCGAACAGCTAACTTAATTATAACTCCACTTTAGCCATTGTTCCTATCGATTTTCCTTACACAAATCTTACATTTTCGTAAGATTTCTTTCTTATAAAAAAACTATCCTGTAAATATAACAAGATAGCAATTTTATTTTATATCTATATAACTACTTTTTGGAAATATTAATCGTATTTCTGTTCCTTCATCTTGAACCGAATTTAACTCTATTGCTATTCCTAATTTATTACATAAGTTTTTACATAGATACAATCCAATCCCTGTAGATTTTTTACCGATGGCACCTTCCATTTGTTCCTGTAAAGCCTTTTTCAAATACTCTTGTTATTTCTCCTTTTTTTATTCCTATTCCATTATCTTTAATATATAGTATCACATTTTCTTTTCCTTGTTTTGCATATATTTCAATCTCTAAATTTTTATCTTGCTTTTTATACTTAATACTATTTTGAATTATTTGATTTAATATGAATATGATCCACTTATTGTCTGTATTTGCTTCTAAATCTAAATCGTGAACATTAACAGATATTCTTTCATGTATTAAAACATTTTTATTCTTCTTTATACTCTCATTTACAATGTCTTTTAAATTAACTTTTTTTATATAATAATCTTTTTCTACTGTGTTACTTCTTGCATAATATAAAGCCTGTTCTATGTAGTTTTCTACTTTGTCTAATTCTTCATCTATACTTTTTGTAATTTCATTTTTATTATTTTCCACTATCATTTTACCGGCTAGCTATCGGTATTTTTATCTCATGAATCCATAATTCAATGTAATCTTTATAATCTTCTTGTTTATACTTATATAAATTTACATTTTCAACCATTGACTTATTAATTTGTTTTAATAAGTCTTTTAATATTTTACCTTCTGTAAAACTTGGTTCTTTTATAATCTCACTAATTAAATATTTGTCATCTAAGTTATTTAAAGTATCTTCTAAATCTTTATAAAATCTTAGCTTCATAAAATATTCTATGGAAAGTCCTATTATGTATAAAAATATTATAGTAACTGGAATATATATTTTTATGAAATTTACAAATGAGTATGGAATTAAAAATATTTCTATAGTAGCGATTCCAAATAATAGTAAGACAGTCAAAAGTATTTTATCTTTTATAAAACTTTTAAAATTCATATCAGTTCTCTCCCTTTAATATATAGCCTTGTCCTCTTTTTGTTTCAATTATATCTTTTAGTCCTAATTCTTCTAGTTTACTTCTTAATCTAGTAATATTAACACTTAAAGTATTATCATCAATAAAACTTTCATTTTCCCATAAACAGTCCATTATATCTTCTCTTGAAACGATTTTTTCTCTATTTTCAATTAAATATTTTAAAATTTTATATTCATTTTTAGTTAAATCAATAATTTTATCATCTTTTATTATTGTACTATTTGATATATTTAAAATAAAATCTTTTGCATCAATTTTATTTTTAGGTTCACTATTACTATTTGTTCTTCTTAATAGTGAATTTACTTTTGCAAGTAGTATATGGATATTAAATGGCTTTGTAATATAATGATCTGCTCCATAATTTATTGAAACCAGCTCATCTAATTCATTATCTCTACTTGTGACAGCAATAATTCCCATATCAGATTGTTTTCTAATC
Source organism: uncultured Clostridium sp. (assembly GCA_947575605.1). Taxonomy (GTDB): domain Bacteria; phylum Bacillota; class Clostridia; order TANB77; family CAG-508; genus CAG-269. The sequence goes on from CANPNZ010000049.1 coordinate 4,931, forward strand.
TCTTTGCAAATATATTCTCCATCTACTCCTGGCAAATTTATATCTAATAAGATAAGATTTGGATTTATTTCTAAAATATCATGTATAGTATTGTCAAATTTTTTTAAACATTCTGCTTGATACCCTTGATGGCTTAAAAATATTTGTAATTCATTTCTTAATTTTTCATCATCTTCAACGATTAATATCTTCTGCATTTTATGATACCTCCCAAATCATTATAGCATACTTTTTATGAAAATAACCTTACATTTCTGTAAGGTTAATGTATAGAGTATTTAAAAGTTTATTTAATACTATTTATTGCATCTTTTGTGATTTTATCTTTGTCAAACTTATTTATTATTAGTACAACTATTGCCACTAATATTAGTATTGCTGCATATAGTATAATACTCATTTTCCAATCTCCAATAGCAAGCCTATCTCCTGCTAGTGTAGAAGTAATAACAGATGGAAATCTAGCAAATGTCGAAATTAAGATAAACTTTATTGGCTTTATTGGCAATAATCCTGCAACATATACTAACAAATCTTTTGGTGTACCTGGTATTAAAAATAATACAAGCATTATTAGTTCAATCTTTTTTGGATTTTGAAATAATTTGCTATTCTCTATTTTGGAAACTTTCTTTTCATCACAAAAATCGTATACGAATTTTCTCCCAAATTTTCTAACCAACAAATATATTGTTATTGATATAATAGCAGCTGACACCATAATAAATACTGTTCCCCATAGTCCTCCATAACACATTCCTGCCAAAATTTCTATTGGTTCTCCTGGTACTATAATTAAAAATATTTGTGCTATCTGAAGTCCAAATAGTGATAACATTCCCATCATACCAGAATTATCAACTTTTTCTTTAAAAGCTACTTGTCCTTCTACTGTAGATAAATTTTTCATTACTGGAAATAGGTATACTGTTATTCCTATAAATAATGTTAAAACTACTGCCATTAATAATATTTTAAATATTTTAATTTTCTTTTTCCTTCTCATATAATCCCTTCTTTTTTGTTTGTGTACATTAATAAATTATTTCTTATTAATTCTACTACATTTATTTTAGGAGATTGATATTTCTTCATTCTTCTCACCCATTTCCATTTATATTTCTATCAAATTGCACATCTG
>CANPNZ010000050.1 GCA_947575605.1 uncultured Clostridium sp.
AATGGTCTATTTCTTGATTTTTATAAGTCCTATTTGGATCACTTCTATCACAATGTACTAATATATTTCCTGACTGATTTCTTGTAAATTTTTCACAATTCATTCTTTCACCTCCAGCGACTGACTTATTATAACACAAAATTTTTGGTGTAGCAAGTTATACCAAAATATTTTTCTTGTGAAAAAATTATTGGTAAACTTGCAGGGGAATATCCCCTTGACCCCTGTTCTGCAGAAATAAAAAAACACACTTAAAATGTGTTTGATTTTTTTCTGCAGAACATACCTATACTAAAGTATAGGTATGTAGGGGCTAATCTCGCCCCTACGAAAATATTACATATTTTCTACCCTAGAGCTACCGCATTTTATCAATAAAAAAGATTTTATTGATAAAATTTGCTTTAATCTTCTTTTAGTTCTTCTGGTAAATGTTTTAAAGCAAATTCACAAGCAGAACATACGAATCCATTGAAACTATATTGTTTTATAGATTTATCTTTATTTGCTTTTTCTATTACTTTGTTTATATTGTTATTTAATTCTTCAGAAAAACGAATTGATTTTATAATATTACTTTCTCTTGATTTTTGTAATTCAAAAGTTTCCAAAACTACACCCCTCTTGTTATTTTACAATGTTTTCCTTTTTATAACACAGAAAGGTTTTATAAAATATAACCCAAGTGAGTTACAAAAGCTGAAAATATTATTGATTTTTAGCTTTTTCTTATATATAATAAAAAAGTACCGCATTTTATAGGGTACTAATCATCATCAATATTACTAGGATTGAATAAGGAAGAATTGAAAAATTGCTCGAGAGTTATTCCAAATCCTAAACAGATATAATAAAGTGTTTGAGAATTTGGAGTTTTACACCTGCTCTTTAAAATGCCTCTTATTGTGGCAGGATTTATTCCAGCAGATATTCCTAACATATTTACATTCATTTCTTTTTGTTGCAACAGTTCTTCAATCCTTGTTTTTATAGCATAAGATAAAGTCATTTTAATTATCACCAATATTAGAATAACAAATTTTTATGCTTTTTATGCGTCGAATTTGACGCATAAAATTAATATTGTTAAAAAGTCCTATAAAATGCGTAATTTTTACAAAAGATTGGAGGGATTAGAGAAAGTGAAAAAGACTGGGCTTACTCGTAAAATTGATGATTTAGGAAGGGTAAATATTCCAAAGGAAATTAGAGATGATTTTTGTTTATTGGAAGGCGATGCAATGACTTTTTGTGTAGAAGGAAGAAGGATAATAATGGAAAAATATGAGAAGTCTTGCTGTATGTGTAGGAGCGAAACGGAATTAGTAGATTTTGAAGATTCAAAAGTTTGTAAGAAATGTTTAAGAAAGATTTTTAGTAGTTTTGAAGAAATATTAAAAAAAGATAGTGTTGAAAAAAGTGGTAATTTGTAGTATAGTTAGATAGTCCTTTGGACAAATCCCTTTAAGAGAGGGGGTGTGTATATGTCTGGCTATATGTTGGTATGGATTTTACTTCAGAAAATTGAAAAATTGGAAGAAGAGTTAAAGAAGTACCAGGACAACAAAAATAAAAACTAAATTTTAGTTCAGAGTAGTTCTCCCTACTCTGTTTTTTTATTTTTTTGCAAAAAAAAGAGATATGCGTTTCTCCCCACATATCTGGTGTGCTTAATGTTGGCTATATGTTTAACAATTAAGCTAATAGTATTATAACACTTTTATTATTATATGTCAAATAATCTTTTTTATTCGAAATTATGATTTTATTTTTGTTAAAATCGATTTTAAGCGACTTTTTAATTTAAAAGGTGTAACTTTATTTCTTTTTTATATAAAACGGGGGGTGAGCGAGGTACGAGCGAAGGAGGGGGTGTCCCCCTAGTGTACCGACCTTATAGCTAGACTGTATAAGCGATAGCAATAAATTTAAAATTGGATCTTGTTTTTTTGCGGTAGTTTTATTATTTTTGCAGAAAAATATATTCGTTTTTAATGAAAAGAAAAAAATAATAAGTGTAGTTGTTTGTAAGGGAAAAACAAAAATTGTTGAAAACAAATAAAAAAATGTCATAAAAAATCGTTGACATTTTTTAAAATTTCATATATTATCATTTTAGTTTTATAAGAGAAAAAAATAAAACCTTTCGACTCGCACTCGAAAGGCAATAATTCTGAAGGTATCTTCAAAAACACTACCTTCGATATAATTATTTTAACTAAATTATAGTATTTTGTCAATACAAAATTGTATAAAAGTAAAAAAAATTGTATGGAAGTTAAAAGAGATTAAGAGAATTTTGCCAAAAAGAGAGTGTCAAAAAGAAAGGACACTCTCTTATTTTTATTCAAAATTAAATATTAGCACAAAAGAAGAATCATTGTGCAGGTGGAGAAAATGCAAAGTAACTGACATCTTTAAAAATAAGGTTATATGGTGTGAACGAGCCAATGCAGAGAGTCGTTTCGTATTACTTATATTTTAGTAGTGTAAGTTGTGCGTCAGCAGGAACTCATACAAATCGAAAACCTGCAATATAAAAAGAATTTGGGGTGGAAAGTTAAAGAGGATTTACAACTGAAGATATGGATTAACTTGTATTGTCTAAAAAGACTATGTTGTATCAAGCTGAAATGTTTGAACTTTACTAACTATAAGCAACCGAGCGACTGACGGTATTATTTTTGAGGTAAAGTAATTTTAAATTAAATGGGATTACTTTGCCTATTTCACTCCCTCGCTCCTTCTGGTATTGCTATATTAATTTTAAAAGTAAGATAAATTTGGATATTAATTGCACTAAATTCAAATTTTGTGCAATGATTTATAAGTTTTTTATAATATTAGTTGTAAAATAGTATGTAATATGTTATAAATAGTTGTAATGTTTACAGTAAAGTTGTTGTAAAATTGACAATAGGAAGGAGAATAAAGATGGATAAAGATAGTTTGGTTAATGAAGTTATTGAATATATGAAAGGCAAAGATGACTTGACTGTTTCTATGTTACAAAGAAAATTTAAAATAGGTTATAGTTTAGGTAGTGAGATTTTAGATATTTTAGAAAAAAGAGGTTATTTGATTACTGATGAAAAAACAGGTATAAGAAAAGTTTTTAATAATAATGTTAATGAGGGAAATTATATATATTCAGCTACTGATATAAAAGATAGTTTTGGTTTTAATCAAGGAACTTTTTATAATAGATTATACGAAACAGGGATAAGATTAGAAAACAAGGATTATAATATTAACTATGCGAAGAAGGATTTAGATACAGGGAAAATAATGTTTAATCAAAAGGCTTATGACTTGTTATCTAAATATAAAGATACCTGTAAAAATGATGTAAATGTTGTCAATAATATTGTAAATAGTGATGTAATCTCTTTACAAGTACATAATGAGGTAGTAGAACTTTTGAAAAAGCAAATTGAAGATAAAGATAGAGAAATTAATAATTATTTAGATATTATTTCGAAGAAAGATATTCAGATAGATAATTTTCAAGAACAAAATAGAAATTTTCAAGTTTTAATTAAAGAAAAAGAACAAAAAATAGTACAGTTAGGTACTATTGAAGATAATAAGAAATGGTGGGAATTTTGGAAGAAGGATATAAAAAAAGAGTAGAAAAAATACTCTTTTACATTTCTGGTTCATAATCATTTTCTTTTTGCTTTTCTTCGCTTCTTTCTATTTTTTGAATACTAATTCCTTGCTTTTCAAAGTATTTTATATCTTCTAATAATTGTTCTTGATTTTTATTGTAGTAATCATATTCTTTTCTAAATTGTTTTACATTTTTTAATATTTTATGAGGTTCAAGTCCTTTTCTAAATTGATATGATATAAAACTTATTGTAGCTACAAGTTTGAATTTCATAATCCTTTCTGATATTTTATCCCAGAAAGAAGGTTTATCTTTTTCTTGTTCAATTGTAGTATTTTGCATTTCTAGTATCCTTGCATTGTTTCTTTGCTTTTCTTTTTCAAATTCTTCAGCTAGTTCTTTTCTTTGTTTTTTATATTTAATCTCTAATTCTGAAATACTTTCTTCAATATAGTCTTTTTTTCCTTTTAAATTTTTTAATTTTGTTTCAAGTTCTTCTAATTCTTTATTTTCAGACATTGCCTTGTTTTTACATAATAGTAAGAATTGAGTATCTTTTTTTAAATCTTCTTTTACTATTTCTATTTCCTGTTCTATAATTTTTTCTTTTTGTTCTTCTGGTATTTGTTCGATTACTGCTTTTCTTATTTCTGCATTTGGATTTTTTATTAGTTCGTCTATTGCAGTTTGTTTTATTTTTTCTTCATTTTTTAGTTGTTCAATTGTTTTATTTCCTTCTGCAGTTGCTCCATTTAAAATATTCACTTTTGTTTGTAACTTTTTTTCTAAATATTCTTGCATTTGAGGGTGTATTTGTTTTAATTCTATCTTGTCTATACATTTTTTTGCATTAACTTTGTATTTTTGTTTTTTTTCATCAAAAATAACAGGGACAAAACAAAAGTGAATATGAGGACTTGTTTCGTCTAAATGGACATAGGCAGAAACAACATTTTCTTTTCCATATCTATTTTCCATAAAGTTATAAGCTTCTCTAAAAAACAATTGTTGATTTCCAGTGTAATCGGAAGGAATAGTAATAACCCACGAAACAAGCCAATTAACATCTTTTCTTTTTAAGATTTTGTATTCTTCACATCTATTTTTCATAAATTCATAATCAGTCATATCTTTATGTTTTGGTGCAAGGTTATAGTTTAAGTGAGTTTTTGAATGGTCTATTTCTTGATTTTTATAAGTCCTATTTGGATCACTTCTATCACAATG
>CANPNZ010000051.1 GCA_947575605.1 uncultured Clostridium sp.
CGGTTTATTCTCTAAAGGATTTTATTGTTTACTTTTCAATGTACTTTTTCTGTCCTATTTTTGTGGGACGGATTGCATTATACTATACCTTTTTTATTTTGTCAACACTTTTTGACAATTTTTTAAAAATATTTTTTATTTGCTTATTTCACCTTAAATTAGGGCAAAATAAAAAACTAGTAATCACTGTTTCTATTATATTCCTTGTGTTTCATTTTTATTACTAATTTCTTAGTTATATTTTAATTTTTGTCTGTCGCAAGGTACTTTTTTATAATATCATGTTTGTTTTTCAAAGTCAATACTTTTTCGCAAACTTTTTATGGAAATTTTATACTTTTTTTGTATTGTCTTTTTTGTATAATCTTTGTGCTTTTTTTATCTTACCATTTCTCTTGTTTTATGTCAATTGTTTCGATTGAATTTTCTTCTGGTATTTTTTTCTATTTGTCGCTATGTACGTATTCTTCTCTTATGGCTTGTTCCTTTTCCCTTCTATCATCTCATATTTCTACTAGTATTAAATCATCTCCTATACATTTGATGTTTTTCCATGGTATTACAATTTCATTATTTTGTGAAAATAGGTTTAATACTTTGTTACTTCCAGGCACAATGATAGATGTCGTTGTTGCATGATTGATAGTTCTTCTCTTTTATAGAATGTTCATGGTTATCATTGTCATATAAAAGATACTTTTCATCATTAATGATATATTCTTGTTTTTTTCTTAAGTTTCCTTCTAATGTAATTGGTTCTCCTATTTTAAAATAAATTTCTAATTTGATATGCTTTCTATCTCCATTTACTTTTGACACATATATTTTGTCTACTAATAGTTTGATTAAGTCTTCGATATTTTCATCTATTTTTATTTCTTTTTCCAATGCTCCTTTTATTTGCTTCATGTTGTCTTCTATAGAAGATAACTTTTCTTTTTCTTCTTTTAGTTCTTTTATCTTCTCTTGCTCTCTTTGTATTTCTTGATTTAGTTCTTCATTTCTTTTGTAAAATTCTTCATCAGATAATAGACTTTTAATCGTAAGTTCTAATAACTTATCCTTTTTTGATTGTATTGCATTTATATTATTTTCTATATTTGCTATTTCTATTTCAAAATCTTTTGTAAAATTATATTTCTTGTACTTGCTTAACAAATCTTCTATTATTTCTTTTTTATTAGAAAGAAACTTATTCAAAACTACTTTCAGAATTTCTATTAATTCTGATTCTTGTATAATTGGACTCTCACATCTTTTCAGTCCATATGTAATATATCTACTACAGCCCCAAGCTGGTTTATTAGACCTCTTACTTCCTGATATTCTATTATATCCTGGCATGTGTTCTTCTCCTTCGTGTTCTTTGCAATAAATTAATCCACTAAAAGCATATCTACTTTTAAATATATCTTTATTTTCTACTCTGTTTAAACAACTTGCTGATTTCTTTTCTAATATATTATTACATTTCTCCCATAGTTCTTCTGAAACAATGGCTGGTATGTTTTCTTTACATTCAAATACTTTCCATTCTTCTTTTGGCATCTTTTGTGCTTTATGTAGTTTGTAATCTACTACTTTTACAGTTCCTGTTCTATAATATCCTTTATATTTTGGATTCCTTATAATTCTTCTTAATGTTTGTGATGATATTGGTGTTCCATTTTTTCCTTTATATCCTTTTTGTTTAAAATACTCAGATATTTTGTAAAATCCCATTTCTCCTTGCGAATATATTTCAAATAGTTCTCTTATCATTTTTGCTTCTTCTTCATGTATGACTAATTTTGTCTTGTCCTTTCGATAGCCGAATATATTATTGTTTCCTAACACTCTCTTTTTTTCAATAGATCTACTAAAGCCAAACTTTACTCTTTCTGATAATTTTCTTACTTCATCTTGTGCCACACTTGCCATTATAGTTAGTCTTAATTCAGAATCTGGCATGATGGTATTAATGTTGTCTGATTGAAAATATACTCCTACATTATTGTCTAATAATTTTTGGGTATAAGAGATACTGTCTAAAGTGTTTCTGGCAAAACGTGTTACTTCTTTTGTTAGTATTAAATCAAACTTTCCTTTTTTACTATCTGCTACCATTCTTTTAAATGAATCTCTTTTGTTTACACTTGTACCACTTATACCCTCATCTACATATCCCTCAACATAAATCCAGTTAGAGACTTCTTTTATATGGTTTTCAAAATAAAAAACTTGATTACTTAATGAATTTAACTGCTCATCTTTTTCGCTTGATACTCTTGCATAGTATGTTACTTTTAGTGGTAAGTCATATATGCTTTTGCCACTACTTATTTCTTTTCTCATATTATATAAATCCATATCTTTTATCTCCTTCCTTTTATCAAGAAAAGTTTCTTGTAAACTTTTCTTCTTGCCGATTTGAGTTTCCGAATATAATGAGGAAATCTCAAAGGCAAAAGCGATTATAGCCACTTAAAAAATAGAAAATAAAATTTTCTATTTTTTAAGTATCTTTATAGATACAATTATTATATAATTGTTTTTCTTGTATGTCTATATTTTATCCATCTCTTTATTAATTTCTTTCAATAATTCATCTTGTACATTTTCATATACCTCTCTATTAATTGTATTATTTTGAAACAATTTTCTATTTAGTATCAATTCAATCTCTAACTTTACTTGTTTATTAGATACAATTTGCTTTTTTTCCATAGGCTGCCTCCTCTTGTTTCTAATTAATATTCAAAGTTAGATTAATGTATGCTAAAACTTATCTCCTCCCTTCTTTTTCTAATTTTAAGGCATACTAAAAAGCAAGCCATTTACTTTTAATAAATGCTTGCTTTTAGTTGATTTTTTGGAACAATATTTTGAACATAATTAGACTAAGTATTTTTTTGACATTTCAATTGCATGTTGCCATTGTAGATGTCTTAAATACTCTAACTCATAATCTTCTTTCTCCTTCAAAATTTTTGTTCTTAACTGTCTAGTTGTCCTTTTTCTCTCAAGATAATTTTTATGTTTTATCTCACTTCTTATTTCCTTTTCTTTTTTATAGTTAGGATGTCCTTTTAAAACTTTTGATACATATTGTGGACTTACTCCTAATTCTTTTGCTATACAAACACAGTTAAGGTTTCCTTCAAAATACAATTCGCAAATTTTCTGTGCCTTGCTGTCTGGTTTGATTACCTCCTCTCTTAAAATAGTAATCAACAATTCTTATTTCTTTGAAAATTTGACTTTCTCGTATTTCCTTCCTTTTTTATAAACCTTTCTTAAGTCATTTTGTATTTACTTTTGTTGTTGATAGATTTATTGTACTACATTATTTGTATAATTGCAATAGGCACATGAAAATTTTTATAAGTGCTTCCAGTAGTTTCACTACTGTTTTTGTGTCTACTTTTTAAATTATTTGCATATCGGTATCCAGATTTCTGTATCTTTTTCATCATATAGTTCAAAATCTATATTCATACTTTGTTTATATTCTGATGTAACAAAATATTCTTTATATATTCTTGACCAAAGTTTATTTATATCTTCTGCTTTGTTTCCTTCACATTTAAATACAACCCATTTACTTTTATCAATATTAATAATTTCTGTTCCAGGCATTTGTTTATCATTTTCTTTCATCTCTATTCCTATTCCATATCTGTATTTTTCTGCATCATTTTCTCCAATACAAACACCTAAAGTACATCTTGTAAAATCTTTTGAAATTTCTTTTAACTTTCCATTTGCTTTTATTTCATCCCAAAATTTAGGTATTTCGTTTTTAGTTTCAATGCTAAAATCTCTTATCATTGCACATATTTTAAATGCTTCTTTATTTTCTATTCTATAATCCATCATATTACCTCCATCTAAATTTAGACTTAATTGGATTTTACTAAACACTTTTAATTTTGTTCCATCCACTTTAGCCTTTTTAGGAGTAACATTATGAAATTTTGTAAATGCTCTTGTAAAACTTTCATTACTATTAAATTGATATTTTATTGCAATATCTAATACATTAGATTTATAAATACTTAACTCATCTGCAGCACAAGTTAATCTTCTATTTCTAATATACTCTGCAGGAGACATTCCAATAATGCTACTGAAAATTCTATGAAAATAAAAAGATGACAAACCTAATTCTTTTGCTATTTTTTCATAATTAATATTTTCTTCAAGATTACTTTCAATATAATCTAGTGCTTTTTGAAGTTCTACAATATAATTCATAATCTTCCTCCCTTATGAGATAATTATAAATCTTATATGATTTAGTTTCTTGATTTTTCTTGCACAGATTTATTTTTACTTTCTATTATTTTTAACTCTAGCTTCTTATTTTAACTAGATATATTGACATTATTATATATTTTTTTA
>CANPNZ010000052.1 GCA_947575605.1 uncultured Clostridium sp.
CAAAAAAGTGATTTAGTATCAATTACTAATGCAGAAATCGACCAAATAATTGGAGAATAGAGGAGGCTTAATATGTCAGAAGAAATTAAATACGTTGACAACACATCTTTAGAATACACGATAAATAAACTGAAAGAATATAATTCTAATCACTATGTAAGTAAAAGTGAAATAGAAAATATAAATACCATCTTAGATACCATCAATGGGGAGGTGGTATAGTGGCAACAGCAGAAAAATTAAACTACTTGTTAGAGACGAAAAATCAAATTAAAAATGCAATTGAAGGAAAAGGAGTTAGTATTTCAGATACTGACTCTTTTCGTAGCTATGCGAGTAAAATAGGGCAAATAGAAGGTAGTGGGGGAAGTGAAGATACTTTTTTAAATTTAAGAACAAATGGAGGAATAACAGGAAGTGCATTATTTGCTTATGCTCCAAAAGAAATTTGTAACGAAAGTCTTACAAATTTTATTAAAAAAATAGATACAAGTAACATGGAAGATTTTTCTTATATGTTTTATTATTCAAAATTTAAAGAATTGCATTTTGATGAATGGAATATGAGTAATGCTAGGGATATGTCGTATATGTTTACTTCTTCAATACTTAAAGAAATAGATTTGAGTAATTGCAATTTAAAAAATGTTTCAAATATGTCTTTTGCATTTTATTCTTCTTTGAGTTTATTAGAAGTTAATTTAACAAATTGTGATACAAGTAATGTCACATCTATTAATAATATTTTTAATAATTGTATGGTACTGGCCACAGTCAAAGGAATCTTAGATTTTATCAACGTTACAAGCTTGTCGGGTGCTTTTGGTTCTATGTCAGGGAATGCACCAAAACTACTAGAAGAAATTAGAATAAAGAATGTGAATACAAGTGGTTTGAATTTATCATATTGTGAAAAGTTATCTTATGATAGCTTAATTTATTTAATAAATAATCTACTGGAAACAACAACAACTAAAACATTAAATTTAGGAGCAACAAACTTAGCCAAACTAACAGATGAAGAAAAAGCAATTGCAACAGAGAAAAACTGGACGTTGTCGTAGGAGGTGAGAATATGGAATTACAAGAAACAAATGTAAAACTAAGAAAACTGACAGCAGATGAAAATAAAATTATAATTTCAAAAGAGACACAAAAAGACGAAAACGGAATAGATGTACCGATTGTACGAGCAAAAGAAATCTATCTTGGAAAAGAGGATAGCGAAGAGAATTACATAGAAATAGAGGAAAGCGAGGAGACAAATGGATAGTACAGAAATAATTGAGAAAGTAGCACATTTAGAAGAGCGAAATAAATCTAATACAAAAAGACTAAATGAACACGATAGCAGAATAGATAGCTTGGAAAAGACATATTCTGTAATGGAAAAAATGGATTGCAGAATAGGCAATATGGAAAGTTCAGTTGATGAAATAAAAACAGAAATAAAAAATAGTAAAGAGCAAAAGCGGAATGAAATGGGATAAATTAATAGATTATTTATTCTATGCCATATTAGCTTATGCTTTGTTTAAGCTAGGATTAAAATAAAAAAGGAGAAAAATATGAATAAGGAACTAAACAAATGGCTTAAATGTGCAGGAGTAAGAGCAATAAAAACAATAGCACAAACAGCAATAGCGACAATAGGAACAAGTGTAGCAATTGGAGAAGTTAATTGGCTAACAGTAGGAAGTACAAGCTTACTAGCAGGGATATTAAGTATATTAACAAGTGTGGCAGGATTGCCAGAAATGGAGGAATAACATGGAAGATAATGTAGTAATTGAGAATATAGAATTTTCGGAAGAATTATATCAAAAGAATATACAAGACAATAATTTTGAAGAAGAATACGAAGGAGGGGAAATAGATGCAAATAACGAATGTAACAATGCCACAGAATAAATATAATATAAAATGTCCATATGGAATGACGCCACAATATATTACCGTACATAATACAGCAAATGACGCGACAGCAATGGCAGAAGTAAGTTATATGATTGGAAATAACAATAAAACATCTTTTCACGTAGCAGTAGACAATGAAAGAGTAGTAACAGCGATACCATTTAATAGAAATGCTTGGCATGCTGGAGATGGTAAAGGAAATGGAAATATGAAATCTATTGGAATAGAAATTTGTTACAGTAAGTCTGGTGGAGAAAAATTTGAACAAGCAGAAAAATTAGCAGCGGAATATGTAGCTTATTTATTAAAACAGTATGGCTGGGGAATAGATAGAGTGAAAAAACATCAAGATTGGTCAGGAAAATATTGTCCACACAGAACATTAGATATGGGCTGGAATAGATTTTTAGATATGGTAAGCCAATATTTAGGTGGACAAGTACCAATATATAATAATATAAAAAACGATGGGAGTGATGTAGAAATGAAAACATATCAAAATGGAAGTACAAGTGAAACAGTGTACAGTGATACAAATTGTACCATAAGAGTAGGAAGTTTAAATCCAAGAGAGTCTTGCGATTGTTTCGGAATATTTAATAACAAAGCAATGGTACGTTATAAAGTAGATGGAAGCAATAATTACAAAATTGGATTTTGTAAATGGCTTGGCGGAGTTAGGTAATAAAAATAAAGCTAGATTAGATTGATTTCTAGTCTAGCTCTTTTATTATGCTAATCGCACTCTTTCTTTGAACAACGCTTCTAAAGTGTGTCCAGAAGTATATATATCTAGCAATACATCTAATGTTATATACGAAAGAATAACCCCTTTTGTATTTATGATTTTCAATTCCATTTTATCACTTCCTTCCAGACCATAATATTTATATACTCATCACCTCCATTAAGGTCTATTATAATATATAAAATACAAGTAAAAATGATAAAATTTTTTCAAGAAACCCCAAAATGGCTAAAAATCAAGCAAAAAAGATATTGACTAAAAAATAAAAATGGCTTAAAATGAATTTTAAGAGATGGATTTTTTATAGTATTTCAAGGGGAAACAAGATGTATTTACATAATTTTAAAAGTGTGATATAATGTAATAGAAATTTAATATTTTTTAATACTATAGTAATATAAAAAGCATATAATGTTTTTGTCGAACAATGTCATAAAATGCGATGAAAAAATATTGCAAATATTTTATTTTTAGTGTAAACTATTTTTGAATATAAGGAATAAAATATAAAAAAGTATTTAGAAGGAGGAAATATGAAAGCTACAGATGTTGCAAAATGGTTTTATAGAAATAATGAGCAAACAAAAAAAGACAATAAAGATGGAAATGTAATAATGCAAAAATTATGCTATTATGCCCAAGCAATGTATTTAGCAATATATGATAAACCTTTATTTGAAGAAAAAATTGAAGCATGGAGAAAAGGACCAGTTATAAAAGATGTTTATGATTTATATAGATGGAATAATTCTTCTTTAAAGAAAAATGATGATATTATTATTTTACCAGAAGAAGAAAGTGTACTAAAAGTTATTAATTCAGTATATGGCTTTAAAACATCAAATGAACTTATAGAAAGCACTCATAAAGAAAAACCATGGAAACAATTTGAAGATGTTGCAAAAGACAGAAATAATAATCCAGAAATTCCTCAAAAAGATATCAAGGAATATTATACTGATTTAGTAGATGTATATGAGGCTAATAAAAATAACGATTTTTATAATGAAAGAATGTATAAATATTTAGACTGTAATTTTATATATGATATTGATAATATTAAAGATATATCAGAATATTTTAATCAATTAAATGAAATAGCTATAAAACAAGCAAAACCAAAATCATTTAATATATATGTAGATGAGGGAAAAGAATTAATAGTTTATGCGTGAGCCAATTTATTATAGGGGAGATATAATTGCAGTAAAAAATATTAGATTTAAAGATAATGATTATTTGGATATTAGAATGAATGGACATCCAGTAATTATTTTAAATGAAATTAGAAATTATAAAGATAACATATATGTTTTAAAAATGAGTGGATCATATGATACTATGGAGGGATTAAAAAACTATTTTATATTGAAGCCTAATAAAGATAATAAACTAAAAAAGGCATCGTATGTTGATTTAAGATATGTTTATAAAATTAATTGTGAGAACATACCATGTTATGAAAAGTTTGTTTCACAACAACAATATGAAGAAATACTTAGAAAATTAGAAATAGTACAAAGTAATAGCGATAGCAACGATGAATTTTATTTAGAATTTAAGAGTTTATATTTAACAAAAAAGAACTAGCAAAAGAACATTTTTTATTAAGTAGCACAACATTAAAATTGTTATCAAATAAAAAGACATTTCAAGATGTAATTAAATATGCCAAAAATAGAGAAGTTTAAAAGCTTCTTTTTTTTGCTTTAG
>CANPNZ010000053.1 GCA_947575605.1 uncultured Clostridium sp.
GAATAGTGGATAATCAGGAGTTATCCGTTGGAATTATAGTAGGGTGATGCAATAGTCAGTTACATATTTAGGATTAAAGTTTAAACAAATAAGGATACAAATTATGATTGAGTGGCATTTTAAAGAAAAAGTAATATATCAAGATACTGAAATAACTCAAGACTCAAGAAAATTTGAGGTTTTACTTGAAGATTACTTAAGAGAGCAGTATCCTTTACAAAATTGGAAACTAACAAAAGCAACTAGAGATGGAAATAAGGATTTGGAAAGTATTTGCGAGTTTAGTGGAACATCCATGTGGGCTGAGGCAAAATATACCATACATACCGCCAAAAATATTCCTTCAACAAAGTATGATTCTACACTCGTATCATCAATATTTGAACAAAATTTGATAAAAGTATTCTTTATTACAAATACATCTATAGATTCTAACTTAATAGGAAGAATTAAGAAGTTTTACTATTTATCAGCAGTAAAACAGATTGCTTTTGTTGATGGTTACAATTTAATGTATTGGATTAAAAAACATCCGGAAATAGAGGAAAAATATTTTAAAATGCCAGTAGAATACACAATACCCTCGTCACCCAATGTTCAACTGAAGTGTATTCGTGTACTTTGCAAAAATGATTATTATACAATAGACAGTATATTAGAAGGAGAAATAACTTATCCATTATATTTGTCTAAAAATTATATTATAGAAGGTGAGTTTACTGCAGTTGGTTTTGATGATACTGAACTAAAGCTATTTTGTAATGATATATTAATATTTAATGGAAGAGTTTCTCCAGAAATAACAACTTTTACAATAGATATTAATAAAATGAAAGAAGCATTTGATGTTAATAAGAAATATTCCTTGCAGTTGTATTATATATTAGATAACAAAAAGTACAATTGTGGGGAATATCATTTGACATTTGCTGTTATGGGAGAATTGTACCAAAAACAAATACAATTATATACAACCCTAGAAAAAGGCATTAATTTTAGCTACAAAAAAATATATAATATATTCGGACCACAAAGTACGGGTAAGAGTTTACTCCTTACGAATTTAAAAAATGATTTATTAAAAAAAGCAAAAGATAATCAGCGGATTATATATGTAAATTTTAATGGCGTTGATAGTGATATTGTGGATATATGCCGAATTATTTTTACACTTGTTTTTGATTATTATAATTTAGATATTAGTGCGACCGCATTAGCTTATTATTGCAATGAAAATAAAGAAAAAAATTCATTTCTTAATCCTCAAAACATTGAAATGATAATTCAGGGATTAAAAGATAATGATTATACAAAAGTTCAAAGCCTCTTGAAAGGCTCTATTTTCTCAAAAACGGAATGTATGTTCCAAATGAAACAATCCTTTGCATTAGAAAGGATTTATTTTATTGATAATATTCATCTGCTTAATAAAGATAACTTTTGTATCTTGCAAGCTATATTAAATGCTTTTGACCCAATGAAGAACATTTCGTTTATATTAACTGGGAGAACAGAGATAATTGGTGCAAATATAGAAAATGTATGTTTAGGCTATATTGATAGTACAGAATTGCTTTCAGCCATTAACGAACGAATACCATTTTCCATAGATAGTTTAGATGAAATATTACCTCAAAAGCACTATTTAGCATATCCAGGACTTTTACATTTTTTTCTTCAGGATATTCATAAATGTACTAATATTTATGATATAAAACAATATTACATGAACTCTTTTCATAATACTGCTCAAAATTATGTTAAGAGCGATTTTACTTTTGATAATATAATTCTCTTGTTAATTTGTTTTGTTAAAGAAGGTATACCTATGCACCTTTTAGAAACGAACAATAGTGTAGAACTGAGCGAACTTCTTAATAAGCAGTTTGTTTTAAAGAAATACGAATATATTTATCCAAATTTTGATAGATGGAATGGAAGAATTTCACCTGACAAAATTGACGACCATAAAAAGGAAATCATTGAATTTATTAAACATTTAATGAAACATGATTCTGAGCGTAAGGAAATATACCAATGTTCACTAATGGTTCATTTTTTGGAATATTACAAGTCATATTTTGATTCAATTTTTGAACGTATTAAACAAAAATTTCAAGAAAATAGATATAGTCAAGTTATTTTTATGTGTAAGTCACTTTTGAGAAAACAAGAATTTGATTCAGATAAATCTGAAATATTAAATTATGTAAAATATTATTTAGCCTTTAGCTATATGCATTGTGATGCAAGTAAAGATTCACAGAGAACTTTTAAAGAAATTACGCAGAGTTACCAAATGACCCCAAAGTCTGCTTTGTACTTTGATGCGGAGTCTGAGGTTATTGATGCAGAATATTGGGAATTTACAAACTTTAAGGGATTACCCAAACATATTAATAAGTTTCGTAAGAATTGGAAAGAAGCTTCGCTGGAAATTCATACTTTGCAGATTAGAGCCTATTTAACAGCAACGAATCGTATGATGGTAACATATCTTGCATTAGATTGTATGGCATTAGCCAATAAATGGTTTAAGAAAAACATTAAGTTGGCAACTAAGTTTAATGCTTCTGAACATATTGGATATACATATATGGATTATGCGAAAGGTATTTATCATAAGAATCTTCCATTAGCTTTACAATATCTTCAAATTGCAGATTCTTATTTTCAAATACCTTCTGAGCAAAGACGGCATCTGGACTGCGTCTGCGAGATTTGTTACGTAAAGGTTCTTCTTGGAAAAGGAAGTATACAACAATTATTAGTTGCACAGGAAGCATTGTTTAATCATCAGTTTTGGATACAATATTATAAGTGTCATTTAAAACTTTCCGTGTGCTATATTTTACAAGGTGAAAATGAAAATGCCCTAAAATATTTATTGGAAGCTGAAGCATCGGCAATATTGAAAAACAATGCGAGAGTTACTTACTTGTGTAGCATAATAGAAACATTTTTATACAAAAAACTTATTACATATAAAAATGATGCTTTAATGGGAACCTCTTATCAAACAATTATTGATAATATGCACTTTTATAACATAACGAAAAAAGCGGAAATTTTCGTTATGGGAAACCATAATAACATTTTTTATATTGATCCTAGAGTTTGGTAATTATCTTTCCTTAATATATTGATGCGGATAAATTACATTGCCGTTTAAGTCAATAATAAGATCGTTTGCACGAAATGATGCTCGATAACTGAATAATCTATAATTACTAATAATATCTCGAAAATTATCTGTAGCAAACAGAAGATTTGTTTGGCTTTGTAAAAATGAGGCCGGAACAGAATCTTCTAATGCTATAGCACTTTTTGAGATTGATTTTTCGATATTATACTTTTCAATAATGTTAAAAGGAATATCTTTAAGAATAATATCCCATATATTGTTTCTGATAGAGCTTCCATTTATAAAAAGATATTTATATTTATAATCATTATCATGCAGCTGCATACGCAGTATATCTGGAAGATCCATTTTTATTATATCTCCCCAGTGATGCCAAAAATAGCCTGTTTGATATGATTCATCACGAAATCTGCGATTTCGACCGGAACCTTTTACATGGTAAGCCTTTGCCCCTGGATAGTACATACATTTATAACCTTTAGCATGAATTTTAAGTGAATATTCAAGTCCCTCCCAAGCGTTATAAAATAATTCATCAAAACCATTTTCTGCTATAAATAGATGGCGTCTGGTTATGTAAAATCCAGATGCCAGAGCTTGACGTTCAGCAGTTTGTTGTACAATTGCAGTTTGTTGATTTACTCCATCAAAAACATGGGTGGTTTTATAAAAACCAAATATATGTCCCGCACTTTGAACAAGATTATTTTGTGGATATAAAATCAAACCTTGTGCGACACCCGTTTCCGGAGAGTTTTCCATAAAGTCTATCATTTTATATAGGGCATTATCAATGGGAAAAGTATCCGAATTTAAGAAAATCAAATACGGTGACTCGGACTTAAATGCACCAATATTATTCGCCTTGGAAAAACCAATATTTTCACTGATGTATATAATATGACTATTAGGATAAGCCTTTTGAATTTCTTGCAAAAAAATTATGGTCTTCTTTTCAGTATCACCATCAATAACTGCAATTATTTCTATATCATCTTTAATAATGCTAAACAGATGTGTGAAGAAATTTTCTGTCAATGAATATTCGTTGCTTATAGTTACAATTATACTCGCTTTATACATAGTTTTTCTCCTCTGTAACCTATTGCATCACCCTACTATAATTCCAACGGATAACTCCTGATTATCCATAACTT
>CANPNZ010000054.1 GCA_947575605.1 uncultured Clostridium sp.
ATTTTTTTATTTTTTTATTTTTTTATTTTTTTATTTTTTTATTTTTTTATTTTTTCAAAAGCAAAATTATAAATAATTTCACTTTTGACTTTTTTATAAAATATATTTTTTGTCATAAAAAATACAGTTCTAAATTTAAAAATTATATGCTATTTTAGTTTAAATAATTTAGATGTGCTATATTGTTTCTGTTTTATGTTTATCTGTTTTGTTTTTTGTGTATTTGCGTTTTCCTTTATTTCCCCATGTTATTTAGCTCTATTTTTTTATTTGACGCAAATCTAAAATAGAAAAATGGTAAACTATTTTTATTTCTTACATATTATACTACAAGAATAACAATTTTGCAAAATTTTAAAATTAGGAGAAATAAAATGAATAAAATTTTTTTAAATGAAAACAATGAAAATTACGAAAATAATAGAGGAGAAAAAAATCCTCCTCAAAAAAAATCTTTTAACTTTAATTTATATAAAAAAAATACAATTAATTCACTAAATGATGTAGAACATTTTTTAAATAATTTTAATCATTATTTTAAATATTTTAAATTATATAAAATAATGAAAAAATAATAAAATATTTTAATTTGTTTTTCTACTGTACACTTCATTAAATTCTTGATTTTCATTTCCATCAATTACTATTTTTACTTTATTAATTTCTGTTAATTCTGTTAATGTATTTACGATACAATTTATTATATTCTGTTTTTCTTTTTCATCTTCTTTTGAATAATTTAAAAATTCAGGTGAAAAATCTAATACGACACAATCTTCTTCTAAATAATTTTTATTTATTTTGGTACCCTCTGGAATTACTTTTTTATTTTTATCATTTTTGGGTCCTTCGATTAATAAATTGATTAATTTTTCACTTGGGTTATTTATTATTTCTTTTATATCAATTAATCTGGCTTCTGGATTTATTTCATTGGTTTCTTTATTTGGGAAATATAAGCTAACAATGGTTTGTCTAACTTGTTCTTCTGTTATTTCTTCTTGTGGTGTATATTCTTCTACTGTTGTTTCGGTTTCTCTGTTTTTTACATAGCGAATTCCAAAATAGCCTCCTATTAATATAATGATTAATACTACAAAAAAGATTATTCCAATTTTTTTGTTTTTCATATGCTTCCTCCTTGTACTTTTTATTTATTATTTATTTTATTACTTGTTTGTCCTTTTTAGAACCATTATTTTCAAGGGAATATTTTTTATATTTTTCTTTTTGCCATTATAAAAAGGTAAGAGAGATCTCTTACCCTTATTATAAAAAATACATTTGTATTTTAACTAATTTGAAAGTATATTCTAATAACTTGTATTTCCTGACACGACCCTTCCGTCCGTTGCTGACGCCTTTCCTGTCCAACTTCCTGTATTATAAATCGCATATCCTCCTGATCCAGTGTTCCTTATCGTTCCTTTTGTAAATTTTGTTGTTCCTACATTTTTTACCGTAGCAGTTGCTTTTGTGGTTGAATTAGAAGTTAGTGTTCCTCCTTTAATATTAAGTGTTCCGCTTGCTGCATTATTTAT
Organism: uncultured Clostridium sp.; assembly: GCA_947575605.1. Lineage (GTDB taxonomy): Bacteria > Bacillota > Clostridia > TANB77 > CAG-508 > CAG-269. The sequence continues at coordinate 1,542 of CANPNZ010000054.1, forward strand.
GGCAGGTGCTTTGATTCCTGTACACGTTCCACTATTAACTGTAAGTATACCATTATTATAGATTGTTGCCTTTCCAGAATAACCTTTTATTGTTGCCCCTGATATTATAGTTTGACCACCATAAGTATATATTGCATTACTACTATGATAAACTGTTACTGTACATCCACTTCCTAAAGTAAGTGTTCCCTTTTCATTTACAATAGGAGCCGTTGAAGTATCATTTCTACCTTCCACTTTACATTTTATTGTAGTTGTTCCCATATTATATACAACATGTACATTATCGGTTGTTGCTGACATTGTACCATTTTGAATTGTAATGTTCGCCCCTTCTTGCGTTTCTATTTTTCCTGTTAACGTTTTTGTATTTAAATCCAATATTATTTGTTCGTTGTCTTTCACAGTTATTTTTTTAGTTGGTTGATTATTAACTAATAATTTTACTGTACTCTGTCCTGCATTCAAACATGTATCAATAGCGTCTTGCACACTTGCTCGATTTCCATTTAATACGCCTACTACTTGTGCTACTGCTGTTTGAACCGTAACTTGGCAAATTTTAACTCCTGACACATTTCCTGCTCCATCCTTTACCCATATATAGTATCTTCCTTCATCACTTTGAGTTGCACTAGCTAACATATAATTAAAGCTACTTGAGCTTAAAGAAACCCATCCACTATCATTTGCTGTTGGTACTAATGGTGCTGTTGTTTCTGAAGGAGCCTGTTTTTTTATATAATATCCTGTGATTCCACTTCCTCCTGTATCTGCTATATTACTTACTGATATCATTCCTGAGTTTCCTGCTACAATTGTTAAACTACTTGTGGCTGTTCCTATCGTCGGTGCTGTACTATCAATGTAAAATTGTCCTGTTGATTTGGCAATGGTTGTACAATTATTTCCTGCTATATCTTTTAAATTTATAGGTTTTACCCATAAATAGTATTTTCCTGTTGGTATTCCCTCCTGCGTTTTTGCTGTAAATGCTATACTACCTACTCCATTTTGATAAGTTAATTGCTCTGTTTGATATGATGATGGTGCTTCTATTAAACTTTCACTCCATCCATATTGTACACTTCCTCCACTTGCTAGTTGACTATGGTCATCTGTTATTCTTACACCTACTGAATGCTCTTTACTATAATTTGTATTTGAATCTAAAAGTATATTTATTTTTGGTGCTGTATTATCAAAATAGAACGCTTTTGATTTTTTGATTGTTGTATTACGATTTCCTAATACATCCTCTAACACTACTGGTTTTACCCACAAATAATGTATTCCATTTAAGTTTGCTCCTTCATTTGTTAAAGGAAATGTAAAACTATTCATTTCGTGATTATTTGTCTGATAGGTAAGAGTCTTATATAAATTTGGTGGTGTTGTTAAACTTTCACTCCATCCATATTCAATAGTTATATCTTTTATATTGCTATACTTATCTGTTACTGTTATTCCTATCGTTTTTGTTTTTGTGTAGGTTGTATCTGAATCTGGATTGATTTGTATTTCTGGTCCTGTTCTATCTACTATTACTGTTTTACTTGTTGAACTTGTATTATAATTTCCTGCCATATCGCTATAAGAATTTGCTTTTACTGAAATTGTTTGTTCACAACTTCCTGTATTAGTTACAATTAATATATATTTTCCTAATGAACGTGAAAATTCAAGTGTTCCTTTTACTCCATTACTTACTGTTATATCATCTTCTTCAAAGTCCGTTACTGGCTCTGTAAAGGTAAAGCTATACTCTATACTATTTGCATTGGTTGGGCTTTCTACATTGGCTGTTATGGTACATTTTGGTGCTGTTCTATCTATGGTCATTGCCTTTCTTACTTCTGTATTATTATTTCCCGCTGTGTCAGTACATTTTCCCGCTGGTACTGAAATAGTTTGTTCACAGGTTCCTGTATTGGTTACCACTAATGTATACTTTTTATTGGCTGTTATGGTTGTAAATGTCCCTTTGCTTCCATTGGTAACTGTTATATCGTCTACTGTAAAGGTATTATTGGCTAATGTTTCACTCCATTCAAATGTATAGGTTATACTACTTGCATTCGTTGGGCTATTTACATTGGTTGTTATGGTACATTTTGGTGCTGTATTATCAAACGTATAAGCACTACTTACATGGTAACTTCCATTATTAGTTTCTGATTTATTTCCTGCATTATCTGCGATTTGTTTTACCCATATATATCTAGTCCCTGTCATTCCATTTCCTATCGTAAAAGCTGTTCCACTTGTATAGTTTTGCCAACTTCCTCCTAATAATTCTGCTCCACTTGTTGATAGATAATATTGATAATAATTCGCATCTAGTAATTCACTTCCTCCTGTATCTTCTGCTGTTATTTTTATCTGTTTTG
>CANPNZ010000055.1 GCA_947575605.1 uncultured Clostridium sp.
ACTATCTTCTTAAAATTGTTTTCTATAGAATAGAAAAGATGGAAAAAGAATGGTTGTTATTTTTAGTTATTACACCAGAATGACAAAATTCTTTTTTAACACCAATTTCGGAATTCCACAACTTATCGAATAAGCCGAAATTAAATAGTTACAAAAACTTATTATATGTATCAATAACAATTTCCAGTAACTCCATTGATTTCCCTAACGAGTCATACGCATCATTAATTACGTTATAACTTGCCTTTAACGTCTTTAGTTCACTCTCGGAATAAGGATATGTTATAACTTTAATTAAGTATAATGTTTTCTTAGCTTCAATGAGTTCAGAAATTGATTGTTTCTTACGTTGGCATGTTTCATAATATTGTTGATACGCATCACCTAATTTGGAATTAAAATTTCGATTATAGAGGTCTAATTGAATTGCGATAGATTTGGTGTACACCTCGTTTGAAAACATTGTTATGTCGGAATTAAGTGTATTTAATTCATAAGTCAATTTAAGGTATGACAATTCATGTTCAAGAGAATCGACTCTCTGGACAAGTGTTTGTATTTCCTTTTGTGAATCATTAGATTGTGCATGGACTGAAGAAAAAGAAAGCACAAATACAAGAGAGCATAAAAATTTATTCATATAAATATGGGTGTTAAAAGTGTTTATAGCCAAAACTGTATGGTATTATATCGTGGACAACAACTCAAAATCTTCAATAGATATTTTGTCTATTGAGACAAGCCATTCAAGATAAGAAATATCATCTTTAATGTCACGAAACTTTTGTCCCTTATATTTCCCAAAATCAATTACTTGGTCTGCAATAGATATATCTTCCTGTTTTTCGACATCTGGATATAATTGTTTAAGCTCCTCAAAATTAACTTTGAAAAGCCTATCTGTTTTTTCTAGCCAATGAAGATATTGATAATCTATCTTATAAATGTCACCAAAAGTTTTCCCCTTATATTTACCAAACATAAGTATCTCATCCGCTTTATGAATGGGAAATATTTCATCAAGCGATACACCGGGAACATCAATCAAAACCCATTCTCCACATCCAGCGCAAGGGATTTCTTCGTCTTTGATATTTGGATAGCATTCTTGTCTATATGTATCATCAGGCTTACCATTTACAAAACACTTGCCATAAGCCTTACCATATTTTCCACGCGGCTTTACAGTTTCGACTAAGAAAGTTCTATCTTGATTTGGGTCAATACGTCTTTCCTCGCTGGATGAACGTGCTAACCCTAACTCACATCGTTTAACCAAGAATGGAGTTCGTTTCCCTATATTGTAATAAATACTAAAAATATTATCGTGTGGGTACATAGCTTATTTTATTTTTATTATGAATTAATTACACAGACTGACATAATTAACAGGATTGTTCAATGTACAAAATCATTTCCAATTTGTCTGGTAAAGGTAATAATTTATTTTTTAATTACAAATTTGTTGCAGCATTTATTCTAATAGGATTAGCTTAGATAAGAAAAACAGAAAAATAGTTATGATATTGATGTATTTTTGAAAACTAATCAGCTATAATCATAACTAAATATCAATATTTTGTATTTTTGTAATCAAACCAATTAATGATACAATGAAGTCTTTTGATCATTTTAAGCATTATTTGCTGCTAAAAGAACAGATAAACTCAACAATAAAAAGTGATGATGTTACATTTTGTGACTATGAGAATGGGGATAAATGTACATATAGTTTATCAGAATGGCATATTGCCAAACGTTTTTATTTTCACTATGTCGTGCCATTTGGATATAATTTTTTATTATTTCAATCAAAGAAGATGCAAAATCCAATCGAGAATGAATTAAACAAAGTTTTACATATATGTAAAATCTATGAAAATGAATCACGTGAATTGTTCGATGAAATGTGTTATGGCTTAAGGCTTAACATATATGAGAATACAATTAAAAAAGTTATACCATGTAACCCGTACACATTAAAAAAATTTATTTCTGAATATGATTTTATTGGGAATACCATTAATGATTTTATTATACATACTTCTGTAATTATTACTTTTGTGATGTATGAAGCGGACACACTTGCCTCATACAAATATCTTAATTTTTATTATGACGCTACATTAAAAACGATTAGACAGTTATCAATTTCCCCCATACAAATATCGCAAATAATGTATCAAATAAAACATAAGGTAGATATTTTTTGTGAACAATTAAAAATTAAAGACAATATAGTACCAGATGAAAATAAAATATCAAATAATGGAAAGTTTGAATTGTCATGGAAGTATGTAACATTTGCTAATGGATATATTTATCTTTATCATCCATTACATCAAAATTCCTCTCACCCCCTTAAATACAAAATGGAAAACTCTATAAGTGCTTTTAATAATATTCAAAGTTACTTCATTAACAGACTAACTCCAATTTCTGTTCAGGCAAAAAATGGACGAATAATAAAGGTTTTAAATATTGAAGACGTAGAATTTTGCATTCAAAAACTTACTGCAAAATACAAAAACCGCAACAACAGAGTAATATCTCGAATCCCCAAACAGAAAATCGAAAAATTGACCCAAGAACAAATCACAAATCATATCCATACATATAAATCTAAATATTTAGATTGGTTATGTTCTAAGCAATTACCTAACTATCAGATATATTATTGTTTAGAAATTAAATCCAATGTAAACCAACAAGAAAAGGATGAAGACGCATTTATTTTTACGATACAAGAGACTAGACAAATGGTAACTTTAGTTTATGAAAACGTCTTAGAATCACGTAGCAGTATAGTTTTCAAAATAAGAAAAAACAGACTCCCAAATGTCATCCAAGAAATTCATCACTTTTTTTCTTCAAATTCTTTAAATAAAAGAGAACTTATTATGCAAGGAAATGTAAGTAATGAACTTCTTTTTTCATTAAATACTTACTGGAGAATTATGCACACTAACTTCAATTCTTGGAAATCAAAAATTGAAGAAACTTATAACCCATTTATTGCCTAACATCTACACAAATATTTGTCCTAACGCCCATATAAAAATACCAATTATAGTTGTTATGCTAATAAACTTCCACATCATATCCGGGAAACTCCCACACCCAATTATACATAACATTGATACAGCAAATATGATTGTTACTCCTGTTATATTTTTCCATAATTTTACATGTCTTGAATTTAAATCCAAAACATGTATCGTTAAACTGCAAATAATAGCCCAATAAAAGAAACAAATAACATATAACATAACATCAAACAATTTTATTGTTTTCAATATTGATAGTACACCCTAAAACATCTACAATTTTCAAAAAAGTATCTATACTAATTATTGTTTCCTCTCTTTCTATATTAGCAATGGTTAAAGGAGCGCATTCGATTTCTTTTGCTAAAGCGCGTTGAGATAAAGAATGTGTTTTTCTGACATCTACCAACCATGCCAATAAATTTTCATAATTAGCTATAATGTCTTTATCTATCTGAATATGTGCATTAATTACCTGCAAATATTCCATGACTTTTTTTAAATTGAAATTATGTTCACCTTTTTCAAAACGCCTCAATGTAGGTAATAACATTTTCATATCAAATGAAATATCAGAAGTACCCCTACCAGATTCTTGCTTAGCTTTTGCCATTAATACACAAAATTCTTTTCGATCCATAATTTTTATATTTTGATGTTATGACAAATTTAGATATTATATTTGAGATATGCAAACACATATCATTTTTTCCTTATAATTTTCTCTTCCACAAACCCAACGACCTCATCTATCTTGCTTATACAGTCCTCCATCAAGCAGATGTAGTCCTGCATCTTTTCTCCTCTGGAAGACATTTGTAATCCATCTGGGAGAGAATCGTAAGAGTCTTGTTCTTCATTTAAGATGTCCTCCACTT
>CANPNZ010000056.1 GCA_947575605.1 uncultured Clostridium sp.
ACTGTTCAAAATAGGGGTGAATTTCAGCGCTGAGACAAGAAACATTGAAAAGTGGGTGGCAGAGTAAGGTTTGAATCATAGGCAATTTCAATAGACATAATTCAGGCGAAAATCTCAAGATAACAAATATATCAATGGTAACTATCCTTAACTTTTCTAAGTGGAAGTTGGTCTATTACTACTATCACAAATGGGGTTCTTAATTAGATTTTGACTTGTTGTTAGAGAGATTACAAGGCATATACATGTGAAACGTAGAAAGCATGGAACCCGATGTAGGAATTATGGACAGTGTCGCTTTTAATCATTCTCATCTCACAATTACAACGAAAATACGATATTTGCCTTTACTCCGTTCTGTCAAAATCACAAGATAGAGGTGCTAAACTAATGGCAGAGTGAATAAAGGCAGCTATTAAATCGCCAAAGAACTTGAAATTGGTAAACATATGTGTTATAAATCAGGGCAAACGCTCAATAAGTCTTACATGGCGAAGAACCATTTATATCAAACTTACGTTATTTAGGGAACCCTATTTATTGCCACAACTTCTAATCTACATTAATAAATCTTGTAACCAAAGATAAAAACTATCTACTTCAGCATATTGTCCGACCATATCTATATAATCAATCGCATAATATAGATCGACTTCATAACCATAAAAATCTATCAAATCTTGAATAAGTTCCTCTGGGGTTATCATGATATTATTTCTTATAAAAAACAAACTAAATGTAAAAAAATCAATGATTATAATACAATTGGATACATTCTCTTGTATCCTTCAGTGCACTTACATTACAAGAGTTTACATTCTCTAATTGAAAATTGGTGCTCAGATTATTATACTTGTTATTTCCTATTGAAAAATAGACTTTTTAGTTCATATTATTGAAGGATATAAACTTCTCACCAGTCGCCAACCAACTAACTTGACTTGGTACTAAATTTCTTATACCTACAGTCGTATTTATAATTTTAAGATTAGCAGATTTAAGATTGATTATATTCTTCATTGGCATTATCCACATCCCTGAACATTCAAAGGCATGATCTAAAGTTACTACAATTAAATAATCTGCGCTTTTACCCATAAGATTATTTATTCTTCTAGTTTCAGATATTCGTCTTCCGCTATCATATACTCGTCTTGTTTTTATTTCAAAAGTCAACCCATCTTTTTGACTTATCGCATCTAAACCTTTTTCATTCCTATTGTTACATAGTTTTAAATTCAGACGTTTACAAGCATAGTATTCGCCAATGTCTCCTACGACCCTGCGACTTCTAACAATACCAGTTTCTTGTAGTTCCAAATAACTCTGAGCGAATTTTTTAATAGAAAATTGCTCCTTTTTCGATAATTTTAACTGAGTTAAATCTTGAGAAAAGTTAAACACTACAGAAGCGTTAATGCGATACTTTTCTGCATTTATTTGGCAAGATGGGATTTTTAAAATAGCTAAAGGGGTATAATATTTATCGAAATATACAACAATAAGATAATCAAAATCCTGACATTTCAAACCAGATATGTGATAATGAAAATCATTATTGGATATTACTTTTGATTTGATCTGATATTTGTATCCTTGAGAACATTCTGCATCATATCCTTTTGTTGATCTATTAGCTAAATTAAGATTAAAATATCTAGAAGCAATAAATTCACCTATTTCTCCTGTAAAACTATCTGTACGCATTATTCCTAAAGTGAAAAGTTCATCACTACAACAAGCGAACTCCTTTAACAAAGTCTTTTTTACTAGTTCTAATTGTTCCATAAATCGTATTTTATTTCAATATAAATTTCATTTTTTATATTTTAGCGCCACACTTTTTTAATGTTAAAATATCTTTTGCATAATAGATATTGGTGATATTTTTGCCTAAAGGCATTGGCGAACTATAAACTATCCGCTGAGGAATCATTTCTTTATTTTCATTAGGTATTAAATAAAAATCAGTTTCGTCAACAACAGAATCAACGACTTGATTTCCTTTTAAACTTAATGATGTATGCTGGGATATGTTTTCCGTCGAATACAATTTTACATATTTTTCCTTTTGATATAAAGATAAAATAAGAATAAAACATTCTGATTTAATAGTATACACCTCCTTCAATCGGGTATGTTGATGATAACCATTAATGTATTTAAAATTTTTCTTTTTCTTTTCTAGTAATGTTCTGATGGGAATTTTATTTATATTACCTTTATTATAACATAATAACAGGAATCCATTTTTACAACTTTCCAACAGAGTTACAGATTTTAACAGCCCTTCTTGACTACTAGGTGTTTCGGAAATAACATACGAACCGTCTTTATACAAATTCCAATAAGCTAGCACCTTCTCATTTGTCATTTTTGAAGGAAACATTAGTTGTTTATCTAAAGCAATATCTTCAATCTCAACCATATTATTTCCCTGTTCAGGACAACACTCTAGGATCTCTTCAGATATTGTTGATAAATGGATCTTTTTAATATTATTCCATGTGAAGAAATCATTTCCATCCATCATTTCTAATAATGAATAAATATATTGGTTGGTTTCTTTTTTTTGTACAGATAAGAACATACATTTTAAATGATGAAATGCTGCTTTATAATATTGAAAGAGTTTCTCATATTCCATCTTTTCCATTAAAAAGATAATGAGCATTCCTAATACAGTTAATGTTTTTAGTAATATTGAAGAATCTATTTGAAACCTCTCGGTCTGTTCTCCGATTACAGATTGTTGAAATTTCGATATTTCTATATTTAATCGATAAGATAAAATGCCAATAAATGCTTCTATATATTTAAGATAAATAACTGATTTGTTTTTATGGAATAGTTCACCAATCTGTATATATTGAGCTGTCCTACTTTGAAATAATAACGAATCTATTTCTATAGAACTTAATATTACATTTACTTTTTTCATGGCTTCCCCCATAATTCCCTCCACATTTACCGTTTGAATGAATTCATTCAGAAAGTCCTGTAGTTGATCATTCTGCAAAAGTAAAATTGCTTTAGAGAGTCCCTCATATTTAGTGGATTTAGGCATTTTCTTCCAAGATCTATAATTTGATTTAGACCAATTTGTAAGACAAACCATTAGCTGTGAAAACTCGTGAATTTTTACCAAGTTTCCCTGTCGTATAACGTTATATTTTAATTTTCGATCTAAAAAACGTATATACAGCCTAATCCATTTATTATTGTGCTGTTTTATTAACAATTCAATATTGTGCCATTGTGTAATTGTTTTTCCATCTTTTATTCCATGTAAGACATTATAAAAATATTCCTTAATAAGTTCTTCCTTATTAATATCCCTAAAAAGTAAATCGGCATCTATCCATAAAGGAGATTGTTTGGAAATAGGGCATAGCTTTAAAGACAAGATTTTCTGTGTCTTTTCAATAGATATTATTTGGCATGTAATGGGAGTGTGTGTGTGCTTTTGTTCTAGTGATAACTCTTCATATAAAAAATGAGTCAGTCCATAATTATCACTTAAAACCACACATTTATTTCCAAACATATCAATACCATCCTTTATATAATAAAATGTATAGATATTATTTATTGTATACAGTTCATACAATACCGACAATCTATCCTCTACAAAAATATGGGAACCATAAGAATCTCTTCCTCTATATTCACACCGTATAATATTTTTAGATGGATTTTGATAGATTTCAAATGGCTGCATTTTCACCCAACATTCTCTGTTCTCAACTTTTATTACATAATAATGGTTTTGCTTGGCCTCTGCAATTCTTTCTACCATAAAATTATAGCTTAGTCCCTTTTCTAACATCATAATATTATTATTTTAACTCAAATAAAAAAGAAAGTGTGGAGTCATCTGTTTATCTATCGGGAGGCTCTGGTAAACC
>CANPNZ010000057.1 GCA_947575605.1 uncultured Clostridium sp.
AGGTGAAATTTAAGTGCCAACCATTAATCAATTAGTAAGAAAAGGAAGAAAAACAGGAGAAACAAAATCAACAGCACCAGCTCTTCAACATGGATGGAACTCTAAAAACAAGAGACTAACCAATAACAGAGCACCACAAAAAAGAGGAGTATGTACAGTTGTTAAAACCGTTACTCCTAAAAAGCCGAACTCAGCTTTAAGAAAAGTTGCCAGAGTTAGACTTTCTAATGGTTATGAAGTTACATCTTATATACCAGGTATAGGACATAACTTACAAGAACACAGTGTTGTATTAATCAGAGGTGGTAGGGTAAAAGACCTTCCAGGTGTTAGATACCACATCATCAGAGGAACTTTAGATACAGCAGGTGTTAAAGATAGAATGCAAGCGCGTTCTAAGTATGGGGCTAAAAAACCGAAAAACTAAAAAAATAAATTGAAAGCAGCAACTTGCACAATTTCATTATTAATTCCAAACTTCGACGTACCATCGTACGTCATCAGCTTGTAATTAATAACAAATTTGCGCAATTTACTACTTTGAATTCATTTTTTAAAATTAATTTAATTAGCAACAGAATTAAAAAAAGTAGTGCTTGTTATTTTATCTAAGATTTAAGGTACTTAAATTTTAAATAGATAATATAAGTGCTATGCGCAAGAAATAAATTTCTTGTGAGTACCTAGATGTTTTCTAATATAAAACATCCCATTAAATTTAAGGAGGGAAGAATAGTGCCAAGAAAAGGATATATAGCAAAAAGAGAAGTATTACCAGATCCAATTTACAATAGCAAAGTTGTTACAAAATTAGTAAACAACATCATGTTAGATGGTAAAAAATCAGTTGCTCAAAAAATAGTATATGATGCGTTTGACATTATCAAAGAAAAAGAAGGAAAAAATCCTTTAGAAGTTTTTGAAGCAGCTTTAGAAAATGTTATGCCAGTCCTTGAAGTAAAAGCAAGAAGAGTTGGTGGAGCAACTTACCAAGTTCCGCTAGAAATCAGACCAGAAAGAAGACAAACTTTAGGATTAAGATGGATTGTGTCTTATGCTAGAAATAGACACGAAAAAACAATGGCTGAAAAATTGGCTGGTGAATTAATGGATGCGGTAGCTGGAAACGGTGGAGCATTTAAGAAAAAAGAAGATACCCATAGAATGGCTGAAGCGAATAAGGCTTTTGCCCACTACAAATGGTAAAATTTTGATTGGAAAAGGCAATCTACCAATTTCTACTAAGATAATCCAAACTTCGACGTACCAACGTACGCCTTCAGCTTGTATTACTTAGTAAAAATCTGTATCTTACCATTTCGAATAAAATTTAAATTCAAATAAAAACAGCAATCTGAATATTTTTAAGCAGAATATTAGAAAGGGGGAAAATAAAAAAATGGCAGGAAGAGAATACCCATTAGAAAGAACAAGAAATATAGGAATTATGGCACACATTGATGCCGGAAAAACAACAACAACAGAAAGAATTTTATTTTACACAGGTAAAGTTCACAAAATAGGGGAGACACATGAAGGAGCAGCAACTATGGACTGGATGGCACAAGAACAAGAAAGAGGGATAACCATCACATCTGCTTGTACAACTTGTTTTTGGAATAATCATAGAATCAATATTATTGATACACCAGGACACGTTGATTTTACAGTAGAAGTACAAAGATCTTTAAAGGTTCTTGATGGAGCAGTAACAGTTTTAGCTGCAAAAGGTGGTGTACAACCACAAACCGAAACCGTTTGGAGACAAGCTGACAAATACAATGTACCAAGAATGGTATATGTCAATAAAATGGATATTACAGGAGCTAATTTCATGCTTTGTGTAGACCAATTGAAAAATAGATTAAAAGCAAATGCTGTACCAATTCAATTACCAATTGGAGCAGAAGACAATTTCAAAGGAATCATTGACTTAATTAAAATGAGAGCTTTCTTACACAAAGACGATTTAGGAAAAGAAATCGAAGAAACTGATATTCCAGATGATATGAAAGAGTTAGCAGAAGAATATCATAATAAAATGGTAGAATCAGTAGCAGAACAAGACGAAGAATTAATGATGAAATATTTAGATGGAGGAGAACTTTCAGAAGAAGAAATCAAGAAGGGATTACGTGTAGGAACTATTGCCAACACAATCGTTCCTGTAACTTGTGGATCTTCTTACAAGAATAAAGGAGTTCAAGAATTACTAGATGCTATCATTGATTATATGCCAGCACCAACAGACATAGCACATATCAAAGGGGAAACACTAACAGGGGAAGAAACAGAAGCTAAAACTTCTGATAATGAACCATTTGCAGCTTTAGCATTTAAAATTGCAACTGACCCATTTGTTGGAAAACTATGTTTCTTTAGAGTTTATTCAGGAACTTTAGAATCAGGTTCAACTGTATTAAACTCTAGTAAAGATAAAAAAGAAAGAATTGGAAGAATTCTTCAAATGCATTCAAACCATAGAGAAGATATTGATAAAGTATATGCTGGAGATATTGCCGCAGCAGTTGGGATGAAAGATGTTACAACAGGAAACACACTATGTGATCCAGATCATCCAATTATCCTAGAATCAATGGAATTCCCAGAACCAGTTATTGATATTGCAATTGAGCCAAAAGACAAAGCAGCTCAAGAAAAAATGGGAATTGCTTTAGGAAAATTAGCAGAAGAAGATCCAACCTTTAAAGCCTATACCAATCAAGAAACGGGACAAACCATTATTGCAGGTATGGGAGAATTACACTTAGATATTATCGTAGATAGATTGAAAAGAGAATTTAAGGTAGAATGTAATGTAGGTAAACCACAAGTTGCTTACAAAGAAACAATCAGAAACAAAGTTAAAGTACAAGGTAAATTTATTCGTCAATCTGGTGGTAAAGGACAATATGGTGATGTTTGGTTTGAAATGGAACCATTAG
>CANPNZ010000058.1 GCA_947575605.1 uncultured Clostridium sp.
TAAAGGAGTGATTATTTTGAAAAAAGTATTAAAAGTAGAACAAATACAAAAATACTATGGAAACAAGGATAATATAACAAAAGCAATAGATGGAATTAGTTTTGATGTAGAAGAAGGAGAATTTATAGGAATCATGGGAGCAAGTGGAAGTGGAAAAACAACACTTTTAAATTGCATATCTACAATAGACACAGTAAGTTCAGGGCATATTTATTTAGAAAATCAAAACATAACAGAAATAAAAGAAGAAAATATTGCAAAATTTAGAAGGGAAAACTTAGGATTTATATTTCAAGATTTTAACTTATTAGATACTTTAACAATAGAAGAAAATATAGCCTTAATCTTAACAATTAACAAAATACCAGAAAAAGAAATAGACAAAAAAACATTAGAAATAGCAAGAAAATTAGGAATAGAAAAAATTTTAAACAAGTATCCATATCAAGTATCAGGAGGACAAAAACAAAGATGTGCTTCAGCTAGAGCCATTGTAAATAATCCTAAAATAATACTTGCAGATGAACCAACAGGAAGTTTAGATAGTAAGGCAGCAAGACAATTACTAGAAATAATGGAAGATATGAATAATAAAATGAAAGTAACTATTTTAATGGTAACACATGATCCATTATCTGCAAGCTATGCAAAAAAGATTCTATTTTTAAAAGATGGTAAAATCTTTAACAAAATAGAAAAAGGCGAAAAACAAAGAAAAGATTTTTACAATGAAATATTAGATGTGTTAGCACTTCTTGGAGGTGATGCAAGAGATGTTAGGTAAATTATCTTTTAGAAATGCAAAAAGACAGGCAAAAGATTATTGTATATACTTTATAACAGTCATTATATCAGTTGCTTTAATGTTTAGCTTTAATTCAATTGCTACATCAAATGATATAAGTGAATTATCATCCTATATGGCATTCTTTTCAAAAGCAATATCAGGAATTAGTATACTTATTGTTTTAGTTATGGCATGGCTAATAAATTATTGTATGAGATTTATGTTAGAAAAAAGAAGCAAAGAATTTGGAACATATCAAATACTGGGAATAGAAAAGAAATCAATTAGTAACATTTTTACACTAGAAAATCTTATGATAGGTGGAATAGCATTTATAATAGGAATAGCCTTAGGAACATTTATATATCAAATACTCACTTCTATTATTATGAATTTATTTAACCAACCATATCAAATAGAAATATCTTTTAACATAAAAGCAGTAGGAATGACAGCCATTTATTTTTTTGGAATATTTGCTTTAGTATTATTAAATTGTAGAAGAAAAATAAAGAAAACAAAAGTATATGACTTATTATATGCAAGTAAAAAAAATGAAAATAATATGATAAAAAATGCAAAAGGAAATGTTATACTTTTTACTCTATCAATTGCACTATTAGTAGGAGCAGTATTAATAAATAATAATGAATTTGCAAATGCAAGTAATATGAAAGGTAAAAATATATTTATAGCAATTATCATGTTAATAGTAGGAATATATCTATTTTATATTAGTATATCAAGTTTTATTGTAAAAAGATATTTAAACAATAAATCAAGAAAATATAAAAAAGATAATATGTTTTTATATAGAAATTTAACCTCAAAAATTAACACAATGAGTTTAAGTTTAGGAACAATTGCATTAATGTTTACTATTATATTAATTGGTGGAAATGTAGCACTACTTATGAACAATATGATAAATAACGAAATTGAAATGGGTTATCCTTATGAAATAATGATTAGTACAGCAGATGGAGACTTTTCAAAATATAAAGAGTATATTGGAAAAAATACAAAAGTAAAAGATATGTATGAGTATAGGTTATATAATATAAAAGGGATAGGATTATCAACAGCATTTGAAAAAACACCATTTAAAGGAGCAATTGATAAAGAAATTGATTGTGTATTAAGTTTAACAACTTATAATAAACTAAGAGAAATATTAGGATACGAAAAAGTAGATTTACAAGATGACGAAATTATAATTAATTGTTTAAAAACAGCCAAAGAGGGACTTGAAAAATATACTAAAGAAAACGATAAAACTAAAATAGTAGGAAAAAATGTAAAAATAAAAGAAATTAGAAGCGAAAATATTGCACAAGTTGGATTTAATGGTTCGTGTTATGCAATTATAGTACCAGACAGTTTAATACCATTAATAGAAAAAGAGGACCAAAGATTAAGAAATAAAAATGATAAATACAGTACAATTGTAACAGAGCAAGAAGATGGAGCAGATAAAATCTATTATTTGGACTTTGCTTATAATTTTGTTGCTACAACAGAAAATATGACAGATGAGAAGTTTTATAAAGAATTAAGTAATTATATTATAAAGCAAGAGAGAGAAATAGCAGGAGAAGCTAATGGAGAAGAACAAAATTATAATATAGAAATATCACTTGCAAATGTACAAACAAAAGGTGAAAGAATGAGCCAAACAAAATCATTTTATACAATTATGTCATTTCTAGCGTTTTATGTAGCACTTATTTTTGTAATGGCAACAGCTACTCTTTTAGCAATACAACAATTAAGTGATTCAGAAAAATACAAATATAGATATGAATTATTGAGGAAATTAGGAGTGGATGAATTACAGATAAATAGAACGATATTCAAACAAATACTTTTCTATTTTGCGATTCCAATGGTATTGCCAGTAATAATTAGTATTCCTGTTATTTTAGGTGTCGGTCAAATATTTACAGTAGCAGTAACAATGGAAGAAATTTTAAAAAATATTGGAATTATACTTGGAATGTTTATATTAGTATATGGAATTTACTTTATTGCAACAGATGTGCAATTTGATAGAAATATAAATGGAAATGGGTGAGAAGAATGAAGAAA